>NZ_PAQR01000002.1 GCF_002709775.1 Thalassospira sp.
CGTTGCGGCGAATGCGCTTCTTGGCCGATTTATGGTGAGCCATTGCGAACCTGTCTCTTCAAACAAATGTTACGTAATTCGGAGCGCGGCTTATAGCTCTGTCCGAAACCCTCGTCAACCCCCGATACAGCCATAACGCCTCAATTTCTGCGGCTTCTGAGTCTTTTGCCCCGCAAGGCAGATATGCAGGCACGGAATCGGGGGTCAAGTTGACCGCTGATTAAACAATCAACGGTGCTTGAACTCTGCCTTGCGCTTCTCGCTAAAGGCTTTCATGCCCTCGGCGCGATCTTCGAGTGCGAAGGTCGAATGGAATTCGCGACGCTCGAACATCAGGCCTTCGGTCAGGGTCATTTCATAGGCCTTGTTGACCGATTCCTTGACCTTCATCGAAACCGGGCCCGAGAAGCAGGCGATCTTTTCGGCCAGCTGCAGCGCTTCGTCGAGAAGCGAGTCGGCCGGAACGATTCGCGCGACCAGGCCGGCACGTTCCGCTTCTTCGGCATCCATCATACGTCCAGTCAGGCACATTTCCATCGCCTTGGACTTGCCAACTGCGCGCGTCAGGCGCTGGGTGCCGCCGGCACCGGGGATGGTGCCGATGGTGATTTCCGGCTGACCGAACTTGGCGGTGTCAGCTGCAATCATGATGTCGCACATCATCGCCATTTCACAGCCACCGCCAAGTGCGAATCCGGCGACTGCGGCAATGGTCGGCTTGCGGCAGGATGCAACGCGCGTCCAGCCTTTGGTGATGAAGTCGTTTTTGTAGACATCCATATAGTCGTAATCGGCCATTTCCTTGATGTCGGCACCGGCCGCAAAGGCCCGTTCCGACCCGGTAATGACAATCGCACGGATGTCTTCATCGGATTCGAAATCATCAAGTGCCGCACCAATATCCTTAATCAGCGCATCACACAGCGCATTGAGCGCCTTGGGGCGGTTAAGCGTGATCAGGCCGACATTGCCCTTTTTCTCGGCGATGATGTTTTCATAAGACATGCAAGTGATCCTTTATTCGCTGTTCGGTCCGTGGGACTCCGGTGCGGATTCCTGTGGCGTGATTGGACCGATTCGGCTGAAACCATATTTTGATACTGTTTTACCGATTTTACCCGCGCGCCGCAACCGAACCTGTCAGTGATTTTGCCAAGCCCGAATGCCGGCATGGCTTGGAGATATGCCACCCCGTCAGAATGACGTTACAGCAGTCTGGCACATCCGCCAGCAAAGATGGTGTGGCGATACGAAGACGGTTTGATGACGCGGCTTATTTCTGGCAGCTGGGACAGAAGAAGGTCGACCGCCCGGCCTGCACGATGCGTTCGATCGTGGCATCACAGCCATCGGCAATGCAGGTTTCACCTTCGCGGCCATAGACGCGGAAATTGTGCTGGAAATAGCCAAGCTCGCCATCGCTTTGGCGATAGTCTTTAAGGCTTGAGCCGCCAGCGGCAATTGCATCTTCAAGGACAAGGCGAATTTCGCGGTAAAGCCGTTCGATCTCGCCAGGTTTGAGATCCTTTGCCAGACGGTCCGGGGCAATGCCGGATCGAAACAGCGCTTCGCAGACATATATATTGCCAAGACCGGCGACCAGTTTCTGATCCAGCAACACGGTCTTGATCGGGCTTGCGCGTTTGGCGATGCCCGCGGCCAACACCGTGGCGTTAAAGGCAT
Organism: Thalassospira sp.; assembly: GCF_002709775.1. GTDB lineage: Bacteria > Pseudomonadota > Alphaproteobacteria > Rhodospirillales > Thalassospiraceae > Thalassospira. Next base: position 1,684 of record NZ_PAQR01000002.1, read on the forward strand.
TGCCAAGTGGCTCCGGCCCGATGCCCGCCAGCATCTTGTGGGTTGCGACCTCATCCCCATTGATCAGGGTAATCACGCCAAAGCGCCGCGGATCGTTAAACCGCACCACCGCCCCGTCGTCCATGACGAAATCGACATGATCGTGCTTGCCCGGTTCAGGCACTCCCACAGCCGGATCATTGTGGATGGTCATGCGGCCGGACATGCCAAGATGGACCAGCAACACCTGACCATCATCAAGATAGCCGAGGATGTATTTCGCCCGCCGGGTCAGCTGATTGATGCGGCGCCCGGCCATGCGGTCGACAAAGCCATCGGGAAACGGAAACCGCAGGTTTGCGCGCCGCTGCACGACATGATCGACAACCTGTCCTTCCATGACGGGTGTCAGACCACGGGTAACTGTTTCGACCTCTGGCAATTCGGGCATGTCTGGAACTCATATAAAGAACGGTGTTTCACTTTCTAGACCAGCACTTGCAGGCAATTCAACGACTGAAATCAATCCCACTGGACGCGTACGCGCAAAGCCATATGATGTGCGCTGTTTTGACAGACTGTATCGCCCCCACCGTACAGTCGCGCCCCTTTGTGAAAGCCCCCCGATGGAATTTGGTTTTGATCTTCTTCTGATCCTGTTTGCAGTTGCCACCTTTGCCGGCTTTGTCGATGCGATTGCCGGGGGTGGAGGGTTGATTACCATCCCGGCCCTGCTGTGGGCGGGTGTGAGCCCGGCCCAGGCATTGGCGACCAACAAGCTGCAAGGCAGCTTTGGCAGTTTCAGCGCATCGCTTAATTTCATTCGCAAGGGACATGTTAATCCGCGCGATATGGTGCTGGCGATTGTTCTGACCTTTGCCGGGTCGGCGGTCGGCACGGTTCTGGTGCAGATGCTCGACCCCGGCATTCTGATGACCATCCTGCCGGCTCTTTTGATCCTGATTGCGCTTTATTTCCTGTTTTCGCCACGCGTGGGCGACATTGATGCGCATCAGATCATCGGCAAGACGACCTTTGCCTTTACCGCCGGGTTTGCCATCGGTTTTTATGACGGCTTTTTCGGGCCGGGTACCGGGTCGTTCTTTTCCATCGCCTTTGTCGCCCTGCTTGGTTTCAACATGACCAAGGCAACCGCCCACACCAAGATCCTGAACTTCACGTCGAACTTTGCGTCGCTTGTGATGTTTATCGCCGGGGGTGAGGTCGTCTGGATTGTCGGTGGTGCTATGGCCGTGGGTGCCTTGATCGGCGCGCAGATCGGATCGCATATGGTGATGAAGGTGGGTGCGCGTCTGGTACGACCGCTGCTTGTCGTCACCTCGATTGCGATATCGATCAAGCTGATCATTGATCAGTACGGCACGACCATCAGCCAAAGCTGGGATCAGGTGCGCCATTGGATCGGATAGTTAAGCCTGCAGCGGACAAAAGAAAAACCCGTCAGCCCCATGGTTGACGGGTTTTGTATTTGATCAGGCACCTAACTCAGGCGCTGGCACCGCTTTCGGCAAAGACTTCGTCGCGACGATCCAAAAGATGGCTCCAGACTGTGCATAGCAGGGCCAGAACCGCAATCGCGGCCCCCAGCCACGGGATATGCTGATAGGAAACGCCCTGGGTAATGGCGATACCGCCAAACCAGGCACCCGCCGCATTGCCGAGGTTAAAGGCCCCCTGATTAAGGGTGGAGGCCAGGTTGGGCGCATCGGATGCCTCGTTCACCACGCGCATCTGAAGCGGGGAGACCAGCGCAAAGGCCACCACACCCCAAAGCACCACGGTTGCGACGGCCGGAATGACCGAGCTTAGCGTTTCGGTAAACATGGCAAGGATCGCGATCAGCAGCACAAAGGCGATGATGATCGCAGGCATCAAACGCCAATCGCCCAGACGCCCACCAATATAGTTACCCAGCGTCAAGCCAACCCCGAACAGCAACAGGACATAGGTGACCTGACGCGGGGTGATGCCGGTAATTTCCTGAAGCATCGGGGTGATATAGGTAAAGACGCTAAACAGGCTGGCCGCAGAGAGCACAGAGATCAGCATCGCCAGCAGAACCTGCGGCTTGCCAAGTGATTTTGCTTCAAGCAACAGGCTTCCGGTCGAGGCGGCAATCTTGCGCGGAAGCGCAATATAAAGGGCACCCGCAGCAAAGACACCAATCGCCACCACTGCCCAGAAGGTCGAGCGCCAGCCAAGTTCCTGACCAAGGGCGGTGCCAAACGGCACACCCAAGACATTGGCCAAAGTCAGGCCGGAAAACATCAGGGCAATCGCCTGCACGCGTTTATGGGGTGCGACAAGGTTGGAGGCCACAACCGCCCCCAGACCAAAGAACGCGCCATGGCAGAAGGCCGTAACCACACGGGCCGCCATCAGAAGCCAGTAATCCGGGGCAATCGCACAGAGGAAGTTGCCGAGGATAAAGATCGAGATCAGCAGCAGCAAAGCGCGACGGCGGTCCATCCGCGCCGTGGCAATCGCCAGAAACGGCGCGCCAAAGGTCACGCCCAGTGCGTAACCCGTCACCAGCAAGCCCGCATCGGGAATGCTGACGCCAAGATCAAGCGCAACATCGGGCAGAAGCCCCATGATGACAAACTCGGTCGTGCCGATCCCGAAAGACGCAAGAGCGAGCGCCAGAATCGGCAGGTTCCCGAAAAATCCGGGGCGGGTGGCGGTATTCGTCATGTCAGAATATCCAGAACAACGTTGGCGCGGGCAATAGCTTTGGATCAGGTGACGCAGGCTGCTCGGCCAAACTTTTGTGCAACTGCGAGATACGCATCATGCACCAATTATTGAAACGATTCAATTCTGAGATAATGTCTGGCGCAAATCCATCGCGAAATTTGCATGGCAGCTTGTCACCGCCCGACCACATCAGACGCTGGACAAGCTGCACGCTTTTACGATGCAGGACGAAGAATCAGGAGAGTTCGGCGACGATTTTTTGCGCTGCGGCAACGGGGTCATCGGCCTTGGTGATCGGACGGCCAATTACCAGAACGTCACTGCCCATGGCGACCGCATCAGCCGGGGTGACAATGCGTTTCTGATCGTCACTTGCGGCCCAGCTTGGACGAATACCTGGCGTAATCAGTTTGAAGTCGGGACCAAGGGCCTTGCGCACCGGGGTGATTTCCTGTGCGGAGCAGACAACCCCATCGAGGCCCGCCTTCTGGGTCAGTTCGGCCAGTTTGACGACGCGTTCTTCGATCGGGCCTTTCAGGCCGACATCATCAAGATCGCCCTGATCCATGCTGGTCAGGATGGTGACCGCAATCACCCATGGCACCTCAACACCGGCCTTGTCGGCAGCTTCGCGCGCCGCATCACCTGCACGTTTCATCATTTCCAGACCGCCGGCCGCGTGGACATTGACGATCTTAAGGCCCAGCGGCGTTACCGCGCGCACCGCGCCCGCAACCGTATTGGGGATATCGTGATATTTGACATCGAGGAAGATCGGCATGCCGGCCTTGGCAACCGCCTTGACGCCCTGTGGCCCGTGGGCAGCGAAGAATTCCTTGCCCAGCTTGGCCCCGCCAATAATGCCCGACAGACTTGATGCCAGCGAGATCGCATGATCAAGGTCGGTGGTATCAATCGCACAGAAAATACGGTCTTTGGCGGCAAGGGTCTGGGTCATGCGGTCCTCCATCAAACGGGCGGTGGCAAACGGTAGTGGGCTGGCAGTTTCTTGGCCCACATCCGTTAAAAGAACTGGCAGAAGGACTGGCAGATTTCCCTGCGCGGGCGGACCGGACATGGCTTAGCCGATTTGGGCGCAAAGGCCAATGTCAAATCGGGCGGTTATCCTGCAACGGCGCCATGCACCGGATCACCAGCGCGCAACCGAGTCCTGGCTCCAGACAGCAAAAGGGCCCCGAAACGGAGCCCTTCAAATCGCCTAGCTGTGGCCAATCGCCTTTTGGTCGGTATTTGGCGTGGCGAGCGTTGGATCGTCGGTCTTGATGCGCTTGAGCTCGCTATCCATGCGGCGTGCTGCCCGGCGATGCTTGCCCTGAAGCAACCATTCAAAGGCAAAGCCGATGCCAAGCCCGATCAACAGTGCAACCATGATCGGCAGGAACAGCGGCAGATCGACTTCAAACGGCAAGGGCCAGAGCGAAATCGTTACCAAAGCCCGGTTGGACACAGCGAAGACCGCAATCAATACGGCAAGCGGAATGGAAATAATCCAGTACAGGAAGCGCATTCTTAAGCTCCTTGTGCCGCGCCTTGCCATCCCGAAAACGGGACGGGTCAGAACCCGGCAGCAGGTCACGTTTGATCAATGTTCTGATCAGTATGGGGCAAGAACCGGACAAATGCCATGGTGACGGTCACACAGTTTTTGTGTGTCCCACACAGGCAGACTGGATCGGACGGGTTGCGGGTGACGCAAATGCGAGACACGCCCGATCGCCGGTCGGAAACAGATCAGGCAGGGATCAGTTCAAACGTTCGCGAAGCTGTTTGCCGGTTTTGAAATAGGGAACCTTTTTCTCACCGACAGGGACGGCATCCCCGGTACGCGGGTTACGGCCGACACGGGCGTCGCGCTGTTTTACGGAAAATGCGCCAAAGCCGCGAAGCTCGACCCGGTCGCCGCGCGCAAGCGCGTCGGTGATCTCGTCAAAGATCGTGGCGACAATCCGCTCAACGTCGCGCTGATAGAGATGCGGGTTCATCTCCGCAAGGCGGGCAATCAATTCAGATTTTGTCATTTCCAGGCCCCATCCTGTTGGTGCTGACAGTCTCACTCAACCACGGATTAGATTATATCTTAGAGAAGCTATCACTCAGGTTGCCAGACCGTCAGCAAACCGTCAAGTTTAAGCCCCTCAGATGACAGCACTTTTCCAAGGTTTCCCTCAAGAACAGCACTCATAAAATCGTCTTCCGGGTATTCGATTTCAAGCGGCACTACCTGCGCATCCGTCGTGACACCGGCTTCCTCTTCGAGCCAGCGCAAGGCTTCACGACGGCCTCCAATTTCGTCAATCAGTCCGTTCGCCACCGCCTGCTGACCGGTATAAACCCGGCCATCGGCAAGGGTGGTCACGGTATCCACCGGCATATCGCGGCGGGTTGCAACCATCTCAACAAACACGTCAAACATGTCCGAAATCAGGCCCTGCATGGCCGATTTTGCAACATCATCAACGGGTTCGAACGGATTGGGTGCAGCTTTCAGCGGACCGCTTTTCACGGTCAGCGGTTCAACACCGAGTTTCTCAAGGGTTCCATTGAAATTCATCGACTGGAAAATCACCCCGATCGACCCGGTAATTGTCCCACGGCGGGCAATGATGTGGTCCGCGGCAATCGCGGTCATGTAACCGCCGGACGCCGCAACCGTCCCCATTTCAGCAACAATCGGACGGGTTTCCCCGATCCGGCGCAGCGCTTCAAACAGCGTTTCGCCGCCAACCATGGTGCCGCCCGGGCTGTTGATATGAACAATCACCCCGACAACGTCGCTGTCTTCTTCGATCGCGCTGAGCGCATCCAGAAGATAGGGATCTTCGGTGATCACACCTTCGATGGTGACTTCAACAATCCGCGACCCGAGACCGCCAAGAACACTGTCCTTCACACCGGTGCCCGACAAGCCGACGACGATCACCGCAAGCACGGCAATCACCGCCACCACGCGCCAGCGAAAGATGGATTTTTTCAGTCGACGTCGATCAAGCAGAATATCGGCATCAAGCGCCATCAAGGTATTCCGGTTCTAATTGTTCAATCAAATACTTAGAAGAGTGTGACCCCTTAAACCTGTCTCTTCAAATGGTTTTTCTCTTCGCGGAAGGCAAGAACAAAAAGCGTTTAAAATCAAAATTTTCGCGAAAAACACCGATATCAGCAGAGTCGGCGGAAAAATCCGGCCCATAAACCTGATGATATACAATTTGGCGACCTGAAAGCGCCCACCTAGCGCATCAGGCGGGTGCGTTCCCGGACCGGTCAGCATCGGTCTGCTGCATCAGAATTCAGCATCAGACTGCGGCCGCAAAATCCGGACAAAAGAAAACGGGCCGCGCAAAGCGCGACCCGTCTTTTCGTTCTGCAATGTTGCAGAGCGTATTCCCGGAGGGTGGCTTATTCGCCGCCTTCCTGTTTCTTGCGCAGAGCTTCGCCGAGGATGTCACCGAGCGATGCACCGCTGTCTGCCGAACCGTAATCCGCCATTGCTTTCTTCTCGTCAGCAACTTCAAGAGCTTTGACAGAGAGGGAAACCTTGCGGGTTTTGGAGTCGATTGCGGTAACGCGTGCGTCGACTTTTTCACCAACTGCAAAGCGTTCCGGACGCTGTTCAGAACGCTCGCGCGCCAGCTCAGCTTTACGGATGAAGCCTTTGAGTTCGGTGTCGCCAACAGAAACCTCGATGCCACCGTCGTTAACTTCGGTAACTTCACAGGTTACAGCGTCGCCACGTTTGATACCGACAACGGCATCTTTGAACGGATCGCCAGCAAGCTGTTTGATGCCGAGCGAGATGCGTTCTTTTTCGACGTCAACGTCAAGAACCTTGGCTTTGACGATGTCGCCTTTTTTGTATTCCTTGATGACTTCTTCACCAGCGCGGTCCCATGACAGGTCCGAAAGGTGAGCCATACCGTCGATACCGCCCATGAGGCCGATGAACAGACCGAATTCGGTGATGTTCTTGACTTCGCCTTCGATCTCGGACTCGACCGGATGAGCTGCCAGGAAGGCATCCCACGGGTTCGAGGTGCACTGCTTGAGGCCAAGCGAGATACGACGCTTCTGGGCATCGACGTCGAGCACCATGACTTCGACTTCCTGCGAGGTCGAAACGATTTTGCCCGGGTGGATGTTTTTCTTGGTCCAGGACATTTCGGAAACGTGGACCAGGCCTTCGACACCAGCTTCGAGTTCGACGAATGCGCCGTAATCGGTGATGTTGGTGACACGACCTTCGAACTTCGAACCGACCGGGTATTTGGCTTCGACACCTTCCCACGGATCAGCTTCAAGCTGCTTCATGCCAAGCGAGATACGCTGGGTTTCGCTGTTGAAGCGGATAACCTGGACTTTAACAGTCTGGCCGATCTGAAGGGCTTCGGACGGATGGTTGATACGTTTCCAAGCGATGTCGGTAACGTGCAGCAGGCCGTCAACGCCGCCGAGATCGACGAACGCGCCGTAATCGGTGATGTTTTTGACAACGCCGTCAAGAACCTGACCTTCCTGAAGGTTCTGGATCAGTTCAGCACGCTGTTCTGCACGGGTCTCTTCGAGAACGGCACGACGCGAAACAACGATGTTGCCGCGCGAACGATCCATTTTCAGGATCTGGAACGGCTGCGGGTTGTTCATCAGCGGGGTGACGTCACGAACCGGACGGATATCAACCTGGGAACCCGGAAGGAACGCAACTGCGCCCGACAGGTCAACGGTGAAGCCGCCTTTAACACGACCAAAGATGGTGCCGTCGACGCGTTTGCCTTCGGAGAACTGTTTTTCCAGCTCAACCCAAGCTTCTTCGCGGCGCGCTTTTTCGCGCGACAGGACGATCAGGCCATCCTTGTTTTCATAGCGGTCGACATAAACATCAACGGTATCGCCAATGTTTACTTCGCCTGCGCCAAATTCTTTAAGCGGAACGCGGCCTTCGGATTTCAGGCCGACATCGACGATGGCATCATCGTCAGTTTTTTTAACGACCGAACCGGTCATTACGCGGCCAACAAAACCTTCGTCTTCAGAACCAAGGGTTTCAGCCAGCAGGGCGGCAAAATCTTCGCCAGTCGAGAATTGTGCTTCTTCAGCGGTGGTCATAAACCAGACTTCCTTTCGAGTATCGTCACTATATTCTGGCCAACCGGTTGTGTCCGGTGGTCTTTGCCGCAAAATCGCGGCGATGTGTCATTCACTGTTCAAACCCGAACGCATGTGAAGGCGAACCTTCCATACACGAAAAGGTGAACGCACAAGTCGTTCACCTTAGGGACAGGCCATGTGACCGGTACCTCGGGATCGTTCAACGCCTGACGGTTAAAACGCCTTTTGATCAGTCATCCGCACCCATATGGGTATGGATATGTGCCATGACGGCATCAAACACTGCGTTGGCATTCAGACGGTCCGTATCAATATGGATTGCGTCATCTGCCATCTTGAGCGGTGCGACATCGCGAGCACTGTCTCGGGCATCCCGTTCTTCAAGCTCTTTAAGAACGCGCTCGTATATAGCAGCGGGATTTTTTTCCTGCAACTGTTTGAACCGACGGTTTGCACGTTCTTCCACACTCGCTGTCAGGTAAAACTTGATCGGCGCGTCCGGGCAGACCACGGTTCCGATGTCACGTCCATCAAGAACCGCACCGCGTTTACCGCCCGGCGGGGTGGTGGCAAGGGTGCGTTGGAAATCAAGCAACACCTCGCGAACCCTTGGAATCGCTGCAACTTTTGAGGCGGCCGTGCCGACTTCCTCGCTGCGAAGCGCGTCACCTTCAAGATCGGCGGCACTGAGATTTTCTGCCGCACGAACCGCGACGGCTTCATCCGCCGGGTCGCCATTTTCGGCCAGAACTTTCGCACCGGTCGCACGATAAAGCAGGCCGGTATCCAGATAGGCATAGTCCATTGCCTCTGCGACTCGACGTGCCAAGGTCCCCTTGCCGGACGCGGCCGGCCCATCAATGGCGATGATCATATGGGTCACTCCCTGTGATTGATGCTGCTTATATAAGTGCCGGTCAGAATGGTCGCTGTGACTTACATCAGTGACTTATATATTGGTCGGCCCGATCAGGAATGCAGGGCAAATTTTGCGCCCATATCCCCCATCAGGGTTTCAAAGTTCGGGAAGCTTGTCGCAATCGGGTTGGCATCATCGACCGCAACCGGCTTTTCAGCGCCAAGACCCAGAACCAGGAACGACATCGCAATACGATGATCAAGATGGGTTTCCACCATGCCACCGCCCGGCACCACACCGCCGGTAACGATCAGATCATCGCCTTCGATCCGGTGGATCACGCCATTGGCTTCAAGACCGGCTGCCACCGCCGCCAGACGATCAGATTCCTTCACACGCAGCTCTTCAAGATCGCACATGCGGGTTTCACCGTCCGCATAGGCCGCAGCCACCGCAAGCACCGGATATTCATCAATCATCGACGGGGCGCGTTCGGCCGGAACGACAATGCCCTTGAGCCGGTTTTTGCCGGTCACCACCAGATCGCCGATGGTTTCACCAGCTTCTTCACGCTCGTTGGTGATGGTGATGTCGCCGCCCATTTCAACAAGGGTGGTGATCAGACCGGTGCGCAGCGGGTTCAGGCATACGTCACGAATGGTAACGTTGCTGTCTGGGTTGATCAGGGCCGCAACCAAGGGGAAAGCGGCCGAGCTTGGGTCGGTCGGAACGACAATGTCGGCAGCCTTCATTTCGACCGGACCGGTCAGGCTGACGGTGCGACCGCCATCGTCATTGACCTTCACATCAACATCCACGCCAAAGTGACGCAGCATGCGTTCGGTATGATCGCGCGACGGTTTGGGTTCGATCACGGTGGTGGTGCCCGTCGTATTCAGACCCGCCAGCATCACGGCCGACTTCACCTGCGCAGATGCCATCGGCAGGGTATAGGTCACGGGCTTTGCCTCATCCGTGCCAATCACTGCCATCGGCGGACGACCACGATCACGGGTGATGAATTGCGCGCCAAATTCGGAAAGCGGATCGGCAACACGGCCCATCGGACGTTTGCAGAGCGACGCGTCACCCGTGAAGAACGTCGTGATCGGATGGGTGGCAACGATGCCGGCCATCAGACGAATGCCGGTTCCGGCATTGCCCATGTCAATCACGCTATCGGGTTCACGCAGTGCGCCAACACCAACACCGGTCACATGCCAGGTGCCATCGTCATCGCGGGTGACGGTTGCGCCCAGCTTGCGCATGGCGTCTGCGGTTGCCAGAACGTCTTCGCCTTCGAGCAGACCGGTGACCTTGGTCGTACCGATTGCCAGACCACCAAACATCAGGGAGCGATGGGAAATGGATTTGTCACCCGGAACCCGGATATCACCCGAAAGCGGCCCGGCCTTGGCCGAGGAAAGCGGGCGTTTGGTTTGCGAAGAACTCATGGGCGCGTACCTGCCAGTCACTGTTTTACCATCAACAAAATCGCTGATTGAAAACCCACTGCGCAGCGGCCATGTTTTCAGGCGCGCGCGGGCCTTTCAATCAGGGGACCAATGCTCTAGCACAAGCGGTTGGCAGGCACCAGTATCGAACCCGAAATTCGGTATGGGAATTTGCATCAATGTGAGGCAAATTTAACCCAGCACCCTACCAAAGGTAAAAACGCGCAATTTCCTTTTGACAAGGGGTCAACAAGATGGCAATTGGGCCTTTCGGACAAGACGCTGTGCGCAGCCTTGCTGCGCGTTTGCGACACACAGTCTTTTTCTTAATTGATAACGGTAATTAAGAGGATTTGCCGTAATGTCAGCACGCGGTAAGAAACGTCACTGCCTCGCTTGTGGTACCAAGTATTACGACTTGAACCGGACCCCGGTTGTCTGCCCGAAATGCAAAACGCCTGACGGGGTAACCAAGGTCAAGAAATCCGCTGTTGCCAAACCGGCACCGGAAGAAGACGAAGACGTCGATGACGTCAACGATCTTGACGATGATACCGATGTCGATGTCGACGATGATATTCTCGAAGATGCTTCCGATCTTGGCGAAGATGATGATGATCTTGGCGAAGTCTATGAGCATGTCGAATCAGACGACGACGATCGCTAAGAAATTTTGAAAAAGGGTCTTGCCAACATTTGGCGAACCTTCTAAATATGCGCCGCGCCGCAGAGCCTGCTTGCCAGACTGCGTCGCGGACAAAGTGGGGCCGTAGCTCAGTTGGGAGAGCGCTACAATGGCATTGTAGAGGTCGTCAGTTCGATCCTGATCGGCTCCACCATTCAAAACCCGTTGCCTTTGGCGACGGGTTTTGTCGTTTTAGGGTCTGACATACCCCATCATAACGACCACCAAGGGAGAGAAAGATGAGCAAAGTCTGGACCGTTTATTTGTCGGGCGAAATTCACAGTGACTGGCGCGAGCGCATTGAAACGGGTGTGAAAGAAGCTGGCCTTCCGGTCGAGCTGGTAGCACCGATCACCGTGCATGAAGATTCAGATGATTGCGGCGTTGCCGTGTTTGGCGCGGAAGACAACAAGTTCTGGCACGACCGCAAGGGCGCGCAGCTCAACGCCATGCGCACGAAGACCTTGCTGGCAGAGTCCGACCTTGCCGTCATCCGCTTTGGCGAGAAATACAAGCAATGGAATGCGGCCTTTGATGCCGGTCAGGCGTCCGCCCTTGGCATTCCTTATATTACGCTGCACCCCGCCGAGCATGATCATGCGCTTAAGGAAGTTGATGGTGCGGCCAATGGTGTTGCCCGCGAACCCGAACAGGTGGTTGCGGCACTTGCCTATATCATCCGTGGTGATATGCCCAAGGCGTAAGCCAAAACGTTTACAACCGGGCCTTAGGCCGATTTTTCGGCGAAGGCCCGGATGCGTTTGATGGCTTCGCGTAGTTCGTCGTCGGGCACGGTGAGGGCCACGCGGATCAGGTTTTTGGCGTTTTCGCCAAAGGATGCACCGGGCATGACCGCGACATTTTGAACATCAAGAAGTCCCCAGGCGAATTCTTCGCCATTCATGCCGGTGCTGCCGACATCGATCATGGCGAACATGCCACCTGATACCTTGCCCGGTTTCAGGACGGTGCAACCGGCAAGCTCGGTTTCGATCATGTCAACGCGGGCGGCGTAGCTTTTGCACATGCGTTTGGCAGTATCGAAATTGCCGCGAAGGGCGACCTCAGTCGCATCGGCGATGAAGGGCTGATTGCCAAACAGGATGGTCTCGGAAATCGGCAGCACCTTGGTGCAGAGTTCCGCGGGACCAGCGGCCCAGCCACTGCGAAAGCCGGTGGCGGCATAGGTTTTCGAGATCGAGGATGTGACGATGGTGCGATCACGCAGTTCTGCGATTTCAAGCGGGGATGCGAAGGTGCCTTCAAACACCAGATCTTCATAGACCTCGTCACAGACAATCCACAGATCATGTTCAATGGCGATCTTGCCAAGTTCGACCAGTGTTGCGCGATCAAGCAACGCGCCGGACGGATTGTGCGGCGTATTGAGCAGCAACACGCGGCTTTCGCTGGTGATGGCGGCGCGCAGATCATCCGGTTGCATGATAAAGCCATGCTCGATCGAGAGCGGAACGGATTGCAGTTCCGCGCCCGACGCGCGGATCACCCCGGCATAGGTCGCATAATAGGGATCGCCGACCAGCACCCCTTGCCCGGCATCCACAAGCGCGGTCATGACGGTATAAAGGGCGGTCTGCGTGCCCGGGAAACACAGGATGTTTTCGGGGGTAATTTCCGGCCAGACGGGTTTGTATTTTTCGACCAGTGCATCGAGCAACCCCACCTCACCGCGGCCATTGGAATAGTGGGTGCGCCCGCGCCGCATGGAGGCCTCGCACGCGTCAATCAGGGCCGGGTCGACGGGAATGTCAGGCTCGCCAATCGTCAGTTCGATGATTTTTGCCCCTTCGGCCTCGCGATCACGCGCGGTGTTATGAACGGCCCATTTCGCCCCGCCCAGTTCGGCAAGGCGATCGGTAATCTTGGCATATCTCATGACGGCTTACTTTGTTGTTCGCGGTGTGTCGGATGGCCGGTTGATTGAAGCGCAATATCGGGCACGGATAGCGCCCCGGCAGGCAATTCAAGCAGGCGTTCAGCAGCCCCCGTGATCAGGTCGGGCAGGATATCCTGGGCATAAAGACCAGAATTGATCGCCCCTTCCATCCAAAGGCCATCAATCAGGCCATTGAGCGCAATCGCATGGTTGCGGCAAATTGCCACGCTGTACGGGCAGCCGTGATGGATCAGGACCGGCTCGATCAGGGTTTCAAGGACGCTTAGAAATTCGCGGTAGCCATCACGGTGAATTTCGGCAAAACCCGGATCATGACGCACACGACCAATGAAGGTCGCCCACAGCGACACGGTTTCTTCGTCCATGTTCGGACGGGTCATGTTGGCGCGCAGGAAGCTTGCCAATTGGGCCTCGGGCGTGCCTTCGGCGGCACGTGCGCTTTCGCTGGCCTGCGCGGTTAACTGGCCGACCAGATAGGCATAGGCATTGCGGATCATGTCATCCTTGCTGCCGAAATAATGGCGCACCAGCCCGACAGTGACCCCGGCTTCCTCGGTAATCCGGCGCACCGATGCCCCGTGCAGACCGTGGCGGGCAACACAGGTCAGCGTTGCCTCCATCAAACTGCGGCGGCGCACATCAAGCGACAGGCGTTGAAATGTTTTTCGGCTCATTCCCGGTTCCCGAAAGGCTGACGGATCGTGTGCCGACAGCTTTGCCTTCGCACACTGTTATACAATTGATTAATTTTAATCGGGTTTCAAGACTGCAATCGGATTTACCCAACCCGACCAAGCTGCTCAGTAGCCCTGCCCGCGGCTAATCGCCAGGCTGAGCGGTTGGCCTCTATGCAGCTCGCGTGCCGATTGCAAGGCTTGCTCGGCAACGATGCGCGGTGTTGTATCACTGGCGATATGCGGCGTGATACGCAGGCGCGGATCCGCCCAGAAAGGATGATCGGACGGCAGGGGTTCGGTGCGAAAGACATCAAGGGTCGCGCCACTGAGTTGTCCGCTATCAAGGGCGGCAACCAGATCATCCTCGACCAGATGTTCGCCGCGACCGATCTGGATCAGCCAGGCACCCATGGCGACTTTGGCAAACAGGTCGGCATCAAGGACATTTTCGGTTTCGTCCGTCAGTGGCAAGACGTTGATCACCACATCCTGACCCACGACGGATTTCAGAACCGAATCGTTGCCGGTGAAATAGTCCACGCCCTCAACCGGGTCGGTCGGCGCACGGCGACAGGCGACCGAGACGCTAAAACCACATGCCGCCAACGCCTTGACAACACTGGCCCCCATGGAGCCGTGACCAAGTACCGCAACCTTGAGATCGCGCGGTGGGCGAATCGCAGGTGGCGCCCATTCCGCCTTGGCCTGACTTTGCTGCATCCGGGCGAAGCCACGTTCAACATGCACGACTTCATGGACCGCATAACCCGCCATCAGATCGGCCTGATTGGGATCGCGCACGCGGCAAATGGCGACGTCTTTGTTCAAGCCCGGATGTTTCAGCAAGGCATCCACCCCGGCCCCGACAGACATCGCCATTTCGATGTTGGGATAGGGCGAAAAGGCCGCTGGCCCCGGCAGCCAGCAGACGGCAAAGCGGATCAGATCCGGGTTGGTGACTTCATCAGGATTAAGCAGGCGGACATCAGGGGCCGCATCACCGAAATCAAGCGAGTAATAGCTTTTGAGATCCATCGCATCGCTAAGAAGAACACCATAAATTGGTTCTGCCGCCGCCATTCGTAAAAGCCCCCTGAACAGTCATTTTCAACGCTTTAGATCCCGCGTAGCGCACCCGGTTTACGGGCGCCGACACAAGAAAATTTGCGCTTTGGTTTCATCGTCAGTTAAACAAGTGTATATCAAAGAGTAAAGCCGTTTGATCAGATCACAGGAGGCCGGGATGCATATCGCGACACAAAAGGACGCCGAGAGCAGCGTCATGAGCGACCCAGATATCAGAGAGGCTGAAAAGCAGTGCCGGATTGAGCTGGCCGCCTGTTACCGGCTGGCCGCGCACTACAAGATGACCGATACGATCTATACCCACATTTCGGCCCGCGTGCCGGGCGAACCGGGGCACTTTCTGATCAATCCTTATGGCCTGATGTGGGAGGAAATTACCGCGTCCTCGCTGGTCAAGATCGATGTCGATGGCAACAAGGTCGCAGACAGCCCCTATCGGGTGAACCCGGCCGGCTTTACCATCCATAGTGCTGTGCATATCGGCCGCCATGATGCAGCCTGGGTGATGCATACCCACACGCGGTCGGGATTTGCGGTTTCGTGCCTTGAAGAAGGGCTGATGCCACTTAATCAGATCGCGCTGCAGTATTATGGCCAGATCGGCTATCACGATTATGAGGGCATCGCGCTTGATCTTGAAGAACGCGAGAGAATCGTTGAAGCGCTTGGCGACAACATCGCGCTGATCCTGCGCAATCATGGTCTTTTGACGGTGGGGGCAACCGCCGGACAAATGTTTTCCAATATGTTTTATCTAAACCGCGCGTGCGAGATTCAGGAGTCCACGCTGGCTATGGGTCGACCGCTTCGCAAGATCGATGATGCGGTGATCAAACGCGTCTCCGAACAGTTCAGCCAGATGGCCTATGACGATGGTGATGTGGCGCTTGAGTGGGACGCACAAATGCGCCTTGCCGACCGCCTGGACCCCGGTTTCCGCGATTAGGCTATTGCGCCAAAAGTTTTTTCTTTGATGAAGGCAGCTCCCTGACAATTCTAAATCATGGTTATCAGGGGAGTTGCGCTTAGTGATTTTATGTGAACGAAAATTGCGAACATGATCATACCCATCAAAATGATCACGAAAAATCTGCTGATTGGCCTCAACAAGAATCTGGCCGATGAAGGATCCTTTTCTGAATCTGAACGGCTTAAGAGTAGCAAAACGGCTTAAGAATAACTAAAAGACACCCAACATTAAACAACCCAAGCTCTTTCTACCAACTTGAGGCACTTAAAACCGGGAAACAATAGCTCTACTAACATGTTTTGTGAATTTTCAGCCAAGACGCAACCAATCCGTCAAATTCGTATTGAACAATTTTCCTTGTTTGGAGAGTCGCGCTCATGGCAAGATAAGGTGGGCTTCCTTAGATTTGATGCTTCAGACAAGAAGCTCCTTCTTACCAAGCAAAAAAACTATAAGCGTGCTTAAGAAAGCTATTCAAACAGCAAAAAACGGCATTCGGCCGTCCAAAGACATGATAAAAATGAAAATCGAACTGAAGATACGAAAATTAAATGAAATCAAAACGAAATATATTATACTGTCTTTAGTATAGATGATTAATTTTTACTCTTGTAGTTATTGATAAAATTTTTCTCCATTTATGAAAGAAGAAATATGAAGACGTTCCTCAAAGAAATTGATGCTAAATACTTAAATGGATTCCTTAGAAACGTCCACGGAATAATACCGGCATTACACCTGAAATACAAAGAGTCCCAAGTTACAAGTATTCCGAAAAAATTCGAGGTAATTTTTTCCCTATCTGCTCGCTATGATTTTTTCAAACAAGCCCAATATTACTTACAAGTTAATAGAGTAGATGGTATCTATGCAGAGTTTGGATGCCACGAAGTAAATACTTTCCGGATGGCATTAAGAACTCTTGGCCTACCTGGAAGGCCAAACAAAATAAGCAAATTCTATGCATTTGACTCTTTTGAGGGAATGCCAGAACCTGAGGGCATAGACCGGCAGAAGATTTGGCGGAAGTCGATGAACGCAACTAGCGAGGAGGCCTTCTTACGCACCGTAAAAAAAGACCAACATCGTGTACGAACAGTAAAAGGTTTTTACGAAAACACGCTACCAAACTTCAGCTTTGAAGAACACGAAAAGATTGCCCTAGCTTATCTTGACTGCGACTATCACTCTTCCACAAAAGCTTGTTTAGATTTTCTGAATGGAAAATTTCAGCACGGATGCTTGTTAGCCTTTGACGATTGGGATTGCTACTACTCTGATCCGAAGCGAGGCCAAAAGCTCGCATTCAGCGAGTTCAAAGATAGCACTAAATCGCAATACTACTTTGAAGAGCTTTGCAATATCGCAAGTGGCGGGAAATGTTTTGTGGTTTTGGAAATAGATAAACTTGGCGTTGAAATACTGTAGATACCCAGTCAGCAAATCCTGACGCAGGTGATTAAAATTTAATCTTCGCGTCAAGTTGCGTAAAATATGATCAAATCCCTCCTTGACACCCACCCGCCGACTGCTACGATTGAATTCAACAAGGTCGATCCGGAGAATTTTCCGGTGTGTTCTGGTCATGGTTTTGCACCCATCACGCGATGTGATTTTGCAACCTACCGCATTGAAAAGAATGACTTGTGCTGATGCGCGACAGTCGCAATGCGAAATGACATTCAAGACCAGAACGGGTTGATTGCCAAAATTGACCCTTGAGACCGCCCAGCCGACAGAGCCGGTCCTGAACAAGGCCTTCTGTCACGCCAAGGACGCCACCGTAGGGTGGCTTGATGCTGGGATCGCGCAAAGGTCGAGAGTGTTTCTGTTCGGTTGTCCGCAGGTTCTTGTGGGCATTGGGAACACGTCATGCTTTGGCATTCATCACCGTCCCGACGGTGTGCCGGAGCTCCTGTTTGCCAGACAAGGAGAAGACGACATGCAAGTATCGAACACAATTGATTGCAACGGTTTGTCACCGGCCCCGACCCTTCTGCGGATCATGCAGGCACTGGTTGGCCGCGAAGACAGCGCATCGCCGCTTAATGTTCTGGTTGGGGCAGACTGCAATTGTGAACGTCTGGCGGACTCGCTTGGCGAACTGGCCGATGAGGTGCAGCTGGCAAGTGATGCAAAACAGTTTGCCCGCATCAACTGATAGCGATTAACGGGCACGCCTTCGACCTGCCCACACCGCCGGCATGCCATTGCCGGCGCAACTCCCGCCCATGATGCTTATGGCATCGCGTCGCGTAGCTGAGCGCGGCGAGAATAAAATAAAGCGCTGCGCATCGGCACAGGGGTGTGGATCACGGTAGCCCGCACCTTGCGGGTGGTGTGTCGCGCCAAAGCCATCTGGTTACCTTGTCACCGGGTCGTTTGGCGCATTTGACATGCTTGGCTTATGCCCGCGACCGGCTGATGCGACAGACGAAATAACAGGAAGCATTATGTTAGAAGATCCCGCCGACGAGAGCAGCGAGACACCCAGCCCATACGAAAACGATCCCGAGCGACCCGACTTTGCCTTTGATCCCGATGACCCCTGGACACAGACGTTTCAGGAAGGTCTTTCGCGCGCTAATCTTGCAGGCAAGACCGTTTATGAAGTCGGGGTCGGGACCGGCATCAATGTTGCCTTTATCTTGCGAAACTGCGGTGCCAAGCGCGTTTATGGCAGCGACCTTGATCCCCGCCTTGTCGTTTTGGCAGAGCGCAACATCAAAAGCCTGTCGCCCGAACATGCCAAACATTTCGAACCGGTCCATGGCAGCGTCAGCCTTGTCGATACCGACGAGGCGCGTGAAAAGGTTGCCAATACCGATGTGGTGATTGCCTGCATCCCGCAGGTGGGTGAGCCGGGCGACGAACGCCTGACCGCCTTTCGCGAGGCCCAGTCGATTGAGCTTGCCGAAGGCGCTGGCGACGAGGCCGAAGACCATATCGCGCATTATTACCCCTGGAGCCTGTTTGACGAGTATCCTTATAACTCCGTCGGGCTGGGGCTCAATGAAGCATTGATGCGCCGCATTCGTGAACATGCGCCCAATGCCGAACTGGTGATGAATTTCGGCTGTCGCATCGGCACGGAGATCATCTGCGAATGCTTTGAAGCCAATGGCTATAAGCCCGAAAAGATCGCCTCGAAAATCGTGCTGCAGCATGCGGGCACCGATATTTCGTTCTTTGTGACCCTGGAAAAGGCACTGAGCGGAACCGGGCTTGAAAAGCAGCTAGTCTGTAAATTCTATGCCGACCCGGAAGGCACGCAGCCGCTTTCAGCCACCAAGGCCCAGCAAATGATCAATAAGGATTCGAATGTGCCGCTCTATCACGAAGTGGCGGTGATTCGCGGCGTGCCGGTTTAAGACCAAGCAATATCCCGATCAGAAACAACAACACCCCGTGACCGATGGTTACGGGGTGTTTTGTGTTTGGATCGCGTAAAAGCCGCCTTGATTAATGCAGGATCTGACCCGATGCCTGATCGGGATCACCTGGCATGATCAGATCGCCGGCCATCAGGCCAAGGGCGTCAGTGGCGCGGGCAACAATAATCCGGCCTTCGACCGGGTTGCCCTTTTCCTGACGCAGGACACCCAGCGTATCGGACAAGACATCAAAGCCGCATTCTGCCAGCCATTCGCCAATCGCGCGCTGGTGATGGCGGAACCGCTGGCCGGGGCCAAGGTCAAACGGGAAGGCTTCGCCATGTTCGAGCGTGAAGACCAAAAGCGCGCCGGGCCGCATTCGTGCATGTGCAGCACGCAGGGCCGGTACCAGATCGCCAAGATAGTTCAAAACGTCTGCCGCAATCACCAGACTGTATTCCGTGCCCATTTCAGCCGGGATGTCGGTAATGTCACCGGCAACGAGCGTGCGATAAAGCCCCTTGGCGCGCGCCCGGTTGATCATGCGCGGTGACAGATCGATGCCGTCAATGGCATCGACGTGGCCCGCAAATACTTCGGCCACGAGACCCGTACCGCAGCCAAGATCAAGCACCTCAAGCGGGCGCAGCATGTCGGGCAAATGCGAACGCAGGGCTTCAAAAAGAAGCTCCGGCCCGCGATAGGCCAAACGATCCCGCAGGCTGATTTCAAAGCGCGGGGCATAATCGTCAAACAGCGCACGAACATAATCGGGCGGCAGACGATCACGAAGGGCGGCAGCACCCAGCAATGTCAGGCGGACTTCCGCCCCCATGCGATCCTTGGGATCAAGCATCAGATACTGACGGAAAGCTTCGATGGCGTTATCGGTTTCGCCGGCGCGTTCATAGATATCGCCCAGGGTAAAATGGGCTTCGTCCCATTCCCCGTCGGCTGCCAATGCAGCACGCGCAACATCAATTGCCGCGATGTAGTCGCCCTGCGATACCAATGCCAGTGCGACATCAAGCCGCCGACTGGCCGACACACGATCTTTGCTCATCTTGGGTCAGGACCTGTCCATTTTGCTGCAATGGCAGCCGTTATGTTTGTGAAATCCAAGGAAAAGCCCGCAGAGCGGGTTGGCATCCCGGACAAGGGATTTGACGCAGGAGGTCGCAAACATAACGGCTGTCCTGCGGATCGCTCGGATCTGTACGGCAACTTTGTCGCAAAACCTTGAAAGATATGTATCTTCCTGCGGTTTTGCTTCGCGTATCCGTAAAGATCTGAGCGACCATTTCAACAAAATGGACAGGTCCTGACCCAACTGAGAAATCCGAAAAAAAGGGGGTTTGGGCGATGTGCCGAAACCACAACCAAAGATAATGCTATATCTTCCTATTTTCGGAGTTTGGCAAGATAGATTAAATCATTTGAAATCAGCCTTTTAGCCGACCTCAAGGATTTTGCCTCAGGACAAAGCGGCCCTGGCATCAAGTGTGCGGCGAATCCATGGGATAAAACCATAGAGAAAGCGCGTAGTGGCCGGCATGAACCACGCCCCGTGGTGATACATCGGATCAAGCGAGGTGACGATGAGATGACCGGCAAAGCTGGTCGTGTCTTCATAAAGCACCGACCGACCGTCCTTGTAATCCACAAGTGATCTGGCATGGGGCGGCACATCAAACAGATCATGCAGATGCCAACTGACATCGGCCTTGCCGAGATCGGCAAACATGTCGTGTTCGCGTGCCGCGATTTCGAGGCCAAGGTCCGCGCCCGGTTCCAGCCACCACCAGAAATTGGTTTCGACCTGCTCGCGCGATACATCGGGCAGCCATTTTTCCTGCTCCGTATCGCCCATGGCGACCACCATGCCACCGCGATCAAGGAATGCACGTATGCGCTTGGCGTGCGGTACGATGACCTCGGCCGGTGTGCGGCATGAAATGATCAGGCCAGCGGCATCTGTCAGATCCTCGTCACGCAGATCGCGGATATAGATGACTTCATCGATATGCGGCGCAATCCGGGGATCCTCGAGCGTTGCCTTGTGATAGCCCATGCCGCCATCAAGGGCGATCAGCTTCGGGCGGGATGGATTTGAAGTATTCATGGCCGTGCTCATACCCGTTCCTCCTGCCTTGCTGTTGCCTGCACCTGAATTGTCAGCCATTTGGCAAAGTTCGGGGCAAGCCTGTCTGCCGTCGTGCCAACACCGGCCTGGGCAAAGGTCAGAAAATCATTTCCCGCGTGACAGATGATAATCCCGCCTTCCGGGCGGTGCCAGATCCAGTCGATGGGGGCCTGCATCGGATCTTCATCCATCCCGTTGAGCAGCACGGCCCCATCGGGTGCCGGATTATGACCGCGCCCCCAGAAACCGGCAACGCCACGACGGAATGTCAGATCTTCGTCGGTTACACCGTCAAACAGCGGGGGATCTGCCAATCGGGTAATCCTGAGCCCCGCCAGATTGCGTTTCGGGCGCGGGATGAATTCACCAACCCCGTCAATCACCGGATAGGCCATCGGGCCGCTCCAAAGCACAACACCGCCGCAATCAAGATAGCGCGCCAGCACATCCTTGTTGGCGAGCAAGAAGCGCAAATCGGCATGAATGGAAATCGCAAGGGCGGCATAACGCGTCAGATCAACATCGGGCAGCTCATATTGGCCGAGCCGTTCAAAAATCACCGGGGCGAAGCGGTCCCGATCGGCAAGTGACGGGGCCATTTTATCAGGCCCGATACAGGCAACATGGATGTTCTGATCCGGATGCACGTTCTTTATCCGTCTTGTTGATGTTCGCACCCGATGCCGGGGGTCAAGCAGACCCGCCCAAACATTTGTCAGGGTCTTTCGGGGTTATCACCGGCACCCCCGAATTGCAATTTATTTTGCGAACCATTCGCATATTTAAACATCAAGATGGTCTGTTGTGTATTGGCAGGGAACGGTTACGCCACGTCCAAAAGCCCGCCACTCTCTCAGAACGGCTTCAACCCTGCCTTGCAGGATCATCATCTTCTTATCTTGAATTCTGCCTTAGCATCCCCAGTTTAAAAATGTTCTGAAACAGCGCGCTATCTCAGCGTTCCCTTATGGATGAGACAAAAATTTATCGACGCCCATTGATAAAATTAATGCATTCTCATACATTAATATAAATTTCGATTTCAATGGATTGGATGATGGAAAACTTCACGCCGGTTTCCGCCCTGATTGGCGGCGGACTTATTGGTTTGGCCTCTGGCCTTTATCTTTTGCTCAATGGCCGGATTGCCGGTATCAGCGGCATTCTTGGCGGCTTGTTGACCCCGACCAAGGGTGGCTCGGCCGTGTTTGAACGCCTTGCCTTTGTCATCGGTCTGGTTGTCGGTCCGTTCATTCTGATGAATGCCACCGAGATCGCAGCCCAGAGTGTTGTGACAAGCTCGCTTCCGGTGATCATTGTTGCCGGTCTTCTGGTCGGTCTTGGCACCACGATCGGCAGTGGCTGCACCAGTGGCCATGGCATTTGCGGCCTGTCGCGCTTTTCGCTGCGTTCGCTGGTTGCGACCCTGTCCTTCATGGCGGCTGGTTTTGTCACCGTCCTTGTCACCCGTCATCTGATGGGAGGCATGTAATGCGTACGATTGTTTCCCTGATTTGCGGCATGATTTTCGGCTTTGGCCTTTATATTTCGGGTATGATTGACCCGCAGAAGGTCCTTGGCTTCCTTGATATCTGGGCGATTGCCGATGGTGGCTGGGACCCGAGCCTTGCCTTTGTCATGGGCGGTGGTCTGGCAGTTGCCATTCCGATCTTCCAGTTTGCCAAGAACCGTACCGAAGCTGTGTGTGGCGGTGAGATGAGCCTTCCGACCAACCGTGCCATTACCACCAAACTGATCGCAGGCGGTCTTCTGTTCGGGACCGGTTGGGGTCTGGTCGGCTATTGCCCCGGTCCGGCCCTGAGTGCGCTGGCATTCGGACATACCGATACGATCATTTTTGTTGTGGCAATGATTGTCGGTATGGGCGGTGCCCGTGCGGCCGGTCTGAACAAATAAGCCCTAACCTATAATCTGCTGCCGGTTTGGTCCCCCCGGCCTTTGGCCGCAGGTTTTGCAACCGCCCGTGTGTTCCACCGGGCGGTTTCGCATTTCCGGTCAAAATTTGGCTAAATTCTCGCAGCACCGGGCTTGTCTTTGGCGTTAAAATCCCATAACTGAGCTTCAGGGTCGATTATGTGACTGAGCTGTGACCCTTGTAGCGCCATATTGACGTCCATAAAGGTTTCCAAATGAAGATCGGCATTCTTGAGACCGGATTTGCCCCGGAAGAACTTCGCAGCGATTTCGCATCCTATCCCGGGATGCTTGAAAAGCTGCTTGGCGATGTTGACCCGAGCCTTGAGTTCGAAACCTGGACCGTCCTTGAAGACGTTTTCCCGGCCTCCATCGGCGATGCTGATGGCTGGGTGATCATGGGTTCCAAGCATGGCGTTTACGAAAACACCCCGTGGATGATCCGCCTGCAGGAATTCCTGCGCAATGCAGTTGATGCCGGTCAGCCGGTCTTTGGCATCTGCTTTGGCCATCAGATCCTTGCAACCGCACTTGGTGGCAAGGTGATCAAGTCTGACAAGGGCTGGGGCGTTGGTGTGCATGAATATGCGGTCGATGCCAGCAACAGCGACTGGCTTTCTGATAGCCCGGCGACCATCCGTATCAACGCCTTCCATCAGGATCAGGTTGTCGAACCGCCAAAAGGTGCAAGCGTTTGGGCAAGTTCGGATTTCTGCCCCTATGCCGGTTTGCAGTACGGACCCAATGCCGCGTCCATCCAGCCGCACCCAGAATTCATGAAACCTTATGAAACCGCACTTCTGCAGGCGCGCTATGATCTTATCCCGGATGATGTGCATGCTGCTGCCATGAAGTCGCTTGAAACGCCGATCACCAGCGTTGATTTCGCACGTTCAATCGTCAAATTCATGACCCGGAAGCGCATCAAATCGGCCGCCTGATCCAGGACTGATTTCAGCCGCGTGCCGACATACAATTTCAAAAGCCATCAGTTTTGCTGATGGCTTTTTTCGTGCCTGAACAGATAAAACACTTTATCAACCAAAGGTGTTGCATGATCCTGTCACAACAGGACTACGCCAAAAGGACATGATCGACCACAGAATGTCGACGCCCGATTGGACTGCGTGAGAGACGAGCGAATAAACAACGGGCACCTGAACCGATGATCCAGAATTTGCGGCTGTATTCCGGCCTGACCATGTTTGCCTATGTGCTGATGCATCTGTTGAACCATGCCGCAGGCATCGTTTCACCGGAATTGATGCAGGCATTCGGCGAATACACCACCGAAGTCTGGCAGTTCCTGCCGCTTGAAATTCTGTTGCTGTTGTCGTTGGTGACGCACTTCTTCCTTGCCACCGGGCGCCTGACCAGCCGCCGTACCCTGCGTCTGCGCAAATCCGAATGGGCGCAGATGATTTTGGGTCTGTGCATTCCGTTTCTTATATTTCGCCATATCATCGCGACCCGGGTCATTGATCTTGGCTTTGATGTCGATTCCCCGCATGAGCGTGTCTTGCTCGATCTGGCGGTATTCATCCCGTTTCAGGGGATTCTTCAGGCCATCACCGTCATTGTCGTCTGGGCGCACGGCTGTATCGGCATTCATTTCTGGCTTCGGGTTAAACCGTTCTATCCGAAATGGCGCAACACGCTTGGTACCCTTGCCATCCTGATCCCGACATTGTCACTGGCGGGCTATGCGGCCGCCGCCGCCGAAGTTGTCCGGCGGGCCGAGGAAGGCGGGCGCAAATACGTGTTTGGTGTGATTGATGCCGCCAATGTCAATCAGGCCGCCATCACGTTTTATGAAAACGCGATTGTGCCTTTCACGATCATCAGTATCGCCTTGGCCCTGGCACCGTTTGGCGTGCGGCAAATCCGCCAGACCATTGATCGAGTCAAACGTGGCCCGATGCTAAGCCTGCCCAATGGGCGTTTTGTGCGTGTCCCCCCCGGGGCCACCGCACTTGAAGCGCTGCGCGATGCCGGGGTTCCGATGGCATCGGTCTGTGGCGGGCATGGGCGCTGCACCACGTGCCGCATTCATTGCGGATCGGGCACCGATCAGCTGGCAGCCCCCGGCCAGATCGAGGCAGCAGCGCTTAAAAGCATCCAGGCGCCCAAGGGCATGCGCCTTGCCTGTCAGATCAGGCCGCAAAATGATCTGGCGGTCGCACCACTCTTGCCGCCCAATGCCACCGCGCGCGATGGCCGCCGCCCCGGCGGGCTTTCGGGCAGTGAAAGACAGGTTGTCTGCATCTTTATCGACTTGCGCGATTCGACCAAGCTTGGCGAAAGCAAGATGCCCTATGACGTGCTTTTCATCTTAAACCAGTTCTTTGCCGAGATGACCGAGGCGCTGCGTGCGACGGGCGGTTATTACGCGCAGTTCACGGGTGATGGCCTGATGGCGCTTTATGGTCATGAAAGTGACGATATCGAACGTACCATCCTGCAAGCGTTCGAAGGCGGGGCTGAAATGCTGCGCCGGATCGAGGGGTTGAATGAACATCTGCAATCCGAACTGCCCCATCCGCTGCGCATCGGGATCGGCATGCATATGGGCAAGGCGATTGTCGGGGAAATGGGCCCGCCCGGCCGCGAAAATATCAGCGCGATTGGCGATACCATCAACACCACCGCCCGCCTTGAAGCCCAGACCAAAGGACATGGCGTGCCATTGGTGATTTCAAAGGCACTGTTTGATCATGGGCCGATTCCCTTGCCGGAAAACGCCGCCGTGCATGAGGTTGCATTGCGTGGCAAGAACCAGTCGGTGGCCTATTACGCACTTGATGCCATACCCGATCTGACAAAGACCAAGAAATAGGTGCGCGGAAGGCGGCCACACGCAGGCAAGGCTTGACTATTGCGGGGAAAACCACATTTATTTGAATAGATGAAAATGTCTGGTGCCGAATGCTTCGGGTCGGACGCCCGGATGCCCAAAACGCAGATTGCGCGGGATCCGAATATAACCACACTCGCTCTGACGGAGGAGGTGCTGCAAATGTCGCGAATTTCAATGTTCAACAGCCCGCTGCTTTTGGGTTTCGATCAGATCGAACGCGTTCTGGATCAGGTCTCGAAAACCAAGGCCGAGGGTTATCCGCCCTATAACATCGAGCAGATCGGTGAAAACAAACTGCGCATTACCGTCGCGGTCGCCGGATTTGCCGAAGAAGACCTGTCGGTAACCACCGAAGACAATCAGCTGATCATCCGTGGCAAACATACCGACGATGACAGCGAACGTGTCTATATCCATCGTGGCATTGCGTCACGCCAGTTCCAGCGCTCCTTCGTTCTTGCCGAAGGCATCGAAGTTGTCGGCGCGCATCTTGATAACGGTCTTTTGCATGTTGATCTCAACAGACCTTTGCCGGAACCGGTCGTGCGTGAAATCGCGATTGGATCGAACAAGAAAAAAGCTGTGCCTTCCCGCACCATAGACATGAAGGTCGAGGAAGAGGACAGCACTGCCGATACAGAAAACGGCAAAGCCTAACCAAGGAGTGGTTAAAATGACAAACCGGACAGACAACCACGACACAAAGAGCCCGCAGAGGATCGGTCAGGATACCGGCCTTCTGTCAAATGGTGACTTCGCCCTGTTGGGTATCCATGACTTTGCCTATGTGCGTCAGGTCCCCAATACCGAAGAAGACAGTGATGAACTGGTCTATGGCGTATTTACCGCTGACGGGACGCATATCGCGTCCTTTGAAAACCATGCTGTTGCGGATGCTGCCATCCGCCAGCACGACATGGAACCGCGCGCGGTCCATTGATCAGACACGGCTATCGTGAAATGCAAGGATGCCCGGCCATGTGCCGGGCATTTTTTATATCTGTGAGATGTTTTCGGGAACTTCCGCCACCTAGCGGATTTCAATCACTTCACCCGGCACGGCCATGCGGACCTGCTCATTGCCGTGAATGACCTGGGCCATCTCGGCCCGCACATCGCGTTTGACATGATAAAGCCAGAACCGCGCACCGGGCATGTCGGATGCCAGTTTCAAAACCGTTTCAAGATCACAATGGGCCGCATGTTGCGGATCATGTTTGATCAGATAGGTTTCCTGAAACACCAGATCCGCACCGGTAAACAGCGCTGCGGTATCGGCCGTGACATTGCCATCGCCGGAATAGGCAAAGCCCTTATCGGCATATCGGAGCAGGATGGCATGGTTCTGGACACTATGGTCGGACCGCGCAAAGCGACATTCAAACGGACCGATTTTTGATGTATCGGCAATCGAATGCCAGATGATGGTAAACGGCCAGGCCGATCCCAGACCGGTAAAGCCAAGCTCCATCAGTTTTTCAAGATGGGTCCGCAATTGCGGCGAGCACAGAATGCGGAGCGGCTTGGAACGCCCGTCATCGCGCCAGTTCAGCATGATCGGCACCAGACCAAAAATGTGGTCGGGATGCATATGGGTAAAATAGATCGCATCAATTGCATCGGGATCAGGGAATTTACCCATCAGATGGCCGGCCGCCGTCGCCCCGCAATCAATCAGCAGACGGAAATCGCCCGCAGACACGACAACAGATGAATTTTCAAAATTCGGATCGAATGCCTCGCCAACGCCAAGAACATCAATGCGCAGATGATCGCTGTTCATTGCCTTATCGCCCCGCCATTGCCCCTATCGGGATCAACTATACCAGTTTCAGACCGACATTCTTGTGATTTCGGGCATCACAAGGCAAGGGGTTCTGCGTTTGTCACAATGATCATCTTCGAACTGTCATATTCCAAAAGGAAGGGGCGGAACCAAACGGTCCCGCCCCAAAAGGCATTTTCAAAGTGATTTGGCCGGATTTAACGCGCAAGCACCTCGGCAGCTTCACGGGTCCGCTGTACCGAGGCTGCAACGGTATGGGTCGTTGCACGGATCGCTTCTAGGTTCTGCGACATGTCTTCGACAGAATGTGCCATCTCACGCACGCTGGCACTGACATTTTCAGTAACCGCTGTCTGTTGGGTCACGGCCGAAGAGATGTTTGTGACATCATTGCGGACCGTTTCAACAGAACCACGAATGGTCTCAAGCGCACCTGCCACTTCGGCGGAAATATCCTGAATACCGGTGATTTCCTGGGTAATATCCTCGGTCGCACGGGCAGCCTGATTGGCAAGGTTCTTGACCTCGTTGGCGACCACGGCAAAGCCTTTGCCAGCTTCGCCAGCACGCGCACTTTCGATCGTCGCGTTCAGCGCCAGCAGGTTGATCTGACCTGCAATATTACGAATAACCTCAACGATATTGCCCATTTCATCGACCACACCGGTCATGCGTTGGGTCATTTCGTTAGCGGTGTTGGTCTGCTCATAAGCCCGTTCGGTTTCACCTTGGGACTGCGCCATACTCTGCGAGATTTCAGCAATAGATGCCGCCATTTGCTCTGCACTGGCGGCTACGTTCCGAGTGAGGTCCATTGTGTTGCTTGAGGCATCAACACTTTTGGCAGTGCGGTCGTTCAGCTCGTCGATATTGCCGGTGATTTCGGCAAAGTTGCCATCGATCATCTGTTTGAGATCAATCAAAAGCTTGGTCTGCTCGGTAATGTCCGTGGCGAACTTGATAACCTTGATCGGGTTGCCGACGGCATCAAGAACCGGGTTATAGGTGGCCTCAATCCATACCGGATTGCCATTCTTGCCAACACGCTGGAACTGACCGGACTGGAATTTACCCTGATTAAGGTTCTCCCAGAATATCCGGTATTCGGAAGAATTGCGCTGATCAGCCGGAACAAACATGCTGTGATGCTTGCCTTTGATTTCATCAAGGCTGTAGCCGAGAACAGACAGGAAGTTTTCATTGGCAGTCAGAATCGTGCCGTCCAGATCAAATTCGATCACGGCCTGCGACGTGCTGATGGCGTCAAACACGCTTTGCAGCAAAGCCCGCTCGTTGCGGCGTTCGGTAATATCGGTAGCAAATTTGACGACTTTAGTAACCCGACCTTTTGAGTCAAAAATCGGGTTATAGGTTGCCTCAAGCCATATCAAAGATCCGTCCCGGCGTTTGCGCGGAAATGCACCGCTCAGAAACTCACCAGCCGCGAGCTTCTTCCAGAAGTCTTTGTATTCTGCCGAATTGACGATTTCTTTGGGAACAAACATCGCATGGTGTTTACCGATGATATCGGACGCCTTGTAACCCATCAACTTTTCGAAATTTTCGTTAGCGCCCAGAATATTACCGTTGGCATCAAATTCGATGCGCGCCATTGAGCGTCCGAGCGCGGCAGCAACCTGCTGTTCGCTGCGCGCTTCCTTCTCACCCTTAAAAATTCCAATACCCACTTCGATACCCTTTTGGTTGACGGGACTTTCCCGTTTATCCCGTCATTTTTTGCGGGATCATTTTGTTCGACCGTTTGGTCAAGATTGTACTTAAGCAAAAATCCCGACACACATGCGGGACGTGTGACCGGGACTACAGCAACGCTGTTCTATGCATCGTTACAGGTTATACGGCTCGCTCTTGCAGGAAGATCATAACTTCTCACCAACCCAAAATAGGTGGCTCACAGTCAGTATCGGAACAATTGACGGTTCTTCGACCTTTGCGCCGGAAATCCTGAATGATCTGAAATGCTGCACGAACGGCGGAAAACTGCACCGAAGATCAATTACCCCACCCCGGAGCAACTGATCACTAGATCAAATCATATACATTAGTGTAGCGCAAGAAAAATTGAACTTTTGCCCCTTGAAAACCAACCTATGATATCCAGTGGCAAGCAAGAACGAAGCAATTCCAACAACTGTTTCAATTATTACAGCCTGTTGTTTCACAAATTATAGTAATTTAATAAATAGCCCTTATCCGCAGAAATCTGCGTTGTTCATTCTGTCGAAACAGTCATTTTCCAAAACACACTTCTTTTGTATAGTATTCCGGTTGCATTAATGAGTATGGGTCATCTTTGAAGTTGTCCGGGGATTTTTGATCGGGTCGAGTCTTGGAGGATTCGTCTTTGAAAATTGACACCGCCGCCACGCGATTCAAACCGCACGGGCACCGTGACGTGCCGATGCCTTCAGACGATTTTGGTCAGCGTTATTTGGCCAGGACAGAGGCCGCTTCCTGAGTTTTCTTGACCGATTCCGCCACCCGTGAAGTTGATACACGAATGTTTTCCAAGTTGCTGGTCAACCCTTCTACGGATGACGCCATCATACGCATATTTTCGGTCACACCGCTCGTCACAGCACTTTGCTCTTCGACTGCGGAAGAAATGCTGGTCACACCATCACGGACCGTTTCCACTGCCCTTTGAATGGTTTCCAATGCGCCGACAACCTCACCCGAGATGGCCTGAATACCTGAAATCTCTTCGGAAATATCCTCCGTCGCCTTGGCCGCCTGATTGGCAAGGTTTTTGACCTCGTTTGCGACCACGGCGAACCCTTTGCCCGCCTCGCCCGCGCGAGCACTTTCAATCGTTGCGTTGAGCGCCAGAAGGTTGATCTGCCCGGCAATATTGCGGATCACTTCGACAATATTGCCCATGGCATCGACAACTTGGGCCATGCGCTGGGTCGATTCATTGGCTGTCACCGTTTCGGCAAAGGCACGTTCAGTTTCCGAGCGCGACTGGCTCATGCTTTGTGAAATTTCAGCAATCGACGCCGCCATCTGCTCGGCACTGGCCGAAACCGTATGCACCGTGTTTGAGGTCTCCTCGGACATCGAAACACTTTGATCAGCGGTGCTGTTGAGCTCGCCCAAATTGCCGTCGATTTCTCTGAAGTTGGTGTCGATGATGCGTTTCAGATCAAGCAGCAGCTTGGTTTGCGCGGTAATGTCGGTGGCAAATTTGACAACCTTGAACGGTCGCCCGACCGGATCAAGAACCGGGTTGTAGGATGCGGAAATCCAGACTTCCCTGCCGCCTTTGCCAATGCGTTTGAATTCGCCGGAATTGTATTCACCGGCATTCAGGGTTTTCCAGAAATCCTTGTATTCCTGAGAGTTCCGATATTCGGGTTCGATGAAGATGCTGTGATGCTTGCCCTGGATTTCCTCAAGCTTGTAGCCCATGACATCGAGAAACATCTGGTTGGCCGAAATGATCGTGCCATCAAGCTCAAACTCGATGGTTGCCTGTGATTTTTCGATGGCCCTGAAAACGCTTTGCCACATCGCACGTTCAACGCGGCGCTCTGTGATATCAGAGGCAAATTTCACCACCTTCTTGGGCTTGCCATGGCGGTTCAGAATCGGGTTGTAGCTTGCCTCAAGCCAGATCATGTCGCCATTCTTCTTACGCCTTGGCATGGCGCCAGAAACAAACTGGCCGGAACGGAGTTCTGCCCAGAAGGCTTTGTATTCCGTTTCATCAAAGATTTCCGGCGGCATGAAGATGCGGTGATGCTTGCCGACAATCTCGTCGAGCGTATAGCCCATGGTTTGCAGGAAGTTTTCGTTGGCAGTGATAATGTTGCCATCCAGATCGAACTCGATAATCGCCATCGACCGATTGAGCGCATCGAAGATCTGGGTTTTTTCTCTCACACTGTCATTGCTGCCAAACATCGCCCGTTCCTGATGATTTCAATTTCTGATTTCATTCAGGTGGGAAAGCACGGCACCCATTGCAAGGAAACGTAACGTCATCCTGCTGATAGCCTAAGGCCCCCTACAACGCCAAATCGTATCAGGCGGGCCATTTCACAATATAGCGGGTCAGGTCCGGGTGGGCTTCGTCTTCGGGGATGGCCATGCCGCGCACCGACATGCCCGCCATAATGGCTGAGTCCGGGAAACCGGTCTTTAGCGGGTGCCAGTCGGGCAATGGTTTGCCTTCTGCCATCAGGCGATAGGCACAGGTTGACGGCATCCATGTCAGGGTTTCGACATTTTCCTTGGAAAGCTGGACGCAATCGGGAACGTGTTCGGTACGATTAGGATAATCCTTACAGCGGCAGCTATGACAATCAAGCAGCCGGCAGGCGACAGAGGTGTAATAGACGAAATCGTCTTCTTCATCCTGAAGCTTGTGCAGGCAACATTTGCCACAGCCATCGCACAGGGATTCCCATTCTTCCTGCGTCATTTCCGCAAGTGTCTTGGTTTCCCAGAACGGTTCAGGTCCTATCGCAGCAGGGGCTTTTTTATCCATGGTCTCTCTCAATCGGGCCGTCGATCAGACATAACACAGTCTAGGCACCACGTATGCCCCGATGAATTCACGTCTGATACCGCTTTGATCAACTCTGTGCGATCATATGGAAGAAGGAGCCGAAAATACGGCCTTCCACCAGCCCCGCTGGCCCCAGATCAAGACCGGTTGCCGTTTTCATCCGGCAAAACGGCATACCGTCTTCCGAGAGCGTCGTCGCATAATGAAATTCATGGCCGCGCAACTTCATGCCCGCCGGACCAAACGGGGTCGGAATGCCCAGCTGCGCTTCCCGGTAGCCAAGATGCAGCCGACGAGAGGCGAAGCTTGTTTCAAGCGGCAATAGTCCCAGCATTTCATGGCGCGTGCCACTGGCATCGACAAGGCCCTTGCCAAGAGTCATATAGCCCCCGCATTCACCGTAAATCAGGACACCCTTTTGGGCTGCATCCCGCATCCCGGCCTTGAAAGCCTTGGCTGCGGCAAGTGTTTTGGCGTGAAGTTCGGGGTAGCCCCCGGGCAGATAAATCGCATCGCAATCGGGGTTGGGTGCCTCATCGGCCAGTGGCGAGAAAAAGGAAATCCTGGCACCGCTTGCGCGCCAACCATCCAGAAGGTGTGGATAGCTAAAGGCAAAGGCCGCATCCCGCGCCACCGCGATATAGCTCCCAAGCGGGGCAATCAGCGGGGCGCTTTGTTCAGCCTTCGCGGATTCTCCAGACTTTCCGGCTTTCTTGGTCTTCCCGGCCTTCTGATTGATCAGTGCGATCAAGGCATCAAGATCGACATCTTCGCTGATGATATCAGCGGCACGATCGAGAAATGCATCAAGTTCGGAATGTTCACCCGCCTGCACCAGACCAAGATGGCGTTCGGGCAGGATCAGATCTTCGCTACGCCGGACCGCGCCCAGAACCGGCAGGTCGGGCAGATGTTTGGCGCAGGCATCAACGATCATTTGTTTGTGGCGGTCACTGCCAACACGGTTAAGGATCACACCGGCGACATTGATGTCATCGCGAAATTTGGCAAAGCCTGAAATGACGGCTGCGGCTGATGCCGACTGCCCTTTGACATCGACCACCAGAACAATTGGCCACCCGGCAAGGGCCGCAAGATCAGCGGTTGAGCCATCGCCATTCGCCGCCCCGTCAAACAGGCCCATCACCCCTTCACACATCAAGAAGGCTTTGCCTTTGACGTGGTCGGTCGCAAGGCCCTTGATCTGATCGGGCGTCATCGCCCATGGATCAAGATTGATGCAGGTATCGCGGCAGGCAGCAGCCTGAAATGCCGGATCAATATAGTCCGGACCGGTTTTGGCCGCGGCAACCGTGTGTCCGTTACGTGTCAGGGCGCGCAAAAGCGCCAGTGTAATCACAGTTTTTCCGCTGTTGGACGCGGGGGCCGCGATCACGATCCCCGGAATGGTGTCAGGCATTTAGGGTCAGGACCTACTAATTTGGTGTGACTGGTTCACCGAACCGAACTCATTTGCCATGATCATGGCATTGCGCGGCTTGGGAGCCAAACTCAATCACATCCTCAGCCGTTCTTTTTGACGGCCTCGGTCACACCCTTTGCCATGTCTTCGGGGCTGGTGCCGTAATTGAAGTGACGGACAAATTTGCCGTCGCGATCCATCAGATACACAAACGATGAATGGTCCATCAGATAGCTGTCGGTGTCTTCGGGCTGACCTTCGGGGATCGCCTTGGCGTAATAGACCCGATAGGCCTTGGCAGCCGCCGTCGTCTGTTCGACCGTGCCGGTCAGGCCGACCATGCGTTCATGGAAATAGGGGACGTATTCGGCAACTGCTTCGACCGTGTCGCGTTCGGGATCGACGGTGAAGAAGACCGGGGTGATTTCATCGGCGATGTCCTGGGGTATCATATCAAGGGCGGTGCCCATGACCTGCAATTCGGTCGGGCAGACATCCGGGCAGAAGGTATAGCCGAAATAGGCCAGCATGTATTTGCCCGCAAAGTCTTCCTGGGTGACGGTTTCACCATCCTGATTGACCAGTTCGAACGGCCCGCCGATGGCAGCCGAACCTGATGATCCGGTTTCGGTTCCCATCATCATCAGACGATAGGTCAGTCCGATCCCAAGAACCAGGGCAATACCCAGAATTGCCAGAAGCGTCTTTTTGCTCACGCGTCCACCCTCATGTCTTTGCCGGTTATGTCGTTACGGACAACCGATCTTTGTGCGTCACAAACTGACCCGGCACTATAAATATCCCGGTCATTCTTGCAAGGTCAGCCCCTGTGGGAAAGCTCACACTTGATCACAATCCCCTGAAAACATGGGGCTTTGGTATGCCGGCCATTCGTTAGGCAAGTGTCGCTGCCGCCAAGGCAAACAGGATCACACCGTTAATAATCATAAGCCCACGCCCAACCGGCACCATCAGGGCCCGGAACCGCTGTGCGGCATATTGTCCGACAAAACCGGTGACAAACAGCATCGGCACGGTGCCAAGGCCAAAGACCAGCATCACCACCCCGCCATTGAGCGCCGCCCCGGTGGCAGCCGCCATGACAAGCGCGCCATAGACCAAACCACAGGGAATAAAGCCCAGCATCACACCGAGCAAATAACCCCGCCAGCCATAGGGGGCGGCAAATAGCCCACGGGCATGATTGCCCACCAGTTTGTTCCACCAGCGCGATTCACCGGTTGATGGCAACAAGCCGCCCAAATGGGGCATGAGGCCGAGAATGCCAAACAGGAGGAAAAACAAACCGGCTGCAATCAGCAGGACCGGCCCGATCCACCAGACACGGGTCAGGGCACTGATGCTGTCAGTGAAATAGCCGGCGAGAATGCCCAGCAGGCAATAGGTCGACAAACGGCCAAGCTGATAGGGCAGCAGGGCCGCACCGGTGAGACGGCGGAACTCGCTCATTTTCTCGACCGGGAGCTGTTCCATCCGGCTGGTGACCTGACTGATGACGAACGGACCACACATGCCGACACAATGGGTCGCACTGCCGACAAGGCCCGCCACAAGCGCCGTCAAAAGCACGCCGCCATCCGTGCGCACGATATCGGCACATTGTGCCCAACCGCTTTCAAGGATGCGTATCAATACCTGCTGTTCGTCCATGATCCATCCGGGTCAAAAGAATTGCTGCGATTGTACAATCGCCAATCGCCCCGGCAACGATATATATCAATCTGTTGCCGTCCTGAACGGATGGCTCGAAAACTAGTCTTTTAGGGGATCAGCCGGTGTGGTGATCAGGTCAAGCACCTGTTCGAACGGCACATGGCGCACGGCGGTCACATCATCCTGCGGCGAAAGCCAATTCAGACGATCCCGCAGACCGACAACCTTGCCCAGGATGCACACCGCAGGCGGTTCAACGCCTTCGCGTTCAACATCATCAGCCGCCTTTTCAAGGGTAGTGATCAGAATACCCTGCCCCGGTGTGGTGGCCTGACTGATCACGGCAAGCGGTTCATCCGCCGCCCGACCATTTTTCATCAGTTCTGATGAAATCCGGCGCAGATGTTTCATCGCCATATACATGACAAGAACCGGCGCACCCTTGGCAAGGGCCGCCCAGTTGATGTTGTCCGGAACATCGCCACTTGATCCGTGGCCGGTGACAAAGGTGACCGACGAGTTGCAATCGCGATGGGTGGTCGGAATACCGGCATAGGCCGCACCGGCGATGCCCGCGGTAATGCCCGGCACAACGCGGAAGGGCACATTGTGATCGACAAGCGTCATGCCCTCTTCCCCGCCGCGGCCAAAGACGAACGGATCGCCGCCCTTTAGGCGCAGAACACGCAGGCCCTTTTTGGCCAGTTCGACAAGCTGCAGGGAAATATCGGTTTGCTTGGATGACGGACGCCCGCCGCGCTTGCCGGCATAGATGCGTTCGGCATCACTGCGCAGAAGGTTCAAAATCCGTTCATCAACCAGCGCATCATAGACAACGACATCGGCCTGTTGCATGGCATTGACGGCATGCAGCGTCAACAGACCGGGATCACCCGGCCCCGCGCCAACAAGCCATACCCAACCCGGTTCAAAAACCGGAAAATCAACACCAAGGTTCGTCATCACGTATTACTTCTACTTAAATGGAATGCAGCCCTCTGTGCAGGACCACATCAAGAAGATATGTTAAACAGCAATCAAACGATACGCACAACATATTTCCGATATTTTTTCGTATAACTTTTAAAACAACATAATTAATGATGTTTAATTGAGTTTCCCAAGCGAATCTCACCCGCGCCCTCAATAGCGAAAACACCGGCAGGATTGACAGGAAAAAATCATCTGATGACGCGAAAACCGGACGGACCACTGCGCAAGGGATGGACGACGGGGGCCTGTGCCACCGCCGCAACCCGTGCCGCGTGGCAGGCATTGCTGTCCGGCGCATTTCCCGATCCGGTTACCATCATCCTGCCGCGTGGGGAAACCCCGTCCTTTAAGTTGGTCAAGGCGGAAAAGGGCGATGGTTGGGCGCGGGCCAGTGTGATCAAGGATGCCGGTGATGATCCCGATGTTACGCACGGGGCGGAAATCATATCGACCGTGCGCATTGGAAAGCCCGGAAGCGGCATCACATTTCATGCCGGTGACGGGGTGGGCACCATCACCAAACCGGGATTGCCATTACCGCCGGGCGAGCCCGCGATCAATCCTAAACCGCGCGAAATGATGATCGGACAGATCGAAGATCTTTGCGATCAGTTTGGCGTAAATCCTGATGTCGAGATCGAGATATCCATTCCCGGCGGTGCCGAGATCGCCACCAAGACATGGAACGGGCGCCTTGGCATTGTTGGCGGATTATCGGTTCTGGGCACGACGGGGATTGTCATTCCGTTTAGCTGTTCGGCGTGGATTCATTCGATCCATCGCGGGATTGATGTGGCACGCGCCACAGGACGGGGACATGTGGCCGGGGCAACTGGCAAAACGTCGGAAGCCGCCATTCGCGCGTTTTACGGCCTGCCCGAGGAAGCCATTCTGGATATGGGCGACTTTGTCGGCGGGATGCTGAAATATCTGCGCAAAAATCCCATCCCCTTTGTCAGCATTGCCGGCGGCTTTGCCAAGCTGGTCAAGCTTGCACAGGGCCATCTTGATTTGCATTCCAGCAGGTCACAGGTCGATTTCGACCGGCTGGCGCAAATAGTGGGGGCATGTGGCGGTGATGAAAGCCTGCAAGAGCAATGTCGCAGCGCCAATACAGCCAAACAGGTTCTGGA
This sequence comes from Thalassospira sp., assembly GCF_002709775.1. Taxonomy (GTDB): domain Bacteria; phylum Pseudomonadota; class Alphaproteobacteria; order Rhodospirillales; family Thalassospiraceae; genus Thalassospira. The sequence goes on from NZ_PAQR01000002.1 coordinate 39,006, forward strand.
ACTTTGTCAGGCGAAAAACGTTCCTATTGCAGATGCCATCGCCCGTCAGGCCTGCGAATCCGCACGTGCCACACTTGATGGGGCATCAGCGGTCGAAATCGTCATTACCGATCGCAGCGGCACCATCGTTGCCCGCCACGGCATTGGCGATTTTGATCGGTTCCGACCGGTGCCATCGTAACGATTGGATCGTTAAACTGGTCCCGCAGCCCGGTTATCAACTGATCCGACCAAACGACAAAGCAACAAAAAGGTTTTCTGCCCATGTCCCTCGCCCGTCCTGCCAGCCGTCCGAAACACATCCTTATTTTTGGCGGGACCGGAGACGCAAATCGCATTGCCGAAGACCTCCTGCATGAATTTGGCGGCGATATCCGCCTGCAGCTTTCGCTTGCCGGGCGCACCAGCGCCCCCAGCCTGCCCGATGGGGTGCCGGTCCGGATTGGCGGTTTCGGCGGACCCGAAGGCATTATTTCCTATGTCAAAAGCGAACAGATTGATCTGGTGATTGACGCCACCCATCCCTATGCCACCGAGATATCGCACAATGTCGCCCAGGCCTGTCACGCGGTCGCCATGCCCTGCATTCAATTCCACCGCCCGGCATGGGAAAAGACCGACAAGGACAACTGGATTTCGGTAAAATCGATCGAGGAAGCCGCGAAAATCCTGCCCGAAATCGGCACGCGCGCCTTGATTGCAAGCGGGGCAAAGAACCTGCATGCCTTTGAAGGGCTTGAAAAAACATGGTTGCTTGTCCGTACCGTAGATGCCCCGCGCGATCCGTTCGATCTGGAACATGGCGAATGGCTGTTTGCCCGTGGCCCGTTCAGCGTTGAAAGCGAAACCGAGCTTCTTGAACGCCACGAGGTCAATGTCATTGTCAGCAAGAATAGCGGCGGCGATGCGACCTATGCCAAGATCGAGGCTGCACGCAATCTGGGCATCCCGGTCATCATGATCGAACGTCCCGGTGGTGAGCCGGTCATTCAGGCGCCGTCACGCGAAGAGATCATCAAGCGCGTGCATGAGATTCTTGATCAAATCTGACGCCGGAGCTGCTTGCACGATCTTTTAGTGATTCTACCCAATGCAGACGTAACGCCCTTGGGTAGAATTATTCCGAATATTAAAAATCCATAGATAGTCATTTCCCGGCCCAAAAGGCCGGAATTCTCAAACATTTCACGAAACTGTTCCACGCGAGACGATTAATCTTGCCAGCGCATTGCCGCTTCTGAATAGTTTTTCCCGTGGGGCGGGTAACGCGTTTACGCAGCAATATCAAATTGCGCGATCCGTTGCCTGACACAGGGGAAAAACGTCCTTAGGTCCGAAGCAAAGGCAAAAGCCGCCGGACAGGATATGTGCCTTTGGGGGAATTTAAAGAATGACTGGCAACCTTGGTTTGCGAGGACGCTTGATGATGGCGATTGTGCCCATCGCGTTGCTCGCCGTTATTGCCGCTGCTTTGGCCGTTTTTGCCTTTCGCATCACACAATCACAACAATCGGTCGTGGCCGATGAAGCCATTCCGGCCCTTGTCACCGGACAGGGCCTTTATGCGCGCAGCAATCTGGTGAGCAACATCGCGCGCAACGTTGCTGTTGCGCAGAACGCCGATGAAATCGAAGCCGCCAGCGCCGAACTTGATCAGATCGCATCTGCGCTCAATGAAGACATTGCCGCCCTTGGCGCACTTGGCGTTGATGCCGGCATTCTTGGCGAGTTTTCCAGTCAGACGGAAACGCTGGTCGGTAATATCCGCGACCTTAAAGACATGCAGACATCCCTGTTTGCCAATGAAGTGACGACCCGGGCGTTGCTTGATCAAATCGTGACCGGTGCCAATGCGATCGAGGCATCAGCACGTGGGCTTAATACCGATGCCAACATGTCGCTGACCAACAGCGCATCCGCACTTTATGCGCTGGTCGGACGGCCGGAAGAGTCAGACGAGGCGTTTGATACGCTTGATAAGCTTCTCGATGTCGATGCACTTGATGCCCAGAACATGAGCGATCTGCGCGCGATTGCGTTTCAGATCCCGGGCCTTGCCGAACAGGTCGTTGCCGCACGTGACAAGGATGCGCTTGATAAGGTCAAGTTCGCCATCAACCCGATCCTGACCCAGTTGCAAAAGGGCATTGATCTGATGCCCGACCCCGAAGCCAAAGAAGCCGCAAAGGCCACACTGACCGAATTGCAGGCCGCCCTTGATCCGTCAAAGCCCAAAAACCTGTTCTCGCTGCGCGAGGCAGAATTTGCCACGGTGGCGGAACTCAATACCATTCTTGATGAAAACGCGGCGATCACCGAACAGATTGCCCTGACGGCCGAGCGCCTTCTGGGCGAAATGCGCGCAAAGATCGATGTCGCCAATAGCGGCGTCGCATCAACGATTGCCACCGCCGAGATCATCATGATCGTTGTCGCCATTGCCGCCATCGTCATTCCGACCCTGATCCTGTGGCTTTATGTCAGCCGCAATCTGTTGCGCCGCCTGATTGGCCTGAATGGTGCGATGACGCGTCTGACCAAGGGTGACCTTGATGCCGAGGTCAAGGATAACGGATCAGACGAAATCGCCCATATGGCCCGTTCGGTCGAGACGTTCCGCGAAAACGCCCGCGAGGCCGAACGCCTGCGCGCGCAAAACAAGGAAGCCGAAGAACGCGCCGAAGAACAACGGCGTACGGCACTGCATGAAATGGCCGACGGGTTTGAAAGTTCGGTCAATTCGCTGGTGGCGGAGCTTCTGACCGCGGTCAATGAAATGCGCGACACCGCCGACAATATGGAACGCAATGCCGGGGATAACGTCACCCGCGCAGCAGAGGTCAACGAGGCATCCCAGAACGCATCGAGCAATGTGAGTTCTGTCTCGTCCGCGACCGAGGAACTGTCGGCGTCGATCCGCGAGATCGAACGACAGGTCGCCAAGGCCGAAGAGATTTCACAAACCGCCGTCACCGAAGCCCAGAAATCCGATGAAACCGTTCGCCAGATGTCGGAAACGGCGGATCGGATTGGCGAGGTGATCGAACTGATCACGACCATTGCCGATCAGACCAACCTTCTGGCACTTAATGCCACCATCGAAAGTGCCCGTGCGGGTGATGCTGGCAAGGGCTTTGCCGTTGTCGCCAACGAGGTCAAAAACCTGGCTTCCCAGACCCAGCGCGCGACCGAGGATATCAGCGAGCAGATCAGCGAAATGCGCGCGGTCAGCAGTCAGGCAGTTGAAATGATTTCAACCATCGCCCGCACCATTTCCGAAATCGACAGCATTTCAAGTTCGATCGGGGAAGCCATGCGTCAGCAAGGGGCGGCAACCGGCGAAATTGCCAACGGATCGGAAGAAGCCGCAAACGGGGTGCGCCATGTATCGCAAAACATGGCCGACGTTTCGCGTGCCGCCGAACAATTCCGTGAAATGTCGGGATCGGCACGCACAGTTTCCGAGAACCTTCTGGCCAAGGCCCACAGCCTGCAGACGGAAGCCAACAATTTCGTCGCCCGGGTTCGTAGCGAATAGGCAGGCGTACAATCCCCCATCAAAAAACCCCGCCGAGAGATCGGCGGGGTTTTTTTGAATCTTTCGCTTTCTCGCCTTAGACAAAACGACGGAACTCGCCTGATTTGCGCGGCGGGCAGAAGCGTTTCAGATAGGACGGTGCGATTGCTTCCAGGCTATTGGGGGTAATGCCAAGTTCAGCAAAACCGTCCGCACCTTCGGAAACAACGTTATCGGTTTTCAGCAACCGGACCTGATCCGGGGTAATCGGCGGTACCGGCAGGAACTGCAGGAAGAATGCCTTGATCGAGGCCAGCCAGAACGGAACCGGCATCAGAATGGCTCGCTGCCGGGTGATGCGCAGCATGTCTTGCAGCAGTGCCATGAAGGAATAGGTTTCCGGTCCGCCAAGCTCATAGGTCTTGCTGGCAGATTTGCCTTCGGTCAGGGCTGCGACAAAGGCATCGGCAACATCGCCAACATAGACCGGCTGGAATTTCGGACCACCTTCGCCGTGCAGATCAACCTTGCCTTCGCCGAGATCAACTTTCGGCAGGCCCGGGGCGCCAACAACCGGCAGAACCGGCGAGAAACGCGCCATGGTGGCGAACTTGTTCAGGAAGTTGTCATTCTGGCCAAAGATAACCGACGGGCGGAAGATCACCGCATCCGGGAACACTTCGCGCACGGCCTTTTCACCAGCCAGCTTCGAGGTCGCATAATTGGCCGAGCTGTTTTTATCCACACCCAGTGCCGACATGTGCAGAAGGGTTTTTACGCCGGCTGCCTTGGCTTCCTCGGCAATGCGTTTGGCCGCCTTGACGTGGATGTTGAGGAAATTCTTGCTGCCGCGCTCATAAAGAATGCCCAGCAGGTTGATCACTGCTTCGGATCCTTCAAGCGCGCCCTTGATGCTGTCCTCGTCGCGCACGTCGCAATGGACCGGGACAACCTGGCCCAGATAGCCCATCGGCTTGAGTTTCTTGACGCGTTCAAAGCTTCTGGTCGGGACGCGAACAATATAATCGCGCTCAAGCAGACGCTTGACGATATGACGTCCGACAAATCCGGTGCCGCCAAAGACGGTTACAATACGACGATCCATGCTTGCTCTCTCCTTGCCGGTCGGGAAGATGCGGACGATATCCTCATCACGTGCCGGTACTCGGTGGCCTTGGGGTCCGGACTGCTCAGGCGATCCGGTCCGAAACGGGTCCTGTGGAAAATCATATTGTGCTAAAACAGGCGACGATATGATTTTCCGCAGGCTCTTGGGTTATATACGACCCGCTATTGTCGTCAACAATGCGGTTTTATTAAACATTTTCGTCCCTGGCCTGCAATTTGGCCAGAATTTCATCATGAAGTGCCATCAAACCGGCCCGATAATCCGGATAGCGCAGCTTTATACCCAGTTCCTGCTTCATCCGCGCATTTGAAACCCGTTTGTTGTCTTCATAGAAGCTTGCTGCCATCGGGCTGAGCTTGGCGGTGGCGAAATCCTGTTCGGGCGGCGGATCGACACCCAGCAACCCGCAAGCATGGGCAATGACATCCTGCGGCGGGGCCGCGTCATCATCACAGACATTATAGGCCGCCCCGCAATTGGGTTGTTTGATCGAGGCCAGAACCGTCTGGGCGATGTCTTCGACATGAATGCGTGAAAAGACCTGACCGGGTTTGACGATCCGGCGTGCCCGACCTGATCGCACGGTTTCAAGTGCATTGCGCCCCGGACCATAGATCCCGGCCAAGCGGAAGCTTTGCACACAGAGGTCATGGCGACGGCCAAGATCAAACCATGCCTTTTCCGCCGCCACACGCCGACGCCCGCGCTTGCCACTCGGTGTAAGTTCATCTTCCTCGGTCACTTCGGCACCGTCGCGATCACCGTAAACTCCGGTGGTCGAAAGGTATCCGATCCAGGTGCCAGACGGCAGGGCTGCAAGGTCGCTGCCATGGTGATGGATCACTGGATCACCCTGCCCACCGGGTGGGGCAGATGCCAGAACATGCGTTACGCCCTTAAGGGCCGTCGCGACATCGGCAATCGGTTGATCATCGGCAAAGATGAAAGGCTCGATACCCTCGGCCTTCAGCTGCTCGGCCTTATCGGCACTTCGGGTGGTGCCAGCAATTTCCCAACCCTCTGCCTGAAGCGCTTTGGCGACAAGGCGGGCAGAAAACCCCAATCCGAAACAGAACAGCTTATTGGTCATCAAGGCACCTTTTATAACGGCGATTTAGTTTGAAGGCACAGTAGCGGCCTTGCCACATACAGACAAAACCTTTTGGCAGGGGGATTTGTTCCCGCAAACGCCCGCTTTGGGAACAACAATCATTATCTTGCCGTTTTCATGTTGTGAGACTTCAGATATGCGCAATCAATCATGGTGGATCGACCGATTGATCTTCTATGGTGGCTGCAAGAAATTTTTGCCAAAGACGGAGCTTTTTTCATGTCACCACTTTCCGGTACCTCGCTACGCGCGCGCGCCACAGGCTTGCTGTGTCTGGCGGGGGTGGTTGGCATCGGCGCAACCATGCCCGATGCCCGTGCCCAGACCGAAAGCAACGGCGGCATGACACAGGAAGAAAGCCAGCAATATCGCGACTGCATCAAGCTTGCCCAGCTTAAACCCGAAGACGGGTTTGAAAGTGCGATTGCCTGGCGTGATCTGGGCGGCGGGGAACCGGCCCGCCATTGCGTTGCTGTCGCCCTGATATCGCTTGGCAAATATGAAGAGGCCGCGACACGCCTTGATGCGCTGGCCAAGGACAGTACGGCCGGACCGGGTGTGGTTGCCGGTATGCTGGCGCAGGCCGGGCAGGCCTGGATGATGGCCGATAACCTTGAATTTGCTTGGCGCGATCAAAGCCGCGCGCTTGAGCTGGTGCCCAACAACCCGCAGCTTTGGGTCGATCGTGCCATGGCGCTTGGTCTTGCCGGGCAGTATTGGGAGGCGATTGATGACCTGAACGCCGCCCTTGATCTTCAGCCCGATCATAGCGAAGCCCTGATTTACCGGGCATCGGCGTGGCGCCTGCTTGAAAGTTACGATTTGGCAATGACCGATATCGAATATGTTCTGGGCCGAGAACCTCAGAATGTGCAGGCACTTTTTGAGCGCGGCAAACTTCATCAGATTGCTGGTGACAAGGATCTGGCGCGGCGTGATTGGCTAACTGTCATAGAACTTTCAAACGGAACCCCTGTTGCCGATGCGGCAAAAGCGAATATAGAGAAGATGGATGTTCGCACCGGATCGGACTGACGGTTCTCCGTCAGTTCAGAAAACAGGTTCACGGTGATCGATTTCCTTGTATATGACCGGTAGAACCATTTGCCGGTCCATCACCGGAAAGTTTTTTGGGGGACGAAATGCGTCGCACGCTTGCCTTGGCTACCCTTGCCGCATCAATCGCACTTCTGGCGGCACCGGCTGCAGAAGCCCGCGATCAGATCAGGATTGTCGGATCCTCGACGATCTTTCCGCTGACCACCAAGGTCGCCGAGCATTTCGCCAAGACAACCGGCGCGCCAGCCCCGGTGGTTGAAAGCACCGGATCTGGCGGCGGCTTCAAGCTGTTTTGTGGCGGCATTGGCGAACAGTTCCCCGATATTGTTGATGCATCGCGCCCGATTACAGGGTCGGAAACCGCGATTTGTGCGGCCAACTCTGTCCGCGATATCAGCGAAATCAAGATCGGCTATGACGGCATTGTCATGCTGGGCTCACGCGAAGCGCCGGCCATGGAACTTACCGCCCGCCAGCTTTATCTGGCGCTAGCGCGCACAGTCCCAGTTAATGGCGCAAGCGTTCCGAACCCGCATGAAAAATGGTCCGATATCGACCCGAGCCTGCCGGATCTTAAAATCCGCGTTTATGGCCCGCCGCCGACATCTGGCACACGCGATCTTATGGGTCAGCTTTTGCTTGATCAGGGCTGCGCGACATTTTCCGATATCGCAAGCCTTGAGGCATCCGACCCTGACAGCTTCCGCCTGCTGTGCCGTACGCTGCGCGAAGATGGCGCCTATATCGAGGCTGGTGAAAATGACCGCCTTGTCATCAGCAAGCTTGAAAAAGACCCGACCTCATATGGCGTGATGGGCTTTAACAATCTGGATCGCAACCGCGAGCGCCTGCAGGGCGTTCCGATCAACGGCATCGAGCCGGATTACGAAACCATCCTTGATGGCAGCTATCCGGCATCGCGCGCGCTTTATCTTTACGTCAAGGATGACCACCAGCAGCTGGTCCAGAGCCTGGGCGAGTTCATCTCGACCTATGTCTCCGAAGCAGTGATTGGCGAAGAAGGCTTGCTTGCTGATAACGGTCTGGTGCCGCTAACCAGTGACGAACGTGCGGAAACCATGACCAGTGCCGAGAAGTTTGCCGGAAACTGATCGCCAAACCGATCAAAGCCAATATACCTGATAATAGCGGCCGGGCATCAGTCCGGCCGTTTTGCCATCCAGACCTGATTGCTGGCATATTTCGGCGGATTGCCCTGAAAATCCGAAAATTCCGTTATCGAAACGAAACCGGACAACTCCAACATAAGGCGCATTTCACTGCGATGAACCCAGCGCAGATGATGCCAGCAATCCTCGCGCTTAATCACTTCATCCAGATCATTGATTTCTTCAAAGCGCCAATGTTCGCTGAACTTCTGGGTCAGGGGATCATTGGTGCGTTCCATCGCCGTGATACGAAGGCGACTGCCCGGCTTACCGACACCATCAGGCATTGGAAAGACGGGAAGCTCCAGCGGGTCCGGATCGCCTTCGGGCAAGCAATAGCGCAAATCGGGATCCATCAGATCAAGCGCAATTGCCCCGCCCGGTTTCAGATGGGCAAAGGCGCGCTCAAGGGCACGTCGCTGATCGGTTGCATCGGTGACTTCCTGAAGCCCGCGAAACGGGATGATGACCAGATCAAATTGACGTCCCAGATCGAAGTCGCACATATTGCCAAGATGCCATGTCAGATCGGGGTAATTGGCACGCGCCTGATCCAGCATCGCAGGCGATAGATCAAGCCCCTCGACCGCGATACCGAGCCTGGCAATCGCGGCACTGATCCGCCCGGTGCCGCAGCCCAGTTCAAGCACACCGTTCTCGTGTGCGAGGCTTTCTGCGAGACGGGAATAGAAGGGAATGGGATCTTCGAAAATCTTACGATCAAGATCAGCGCGAAGATCGTAACTGGCCGTATTGAGGCCTCCGGCAGGGTAGAATTCATCAGATATGGATGAATTCGTCATTCAAAATCCAGTTCCGCATAATGGCTGGATGGCGGGAAGCTGGCCTGTCGGTCTGCGAGAATATCGCGCATCGCGGGGCGGCTTTTGATCCGCATGTACCAGTCCTTGGCGCGGGGATGTTTGGACCAGTTGATATCGCCCATATAGTCGATCACGGATACCTGTGCGGCAGCCGCCAGATCGGCCATGGTCAGGTGATCACCGGCCAGCCAATTGCGGCGTTCAAACAGCCAGCCGATATAGTCCATGTGATAGGCCGCATTGGTGCGCCCGGCGCGCAGGACCTTGGTATCGGGCGTGCCGGTTGAAAAGAAGCGTTTGAGAAGCTTCTCACCGAGTAAATGGTCGGTGACCTCGCGATTGAATTTACCGTCAAACCACGCGACAAGGCGGCGGATTTCGGCACGCTGCTTGGCATCCGATCCGAACAGTTTCGGCTCGTCCTCATAGACCTCGTCGAGATACTCGCAAATGACGGTGGAGTCACAAAACACCGCGCCGTCTTCTTCGACAAGAACAGGGACCTCACCCGCCGGATTAAGCAGCAGGAAATCGTCACGCCGCTCCCAGACCGGTTCGGCCGTGAGTTCGAAATCGAGCTTCTTCTCGGCCAGGACCAGACGGACTTTGCGCGAAAAAGGTGAGAGCCAAAAATGATATAACTGACGCATGAACGTGAAGATACCCGACCAAGGATGAACGTTTTACAAAGACCCTTCCCGGGGTCGCAAACATTCCCAAAACCGCAAATAACCCGGTTCGTTTCCAACCCGGAACTGCAAGATATCTCAAACCATGCAACGCGTGCGAAGTAAAGAGCTTCAAGCGCCGGGAAGTGCAATTTTGCCATACGTACCGGTCATGACTGACAGAAAGCTTAAACCCGGCCTGTCAGGCGCGGCTTTTTGCCAGTTCCAGCATACCATCCAGATCAAGGCAGGCTTCCAGATGATCGGCCAGTTCATCAAGGGCAGCGTCAATGCCAGCCTCGAAATGCGTCGTCTGATGGGCATCACCCGAGCGTAACCGCCCCAGAAAGGCATGGCGGAAATCATCGCTGCCAAACAAACCATGCAGATAACAGCCCAGAACCCGGCCGTCACTGCTGATCGCGCCATCAGAAACACCATTCAGATCAAGCCAGCTGCGCGCCCGATCCGGTCCATCTGTTTGACCCATATGGATTTCATAGCCATCGACAGGTGTCCCGGCAGCAAGCCCGGCATCATCGCCGATGGTCAGACCACGCGTCTTGCGCAGCGTCTTGTCGCCAGCCATCACCGTTTCAATATCAAGCAAGCCAAGCCCGGCCTCGCTGCCGGCGGCACCTTCGACGCCATTGGGATCATGGACCATACGGCCCAGCATCTGATAGCCGCCGCAAATACCAATCACATGCCCGCCACGCCGGTGATGGGCGAGGATATCGATATTCCAGCCTTGTTCTTTCAGGAACCGAAGGTCGGCCATGGTCGATTTTGAACCCGGCAACAGCACCAGATCGCAATCACCCGGGATTACTTGCCCCGGTTTGATCACCAGCAGTTCGACATCATCCTCGGCCGCCAGCGGATCAAGGTCATCAAAATTGGCAATGCGCGGCAGATGCGGCACGGCAATGCGCAGAACTGCGCCCGCCTCTTCCCCGGTTTCGCGGTGATATTTCCCGGCCTTCTCAAGCGCCACACCATCTTCGGCGGGGAGTTTATGGGCATTCAGCCAGTATGTTGCGATACCGTAACTTTCAAGGCCGCAGGTTTCAGCAATGATGCCAGTCGCCGGCTCAAACAGGGAAACATCGCCGCGAAACTTGTTGATCACATAGCCCTTAAGCCAACGGCGATCATCCTCGGACAATAACGCATGCGTCCCAACTATCGAGGCAATCACCCCGCCGCGATCAATGTCACCCACCAGAATGACCGGAACACCCACCGCCTCGGCAAAGCCCATATTGGCAATGTCGGATGCCCGCAGATTGACCTCGGCCGGTGAGCCGGCCCCTTCGATCAGGACAAGATCGGCATCCGATGCCATGATCTCGAAGCTTTCGATCGCTTTGGGCAGAAGATCGCGTTTCAACCGGTAATAATCGCGTGCCTTGGCGCTGGTCAGGACCTTACCCTGCACGACCACCTGCGCACCGATATCGCTTTGCGGTTTGAGCAGGACCGGGTTCATATGAACCGTCGTCGCAACCCCCGCCGCACGCGCCTGAAGCGCCTGCGCACGACCAATCTCGCCGCCATCATCGGTGACGGCGGCATTGTTCGACATGTTTTGCGGTTTGAATGGTCGTACCCGTAGACCCCGGCGGGCATAGGCCCGGCACAATCCGGCCACCAGCAAGGATTTCCCGACATCGGAACCGGTACCTTGCAACATCAGGGCGGGAACAGATTGCGCACTCATTCCGGTTTCAAAACTTTCCTGTAAAAGATCGAAGTCTGATCAGAACTCGACGCCGATCTGTGCCTTGATGCCCTGTTCGCGGAACGGGTGTTTGACCATGGTCATTTCCGTGACCAGATCGGCGGCCTCAATCAGGGTATCCGGGGCATTGCGGCCGGTAAGCACGATATGCTGATCGGGGAGTTTGTTGGCCAGTGCTTCGAGCACATCCTCGAGCGGTAGGAAATCATAGCGCAGGACGATATTGATCTCATCAAGGATGACCATCGAGTAGCTCGGATCACGCAGCATTTCCAACGCCTTGTTCCAGGCTTCACGCGCCAGCGCGACATCCTGCGCGCGATTCTGGGTTTCCCAGGTAAAGCCCGCCCCCATGGCGTGGAATTCACAAAGATCGGGGAATTTTTTCAGAAGCTTGGCCTCTCCGGTTTCCCAACCGCCCTTGATGAACTGAACAACGCCGACTTTCATGTCATGGCCGACACAGCGCATCGCCATGCCAAAGGCCGAGGATGACTTGCCCTTGCCTTTGCCGGTATGGACAATGATCAGGCCCTTTTTATCGATCTTCTGGGCCATCATCTTGTCGCGCGCGGCCTTGATTTTCTTCATTTTTTCATCATGGCGCGCGTTGACATCGACGTCTGGCTGGCTTTTGTCAGTCATTGTTTCTTCCCTTTGAAATGCCGCCCCAGAATGCGGCGAAAGCACCTCCGGGATCAAGGGCAGTTTTGCGGTGCGTGATCAAGCTCCGTGCGTGCAATCACGCCCTGAAATCCGTGGACATCCGCCGCCGGACAAAAGGCCGCTGCATCGGCCCCTTCATCGATATATTCGACAGCAAAAACCGGCTTCCCCTGCGCGACATAGGGATCAAATTCACCCATGAAACCAAGACGGTGGGCCGATTCCAGCAGGGCAAAATCCATCTGATCGACAAGATCCGGCACAAGGTCGGCAGCATTTTTCTGCCCGATGGCAAGGCCGCGCGTATGGGCCTCTTTGATCAACCAGTTCACATAGCGCAGCTGATCACTACGTGTGATGTCAAAACCGGTTGGTTTGCTGCTTTGATCCGCTTCAAAGGCATCAATGTTATCGGGCTCAACGGCCAAAAATCCCTTGTCCCGGCACAGATCAAGACGGGCCGTGATCACATCGGCAAACCGTTCGAACCGGCTGATATCAAGCCAGTTTTCGCCATCCCACCCCCAATAAGGGCTGCCAATCACGTCTTGCGGGAAGTCGTTGGCGTCACCCCGCCAGTCCTCAACCGCGCCAATATTAATATAGCAAATCGGATAAAGCCCGGCCGCGCGCCAGGCTGCGACCTGATCAGCCGACGTATCGAACAGATCAGCACCGACCACGCGGATGACGTCATCGACATCAAGCGTTCCCTGAAGCTGCCAGTGAAACCGGCCGTTTGGCACAGATGTCCAGTGCAAGGCGTCATCAGCCTGCGCCAATGAACCATTCGCCAGCAGACCGGCAACCATCACTGCCGGGAGCAAAAAGGATTTTGAAATCAAGTTCTTCACGCGATACGCCACCTGCCATGAAACGTTGCAGATCGATTTTGCCCGCCTGCATCGGCCAAGACAATCCCGCAAACAAAAAGCGCGACCCGTAAGATCGCGCTTTTGAAATCGGTTGGGCCGGGACGCAGTTACCAGCTGGCACTTTCGCCGGTGGTCAATCCAAGATCGCCGGTCACCAGATCGGCCCATTTATCGGGTTCGCGCATGTCGATATTGCGCAGTTCCGGGCGGCGCATCCGGGCCTTGTTAAACAGCTGCAGGCGATCCCCCGGCGACATGCGGCGCAATCGATGCAGCGCCTTGCGAACCGCGTCGTTGCGCGGGGTTGCCGGGCTCTGGAAGCTTTTCTCAACCACCTCAAGGCGTTTTTCCAGCCAGTCACGGCTGATCGCGACCTGTTCGATCAGGGTTTTGAAATCCCGCACCACCGGGAAATGATCAAGGCGCAGGTGGGCTACGGCAATGGCAGTACGCCAGACCTGACGTTCGACCCCTTGCAGGTAGCGCCAGTAGATCTTCACCTTGGCATTGATTTCAAATTTGGTTTGATCCGGACCGGGAAGATGGTGGGCAAGTTCCGTCATGCCTGCATGAAATTCATCGAACGTTACCGGGCGATGCACGCCGTTGAAACGCTCGCGGACCTCAAGAACCGCGCGAATGGCCCCACGGGCAGGGCGATAGCGGCCATTGCCGTGCAAGTCGGCGCGCAGCCAGCCGGGCATGTCAAAATCAGAAAGCAGGAAGTTGATGATATCTGCATGCCTGTCATGGGCAGGCATTGGAGTTTGCAGATAATCAGGCAAACGAACGTTGGTCTTGATATCCATCGCGGCCTCCGATCTGTTCAATCAACCTGCTTCCCGTGCAGGCGATCCGATAGGGGTGCCCCGTCCCTCACAACTTATTAACAGTTGGTTAATTGAGATATGGTGCGAAAACGTAACGTTTCAACTGCCCGGTTTGTTCCGACGGTAAAATTCCCGTGATTCCAATAACAAGCAGCAGTTGACCCGTTAGCTTCCCAGATCGGCGGAAACACTGTTGCGCCGCGGCTGCCAGAGCCCGCGTTCAATCGCCTCACGCAGCCGATCCTTGATATCGCGCAACGCATCCGCATTGTGATCGGCAATAAAATCGCGCACCTCGGCATCGCCAAGATAGGCGTCATAGACCAGATCGAAGTGATGATCGGCAACGCAACGCGCCGTCGCGGCAAAGGCAAACAGATAATCAACTGTTGCTGCCATCTCGAATGCGCCCTTATAGCCGTGGCGCATCACGCCCTTGATCCATTTGGGATTAACCACGCGTGCGCGCACAACACGGGCGATTTCTTCTTCCAGCGTGCGGATTTTCGGGCTTTCCGGGCGGGAATGGTCACTGTGGTAAACTGTCGGCTGCTTGCCTGATAGATTGCGTACAGCCGATGTCATTCCACCTTCGAACTGATAATAATCATCCGAGTCCAGAAGATCATGTTCGCGGTTGTCCTGATTATGGACGATTGCGTCGACCTTCGAAAGCCGGGTTTCAAACAGATCGCGTGCCGCCGTGCCCTCTGCCCCGTTGCCATAGGCGTAGCTGCCCCAGGCAAGGTAGGCATCGGCAAGATCGTCTTCATCTTCCCAAAGCTTTTCATCAATCATCGCCTGCAGACCGGCACCATAAGCACCGGGCTTTGAGCCAAACACGCGGAAACCGGCCTGTCGGGCAGCCTGATCATCCGCGACACCTTGGCTGCGGAGTTTTTCGGCCTCGGCCTTCACACGCACGGCAATCGGATTGGTATCAGCCGGTTCATCGGCTTGATCGGCCACCGCACGCACGGCACTGTCGAACAGATCAATCAGGCCCGGAAAGGCATCGCGGAAGAAGCCGGAAATGCGCAGGGTCACGTCCACACGCGGCCGACCCAGTACCGATGCCGGCATGATTTCAAAACCGGTTACCCGGCGCGATGCGCTATCCCAAGTCGGGCGCACCCCCATCAGGGCAAGTGCCTGCGCGATGTCATCTCCGCCCGTGCGCATGTTGCTGGTCCCCCAGACCGACAGGCCAAGCGCAGTTGGCCATTCGCCATGGTCCTGCACATGGCGTTCCAGCAACAACTCGGCCGATTTCCAGCCCAACTGCCAGGCCGCCGGGGTTGGCACGGTGCGGGTATCGACCGAATAGAAATTGCGCCCGGTCGGCAATACATCCGGGCGCCCACGGGTCGGAGCACCAGATGGGCCGGGTTCAACAAACTTGCCAGCAAGACCCCGCAAAAGGCCCTCGATCTCCGCCGGGCCACAGCCGGTCACAGAGGGGCGAATATTTGTTTCGATATCAGAAATAACGTCACATACAGCAAACCATGCCGGATCAGCCTTCACCGCGCCCTTGATCAGATCGCGTGCCAGAAGCTCGATCCGTTCCACGGTATCGCCGGTGGTGCGCCATGGACCAATATCACCCGCATCATAGGCTGCCAGCACGTCGGGCTTGGTCCCCGGCCAGAATTCGGCAAAGGCGCAATCAAGCGGGTCAAAGGCCGGATCATCAAGGATGTCCTTGGCAATTGCGCGATGCAGGGATGCCTTGGGGCCGGTGTCCGACCCGCGCGGCAGACGAGCGAGGGCAACCAGCAGATCGGTCAGAAGATCACCTTCAGGGGCCTTGCCATAGATATGCAGGCCATCGCGGATCTGAAGTTCCTTGAGCTCGCACAGATAGTTATCAAGCTTGGCAAGCGCACTTTCTTCGTCTTCGCCGGCCTCAATCCCGCAATCACGGTCAAGCCCGATGCGGATCGCCAGTTCAAGGATGTCACGTTTGAGGATCACAAGGCGGCGCGGATCAACTGCAGCGGCGTCATAATATTCATCAACCAGCGCTTCGAGATCCTTGAGCGGCCCGTAACTTTCCGCCCGCGTTAAAGGCGGAGTCAGGTGATCAAGGATGACTGCCTGTGCGCGGCGCTTGGCCTGTGTGCCTTCGCCCGGATCATTGACGATAAAGGGATAAAAATGCGGGGTCGGGCCAAAGACGGCCTCAGGGAAGCATTCCTCGGAAAGTGCCAGTGATTTGCCCGGCAACCATTCCATATTGCCATGCTTGCCAAAATGAATGATCGCATCGACGCCAAACACATGTCGCAGCCAGATATAAAACGCGAAATAGTTGTGCGGCGGCACCAGATCGGGCGAGTGGTAACTTTCAAGCGGATCGATGTTATAGCCGCGCGCGGGCTGCAAGCCGACCACCACATTGCCAAGCGGCAAGATCGAAAGGGCAAAGGCATCCTGATCGGCGAGATAGAACGGATCGTTCTTTGGGTCACCCCAAGCCTCTAACACCTGATCGCGGATAGATTGCGGCAGGGCATCAAACGCCGTTTGATAGTCCGTGCGCGATAGGGTCACACGAATATCGCGGGTCGCAAGCGATTTGAAATCATTGGTTGGCCCGGCCTTGATCGCCGCAATCAGGGCATCGCCATCGGCTGGCAGATCATCAAGCGCATACCCTTCGCCCTGCATGGCACGAAGGGTTTCGATCATGCCGGCCGGTGTATCAAGCCCGACGCCGTTGCCCAGACGGGCATCCTTGTTGGGATAGTTCGCCATAACCATCGCAACCTTGCGCGAAGCTGTATCAGTTCTGCGCAAGCGTACCCAGTTGGCAGCAAGTTCGGCGGTAAAGGCCACGCGATCACGCACCGGGATGTATTTCACCAGATCGATCTGGGTGAGCTCGTCCTTGCCAGCCGATCCCTTGAACGACACGGCACGCGCAAGGATACGACCATCGACCTCGGGCAGGGCGACATTCATCGCGATATCGCGCGCGGCCAGACCATTGACGCCGTCACGCCAAGCTTCCCCGCCACCGCCCGATAGCACCACCTGAAAAACCGGGGCGTCCACCGCGTCGAACGGCCCGCCTTTTCGTTCCACTCCCGGAACAGATATCGCAAAGCCGGTGGTATTAAGGATCAAATCCGCGCTGGTTTCGGCCAGCCAATCCTCGACCAATGCTGCTGCCACCGGATCCTTGAGGCTGGCGACGAAAATCGGCAATGGATTCATGCCATTGGCACCAAGTTCCTCAACCAGCGCGTCAATAACATCCAGATTGGCGGCCTGCACCAAAGAGCGATAGAAGATGATCGGTGTAACTGGTTGATTTTCAAACCAATTCGCGCGGATTTCATCAAGACCGGCTTGCGCCTTTCCCGGCCAATATCCCCCGGCCTTGACCAGCGGGGCGGCGGGCGACCAGTTCCAGTTCACGTTTGAATTTAGGTTTTCGTATATAAGACGAAGTAAATTCTCGGAATTTTGTGGTCCGCCTTCGATCAGGTAGCGCCAGATATTCTGATATTCACGCCCCTTGACGGTCGAAAGCGATAAAAGCTCCGCATCGGGTTGATCATCACCGGGCAGCAGGACCAGCGGGATGTCCTTGGCACGCGCAAGGGCGACCAGTTGTTCGATGCCGTAATCCCAATAGCCGCGCCCACCCAAGATGCGCACGATGATGAATTTGGCATCAGAGAGCACATCGTCGATATAGAGATCGACCGACATGTTGTGGCCAAGCTGCAGCAAACTTGCCAAACGCAAGGAAGGGGTCGCGTCCCCGAATGCCTCGAACAAACGCCCCTGCGCCCCGGCAAGACAGGCCAGTTCAGACTCCGCGGCTGACAGGATCACCACATCGCCGGGTTGCTGTCCGAGGTCGACGGCCTCACTGCCGTCCGTGACCATTCCGGGCTGGGCTGCCAAAAGATGCATCGCGCGATCCGTATCCTTGCGTCGGTATGTCGAAAAGGGTGCCCTGACCGGATGGCTGTTTGCATCCGGTCAGGGTAGGTTTCACTAGATCAAATGGGATCAGGCGGCCTTGATGGCGGCTTCGATCGCATCGCGATCCAGGCCATGCAGACCAATTACCACCAGTTCCGAGCGGCGGGTTTCCCCGTCCGCCCACGGGCGATCGAAATAGCGCTGGAAACGTTCACCAACACCCTGAACCACATGGCGCATCGGTTTGCCCGGCACATCAAGGAAGCCCTTGATCCGCAGAACGTCAAACTGGCGCACAACATCAATCAGACGCTTTTCAAGGCTTGCCGGATCACTGATCGCATCAAGCAAGACAACAAAGCTGTCGAAATCATCATGATCATGTTCATGACCATCGTCATGATGGCTCGGACGGCTATCAAGATCGTCTTCAGCCGCCGCACCAAGCCCCAGCAGGATGGCATTCTCCACCCGTGAATGAGCGGTCGCGATGATCTTGACCGACGGCTTTTTCAGCTCTGCCCGGATGTCGGCCTCGACCTTGCTGCGTTCTGCATCCGTCAGAAGGTCCGTCTTGTTCAGAACCACCATATCGGCACAGTGAAGCTGCTCTTCGAACAATTCTTCAAGCGGGCTTTCATGATCAAGATTGTCATCAGCTTCGCGCTGGGCCTGCACCGCATGATGATCATGGGCAAAAAGGCCATCACGAAGCGCTGCACCATCCAGAACAGCCACCACACCATCAACCGTCACGCGCGATCGGACTTCCGGCCAGTTAAACGCCTTTACCAGTGGCTTTGGCAGGGCAAGACCAGAAGTTTCGATAACGATATGATCTGGCGGCGTTTCACGATCAATCAGGCTTTGGATGGTTGGCAGGAAGTCATCGGCCACCGTGCAGCAGATGCAGCCATTGGCCAGTTCAACCACATCATCCTCCGCGCAACCTTCGATTCCGCAGCCATTGATGATGCCGCGATCGACACCGAGATCGCCAAATTCATTAATGATCAGCGCAATGCGTTTGCCATCAGCATTTTCCAGCATGTTGCGGATCATGGTTGTTTTGCCAGCGCCCAGAAAACCGGTAATGACGGTTGCCGGGATCTTGCCCAATTGTGCCATTTGTAAAATCCTTAAAAATCAATTCTTTATGTTACTATTTGACCTGCATCGGAATGCCGGCGACCACCAGAGTGACCTTGTCTACCCGTTCCGCGATACGTTGATGAAGGCGCCCGGCATGATCGCGAAAGGCACGTGCCATTGCATTTTCCGGCACGATGCCAAAACCGACCTCGTTCGAAACAAAAAGGACCGACACGACAAGCGTTGGTACCAGATCACAAAGGGCCCTGATTTCGTTATCAATGTCGCGATCTTCGAGCATCAGATTGGTCAGCCACAAGGTCAGACAATCGACCAGAACCGGCTTGCCGTCCGCGACATTACAGGTCTGCAAGGCCGAACAAAGTTCAAGCGGCTCTTCAAGAGTCTGCCAAAGGTCGCCGCGCGATTGTTTGTGAAGATCAATGCGGTTAGCCATTTCATCATCCCAGGCCCGCCCGGTTGCGATATAGGTTCCGCCGCCTGCCTGATTGATGATGTTTTCAGCAAACCGGCTTTTGCCGGATCGTGCCCCACCAAGGATAAGATGCGTCGCGCCAAGGGGGGCTGTGGGGGGTAAATTCTGGGTCATCCCGTTTCTTCCTCGCCATGGCCTCCCACCGAGGCCCGATTGCGTCGCCACCATCTAAAGAATAGTGACACCTTCGGCAGGTTTCCTGGCTGCGGGCATGAAAGCGATCCGCCTTCCCGGTTGCCCGGTGGCTGGTCTGGCACCATAGCGCCGACCCGGATCTCCCAACCCGATACAGTTGCGGGGGCAGCATCGGCCTTGCACCGATTTCCCATCACCGAACGGTGCGGCGAACCTATCAGGTTTGCCAAAAATGCCAAAGGTCATTCTGGGTACTTAACCCTTCGTTGTGCACGCACCCTAATCGGAAGGTCAGTATTTGTAAGAATTGTCTTCTTGAGAGGTCATACCATTTCAGCCAACATCATATTGTTGAACTGGAGTCAGAGACGGAAAAATCCGCGATCTGGTGAAACCCGGGGTTAAAGACATCTCCCGGCTGGCCAAGGAACACGCTTGGCCGAAACTACTTGGGGTAATCTGGATTTTTCAAGACCAATGGCTATTCGTTCTCATCTAACCAAAATCCGACAGTTGAACGCGCCAACCTGGACCACGTCGTCTCGCAAGGACATGTGGCTGGGGTTGCTGGGCCGTCTGAACAGCCCGGATCAATCCTTTCAGGAATTTCTCGAACAATACGCGACCGAAGGCGAGATTACGCTGGCACGGCGCGATGTACGTGAAATCTTTGCCAAGGATGCGGGAAAAGGCGTGATCGCGACCATCATCTGGTCCCATGAACGTGGCATTCGGGTGAACGCACTGTCGCTGCTTGTCCGCGATATGCCGACCCTTGTGACCCTGATGTCGATTTCGGATTTTGGTCAGGAAGAGTTGAACGAACTTCTTTCCCAGCCTGGTATTTCGGTTCCGACCGCGAGCAAAATGTTGTCCGCCTGTGGCAAGACTTATTGCGGGATGCCGGCCGCAATCATTGATGACACCGTCATTCAGGTGATTGAAAACGCATCCTTTGCTGGTGATTTTCCCAATGTTGCCAAGCTGCGCGGCAAATCGCGCAGCCGTCCGGTACCCTATTATCAGGCCTATCTGCGCGATGTTTTCGACATCTGCGAAAAATATGATCTGAGCCCGGATATGGTCGACCGCTATCTGGCGGAACATGCGCTTGATGATATGGCGTCCGACATCGAACTGGCTTCAGCCTGACCAAAAAAGCGCTGATTGACCCCGGTCACGCGCCAGCCCGGCTCCTCGACCCCGTCGATATATTCAAGCGTGGTCAGGCCAAGGGTGTCGATATGAAACGCCAGTGCGGTTTCAAGTGACAAGCCCAACGCATTGGCGAGCATCGCCCGCACCGTGCCGCCGTGAACGACCGCAACAATATCGCGTCCGGCCCAATCCGCGCTGAGACGCCCAAAGACAGGACCGACGCGCGCAACCACATCAGCAAAGCTTTCACCATTTGGCGGTTGTTGACGGGCAAAATCCGTCCAGAACCGGGTTGTTTCGCCCTTGGGCAAATCGTTCCAGTTCTGTAATTCCCAATCACCGAAATGTTGCTCGGCAAAACCGCTTTCTGCCTGTGGCGATATGTCCTTATCCATAAAGCCCTGAAGACTGCGGGCTGTTGCATGTGTACGCGACAGGTGGCTTGTTACCCATGCTGCATCTTTCGGCAGTTGACGTGCTAACGCTGCAAGCGCCTTTTGATCGGAAAGGTCGGCTGGCATATCACTTTGGCCATAGACCAGCCGTCTGGGATTTTCGACCGGGGCGTGACGCACCAGCCACCAGCGGGTTGTTTTCAAAGTACTCACGGCTTTCCTTTTAATTGCTGTGCTGGCTGATCAAAGAATGGCGATAAAGGCGATGCCGATAAACAGTTCGGTCATAATCTGGGTCGCGCCCAGGACATCGCCCGTCTGACCACCGATCTGCCATTTCGCCACGAGAGCGACAAGACCAACCGCCAAAATCCCACTAAGCAGAATGGCCAGCGTCGCCAAGACCCCCGATAAAACAAGCGCAAGAATCGCGGCTAGGCTAACGCCAAGCCCCACCATCATCAGATTTGGTCTGCCAGCCCCCTGGCTCAAACCATCAGCGCGTGCCGGGGGCAGGACATGCATCACAACCGGCATGGCTGCGCGCGATACGATTGCCATAACCAGAAACAGAATGGCTGCCTGCCCGGCATCACCCGCCGCAGACAGCAGGATCAGCCGCAGGCCAAAACACAGGATCAGGGCAACAACGCCGTAAGTGCCGATATGGCTGTCGCGCATGATTTCAAGTTTCCGCGCGCGTTCAAACCCGCCACCAAATCCATCGGCACAATCAGCCATGCCATCTTCATGCATTGAGCCGGTCAACAAAACCATGCCAGCCAAAGCTACAATCGCAAAAATCAGTGTATTGGCCGTCAGGGTATAGACCAGCATGGCGGGCAGCAGGGCAAACCCGGCCAACAAAAGCCCGACCAGCGGCCAGGACCAGACCGACCGTGCGATCAGCTCGGCGCGGAAATCATCAATCCCCCGAACCGGAACACGGCTTAGCAACGCCGAAGCACGCCAGAAGTCGGAAATCGGCGAAACCGTAATTGGTACATCTGCCCCGGTGTCGTGGGTGGATTGGCCCGATGAATCTGCGCTTTGCATATTTGTTTCGTTTTGGTTATGATCTTTGGACACCATAAATTTCCGATTTTCAAACTGGCAATCTGTTGCGCCCGGGCCTAGTTTGGGCTGACTTCCTGAACCGCTTTAATAAATTGGTTTCCGAGCCTAATCCTTACCATCGCGGAAGCCAAGCGGAACACATCAAGCACCGATGCCGCCAGCCGGAGACCCACATGTTCAATCCGAAACACCCGCCGCAAAATCTTGAGGAAATTCGCGCCCTTCTCGCCGAACTTCCCGATGTCGATCAGGAAGCGCAAGCCGCTGTTCGTGAACGCGAGCCGACATTGACCAAGCCTGCAGGGTCGCTTGGACGGCTTGAGGATTTCAGCCTGTGGCTCGCGGGTTGGCAGGCCACATCACGCCCGCGTATGTCGCGGCCGCGTGTCACGGTTTTTGCCGGTAGTCACGGTGTCGTGGCGCAAGGCGTTTCGGCCTTCCCGGCCAGTGTGAACCAGCAGATGGTCGAAAACTTCATAAATGGCGGGGCTGCGATCAACCAGATTTGCAAATCGGTCGATGCGGAACTGCGTGTCATGGAAGTCGCGCTTGAAATTCCGACCAACGATTTTGCCAATGAGCCTGCGATGGATGATGAAGGCTGTGCCGAGGCGATGGCCTTTGGCATGAGCGCGATTGAAAAGGGGCTGGATCTGTTTGTGCCTGGCGAAATGGGTATCGGCAACACCACCTCGGCGGCGGCAATTTCGCACGCGCTTTATGGCGGAGACGCCGCAGACTGGACCGGGCGCGGCACCGGAATTGATGACACGACCCTGAGCCGCAAGACGCGCGTGGTGGGCGATGCCATCATCCTGCATAAAAACCAGATGCATGACGGCCTTGATGTTTTGCGCTGTGTCGGCGGGCGTGAAATTGCCGCCATGGCCGGTGCGATCATTGCCGCACGTTTTTCACGGGTTCCGGTCTTGCTTGATGGGTATGTTTCCTGCGCTGCGGCAGCTGTTCTGGCCGCGATGCGCCCGGATGCCCTTGATCATTGTCTGGTCGGGCATGTGTCGGCAGAACCCGGCCATGCAAGGTTGATTGAAAAGCTCGGCAAGGAAGCGCTGATCAATTTCGGCATGCGCCTTGGCGAAGGGTCTGGGGCAGCACTTGCCATCCCGCTTTTGCGTGCTGCTGCGGAATGCCACACCGGTATGGCGACCTTTGAGAAAGCCGGGATCGATGGCAAGGACGACGGTTGATGCCTGATCGCCCGACTTGATTGATCAAACGCCCAATAGCGCCGGGTATCCGGCGCTATTTTTTTGTCCGCTCGTTCATAAGCTGCTCGACATGGCGGCCCTGGAACATGGTGATGTTGATCGAATGACCGAACTTGATCGCACGTTCATCATCACAGCGGCACAGAATAACGCGGGTATCACCGGATTCAGCCACGGCCGCGCGCATCGTTTCTCGATGTTCGTCATCCATGTTTTCCATTTCCGGATCCCACAGCATCTTGATCATATCAACGCCAAGTTTGTTGCGGTTGATATAGGGCAGGGACAGGTGGCTGATGCCATCA
Organism: Thalassospira sp.; assembly: GCF_002709775.1. Lineage (GTDB taxonomy): Bacteria > Pseudomonadota > Alphaproteobacteria > Rhodospirillales > Thalassospiraceae > Thalassospira. The sequence continues at coordinate 62,427 of NZ_PAQR01000002.1, forward strand.
ATACAGATGCGATAACCGCGATCACGGCAGAAATCACGGGCAAAGAAGAACGCGCCAAGATCGGCAAAGATATCGATCTTTTGCAGCTCAAGCACGATTGTGCCACGTTGACCGGCCTTGACGTTACTGTCAAAGGTCAGGAAATCGGGTGACAGCAGGGTCGAAACATTCAGATTGATACTGACCGAACCCGTTACCGATGCGTCATTTGATCGCGTCAGAAGCGAGAGCATCCGGCGATCAAGAATTTCGGTCAGATGCTGAAACAGCCAGCGGTTTGACAGCACATTGACATCAGGCAGCAGGGTATCCTGCAAATCCTTGATAGAAATAAACAATTCATGGAAAACCGGCGTCGGGTGCGCGTCACCCACCACGGCACAGATCGCCTGACGCCGCATCAGGTTGGACAAATCGGCACGGCGGAGCGACTCATCAATTCGTCCCAAGATTTTCGGAGTCAGCGGTGCGCGATCGTCGCTCAGTTCCGGATGGTCATTGTGACGTTCGGCCGCCTTGCTGACTATTTTCGGGCGATTGGCATTGGCCCGGACCAGCATCTGGGTCAGATGCAGGAATTCCTTATATTGCTGACCGACGTCGTAATAGTCGGTGAAGGTGGCAGGCGCGCCGCTTTCATCCTTGCCATCACTGATCAGCGGATCATCATTAAACAGGAATTTCAGCCGGAAGATGACGGCATTGACCTCGTCCATCTCTGCTGCATCAAAGATGAAAATCAGATCCTGGTTGGACAGGGTGAAGATACGCCCGGTGACTTCGGGGACGATTTCCTCAAACGCGGTAATGGCTGTCCGGATGTGGTGATCACGGCGGTTAAAGGGCAACAATTTGGAAAAATGCACATGGATTGCACCAACGCCGTCCTTGCGCCGCTCAAGGCGTCGCACATAGTCAACGAGGAAGGCTTCGGGCGATGGAAGTGAGCTATCAGACATGAATGCAATAACCAGAAGATTGTTTTGACGGAATCACAGCCGCTAATCTGCCCAAACCACGATAACGCCCGTCCATTAACAGGTTATGTATTTAGCATTCATACAAGTTGAAACCAAACGGGAATATCGGGCAATTTCAGACATGTCGACGAAACGATAAGTCGTAGCTTTCCACCAACCAAGCTGCTAGTTTCAGGCCGTTTTGATATCAGAGCGATAAGGTTGAAGACGATATGTGGCGACGCAAACGCGTTTTGGTAACGGGTGGCGCAGGGTTCCTTGGTTCTCATTTGTGTGAACGCCTGCTTGAAGAAGGCAATGACGTTCTGTGCGTCGATAATTTCTTTACCGGCACCAAAGACAACATTGTCCATCTGCTCGACAAACCGCATTTCGAGCTGATGCGCCACGATGTCACCTTTCCGCTCTATCTGGAAGTGGACGAGATTTATAACCTTGCCTGCCCGGCATCGCCGATACATTACCAGCACGATCCGGTCCAAACAACAAAGACCAGCGTGCATGGCGCGATCAACATGCTGGGCCTTGCCAAACGCGTGGGCGCCAAGATTTTCCAGGCTTCGACCAGCGAAGTTTATGGCGATCCGGAAGTCCATCCGCAGACTGAAGATTACCGCGGCAACGTCAATCCGATCGGCCCGCGCGCCTGCTACGATGAAGGTAAGCGCTGCGCAGAAACGCTGTTCTTTGATTATCACCGTCAGCATGGCCTTGATATCAAGGTCGCCCGTATCTTCAACACCTATGGCCCGCGCATGCATCCGCAGGATGGCCGTGTGGTTTCTAACTTCATCATTCAGGCACTGCATGGCGAAGACATCACCATTTATGGCGATGGCCAGCAGACCCGATCCTTCTGCTTCTACACCGATCTGATTGAGGGGTTTGTAAGGCTGATGGCAACGAACAAAACTGTTACCGGCCCGATGAACCTTGGCAACCCGCATGAAATTACCATTCGAGAACTTGCCGAACGGGTGATCGAAATGACCGGCGCCAAATCCAAGCTGATCTTCAAGGATCTTCCGGCAGATGATCCGTTGCAGCGCAAACCAGATATTACCTTTGCGCGCAATACCCTTGATGGCTGGGAACCGACCGTGAAACTTGAAGCGGGCCTTGGATCTACCATCGAATATTTCCGCGATCTGATTGCGAAACACGGCTGAGACGACTTAGCGAACAGGACCTGAATTACCCATGGATATCAAAGCCTTTTTCGACGCCGAGTTTGACGAGCATCTTGATCTGGTCAACAAGACCCGCGAAGACACGCGTGATGCCTTTATTGAACTGGTCGAGATTTGCACCGATGCGCTGAATGACGGCAACAAACTGCTGTTCTTCGGCAATGGCGGTTCTGCTGCCGACGCCCAGCATATCGCCACCGAATTCACGGTTCGCTATATCAATGATCGTCGCGCGCTGCCGGCGATTGCGCTGACCACCGATAGCTCCGCCCTGACAGCGATCGGCAATGATTTCGGGTTTGATCACCTGTTTTCACGCCAGATCGAAGCCCTAGGTAACCCGGATGATGTCGCGATTGGCATTTCGACGTCGGGCAACAGCAAGAACGTCAATCTTGGACTGGCCAAGGCCAAGGAAATGGGGCTGATTGCAACCGGCTGGACCGGCAAGACCGGTGGCGACATGGTGGATCTGTGTGACCCGCTGATGATCGTTCCGAGCAACACCACCGCCCGCATCCAAGAAATGCATATCCAGATTGGCCAGATGCTGGTCGGTGCGCTTGAACACACGCTTGGCCTGACGAAGAAATAACCGGCGACCAACCAAAACGCCTGAATACTCTGACAAAACAAAGAATTGCGACCATGACCGATCTTAGCCATCTGGCCCAACAGGTTGAACAACTGACCGATGCCAAAGTCCTTTGTATTGGCGATGTCATGCTGGATCGGTTTGTCTACGGGTCGGTCACCCGTATTTCGCCCGAAGCACCCATTCCCGTCATTCGGGTGGAACGCGAAAGTGCGATGCTGGGTGGGGCGGGGAACGTCACGCGCAATGCGACTGCCCTTGGTGCGTCGGTGCAGTTCCTGTCGCTGGTGGGGGATGATCTGCCCGGTCGCGAAGTCATGGAATATGTCGCAGGCGACAACGGTGTTGAGCCCTATATCCAGACGGAACGCAACCGCCCGACGACAATCAAGACCCGCTATATCGCTGGCGGACAGCAATTGTTGCGATCTGACAACGAAACCACAAATGACATTGCTCCGGCCACTATCAGCAACATCTCGACCCTGGCTGGTCAGTTGGCCCCGGATGTTGCGGCGATTGTTCTTTCAGACTATGGCAAGGGCGTGTTGCATGCCGATGTTGTCGCCGCGGCAATTGAAGCTGCGCGCGCGGCAGGAAAGCCGGTTATCGTCGACCCCAAAGGCAATGATTACAGCATCTATCGCGGAGCAACGGTGGTAACGCCCAACCGCGCAGAAGCCGAAGCAGCAACCGGCATTGCCGTCATTAGCGATGAAGATGCGGTTGCAGCCGCGACCAAAATCATTACCGAATGCGGCATCGAGAATGTCCTGCTTACCCGTAGTCAGGATGGCATGACGCTTGTCACCAAGGATGGCGAGGCGCTTCACCTGCCAACCGAAGCGCGCGAAGTCTTTGATGTGTCGGGTGCTGGCGATACGGTCGTTGCCTGCCTTGCGTCGGCGGTTGCAGCCGGATCAAGCCTTGCCGATGCCGCGCGCATTGCCAATGTTGCCGCCGGTATCGTGGTTGGCAAGATCGGCACTGCTGTTGTCTATCCCGACGAGCTGATTTCCACCCTGCATCATCATGATCTGATGATCGGTGAAGCCAAACTTATGCCGCTTGATCGTATGGTCGATCGCGCAGAACGCTGGCGGCGCAAGGGATACACAGTCGGCTTTACCAATGGCTGCTTTGATCTGTTGCATCCGGGCCATCTCAGCCTGCTGAAACAGGCGCGGGCAAACTGTGATCGCCTGATTGTCGGTCTGAATTCCGATGCGTCGGTCAAACGCCTGAAGGGCGAAGCCCGCCCGGTTCAGTCCGAGGCCGCACGTGCCGCCGTTCTGGGGTCCCTTGAAACAGTCAGTGGTGTGGTGATCTTTGGCGAGGACACGCCGATTGAGCTGATCTCGGCCATCAAGCCTGACATTCTGGTCAAAGGTGCCGATTACACCATCGACAAGGTTGTCGGTGCTGAAATCGTTCAAGCCTATGGCGGCAAAGTGGTTCTGGCCAACCTTGAAGATGGCTTTTCGACCACATCGACCATCGCACGGATGAACAAGGGCAAGGATTAAGCGTCCGACCCCAAATCATCGTCATTAGGCCAAGGCTCGATGATCAGATCCGGCCAGATTTTCTGCCAACGGGTCACCTTGGCTTCATAAACCTTTTTGACCGGCAGAACCGTGTTCGGGACAACCCGACCTTCCATCACGGCCGAAAGACCGAACGGCGCATAGATGCGATAGGCATCAATGCCGTCCGTGTTTGCATCCTTGCGCACGCCAATCGCACTTGTCTGATAGGCAAAGCGGTCAATACCGTCGCTGGCCGCACGCACGGCGCCATATGGCACACCGAACTTTTCCGGATACCAGATCGGCACACGCGCCTGATTGCGGATTTCCACCGAAGCCGCGATATCTGCAAACAGTTCAGCTCCTTGGGCGATCACGCGGTCTTCGGCTTGCCATTCCGTATCGGGATCGAAATAAAAAAGATCATAATCGGCAATATCAGATTCCGGGGCACGGTTGGCCTTGATGTTCCAGATCGTCTGGGCAAGGCAGCCAGCGGTTAACCACCAGTCTTCGATCCCGAGCGCAGAAAACCGGTCAAGGATCAGACGATTGACGGGGTTTTGCAGGATGCCGTCATGGAACTCGCGGCCAAGCGGAATGTCACTGGCGCGTTGCCCGGCACTCATAGCGAGACCCAGATCACTTTAAGAACAATCGGCCAAGCGCCATTGATCAGACAGGAGGTTGTGAAAAGCCTCAATGCCCGGTCGATATCCAACGCTGTCAGATCGCGGCGACCATCGCCGATATAGGGGTCAGCCACCACTTCACTGCCATATTGGCGCGGCCCTGCAAGGGCGATTTCAAGGGCGCCGGCAAAGGCGGCTTCCTGCCAACCCGCATTGGGGGATTTATGTTTTTTGGCATCGCGCAGCATGGTTTCCCACGCCGCTTTGCCACTGGTTTTGCCACCGATCCACGCGGCAAGGCAAATCACACCACCAGCAATTCGGGCCGGGATAAAATTCACCACATCGTCAAGGCGCGCGGCAAAACGCCCGAAGTAAAGATAGCGGTCATTGCGGTGACCAATCATCGAATCAAGCGTGTTGATCGCCTTATAGGCACAAATGCCAATCGGCCCGCCGATAACATACCAGAACAGAGGTGCCACCACGCCGTCCGAAAAGTTTTCCGCACAGCTTTCAATGGCGGCCCGGCTAACCCCGGCCTCGTCCAGCGTATCGGGATTGCGCCCGACAATCATTGAAACCGCCTTGCGGCCACCGGCGATGCCATCTTTCTTAAGCGCGATCGATACGGCTTTGACATGCTGATAAAGGCCCTTCTGCGCGATCAGAACCGCGACCAGAAGCACCTCAAACACCATGAAGACTTCCCCAAATGCGGAGATAAATTGCACCACCCCACCGAAGGCGGCAGCAACAGCAATAACCGCAAGGCTTGTAATCGTGCCGCGCAGCAACCGGTCGGCATTGCTGCGATCTGGTCGGGTCAGACGTTTTTCAAACCAGGCAATCAGATTGCCAACCCAGACAACCGGGTGCCCGATCCGCGAAAACAGCCATGGGAAATCACCAAACACCGCATCCAACACCAGTGCCAACACCAGCATTGTGAAAAGCGGCCCGAAAAACGCGGGCTCCGGGATCAGAAAATCGGTGAAGTTCGGTTCCATGGCGGCAATGTGCGCGGTGATCGACAAGGCGTCAATGCCAATGACGATGGGTAGGTATAAGTCCCAATGGAATCAGGGAATTTGCCATCAGGTTTTCGGTTTGCTAGAAACGTTTCATACAAAATTTTAATTTATCATACATCGTCTTGATAAATCCTGCCTGCCCTGAACCACGTAAAGGCAATCAACCATCGCCCGGCACCCCACGGGACCCCATTACAGAACAGCCAAGAGAACAGAAAGCCAGATCATCACGCCACAACATCTTCGATACCGGGCCGATAGCAGCCCACAATAAGTAGTATTTTCATCGCCCGTGCCCCTTGCGCATCATCTTGGCGTACCTGCCGCTTGCATTCCGCAAGCCAATCGGTGAAAACGGGGGTGGCATCGGGTACCGCATGGCAAAAATGTCGTGCGAAGAACACCATCAGAGAGAGACAAAGGAGCAGCCTTTTATGTCCCCCAAAGGCGCAGTAATGATTTGCGGTCACGGTTCGCGCGACGAACGCGCGGTTTCACAGTTCAACGCCATGGTTGAAACGATGAAACAAACCCACCTGGCCGACTACGATGTCGAAAGCGGCTTTCTCGAATTTGCCCACCCGATCCTGCGTGACGGCTTTGAAAAGCTCAAAGCCATGGGTCACAAAAAGATTTATGCCCTGCCGGGTATGCTGTTTGCTGCCGGTCACGTTAAAAACGACCTGCCGAGCGAAGTGAACAATTTCGCCCATGAGAACCCGGATATCGAAGTCCTGTTTGGCCGCGATCTTGCCATTGATCCCAAACTTCTGATGGCAGCAAAAGAGCGCATCGAAGAAGCACTTGTCGACGCTGATGACAGCATCGAGCGCAAGGACACGCTTTTGATGGTGGTCGGGCGCGGCACCAACGACCCGGACGCCAATTCCAACGTCTATAAAGTCGCGCGCATGCTACAAGAAGGCATGGGCTTTGGCCGGACCGAAATCAGCTATTCCGGCGTTGCCCATCCGCGCGTCAATGCGGGCCTGCGCGAAGCGATGAAGCTTGGTTACAAGCGCGTTGTCGTCTTCCCGTACTTCCTGTTTGCCGGCATCCTGATTGATCGCATCTATACCCATACCGATGAAGTCGCAGCCGAATTTGGCGATGTTGAATTCATCAAGGCGGGCTATCTCAAGGATCACCCGATGGTGCTTGAAAGCTTTGCCGAGCGCCTGGCCGAGATCGATACCGGCGATAACAACATGAACTGCCAGCTGTGCAAATACCGCGAGCAGATCATTGGTTATGAAGGCGATGTCGGCACCCCGCAGGTTGGCCACCACCATCATGTGATGGGCATCGGTACCGACGGGCACAGCCATGACCATGGTCACCACCATCATCATGGCCACGGACATCATCATCACGGTCATAGCCATGGCCACAGCCATGATCACGGGCACAGCCACGCCCATGATCGTGACGATGCGAAAAAGCCGACCGGTTCCTGACCGGTCGATCCCTGTCCCCTGAAAGGCGCGGTAATGTTTGACTATCTGCGTGACCCGCAGGAAATCTACGCCAAAAGCTTTGCCACCATCGAGGCCGAGGCAAAGCTTGCGCGCTTTTCAGAGGATGAACGCCCGATCGCCATTCGCATTATTCATGCCTGTGGCATGGTCGAAATGGCCGATCAGATCACCTTTGGCAGGGATGTGGCATCGGCAGCCATCACCGCGCTTCGGGCCGGAAAACCTATTCTCTGTGACGCGGAAATGGTCCGCCATGGCGTCATTTCCCGGCTTCTTCCCGCCGAAAATCCGGTGCTGTGCACCTTGAATGACGGCGATACGCATGGTCTGGCAGCCGAGCTGGCAACAACGCGGTCTGCTGCCGCTGTCGAGGGCTGGAAAGATCATATCGAAGGCGCAATAATCGCGATTGGCAATGCGCCGACCGCCCTTTTCCATTTGCTTGAAGCCATCCACGATGACCGGATGGCGAAGCCCGCAGTCATTATCGGCATGCCGGTCGGCTTTGTCGGTGCAGCGGAAAGCAAGGATGCCCTGATTGCCCATGCCAACGGCATTCCGTTTGTCACGCTGCGCGGCCGGTTTGGCGGCAGTGCGGTAACAGCGGCCACCGTCAACGCATTGGCCCGCATGGCTCGCGATGATGATGCCACACCCGATGGCACGCTTGATCGCAAGAAAGGCGGGTTGTCATGAATGAACAATCCCCGATCAAGGGCCGCATTACGGTGATTGGCATTGGTGAGGATGGCTATGACGGCCTTTCCCCACTTGCCCACCAAATCCTTGAAAAAGCCAGCGTCATCTTTGGTGGCAAACGCCATATTGCCATGCTGCCGGGCAGCAACATCGCCACCCAGAACAAATGGATCACACCGTTTGAAGCCAACCTGCCCCTGATCGAGGATTGTCTTGATCAGAACCCTGTGGTGTTGGCCAGTGGTGATCCAATGTATTTCGGCGTTGGCAATACATTGATCAACTATTTCGGGCCGGAACCGGTTTACGCCATCCCGGCGCCGTCAAGTATTTCACTGGCGGCATCGCGCCTTGGCTGGCCGCTTGCCGATTGTGATGTCATTACCCTGCATGGCCGCGACCCCGAAAGCCTGCGCAGCCATCTGCGCCCGCACGGCAAACTGATTGCACTGAGTGCTGATGGATCGACGCCGGCTCTGGTGGCCGTCATGCTGTGTGAGGCTGGCTTTGATCAGAGCCGCATGTCGGTTTGCGAACGCCTTGGTGGCCCGGAAGAACGCATTACCACCCAGACCGCACAAACCTGGCAGGCGCGGGCAACATCGATGCCCGACATCAAGCCGATTGATCCGCTCAATCTGATCATGATTGATCTCGAGGCCGGCCCCAACGCCAAACCGCTGCCCAAGGGTCCCGGTCTTCCTGATGATGCCTTTATCCATGATGGCATGATCACGAAATCGGAAATCCGTGCGCAGACTTTATCTTCTCTCGCCCCGTTTGAGGGTGGCGTGCTTTGGGATCTGGGCGCTGGATGTGGCTCCATCTCGATTGAGTGGAAGCGCATGGGGGGTCTGGCAGTTGCGATCGAGCGGGACGCAGAACGCTGTGCACTCATCAAAAAGAACGCCATTCGCCTTGGCGTGCCAAGCCTGGCGGTCGAGCAGAAATCAATTGAAGAGGCATTGGCCTTTACCGATCGCCTGCCCAAGCCCGATGCCATTTTCATCGGCGGGGGAATCACCATTGATGGCCTGCTTGATACCTGTTGGGACCTGCTGCCAATCCATGGACGGCTGGTGGCCAATACGGTGACGCTCGAAGGCGAAGAACAATTATTACGGTTTTACAATAAAAATGGTGGCAGCCTGACGCGCCTGTCGGTTTCCCGGCTGGTGCCGCGCGGCGGTTTCAAGGGATGGAGCAATCTGGCCCCGGTCACCCATTACCTCGGAGTAAAAGCATGAGCAGTGCGGAACGTCCCGCAAGGCCCCTTCCGGTGGCCGGAACGGCCTATGGGCTTGGCATCGGACCGGGCGAGCCGGATCTGATCACGCTTAAGGCCTATAACGTCCTGCAAAAGGCCGATGTGATTGCCTATCCAGCCCTTGAGGACGGTGTCAGTCTGGCGCGTCAGATCGTTGATCCACACATCCCCGACGGCCGGATTGAAATCGCCATTCGCATTGAAATGGGCAAGCCCGCTGATCCGGTCTATGACGCAGCCGCACTTGAAATCGGCAAGCATCTGGCAGATGGCAAAACCGTTGCTGTTCTGTGTGAAGGAGATCCGTTCTTCTATGGCAGCTTCATGTATCTGTTTGGCCGTCTGGCAGAGGCCGGTTATCCGGTCAAAACCGTTCCGGGTGTCAGCTCCATGATGGCCTGTGCCGCCCAGCTTGGCGCACCGCTTGCCGCCAAGAACGATGTCTTGCAAGTCATTCCCGGCCCGCTTGATGCCGACCGCCTGCGCGAACAGCTCGCCAAAACCGATGCCGCTGCGATCATTAAACTGGGTCGTCACTTTGCCAAGGTTCGTGCCGTGATTGATGAACTCGGCCTGACGGATCGGGCGCGCTATATCGAACGCGCAACGCTTGAGACCCAGAAAATGGTGCCGCTTGGCGATTTGCCAGACGATGCCAAGGCCCCGTACTTTTCCATGATCCTGATCCACCGTCGCGGAGACGCATGGCGATGACCGCCCAGAACAATAACAACAATCCGGCACTGCCGACCGATCCGATTGCCCCGATTGCGGTGATCTGCCTGACCCAGCGCGCTCTTCCGACCGCGCGCAAGATTGCATCAAACCTGCAAGGTGCGACCGTGCATGGCCTGCGCACCCGGGTTTCGACAAGCGATGTCGATATCGCCTTTGACGATACCATTGCGCATCTGCAACAAACCTTTTCGACCGGGCATGTCATCATTGGCGTCTGCGCATCGGGCATCCTGATCCGCGCCCTTGCCCCGTTGCTGAGTGGCAAGTGGCAGGACGCCGCGGTTATTGCCGTTGATGAAGCCGGTGATACCTTCATCCCGCTTCTGGGTGGGCATCACGGCGGCAACCGTTTGGCGCGCGATCTGGCTGATCGACTGGGCGGCTTTGCCGCCATCACCACGCCGGGCGATGCAATGCTTGGTCTTGCCCTTGATGAACCGCCAGCCGGTTGGAAACTGGGCACCCCCGAAACCGTCAAACCGGCAACGGCAGCACTTCTGGCGGGGGCATCCGCAAGGCTCGAGATCGAGGCCGGATCGGCCGCATGGCTGACCAACAGCGCGATTGCCCAATCTGATGACGGCAGGGTCGTAATCACCGCCACCGCACGCGCAACCGATCAGTCGGATGCCGAAGAAAACGGACCGGAGACCGCGATCACCTATCATCCGCCGGTTCTGGCACTGGGTGTTGGCTGCGAACGCGGCTGCCCGGTCGATGATCTTTATGATCTGGTGATGGAAACACTGGCCGGACAATGTCTGAGCCCCAAGGCGATTGCCTGTGTGAGCTCGATTGATCTGAAGGCCGATGAAGCTTGCGTCCATGAACTGGCAAGCCGTCTTGGTGTACCGGCACGATTCTTTGATGCCAAAACCCTTGAGGCAGAGGCAGACCGACTTGTCACCCCGTCTGACGTCGTCTTTGCCGAAACCGGCTGCCACGGCGTTGCCGAGGGAGCTGCACTGGCAACTGTCGGTGCCAAGGGCAAGCTGATCGTGCCCAAGCACAAGACCAAGAAATCCACCTGTGCCGTTGCCCTGTCCCAGGATGACATCATCCCGGAGAACGTCGGAACCGCGCAGGGCCGACTTTCGATTGTTGGCATCGGACCGGGTCAGATCGGTTGGCGCAGCCCGGAGGCCACCGCATTGATCGGACGTGCCACCGACATTGTCGGCTATCAGATGTATCTTGATCTTCTGGGCCCGCTGATCGATGGCAAGGATTGCCATCATTCAGATCTTGGCGCCGAAGAAGCCCGTGCCCGTCATGCGCTGGAACTGGCTGCTACCGGCAAGGATGTCGCCCTGATCGGATCGGGGGATGCAGGCATCTATGCGCTTGCCACCCTGGTGTTTGAATTGCTTGATCGCGAAGATCGCGCCGACTGGAACCGGGTCGCGGTGCAGGTGTCACCGGGCATTTCCGCCCTGCAGGCGGCGGCATCGCGGATCGGTGCGCCGCTGGGTCATGATTTCTGCGCGATTTCGCTGTCAGACCTTTTGACCCCGCGCGAGGATATCCTGCGCCGCCTGAAAGCCGCAGCCGAGGGCGATTTCGTGATTGCGTTTTATAACCCGGTATCCAAGCGCCGCCGCGACTTGCTAGCGAAAGCGCGTGATATCCTGCTTGAACACCGCCAGGATGATACCCCTGTGGTTCTTGGCCGGCAGCTTGGCCGCCCGGATGAGGAAATCACGGTCGTTCCGCTTTCGAAACTAGAAGTCGACATGGTCGACATGCTGACCACCGTGCTGGTCGGGTCCAGCAACAGCCGCCACATCACACGCGGCGAAAACGAATGGGTCTATACCCCGCGCGGCTATGCCAAAAAGGGCCCGGACGCCGCCAAGGCACCGGTCCTGAGCACATCTGCGCACAGCACTTCCGACACCCCAAAAAACGACAAGGCAGACTAATGACTGTTCATTTTATTGGCGCCGGCCCCGGTGCCCCGGACCTGATCACTGTGCGTGGCTTGCGTCTGATCGAAAAATGCCCGGTCTGTCTTTATGCCGGGTCACTGGTGCCTGAAGAAATCGTCACGGCTGCCCCCGATGGCGCACATGTGGTCGATACAGCCCCCATGAACCTTGATGAAATCATAGCCGAGATCGAGGCTGCCCACGCCAAGGGTCAGGATGTCGCGCGCGTACATTCCGGGGATCCATCGATTTATGGCGCCATTGCCGAACAGATCCGCCGTCTGGATGATCTGGGCATACCCTATGACATCACGCCGGGCGTTTCGGCCTATGCCGCGACGGCCGCTGAAATCGGTGCGGAATTGACCCTGCCAGATATTTCGCAAACAGTGATCCTGACGCGGACCGCCATGCGGTCATCGAGCATGCCCGATGGTGAAAGCCTCAAGGAACTTGGCAAATCACGTGCGACGCTGGCGGTGCATCTGTCGATCAACAACCTTGCCAATGTCGTGCGCGACCTGACGCCGCATTACGGTGAGGACTGCCCGGTTGTGATTGCCTATCGCGCGACCTGGCCCGATCAGAAATACATTTTCGGCACCCTTGGCGATATCCGCGCAAAGGTCAAAGGAAGCGGCATCACGCGGACCGCACTGATCATGGTGGGCGAAGTTTTCGGTCGGAAAGATTTTACCGACTCTAGATTATATGCCGCTGATCACACCCATGTTCTACGCCCGGCAAAAGCCTGATTGAGGCGGGCGGATGTGAAGTCCGCCCGTTTTTTGTACAAACCATCTGATCACCGAGTTTATTTTTTCATCAGATCAGTAGTTTGCTGAAAAATCTGTCATTTCAACCGTGAACATCCTTGACCGTCCCCTGCCTGCCGCCCTTTAATCAAAGGGTAATAAAGGGGAGTATGCATGTTCAACGAGATGAGTGTTGACGACCAAATTCGCGAACCTTATCGCGCCTTGGTTGACTGGATGGAAGCAAGCGGCCCCGAGGTTCTCGAACAAAAGCGCCTTGAAGCCGAAACCCTGTTCCGCAAGATCGGCATCACCTTTGCCGTCTATGGCGAGGGCGGGGATCCCGAACGGCTTATTCCCTTTGATCTGATTCCACGCATCTTCACGTCCCAGGAATGGCGCAAGCTTGACCGTGGCGTCAAACAGCGCGCCCGGGCGCTGAATGCGTTTCTTTATGACGTCTACCACAATGCCGAAATCATCAAGGCCGGCATCATTCCGGCGGATCTGGTGTTTCGTAACGAGGCGTTCGAGCCAGCCGTAATCGGCATTGATCCACCGCGCAATGTCTATAGCCATATTGTCGGTGTCGATATCGTGCGCACCGGCCCCGAAGATTTTTATGTTCTCGAAGATAACTGCCGCACGCCGTCTGGCGTGTCCTATATGCTTGAGAACCGCGAAATCATGATGCGCATGTTCCCTGATCTGTTCAAAAGCCTTCGGATCGAGCCGGTCGAAAGCTATCCGGACATGCTTTTGAAAACCCTTAAAAGCATCGCACCGCGCAAATGCGACCGTGATCCCAACATTGTCGTCCTGACCCCGGGAGCGATGAACAGTGCCTATTATGAACATTCCTTCCTTGCCGATCAGATGGGGGTTGAGCTGGTCGAAGGGCAGGACCTGTTTGTGCATGAAGACCGGGTCTATATGCGCACCACGCGCGGTCCGGCCCGGGTTGATGTTATCTATCGCCGCATTGATGATGCCTATATCGATCCGCTCTGTTTCAAACCTGACTCGGTTCTTGGCATTCCCGGCCTGATGAATGTGTATCGCTCGGGCGGGGTGGCGATCTGTTCTGCACCGGGGGCCGGTGTTGCCGACGACAAGGCGGTTTATACCTATGTGCCTGATATGATTCGCTTCTATCTGGGCCAAGAGCCGATCCTCAATAACGTTCCGACCTGGAAATGCGGCAAGCCCGATGATCTGAAATACGTGCTTGAACACCTGGGTGAACTGGTGGTCAAGGAAGTCCACGGGTCAGGTGGCTATGGCATGCTGGTCGGGCCGGCATCGACCAAGGAAGAACAGGCGGCCTACGCCAAACGGATCGAAGCCGATCCCGGTGATTTCATCGCCCAGCCGACCCTGTCGCTGTCGGCCTGCCCGACATTTGTTGAAAGCGGTGTCGCACCCCGCCATGTCGATTTCAGGCCATTCTGCCTTGTTGGCGATGATGTGCGCCTGACACCGGGTGGTTTGACCCGTGTTGCTTTGCGCGAAGGGTCGCTTGTCGTGAACTCGTCGCAGGGCGGCGGGGTCAAGGACACCTGGATCATGAGCGATTAAAAGGAAAGGGTTGAGAGATGCTTAGTCGTACCGCAGACAACCTTTTCTGGCTGTCGAGATATGTTGAACGGGCCGAAAACATGGCCCGCCTGATGGAGATGGGCTATCGCATGGCGCTGATGCCTGCGGCCGCCACTGGCAACCGGTCGGAATGGGAATCGGTTCTGTCAGCATCGGGTTGCGCAGCGGGATATGATCCCGATGCCCCGTTGCGCCAGGAAGAGGTCGCCAATTTCCTGATCTTTAACCGTGATAACCCGTCATCGATCATCAATTGCTTTGAATATGCGCGCGCCAATGCACGCGCCATGCGCACCGCCATCACCGCCGAAATGTGGGAAGCATTGAACAATGCCCTGATGGAGCTTCGCCGTCCGTCGATGCACAATCTGGCCAAGAATGAACTGCCGGAATTCATCGATTGGGTCAAAAAACAGGGCGCGCTGTTCCGTGGTGCCACGGATTCCACCATTTTGCGCAATGACGGCTATGACTTCATCCGTCTGGGCACCTTTATCGAGCGGGCCGATAACACCGCCCGACTGCTTGACGTCAAATATTACGTTCTGCTGCCGGAAACCAGCATGGTTGGCGATGGTGTCGATAACTATCAATGGACCACAGTTCTGCGCGCGGCGTCATCATTGCGAGCGTTCCACTGGGTCTATCGTGATGATTATTCACCGCACCGGATTGCGCATTTCCTGATCCTTAATCCGTTCAGCCCACGGTCCCTTGCCCATTGCGCTGAACAGATTACCCAGCATCTTGAACGGCTGGCCCGCCATTATGGCCAGCGCCATAGCGTGCACCGCCAGGCGGTCGAGATGTATTCCCTGCTGACGCAAAGCGACATGGACGAGATCTTCTCGACCGGGCTGCATGAATTCCTGAACGATTTCCAAGGCCGCAACCGTATCCTGTCGCTGGCGATTGCTGACGCCTATCATTTCGGGGGGCAGTAAGATGCGCTTGACCGTCGAACACAGAACCCACTATCGCTATGAAATGCCGGCCTATCACGCGGTGCAAAGTCTTAAGCTGACCCCGGCCGAGTTCGAAGGCCAGAAAATCATCAACTGGTCGATCACGGCTGAGGGATGCTCCATCGGATCGGAATTCACCGACGGCAATGGCGATGTCATCAGCACGCTTACCTCAAACGGCCCTGTCGACGCGATTGAAATCGTCGTCACTGGCGAGGTCGAAACCACCGACACCGCCGGCGTTTTGCGCGGTCACAAGGAACGGGCCTTTCCCGACGTGTTCCTGCGCTCGACACCCATGACGAAATCCAGTGCCGCCATCCGCAAACTTGCCGAAAAAGTCGCCAAAAAGTCCAAGGACGGCACAAAACTTGATCTGGCACATGCCCTTGCCGGTGCTGTGGCAGATGCCATTGAATATGCGCCTGGCACAACCCACGTCCATACTACGGCGGCGGATGCGTTGGCCGATGGCAAGGGTGTTTGTCAGGATCATGCCCATGTTCTGATCTCGGCTGCCCGCCATCTTGGCATTCCTGCCCGCTATGTATCGGGATATCTGTTTGCCGATCAGGATGGCAAACCGCATGAGGCATCCCATGCATGGGCGGAATTGCATTTGCCCGAATTCGGTTGGGTGGGGTTCGATCCGGCCAACAAGTGCTGCCCGACCGATTATTACATCCGGCTCGGCGCGGGGCTTGATGGCCAAGTCGCCACACCCGTTAGGGGCGTACATACTGGTGGCGCGAATGAAAATTTGGATGTAACAGTCGTCATTGCGCAGTCACAACAATAGTCGGACGACAAAAAGATGACCTACTGTGTCGGGTTGATGCTGAACGAAGGGATGGTTTTCCTTTCGGACACGCGGACCAATGCGGGCCTTGATAACATTTCGCGCTATCGCAAGATGTTCACTTGGGAAGTGCCCGGTGAACGCGCGATTGTCGCACTTTCGGCTGGCAACCTTGCCATCACCCAGGCGGTGATGAGCACCCTGCACGAGGCCATCGACGATCCCGAAACCGAACCGGGCAACTGCATCCTGAGCGCACCAAGCATGTTCCGCGTAGCCGAACTGGTCGGCGAAGCCATGCAGAAGGTGCAACTGAAATACCATGATACGCTTGAGCAGCACCATGAAAGCAGTGCTGCCTCGATCATGATTGGTGGTCAGCGCAAGGGCGGCGATCAGCGCCTGTTTCTGATCTATGCCGCGGGCAACTTCATCGAAGCCACGTCCGACACCCCTTATCTTCAGATCGGCGAACACAAATACGGCAAACCGATCCTTGATCGCGTGATCACGCCAGACACCCCGATACAGGACGGGGTCAAGGCGGTGCTGCTGTCGATGGATTCAACGCTGCGCTCCAACCTATCCGTCGGCATGCCGCTTGATCTGGCGGTGCTGCCAGATGATGCCTGCCAGTTTTCCGAAATCCGCCGGATCGAGGCCGAAGACAACGGTTTTCGCGCCCTGTCAGATGCCTGGTCAAACGCGCTCCGTGACGCCTTTGCCGATATGCCAGACGAGCATTGCGATATCGCCGCCGAATAAGCGTGATCAAAACAAGAAATCAAAGTCGGGCCATAATGGTCCGACTTTTTTCATGTCTGCGCCAATCTTACCGGCCGCGATGAAGCGATCCCTCAACCCGGGCCAGATGGCTGTGATGACTATGATGGCGGTGGGTCAAAAGCCGATAGACCCAGACCTTGATAAAGCCGGCAACGACAAACCAGCACAGCGCATAGCCCCAGACCACCAACGCGTGATACCAGCCAATCGGCGGCACGAACCAACCATAAACTGCGGCCAGCGTGCCAATAACCTGCGTGATCTCGGTCGCGAGAAACAGCTTCATGCTGGGATAGGGTTTCTGCCAGAAGAACGCCTTGTGCCGGGTGAGATAGATCGTCAGATGCCCTGCCACCAGAAGCTTCAGGAACACCAGTGTCTGAACTTCCGCGGGTGGCAGATGCAGCCACATTTCCGAGACCCATAACAAGGTAAAGGACGAGACAACCCCGATGGCGCCCAGAAGTGACGCCATGGTCAGTGTATTGCCCATATTCCATCGCACCGGGCGTTCGGCGACATCGGCATTGTCATAAGCGATCATCATGATCGGAAAGTCATTGAGTAACGCCAGCAACACGATCATCACCGCCGTCACGGGATAGAAATCAAACACCAAAATCGAAATCGTCATGAACAGCAGTACACGGATCGTTTCGGAAATCCGGAAGGTCGCGTAACTGCCCATGCGTTCGAAAATGCGCCGCGATTCTTCAATCGCACTGGTGATCACGGATATCCCCGGCGCGGTCAGGACAAGATCGGCGGCCGCACGCGCAGCATCCGTGGCATTGGATACGGCAATACCGATATCGGCCTGTTTAAGCGCAGGAGCATCATTCACCCCGTCGCCGGTCATGCCAACGATGTGGCCGCGATCCTGAAACTGGCGGACAATCGCATATTTATGTTCGGGAAAGACGCGCGCAAACCCATCGGCCTGTTCAATGGCCAACGGATCGCGGGCGCGGTTGTTTTGGTCAAACACCGCATCGGCGGGCATGATATTCTGACCCAGTCCGAGTTGCCCGGCGACTTCGCGGCCAATGGCCTCGTGATCGCCGGTGATCATGCGGATATCAACGCCCTTGCTCCGCAGTTCGGCAATTGTCGATGCCGCATCCTCGCGCGGCGGATCAAATAGCGGCAGCAATCCCAGAAACTGCCAGTTACCGTCCTGATCACGCTGCGCCACGCCAAGGGCACGGTATCCGTGCTCGGCCATGGTCTTGATCGCCTCCATCACCGGGCGATAGACCGCGACACTTTCAATATCGGATGCCTCATCGCCGCACAGAAGAGTCAGAACCGCCTGCGGCGCGCCTTTTGCCACCATGATGGACTGGCCGTCATGGGTGACTTCGGCCTCGGCGCGTTTACGAACCGGGTCGAACTGGCGGAATGTCGTGACGTCATATCCATCAAGCTTTGCCGGATCGCCAAGGGTGGCAAAGACCGCACTATCAATCGGATCGTGACTATCGGCCTCCGACGCCAAGGCAGCAGCCCGGATCAGGGTCGCTTCATCCTTTGCATCAATCAGAACCGGCGATCCCACCGTCAGGTGGTTTTGCGTCAGGGTGCCGGTTTTGTCAGAACACAGGATGTCCATGCCTGCCAGTTCTTCGATCGACACCAAGCGCGAAACAATCGCCTTCATCCGCGCAAGCTTTTCAGCCCCAACCGCCAACGTCACCGACAGAACCGCTGGCAAGGCAACCGGAATGGCCGCAACCGCCAGGATCAAGGCAAACAACAGGGTTTCCATCAACGGATCACCGCGATGCAGGGCCACCGTCATGATCAGCGCAATCAGCCCCAGCGTGATCAGGATCAGGAAGTTACCGATGCGCAATACCGCGCGCTGAAAATGTGATTGTTTGCCGGCACTTTTGACCAGACTTGCCGTCCGGCCAAGATAGGTCGCCATGCCAGTGGCAGTCACCATCGCAGTCATCTGCCCCTGACGCGCCACCGCACCGGAAAAGACGTCATCGCCGATCTTCTTATCAATCGCAAGCGACTCCCCGGTCAGCGCGGATTGATCAACCCGCAAATAATCACCCGTCAACAGTTTGGCATCGGCGGGAATGATATCCCCAAGCTTGATACGAATGATGTCACCGGGCACCAGTTCACGTGCCGGAAGGTCAGACCATTTGCCTCCGCGCAACACGCGGGCATCCGGGGCAAGGCGTTGTTTGAGGGCAGCGATGGCGTTATCGGCCTTGAATTCCTGCCAGAACCCGACCCCGGCATTCAGCACCAGCATCACCATGATGATCGCGAAGTCCGACCAGTGCTGCACCACGGCCGACAAGATGGCGGCACCTTCGATCATCCAGGGGATTGGCCCCCAGAAGAATGACAAAAGCTTCTTGAGCGCGCTGGTCTGATCATCCTTGAGCCGGTTTTCACCGAACTGCTCGGTCCGTTTTCTTACCTCGTCCTGCGCAAGACCGGTTTTCGGGTCTGTTTGCAGCAAGGAGGGATCAATTTCGGGGAAATCTCGTTTGGCAGTCTGTTCCATCATGATGGCGCCTCTCTGCCCCTTTTGGGTTCGCATGTGCGATGCGGGGAACGACAATTGTTCTAGAGTATATTGCACCGCACAACATTGTTGCACATCAATCCGGTCGACAAATCAATTGTCACAAATTATCTATAAAACATGACAAAGCGCAGCACAGACACCACGGTCGCGGGCCGCATTACCCGGGCACTGGCAGAGCGGATCATTTCCGGCGAATTCGCACCGGGCATGAAACTGCGTCAGGACCATTTCGCCGAGGAATTCGGTGCCAGCCATGTACCCGTACGCGAAGCATTCCGTCGGCTTGAGGCACAGGGCCTTGCGGTCAGTGAGCCGCGTCGCGGGGTTCGGGTTGCCAGTTTTGATGTTGCCGAGGTCCGTGAAGTCGCCGAAATGCGTGCATCGCTTGAGGTCCTTGCCCTGCGTCATGCCGCCCCGCATCTGACCCCCGAAATCCTTGATGTGGCAGAGGCCCATAATCGCGCTGGCGAAAATGCCGCTGACGTTCATGCCTGGGAACAGGCCAACAAGGCGTTCCACCGCGTGATCCTTGAACCCTGTGGCATGCCCAGATTGCTTGCGACGATTGATGACCTGCATGCGGCCAGCGCGCGTTTCCTGTTCTCGGGCTTTCGCATGGAATGGGAAGCCCCGACCGATCAGGACCACCGTGCGATCCTCGCCGCACTGCGCAGCAACCAGATCGACGTCGCCGCTGCCACCCTTGCCCGGCATGTCAAATGGATCGGTAACAAGCCCGGT
This sequence comes from Thalassospira sp., assembly GCF_002709775.1. Classification (GTDB taxonomy): domain Bacteria; phylum Pseudomonadota; class Alphaproteobacteria; order Rhodospirillales; family Thalassospiraceae; genus Thalassospira. The sequence goes on from NZ_PAQR01000002.1 coordinate 82,696, forward strand.
AAAATGGTCCGCTCCTAGACGCCTTTCCGAGTGCACCGACCCACATCATTTCCCAAATTCCCCGCCCGTTTTTCGACAAAACGAACCGGTCCGAGTGAAAACGCACTCGGATTCAGGTTTACCTGCACGGAAATTCTCCTCGAAGACATAAATTCCACTCAAGTATCTCCATTTTATAGATAATATTTTCCTATTTGAATCAGATAATTAATCGTCATACAGGTAGAAACATCGGGGAATCTCTTTGACTCCACGATTTTCCCGTTGATTTCAACGCCCAATCCCGGCGTAATTAACAGACCAAACGTCATTTTATAGATAATTTGAATTCGAGGCGTCTCAGAACTCAATGACACCCCAATGTTGCAGGGCAGACTCCGCCGCCAAGTCGGTGCGGGAAATTCCACTGCACAGGGGTCCGCCACCGCCAGAACGGTGCTTCTGAACGCCTTGTCGGGTTCAACCCCCGAACCCGTGCCGCCCGCACGGGTTTAATTGGCGAAGCTCTCTATCCGTGGGGGCTTCGCCACTTTTCTTTGAGATGCGGGGGAATACGTCGCGCCAGCTCGGCGCCCGGGCAAAAGACCTAGTTCGCCTCGGCAGTTTCGCGCGGCTGATAGATAAAGCCATGGGCCGGATAAACACTGCCGAATGAACCAAGCGTGTTCATCATGCGGACTTCCGACCAGTCATTATTGGGCGATACATCGACCACCGGCTGGCGGTAATGCACCTTGCCGCGCGTGCGTGAATCGCTGCCCCAATTGGCGTGGTTCACAAGGATCTTTCGGCTATCAAGAATGGCCGAGACCACGGCAACATGGCCGAGTTTGAGGCGCGAGGTCTTGCGCAGCGCAAGAACGGCACCAACTTGCGGACGGTTGCCGCGCTGGAAGTTTTTCTGGCCAGCCTGACCCCACCAGGTCCAGGCATCGCCATAAATCTGGATGCCGGAAACTTCGCGTGCATAGGGCACGCATTGCAGGAACTTGTCAGTGGGGGTGAAGTTGTTCAGGCGGGAAGACGGGATATTGACGCTGGCAAGGGTCTGAACCGTGTCACTTGGCATCGGCCCGCTCGGCCGGGTTGCAGAATTACCTGTGGTAAAACAGGCCGAAAGCAGCAAGCACAGTCCGACAATCCCAACCAAACGCATCTGGAAATCCCCATCTTCTCACGATGGATCACCATAGGATGGCAGGCCTTAATAATCCTTTACCGCAATGCACCCGTGTGCGGCAAAGCGCCGATCCGATACAACCGCCAAAGTCCGACACAAGCCGCACACAGGATCAAAACACCCGATCCGCGTGCGGTATATTGAATGTGACCTGCTTCGGAAATAGCACCTAATAACGTTCCGCCAAGCGCCATGCCGCCAAAGCTTGTCGCACTCCAGAAGCTCATCACCCGTCCGCGCAGGCGGTTATCGACCGTGAGCTGAAGCGCCGTCTGCGAGCCGACACCGACCAGCGTCAATCCTCCCCCGGTCAGTGCGACCAGAACCACCGCCATCTCATACCACGGCGCAAATCCAAGCCCGGTCATACCAATGGCTGCCGCAAAGGCACCGATAATGGTGACACGTTGATAGGCAATGGCATCTGATGCAATCCGCGACAGGATAAAGGTTGATGCCACCGCCCCAATCCCGGCACTTGATGCCAACATGCCAAGCCCGGTGACACCGCGATCATAGACCGCCTCGGCAAAGACCGGCATCAGTTCGACCATGCCGGTCCCGACCAGCGAGACGAAACAGGAAAGCGCCAGTACCGATCGGATCATTGGATGGTTCAGCGCATAGCTTGCCCCATCCACAAGCGACGTCCAGATACGCCGGCTTTTGGCATCAGGGGCGCGTTCCATGTGAATGGTCACCACCGAGATGACAAACACCATCGGCAGATAACTGATCGCATTGATCATGAAAGCCGCCCCTGTGCCCCAAGTGGCGATCACCACACCACCGACAGCAGGCCCGACCAGCCGTGAAATATTGAAATTCATCGCGGCATAGGCCACTGCCCGGTTCATGAAGGCGCGCGGCACAATCACCGGCACGAGTGACAGGCGAATGGGCGTCATCGCACTGCCAAGGATCCCCATCGACCCGGCCAGCACCACCATCCAGGGCAGTGTCATCATGTCGGCATAGGACAGCCCCATCAGAAGGAACGAAACACCGGCCTGCCCAAGATTGAGCAACATGGCTGTCCGCCGCAAATCAACCCGATCGGCCATGACACCGAAAATCGGACCGAGGAAAAAGGCCGGCGCGAAATTAAGGGCTGCGATCATCCCGGTCCAGAAAGCCGACCCGGTCAGCGACCATGCCAGCCAGGACATGGCGATTTTCTGAATCCACAGCCCCTGGGTCGTGATGCATTGCCCGACAAGAAACAAAAGGAAATTGCGATCAGAAAAAATCGATCCTTGCACCACATCCTGATTGACTGGCTGGCTTGATTGATCCGGATCTGGGGCAGGGTCGGGAACAGGCACGAGGCCTCCAATCATGGGGTCGGGATCATGAGGTGGCGATGACACCAGACCGTTTTTGACAGGAACACGCGGGCAGAATGCGGCCCGGCAAGTCACGGGATTATACGAAAGACAGGTCGCTCAAGCATCAATTCTTCGTAAATCGAAGACGGCACGCCTTCCAAAACCGGGAATTGCGACACATATCTATCTTAATAACGAAGTCATCAATAACAGATAAAATCGTCCAAGAAACCAACGCCTTATATCAGGGTTTCGACCCTGGGCCGGGATATTGCCACGCATGGTTCAGACATTCCGCGACATCGAACGCGAACAATTCGCCATCAGCCCGAAGACCTGCGAATGGACCATTCGCGCGATGACGGCATTGCGGGCCAATATCGACATCAACATCAAGATGCACGGGCCGCGCGACCATTTGTCGCAGGGTGACATTTTCATGTTCAACCACTTCGCGCGGTTTGAAACCTTTATCCCGCAGTTCCTCATCGCGCTTGAAACCGGGGTCTATTGCCGATCCATCGCATCGGGCGAATTCTTTGCCCAGGACAACACATTCTCCCGTTATCTGCGCGCCCTTGGTGGTGTGCCCAATGACTATGAACGGCTGTTGCCGTTTCTGGCCGAAGAAATCCTGCGCGGTGGCAAGGTAGTGGTCTTTCCCGAGGGCGGCATGGTCAAGGATCGCCGGGTTCTGACCGAGATACGCCCGCACCCCAAACGCCCTGATTACAGCATATATTCCAGATCAGCTGACACCAGACGCGCGCACCATACCGGTGCGGCCTTGCTTGGACTTTGCATTGATGGCTTCAAGATCGGGCTGTCCGCCCTGATCGAGAAGGGCAAAACCCACGAACTCAAACGCTGGGCTGCCCTTCTGGAGCGCAGCGAAGATGATTTGCGCGCGATCCTTGCCAAGCCGACCCTGATGTTTCCGGCCAATATCACCTTCCATCCGCTACGTGTGGATCAGAACCTTTTGGCCCGCGCAGCCGACATGTTTACCGGCGGGCTTAGCCCCAAGATGGCCGAGGAAATGATCATCGAAGGCAATCTGATGTTCAAGAAGACCGATATGGACATCCGTCTCGGCGACCCGGTAGATCCACGTGATCAGTTCAACTGGCTTGACCGTCGTTTGCTGGCAAAACGGGTTGAGCAGGCCACCTGCATGGATGATCTGTTCAAACCGGCCAAGACGCTTGAAAAGATCACCGACCGCATTCCGCAATTTGCCATTACGCGCAATATCAAGCCGCTCCGCGATCATTGCATGTCGGTGATGTATTCCAACCTCACGATCAATGTCAGCCATCTGGCATCGCGCCTGATCATGATGTGGCTTGAGGATGGCGTGACCGAGATCGATATCAGCCACTTTGACCGCACCCTTTATCTGGCGATAAAGAACATCCAGCAGGCGGAGAATGTCCATCTGCATCGCGGCATGCGCAATCCGGCGGACTATGTCGGCATTTTCGAACTCAACTGCCCGCAAATCCGCTTCTTTATCGACAGTGCGGTTCAGTTGGGCCTGATTGAACGTCGCGATCAGAAATACTGCTTCCTGCCGAAATTGCAGGCCGAGGCCAGCTTTGATCAGATCCGCATGGACAATCCGATCATGGTCTATGCCAATGAAATGGCACCGATCCATGCCGCCTGGCAGGCGCTTGAACGTGCGCGGATCGAGGTGGATCATCTAAGTCCGACCGACATCGCCCATCGTCGCTTTGATGACGAAATTTTGGCTTGGCAGTGGAACCACACCAAGTTCCAGAAACCGAAATATGATGCGATCAACAGTCAGGAAACCGCGACCGCCGATAGCCGCCCCTATTTGCTGCTGCCGAACGGGCAGACGCGATTTAACTGCGGTGTATTGCTGGTACATGGTTTTCTAGCATCACCGGCGGAACTCCGCGAACTGGGTGAAAAGTTTGCGGCCATGGGCCACGCAGTAATGGGGGTTAGGCTTGCCGGACACGGCACATCACCCCATGAATTGCAAAAACGCAAATGGACCGATTGGCTGGCATCGGTCCGGCGCGGTTATGAAATCCTGAGTCCATTTTGTGATCAGGTGATCATTGTCGGCTTTTCGACCGGCGGCGCACTTTCGGCCATCCATGCCGCCGACAAACCCGAAAAACTCCGCGCACTTGTTCTGGCGGGTACGCCGCTTAAATTCCGCAATCGCAATCTGATGTTTGTGCCGTTGCTGTATGGTGCGAACAAGCTGATGGGCTGGATGCCGTCTGCGCAGGAATTGCTCAGCTTCCGGCCCAACGAATCCGAGCATCCCGAGATCAATTACCGCAATATCCCGATTGGTGGATTGCATCAATTGCGCCAGACCGTGGCCGAGATGCAGCGCCGCCTGCCGGATCTGGACTGCGCAACCCTGATCCTGCAGGGCGATGGTGACAAGGTCGTCGATCCGGCCAGCGCCAACATGATCCGGCGTCTGGCAACCAGCACCAATGAGGGTGCCGAGATCGAGGTCCAGATGCTGAAATCCGAACGCCACGGCATCGTCAATGAAGACATTGATCATGCCCACGACCGTATCATCGACTTCATCCAAAGCCATTGCGATATGGCCGATGCGCAAACGGAAGCCATCCCCGCCGAGTAATCGCGCGCTGCATTCACACATCTGCACACACCGCTAACAACCGCACAACTTACTCCTTGGCCGCCCATCACCTTCGACCCACGCACACTTCTTGTTGACGAAAAATGCATCCCGTCATAGTTTGGATCCATGGATACAAATACGATTACACAAACCCTGCGTGAAGAGATCGAAGCTGGCAGCTTGCCGCCAGGTACCGTGCTTAAGCAGGAAGAACTCGCTGCGCGCTTTGGTGTCAGTCGCCAGCCGATCCGCCACGCGCTTGAACGACTGCACGAATCCGGCCTGCTTGAAAAGCGCCCGGACAGAAGCCTTGCTGTCACCGGTTTGCGCGGCAAGGACGTGCGCGAGCTTTGTCAGATTCGCATCTCGCTAGAGGTCACCGCACTTGAACTGTCTGCCCCCAATCTGAGCCCGTCAGCCCTGCGCAAGGCCAAGCGCCTGAATGAGGACCTGTTTGAAGAAGACGATCCTGACATGCTGGCTGAGCTGGATCAGGAATTTCACGCCACCCTTTATGGCGCATGCGGCAATCAAAGGCTTCTCACAATGATCGAAGGATTTCGCAGCGAGGCCAAGCGCGCCTATGCCCTGCAGCCAAAGGGATCGCGACCGCGAAGTGCATTTTACGAAGAACATCAGCAAATTCTTGATGCCATCGCAGCCGGGGATATCGCCACCGCCTGCAAGGTTTTGAGCACCCATATCGGCGTCACCGCCGGCACATTGATCCCGATTGATCAATCCTGAAGACCGAGGAGCCCCGCATGAGCAGCTTTGGCGCAGAAGTCATCTGGCAGCGCAAGGAAGCCGAAATTTTTACCGATCGCCGCTATTCACGCGGTCATGTCTGGCGCTTTGATGGCGGGGTCGAAGTTCCGGCATCTTCATCCCCACATGTGGTGCCGCTGCCCTATTCGCTGGAAGAAAATGTCGACCCGGAAGAAGCCTTTGTCGCCGCCCTATCAAGCTGCCACATGCTGTTCTTCCTGCATTTCGCATCCGATGACGGGCTGGTGGTCGATCATTATGCCGATGCTGCGATCGGCGAGATGAAAAACGTCGATGGCAAAACCATGATCACCAAGGTGACGTTGCGTCCCGATATCCGTTATGGCGGCAAGGCACCGGATGCAAAACTTGTCGCGGACCTGCATCACCGGGCGCACGAAGCGTGCTTTCTTGCCAATTCAGTCAAAACTGAAGTCGTTGTCGAGCCGGTTTGACGCCTAGTTCGCGAGGGGCTTTTGCGCACAGATGGCATAGCGATGCTGTGCGCCGCGCTCCAGCCCCTTGGCAAAGCTGATATGTTTTTTCTGAGCGCTGTGGATCTGTTTCAGATCGAAATCCACCGCAATCGGATCAAACCCGGTCTGGCTCAGCATGGCTTTGACTTCGTCGGCCCTTGCCCCGTTTGAGAAATGCACGCGGGCCAGAATGTCATGATGGGTCTGCATATGTGCCACCGGTTCAACCGGTTTGCGCAGACCCAGACTTTCAAGGAAACCAGCCATTGCCTTGTTGAATTTCGTCGCCCAGGTCGGGGAAACGAAATCGCCATCAACCACCAGAAGCTTGCCACCGGGTTTCAGAACCCGGAACCATTCCGCAAACGCCGCCGCCGGGTCGACCAGCGTCCAGACCAGATGACGGGTGACGATCACGTCATAGCTGTCATCGTCTTCAAGGGTCCGCTCCGCATCGCCGAGCAGGAAACGGATGTTCGATCCGCGCTGCTTTGATTTTGCGCGTGCCTTTTCAAGCATCGTTTCCGACCAGTCCATGCCGGTCACATCAAAGCCAAGATCATGCATCAGATGACTGATCACGCCAGTCCCACTTGCCAGATCAAGCGCCTTGCGCCCGTCACCCTTGCCAAAATGGCGTTCAAACAGGGCATGCCAGGCACTGCGTTCGGACTCTGAAAAAATCTCGTGGCCGGGCTGCTGATCAAAGGTTTCTGCGCGCATCGACCAGTACTCCTTGATCTCTTCGCGCAGATTGTAATTGCTGGCGTGGCTCATTTTTCCGGATCTCTCTTGGCCGAAAACGGCAGAAACCTGCCGCGTTGCTCAACTCTAAATTGAATATTATTATCTTTTAATAAATCAAAAATTTTCACTATTTTTGCGAAACATATTGATTTGCATTCTTAATAACTGATAATCCCGGCCTCAGGCAATCCTAATTTTGAGGGAATGGGAATGAAAATATTGGGTGCATTTGCCGCAGTTACCATACTGCTGGCAGGAACGGCACAAGCCGCAGAAACCGTCACGATCACCGACATTGCCGGACGTGAAGTCGCGGTCGAACTGCCGGTCGAACGTGTCATTCTGGGGGAAGGACGCCTGATTTATGGTCTGGCAACGCTTGATAGCGAAGACCCCTTCCAGCGTGTTGTCGGCTGGCGCGACGACCTGAAAAAGGCCGATCCGCAGACCTACGACATCTATGCTGCAAAATATCCGCGCATTGACGACATTCCGACCTTTGGTGGCATGAAAGACGGCACGTTCGACATCGAACAGGCCATTTCGGTCAACCCGGACGTCGTGATCATGAACCTGGAAGCCAAAAGTGCGACCGAAGATGGCGGTTTTGACGAAAAACTCGCCGCTGTTGGCATTCCGCTGGTCTATATCGACTTCCGCGAAGCGCCGATGAAAAACACCGACAACAGCATGAAAATCCTCGGTCAGCTAACCGGCAAGGAAGACCGTGCTGCGGAATTCATCACCTTCCGCACCAACAGCATCAAGAACGTCACCGACCGCATTGCCAAGGCAAACCCGGAAAAACCGCAGGTCTTCATTGAACGCGCGGCGGGTTATTCCGATGAATGCTGCATGTCGTTTGGTAACGAAAACTTCGGCACCATGGTTGAAATGGCCGGTGGCGTGAACATCGCGGCATCGATCATTCCGGGCACCTTTGGCACGATCAACCCGGAACAGGTTGTTGCGTCCAACCCCGATCAGTTCGTCGGCACCGGTGCAAGCTGGGAAGCCTATTCCCCGGGTGGCGCATGGGTCGGTCTTGGCCCGGATGCCGATATGGTTGAAGCACGCCGTAAACTGGTTGGCCTGATGGAACGCCCGGCCTTTACCGGCGTCAAAGCGGTCGAAAACGGTGAAGTCCATGCCGTCTGGCACCAGTTCTATAACAGCCCGTACCAGTTCGTTGTGATCGAACAGATGGCGAAATGGTTCCACCCGGACCTGTTTGCTGACATCGATGCAGAAGCAACCTTCAAGGAACTGCACGAACGCTTCCTGCCGCTGGATTACCAGCCAGGCTACTTCATCTCGATCAGCGATACAGCCACAAACTAATGACGACCAACCAAATCAGCGTCGAAGCCGGGAGCGTGCATTACAAGGCACGCTCCCTGCGTCGTTTTCTGCTCCTGCTTGCAATGGCGGGGGCATTGTTTCTTTCGTTTGCCATCGATCTGGCCACGGGCCCGGCGAATTATCCGTTATCGGACGTGATCGCCACCCTGCTTGATCCATGGTCAGCCACCGATCAGCTGCGCGTGGTGATCTGGGATATCCGCATGCCGGTCGCGCTCATGGCGCTGACCGTGGGTGCTGCCCTGTCGACCGCAGGCGCGCAAATGCAGACCATCCTTGCCAACCCGCTGGCCAGCCCCTTTACGCTGGGCATTTCGGCCGCCGCCGGGTTTGGCGCGGCTCTGGCCTTGGTACTCGGTGTTGCGCTTCTGCCGGCCTTTGTTGATTTCATCATTCCGCTCAATGCCTTCATCATGGCGATGGGCACGGCATTGATCATTCATTTCTTTAGCCGCCTGCGCGGTGTGACGGTCGAGACCATCGTGCTTCTGGGGATTGCGCTGGTCTTTACCTTCAACGCGCTTCTGGCCCTTTTGCAGTATCTGGCAAGTGAGCAGGCCCTGGCGGCTGTTGTCTTCTGGACCATGGGGTCACTTGTGAAGGCAACCTGGACCAAGGTGGCGGTAACCGCCGTTGCGGTCGTGATTGCCATTCCGCTCTTTACCCGTCAGGCATGGGCATTGACTGCCCTTCGGCTCGGCGATGCCAAGGCGGAAAGTTTTGGCGTGAATGTGCAGGGGCTTCGTCTGCGAACCATGTTGATCGTAAGCCTTCTGGCCGCCATTCCGGTCTCATTCGTCGGCACGATTGGCTTTATCGGTCTTGTCGGGCCGCATATTGCCCGCATGCTGGTCGGTGAAGATCAACGCTTCTTCCTTCCGGCATCCATTCTGTGCGGCGCCTTGATCCTGTCGGCGACATCGGTGCTGTCGAAATTGCTGATCCCGGGTGCGATCCTGCCGATCGGGGTGATCACCGCCCTTGTCGGTGTGCCCTTCTTCTTCTCGCTGATCTTCGCAAGTCGGAGGAAATCATGGTAACGCTGCGTCTTGAAGATATCGGAACCCGCTATGGCAAGGTGCAGGTGGTATCCGGTGTCACCACCCCGACCATTCAGCCCGGCACCGTGACCGCCGTCATTGGCCCGAACGCGGCTGGTAAGTCGAGCCTGTTTCGCCGTGTTGCCGGCCTTGCACAGGGCGGCGGTGTTGTCGATCTTGGATCACATAGCCCGGATCGCAATACGATTTGCTATATGCCACAGGATACCGGCTCGACCGCCGTTCTGTCAGTCTATGAGTCGGTCATTCTCGCCGCCAAACAGGGTTCGAGCCTGCGCGTGCGCGCCGAGGAACTGGCCCGGATTGATGAGATTCTTGCCGCCCTTCGTATTGGTGATCTTGCCGGCCGGAATCTTGGCGAGCTGAGCGGCGGGCAACGCCAGCTGGTCGCGATTGCCCAGACGCTGGTGCGTGATCCGAAGATCCTTCTGATGGATGAGCCGACCTCAGCCCTTGATCTGCATCGCCAGATGGAAGTCCTGTCCTTCATGCGTGACGTCGCCAAAGGCCAGAACATCATCGTTCTGATCGCCATTCACGATCTGAACCACGCCCTGCAATATTGCGATCAGGCCATGGCCATTCGCGATGGCAGGATGGTGGCGTTTGGTCCGTGCTCGGATGTGATCGACAGCGACCTTCTGCGCGATGTCTATCAGGTCGATGGTCATGTCGAGCTCAACTCGCTCGGCCATCCGCACATCGTGCTGCGCGGTCCCAGCGATGAAACCAACAGCCGTCACAATACCGCTGTTGGTCACAACGATCTGGCAGACACCGCACTGGCTGCTCAATAGGAAGGCGCAGCTTTCCTTGTGATTAAAAACTTTGCATTTGAGGCATTTTCTGCTTCCATGGACGAATGATGATCATGCATCGCAACAGCGTCATGTTTGACGCTATTTTCCTTTGCGAACGGGGGTAAAATTCCCTGGCGATGTCTTTCATGCTTCAGGAGGCAGAACTTGCAGACCGGCGCGCCATTCAGTTTTGAACGCTTTACCTTTCCCGACCTGAAAACCCTGTTGGCAAAGGCAAGTCCGCTTCGGTCCGGCGATGTGCTGGCTGGTCTTGCCGCAAGCTCGGATGAAGAACGGGTGGCGGCGCGCTTTGCGCTGGCTGATGTGCCGCTCAAACGGTTTTTAAGCGAGGCCCTTGTTCCCTATGAGGATGATGACGTCACCCGCATGATCATTGACGATCATGATGCGGATGCCTTTGCACCGGTATCCTCGATGACTGTGGGTGAATTTCGCAACTGGCTTCTGGGCGATGACGCCACGCCTGAAGCGCTTAAACATCTCGCACCCGGCCTGACGCCGGAGATGGTGGCGGCGGTTTCAAAACTGATGCGCAATCAGGACCTGATTGCCGTTGCCAAGAAATGCCATGTCGTGACCGCCTTTCGCAATACGATCGGCCTGCCCGGCCATCTTTCGGTCCGTCTGCAGCCGAACCATCCGACGGATGATCCGGCCGGCGTTGCCGCCTCGATCCTTGATGGGTTGATGCATGGCAGTGGCGATGCGGTAATTGGCATCAACCCGGCCACCGACAGCCCGGAAGCAATGATCGAGCTTCTTAAACTGATCGACGAGGTCCGTGAACGGATCGATATCCCGACCCAGTCCTGCGTTTTGGCCCATGTGACCACGGCGATTGATGTCATGGCGCGTAATGCGCCGGTTGATCTGGTGTTCCAATCAATTGCTGGCACCCAAAAGGCCAATGAAAGCTTTGGCATCAATCTGTCCATGCTGGCCGAGGCCGAAGACGCCGCCAAGGGACTTAAGCGCGGCACGGTTGGCGACAATGTGATGTATTTCGAAACCGGACAGGGTGCTGCCCTTTCGGCCGATGCCCACGAAGGCATCGATCAGCAAACCGTCGAGGCACGCGCCTATGCCGTCGCACGCAAATACTCACCGCTTCTGGTCAACACCGTGGTCGGCTTTATCGGCCCGGAATATCTGTTTGATGGCAAGCAGATCACCCGTGCGGGTCTTGAGGACCATTTCTGTGGCAAGTTGCTTGGCGTGCCGATGGGATGTGATGTTTGCTATACCAACCATGCCGAGGCCGATCAGGATGACATGGACAACCTGCTAACCCTTCTGGGGGTTGCAGGCTGCAACTTCGTTATCGGGGTGCCGGGTGCGGATGACATCATGCTTAATTACCAAAGCACCAGCTTCCATGATGCGATGTATCTGCGTTCTGTGCTGGGTCTGCAGCCGGCACCGGAATTTGCCGCCTGGTTGCGCAAGATGGAAATCCTTGATCAGAATGGCCGCACCCGCCCGCAGCTTGACGGGCAAGCAGCCCAGAACCTTCTGGCTTGGTCGGGGGCCGCTTAAATGAGCAATCTGACCAACAAGAAAATCCCGAGCGGCCTTGATCCGTGGAATGCCCTTCGGGTTCATACCGATGCCCGTATCGGCCTTGGCCGGGTCGGTGACGGCTTGCCAACCGAACGGTTGCTGGAATTCCAGATGGCGCATGCACGCGCCCGAGATTCGGTGCATATGGCCTTTGAGGCCGATTCCGTGCGTGCCCAGCTTGATGGGCTTGATCACCCAATCCTCGATGTTCATTCCGCCGCCCCGGATCGCCCGACCTATCTGCAACGCCCCGATTTGGGTCGTTTGCTTGATGACGAGTCGGCTGCGACGCTGGGCCAACATGCCGGGGACTATGACGTTGCCTTCATTCTGGCTGATGGTCTGTCGGCCCGCGCCACCCATGACCATGCGGCCAATACCCTGTCGCTGATCCTTGATCAGTTGGGTGAAAGCTGGTCGGTCGCACCGGTGACGCTGGCAACCCAATCGCGCGTCGGACTGGGTGACGAAATTGGTGCGGCCTTAGGGGCGAAACTAACAGTGATGCTGATTGGCGAACGCCCGGGTCTGTCGAGTGCCGATTCGCTTGGTTGTTATCTGACATGGGGACCAAAGCGCGGACGTTCGAACGCAGATCGCAACTGCGTTTCAAACATCCGCCCGGCCGGTCTGACCCCGGAAAAGGCTGCGAAAAAGATCGCCTATCTGATGACCGAATCGCGCAAGATGGGCCTGTCGGGTGTGGCGTTGAAGGACAATTCATCCAACCCCGACCTGATCGAAGGCTAGGCCTTAAGCGCCTCAAGACCGTCTGCCACCATCACCGGATCAAATTCCGTGATGTGATAGTCGGCCAGATCATGCTGATGAAACGGATCGCGTGTCAGTTCGTCTTCAAGGGCTGCGCGATCACCCTTGGCCAGGATCACCCCACCATCGCGCGGGATCTTGCGCCCGGATGCCAAAAACATGCCCTTGGCATAGGCCTGCTTGAGCCAGGCAATATGGCCCTCGATATGGGCATCAACCTGTTCAAGCGGCACCTTGTAGCTCAGCGAAACGACAAACATCGGTTTTCCTGTCATCGGTTTTGGTTGGGATGCCCCAAAACTCGTTGGTTTCAGCCTTGATCACAAATCACGTTCTGGCGATCAGGTTCAATCAGCTTGCATCCGTCTGACTACCCATCCGGGCAAGAAGGCGCTCAATGCGATCGGCATGGGCACTTTCGACCCGTGCCAGGCTTTCAAACCAGGCCGCCACATCTTCAAGGCCCTCTTCACGGGCGATGCGGGCCATTTCCGGATAGGCTGTTTCGGCCTCGTCCTTCTCCTGCGCGATCGCGGCTTCGAGGTTCAGGCGGGTTGTGCCCATATCCTTACCGGTCAGGGGATCACCCGCAGATTCGAGAAATTCCAGATGGCCAAAGGCATGGCCTGTTTCGGCCTCGGCCGCGGTGCGGAAAAGCTCGGCGGCCTCGGCCTCACCTTCAATGTCAGCCTGCTGGGCAAAGTAAAGATAGCGTCGGTTGGTTTGCGCCTCGGCGGCAAAGGCCGCGCGCAGGTTTGCCTCGGTACGTGTTCCCTTAAGCGCCATGTGCGCTGATCCTTGTTATTGTTCGCCCAATACAGCCGTGTTGTATGGGCAAAAGTCGCAAAAAATAAGGCGGCAGAACCAAGTGGTTCTGCCGCCCTTTATTTGTCGTCAAATCCACCGTCGTCAAGCAGAGCAGGGGCAATTGCACTGATCAGACGCCAGATTTCATCTGCCTGTCACCTGCGCAAGGCTGCGCGAAGGACGGCGGGTATATCTTAGGCCGCGTTCTGTGCCGCCTGATTGCGACGCAGACGGAACACCAGATCAACCGATGCCAGTTCCGTGCCGTTGGGCATGTTCGGAATGTTGGCGATCTTGACGTCACCGGCCGGAATGTCGGACAGCATGCCGTCTTCTTCGCAATAGAAATGATAATGCGGTTCGGTGTTGGTATCGAAATAGGACCGACCCGAATCAATCACGATCTCATTGAGAAGGCGCGCATCGGTGAACTGGTGCAGGGTATTGTAAACCGTTGCCAGCGATACCTTGATATTATTGCTCATGGCTTCGGAATGCAGCTGTTCTGCCGTGACGTGACGATGGCCATCATCAAACAGCAAACGAGCCAGTGCCAGACGCTGACGCGTCGGACGCAGATTGGCATCCTTGAGCCGGTTAAGCGCGTTGGTATATGGACGCGATGTATGTCCCATAGCTTTGCCCCTTTGTCGTGGTCGGGCCACAATCACAATGGCCCTGTTGAATTCTTGGCATAGACTAAAGAACCCGAACGCGTTGTTCTTTGATTTTGATCAACTATAATCGCGGGATGAAATAACGCTAAATACAAACAAAAAGGGCCAGTAAAAACCGGCCCCTTTTTATTTGGTTCTGACGTCTGGATCAGTCGCCCGTCATGATGCGGTCGACCAGTTCTTTCACAGTCGGAATGTTGCCGTTGGCATAGAACGGGTCTTCGCCAAACTTGTAGGCATTGTGACCGGCAAACATCAGTTCGTGCTCGACATCTGCACCGTGTGCGATGTTCTGCAGCGTCTTCTGAATACAGAAGGACCGCGGATCAGCACGCTTGCCGGTGGTGCCTTCATGCTGTTCCCAGTTTGAGAACTGGCACTGCGACAGGCAGCCCATGCAATCGATCTGGTCTTTCTTAATCGTAAGTGCGCTTTCCGGGGTGACAAACACCATGGTGTCATCCGGGGTCGGCATGCCTTCGGTGTAGCCGGCTTCAAGCCAAGCCTTAACCTTGTCGGCATCGTCTTCGCGCACATAGATCGGACGACCACGACGGCCCAGCGGAATACCGACATGCAAATCGGCTTCTGCCGTACGCGAATAGCGTACCTGACGATCAGAACGCTGATGCAGGTCTTCGAGGAAGTCGTTGCGCACAGCCGAGCTGTAGAAACCGGTCGGGCTGAATTTGTGCAACGATACGTCGCCGTTCTGAAGCTTGGTCAGACGGGATTTCCAGTCATCGGAAATCTCGCTTTCCTGGGTCAGAAGCGGGCGCGTCCCGAACTGGAAGGCCACAGGGGCTACTTCCGGATTGTCGATCCAGTCTTCGAAGTCGCGCAGGAACCAGACACCGCCAGCCATGATGATCGGAACATCATTGAGGCCAACGGAATTCATGAATTCACGAAGGGCTGCAACACGCGGGAACGGATCCTCGGGGACCAGCGGATCTTCGGAGTTTGACAGACCGTTATGGCCGCCAGCACGCCACGGATCTTCATAGACCACGCCGCCAAGCCATTCCGGGATCTTTTTATAAGACCGCAGCCACAGCGCACGGAATGCACGCGCTGATGACACGATCGGATAATAGTGCACGCCATATTGCGCGGAAATCTGGGCGATCTTGTAAGGCATACCCGCGCCACAGGTCACCCCGTGGATCAGGCCTTTGGCCCCTTCAAGAACACCATGGAGAATGGGTTCAGCACCGCCCATTTCCCACAAAACGTTCATATGCAAACGACCTTCGCCGTTCCGCATTTCGTGCGCGATTTGTGCCTGCGCAATCCCGCCACGAATACCATAGGCGATCAGTTCCTGATGGCGGTCGCTACGGGTTTTTCCTGCATATACGATCGGGACCAGATTGCCGTTCTCGTCATAAGAATCGGCATTCACAGCGGAAAAAGTCCCGATACCACCGGCAGCAGCCCATGCGCCGGAACTTTTACCCGTCGATACAGCAACGCCTTTGCCACCTTCAACAACTGGCAAGACCTCTTTACCCGACATGACGAGCGGTTTAAGGGCTTTCAAATTCGTCTCTCCCATTCGGCATTTGCCCACGATACCAAGATATCGTGCAGAGCGCCGGACGACGTCGCGTTTTTATCGTCGTCCGGCATCCCGTTAGCTTATTCGGCGTCACCTGCGTCGAGGTCAGCACCGGTTTCCTGGTCAACACGTTTCATCGACAGCTTGATTTTGCCGCGGTCATCGAAGCCGATGACTTTGACCTTAACCTGGTCGCCTTCTTTCACGATGTCCGAAACCTGTTTGACACGCTCAGGTGCCAGTTCGGAGATGTGAACAAGACCGTCGCGCGCACCGAAGAAGTTCACAAATGCGCCGAAATCAACAGCCTTAACGACCTTACCGTCATAGATATGATTCAATTCAGGTTCCGCAACGATGGATTTGATCCAATCCACGGCCTGCTTGCCTTTGGCACCGTCGGTATGTGCGACAGTGATCGAACCATCGTCTTCGATGTCGACTTTTGCACCGGTTTCTTCGCAGATTTCGCGAATGACCTTGCCGCCCGAACCGATGACATCACGAATTTTGTCTTTCGGGATCGAGAACTGGGTAATGGTCGGTGCATTGCCCGAAACTTCACCGCGTGCTTCCGGAAGGGCTTTCGCCATTTCGCCCAGAATGTGCAGGCGGCCATCACGGGCCTGTTTCAATGCGATCTGCATGATGTCTGCGGTCACCGAGGTGATCTTGATGTCCATCTGCAGAGAGGTGATACCGTTTTCGGTACCGGCAACCTTGAAGTCCATGTCGCCAAGGTGATCTTCGTCACCCATGATGTCGGACAGAACGGCAAAGTCGTCGGCTTCCTTGATCAGGCCCATGGCGATACCCGCAACCGGGCGTGCCAGCGGAACACCGGCATCCATCATTGCAAGCGAGCTTGCGCAAACGGTTGCCATCGAGGAAGAACCGTTCGATTCGGTCACTTCGGAAACGATACGGGTGGTGTACGGGAAGGCGTCCTTGCCCGGCATCAGCGGGTGCAGGGCGCGCCATGCCAGTTTACCGTGACCGATTTCACGACGGCCCGGCGAACCCATACGGCCAGCTTCACCAACCGAGTACGGCGGGAAGTTGTAATGCAGCATGAAGCTTTCACGGTATTCACCGTCAAGCGCGTCAACGATCTGCTCGTCCTGGCCGGTACCAAGGGTAACAACAGCCAGTGCCTGGGTTTCACCACGGGTGAAGATCGAGGAACCGTGCGAACGCGGCAGAACCGAAACTTCGCCCATGATCGGACGAACGTCAGCACCGGTACGGCCATCGATACGCTTGCCGGTTTTCAGGATCGCACCGCGAACGATGTCTTTTTCCAGATCCTTGATGATCGAGGAAACCTTGCCTTTGAGTTCATCAGGAACTTCATCGCCAAGTTTCTCAACGATGTCTGCCTTCGCAGCAGCAACAGCAGCCGAACGCTCCTGTTTGACAACATTTGCGTAAGCAGCGGTCAGGCCTTCGGTGCCCAGAGCGGCAACTTTTTCGACCAGCGCGTCATAACCATCCGGAAGACCGGCAACGTCACGCGGCTCTTTGGCAGCTTCTTCAGCCAGATCGATGATCAGGTCGAGAACGCCCTGGAACTGGTCATGACCGAATTTGACTGCGCCAAGCATGATGTCTTCGGACAGTTCGGATGCTTCGGATTCAACCATCATCACGCCGTCGCGGGTACCGGCAACAACGAGATCAAGGTCGCTTTCCTTAACCGCTTCGGTCGACGGGTTCAGAAGGTATTCACCATCCTTGTAACCAACGCGTGCCGCACCGATCGGGCCGAGGAACGGCAGACCGGAAATGGTCAGCGCAGCCGAGGTACCAATCATCGCAACCACGTCCGGATCGTTTTCCATGTCGTGCGACAGAACGGTACAAACGATCTGGGTGTCGTTGCGGTACTGCGGGTGGAACAGCGGACGGATCGGACGGTCGATCAGACGCGAAACAAGGGTTTCTTTTTCGGACGGACGGCCTTCACGCTTGAAGAAACCACCCGGGATCTTGCCGGCAGCAAATGCTTTTTCCTGGTAGTTAACCGTCAGCGGGAAAAAGTCGACATCCGGGCGCGGCTGTTTGGCGCCAACAGCAGTACACAGGACAACGGTTTCACCGTAGGTCACCTTGACGGCACCATCTGCCTGACGGGCAATTTTACCGGTTTCAAGAACCAGCTTGGCATTGCCCCACTGCATTTCCTTACGGACGACATTAAACATTATTTTCTCTTCCTCTTACAAACCTCTGGCGGACCCGAAATAGTACACGAGTTCCGAACACATTACTCATGAGGCTTGCATGACAGCGTCATGAGTAATGGGTCCGGCGTAAGCATCGGGTCGGCCCATCCGACCCTGCTTCTCGTGTTCCGATCCACCGGAACAATAAAAAAAACGACGGCGGAGGTCACCCTCCGCCGCAGTTTGATATCAGCGGCGAATACCGAGGCGTTCGATAACGGTCTCGTAACGCGACTGGTCTTTGCGCTGCAGGTACTTCAGCAGGCGGCGACGCTGACCAACCATCATGAGAAGACCACGACGGCTGTGGAAGTCGTGGTTATGTTCTTTCATGTGCTCGGTAAGGTTCTTGATCCGTTCAGTCAGGATAGCAACCTGGACTTCGGGGGAACCGGTGTCACCGTCTTTCTGAGCGTATTCTTTGATCAGCTCAGCTTTGCGTTCAGCAGTAATCGACATCAGGCATCCTTTCGCCTTTAGAGATTAAAAACACGCACAGGACGGATTTCGCCACCATTGATCTCAGCCAGCGCTACCGCGCGGTCATCGAGCATGGCACAGACGATTTCGTCCTGCACGACGGGGTTTTCAAGGGCATTGCGCTTTGCCACCGGCAACAGCCCGACAGGCTGGCCAGAGGAAAGGCGTTGCGCCTCGACTTCGGTCAGGGCCAGCGCCGGGATGTCGTCCAGCGCGGTCTCAACCGGAAGCAGTTTCTTCATCACCTCGTCCGGGTCCATATCCAGCAGTTCCTGCAGGGGAATGGCGTTCCCTTCCGAAAACGGCCCCGCCGAAGTCCGGCGAAGCGCGGCGATGTAGCCGACAGTACCCAGGCGCAGCGCGATATCGCGCGCCAAAGATCGCATATACGCGCCTTTGCCCGACACAACGTCAAGCACGGCATGATCGCGATCTGGCATGTCGACCAGTCGAAGATCCTTGATCAGAATCGGACGTGGCTGCAACACCACATCTTCATCGCGGCGCGCAAGGTCATAGGCACGCTTGCCATTGACCTTGATCGCCGAAAACTTTGGCGGCACCTGCTGGATTTCACCGATGAATTCACCCAGCACAGCCTTGATTTCGTCTTCAGTCGGACGATGGTCAGAGGTTTCAATCACCTCGCCTTCCGCATCGTCCGTACTGCGCGCTTCGCCGAATTTCAGCGTCACACGATAGCTTTTACTGCCATCCATGACATAGGCAACCGTTTTGGTTGCTTCGCCAAAGGCAATTGGCAGAACACCGGACGCCAGCGGGTCAAGCGTTCCGCCATGTCCGGCCTTGTTGGCGTCCAACAGACGGCGCACCTGATTGACCACGGTTGATGACGTGATCTCCAAGGGCTTATCGACCGCCAGCCAGCCATTAATGCTTTTACCGCGACGGCGACGCGCCATCAGTCGTCCTCATC
Source organism: Thalassospira sp. (assembly GCF_002709775.1). GTDB lineage: Bacteria > Pseudomonadota > Alphaproteobacteria > Rhodospirillales > Thalassospiraceae > Thalassospira. Next base: position 102,101 of record NZ_PAQR01000002.1, read on the forward strand.
TTCCTGGTCACCCGACCGATCGTCCACAAGATCCTGCGCAACATGCGGGTCGCGCAGAAGGGCACTCAGATGGTCAGCGACATCAAAACTCTTGTCTTCGACAAATCGCAATGCAGGCACATATTTCATGTGAACCGTATGGGCCACATGATTGCGCAGGTGACCTTTCTGACGCATCAACGCCTTCATCGACGTTTCTGCTTCCCCGCCGCCAAGCGGGGTGAAAGATACCATAGCATTGCGCATATCCGGTGAAAGATTGACGCCCGTGATGGTTACCGGGCGACGTGTCAGATCCGGATCGTAAATGTCTCCACGCTCCAATGCCTGCGACAGCGCCTGACGGATTTCTTCCGCCACACGGAGCTGTCGCTGACTTGGTGCTTTGGCCGGTTGCTTCGCCATTTCAGTTCCTCACCGTCTTAAAGTTCGACGGCAATTTCCTCGTTTTCGAAGCACTCGATGACATCGCCAGCCTGGATATCGTTGTATTTGGCAAACGACATACCGCATTCATAGCCCTCGCGGACTTCCTTGACTTCGTCCTTGAAGCGACGGAGCGTCGAAAGTTCGCCGGTATGAATGACGACATCGTCGCGCAGCAGGCGGACGCCTGCGCCACGTTTGACGATACCCTCGGTGACCATACAACCGGCAATCTTGTTGCCAGAGATGGTGAAGATGTCGCGGATTTCTGCGTAACCCAGGAACTTCTCGCGAACTTCCGGAGACAGCATGCCCGACAGCATCTTTTTGATGTCATCAGCAACATCGTAAATGATCGAGTAGTAACGAATATCGACGTTGTCACGACGGGCCTGTTCACGGGCCTGCTGGTTTGCACGCACGTTAAAGCCGATGATCAGCGCATTCGATGCACGCGCCAGGGTCACGTCGGATTCGTTGATACCGCCCACACCGCTATGCAGAACACGGACTGAGACTTCCTCGTTACCAAGTTTCTGCAAGGTGCCGATAAGGGCTTCGACAGAACCCTGCACGTCACCCTTGATGACGATCGGGAGTTCTTTAACTTCGCCGCTCTGCGAGAACATGTTCTCGAGTGCGGATTTCTTCATCGCAGCAGCCTGGGTTTCACGAATGCGGCGCTGACGGAAGTCAGAGACCTCACGGGCCTTGGCTTCGTTTTCAACAACCACAAAGTCGTCACCGGCAGACGGCACACCGTTCAGACCGGTCACCTCGACCGGCATGCCCGGAATGGCATCCGAAACACGGTTGCCGTGATCGTCGATCAGAGCACGGACACGACCCCATTCCGGACCCGTGACAAAGATGTCACCGGTGCGCAGCGTACCGCGCTGAACCAGAACGGTTGCGACCGGACCGCGACCTTTTTCCATGCGGGCCTCAACAACAACACCGTCCGCAACGCGTCCCGGGTTGGCTTTGAGGTCAAGGACCTCGGCCTGCAGCAGAATGGCTTCTTCCAGCTCGGTCAGGCCGGTGCGCTGTTTGGCCGAAACCTCAACAGCCTGGACGTCACCGCCCATTTCCTCGACCACGACTTCGTGCTGAAGCAGTTCGGTTTTCACTTTCGATGCGTTGGCACCCGGTTTGTCGATCTTGTTGATCGCGACAATCATCGGAACACCAGCAGCCTTGGCATGGCTGATTGCTTCAATCGTCTGCGGCATGACCGAGTCATCAGCAGCAACAACCAGAACCACGATATCGGTTACCTTGGCACCGCGCGAACGCATTTCGGTAAATGCGGCGTGGCCCGGAGTATCGATAAAGGTGATTTTCGAACCGGTTGCCATGGTGACCTGATAGGCACCGATATGCTGGGTGATGCCGCCAGCCTCGCCACCGGCAACGTCGGTGGAACGCAGCGCATCAAGCAGCGACGTTTTACCATGGTCAACGTGGCCCATGACGGTCACGACCGGCGGACGACCAACAAGCTGTTCTTCGTTGTCATCTGCACTGACCAATGCTTCTTCAACGTCGGCATCGGAAACACGGCGCATGTTGTGGCCGAATTCCTCGACAACCAGCTGTGCGGTATCTGGATCAAGGCTCTGGTTGATGGTCGCCATAACGCCCATGCTCATCAGGGTCTTGATCACGTCTGCTGCACGTTCAGCCATACGGTTGGCCAGTTCCTGGACGGTGATAACGTCCGGGATAACCACATCACGCACGACTTTTTCCTTCGGCTTCTGCGGGCCTTGGGCACGCGCTTTTGCTTTGGCCTGCTGGCGCTTGATCGATGCCATGGAACGACGGCGACCACCTTCGTCACCGCTCATGGCATTGTTGATCGAAAGCTTGCCACGACGGCGGCCATCGTCACCCTTGGTGCGCGCAGCTTTGCCGGCTTCTTCCTCGGCACGCTTGCGGGCTGCCACACGGGCATTTTCTTCTTCGATTTCCTTGCGGCTTTTGGATTTGCCATCTGCCGGGGCGGAACGACGACGCTCTTCGGGGACAAGCGGCTCTGCCGGCTCACCCTGCATGACGTTTTCTTCTGCCTTCGGCTTGGCAGCCGGTTTCGGCTTGGAAGTTTTGCCCTTTGCGGTCGCTGCGGCAAGCTGCTGTTCGACTTCTTCCACAGAAGGGGAGTCGTTTTCAGACTTGGCCGGTGCTTCTTCCTGCTTGGCTTCGGCAGCAGCCTTGGCTTCTTCTGCCTTGCGGGCTTCTTCCTCGGCCTTGCGTGCGGCTTCTTCGCGGGCACGAATTTCTGCGTCCGCTTCGTCCTGCTTGCGGCGCTCTTCAGCAGCCTTCAAAGCAGCCATGCGGGCAGCACGTTCGCTATCGGTCAGGTTGCCGTGATCATCAACGGCCTGACGCGATTTCGGCTCTTCAACCGGCTCTTTCTTGACTTCCGGTTCCGGCTTTTCTGCTGCCGGGGCCTGCTCTTCGACCAGGTCCTTCTTCACTTCACGGAAGCGACCGGATTCGTTCTTTTCGAATGTACGCTTCTTGCGCACTTCGACGGTCACAGATTTTGACCGTCCATGCGAGAAGTTTTGGCGAACCTGACCTGCCTCGACCGTCTTGCTCAATTCAAGCTTCGATCTGTTGAGGCTCAGCGGTTTCTTCTCCTGATCGCGATCACTCATAATCCGTACAACTTCCTCATTTCCTGCGGGATCGGCTACATATTCCGATCCTGTCCTGTCCGTCTGGCGCTGGTCTGATGTCAGACAGCGCGAAATCCTTCAAGCCGCTTGCACGAACGCCCCAACCGGTTGGCAAGGCCTCCTGGCGCAACGGCCACATGTACTGCTTTTTCACGACCAAAGGCCGCGCCGATTTCAGCAGCATCCAGAACGGAATAAATCGGCAGATCCCGGGCCTTGGCCTCGATCTTTGATTTTCCGTCTGCGGCACCATCGCGTGCCGCCAATATCAAGGCTGCGCCCTCGGCAATCTGGGCACGTGCCTTTTCAAATCCTGCAACAGCCTGTCCGGCACGTCGCGCCAGCGACAACAGATCGATGCATTTGCGTGTCAGCAGTTCTTCGATCCGGTCTGCAAGTGCGGTGTCGACCACGACTTTTTGCCGCGCCGCCTTGGCAAAAGCGTTCTTTGCACAGGCGGTATTTATCACATCCCGCGACGGGCACAACCATAATCCCCGTCCCGGCAGCCGTTCCTCAAGGTCGGGAACAACCGAACCATCCGGCCCGATCACAACCCTGAGAAGATCTTCCTTGTTCCGGACTTCGCCGGTGACAATGCACCGGCGTTCCGGAACCTCGGCTACCTTGCCGCCTTTACGATGCGACATGGCATCCTCCGATCGGCCTTAGGCCTCTTCGCTTTCGGCCGTTTCTTCGGTCTCTTCTTCAAGACCTTCGAACCAGCCAAGCTTGCGACGGGCTTCCATGATCATGTCGTTGGCCTGATCCATGGTAATGGTATCGGCATCCCCGACATATTCGATCAGCTCGTCACTTGCGAGATCTGCGAAATCTTCAAGGTTTTTGACGTCGTTTTCGCCAAGGCGAACAACAACAGCCAGCGACAGACCCGGGAATTCAACCAGATCATCAGCAACCTTGAGCTCTTCACGACGCTTCTGAAGACGCTCGGCCTCTTCGGCAAGGAAGGTACGTGCGCGGTTGCGCAGCTCTTCGGCGATTTCTTCTTCAAAACCTTCGATCTCGGCCAGTTCTGCCAACGGCACGTAACCGACTTCCTCGATCGAGGTGAAGCCTTCGGCGACCAGGAGATGGGCGATAACTTCGTCAACATCAAGGGCCTTGATGAACATTTCCGCACGCTTGCGTGCTTCTTCCTGACGACGTTCGCTTTCGTCTTCCTCGGTCAGAATGTCGATATCCCAACCGGTCAGCTGGGAAGCCAGACGTACGTTCTGACCACGACGGCCGATCGCAAGGCTAAGCTGATCGTCCGGAACGACGACTTCGATGCGGTTGGTTTCTTCATCAATAACAACCTTGGTGACCTCGGCCGGGGCCAGAGCATTCACAACGAAGGTTGCCGGGTCTTCCGACCACTGGATGATGTCGATTTTTTCGCCCTGCAGTTCGGCAACAACGGCCTGAACGCGCGAACCGCGCATACCGACACAGGCACCGACCGGATCGATCGAGCTGTCCGAAGACAGAACCGAGATTTTCGCGCGCGAACCCGGGTCACGGGCAACCGATTTGATCTCGATGATGCCGTCGTAGATTTCCGGAACTTCCTGGGCAAACAGTTTTGCCATGAAGGTCGGATGGGTACGCGACAGGAATATCTGCGGGCCACGCTGTTCACGACGAACATCAAGGATCAGGGCACGAACCCGGTCACCCTGACGCACGGTCTCGCGCGGGATCAGTTCTTCACGGCGCAGAATGGCTTCTGCACGGCCGATATCGACAAGAACGTTGCCAAACTCGACACGCTTGACGACACCGTTGATGACTTCGTCTGCGCGGTCCTTGTATTCCTCGAACTGGCGTTCGCGCTCTGCGTCGCGCACTTTCTGCACGATGACCTGCTTTGCGGTCTGGGCAGCGATACGGCCAAAATCAATCGGCGGCAGCGGATCAACCAGGAACTCACCAAGATTGATGTTCTCGTCACGGATACGTGCCTGTTCGAGCGACATCTGGGTGAAATCGTTTTCGATTTCATCGGTGACTTCGATGTAACGGGCGAGTTTGATTTCGCCGGTTTTACGGTCGATATGCGCACGAATGTCATGCTCGTGACCATATCTGGAACGACCGGCCTTCTGAATGGCCTGTTCCATGGCACCGAGAACTTCGTCACGATCAATGCCCTTTTCACGAGCGACGGCATCAGCGACCTGCAAAAGTTCCGGCCGCGGCATTCCCGAAGTTGCTTCCATATCCAACCTCTATTCTGCGTTGTCGTCATTCCGGCGGTCGCCGGTGACGTGCGCGATCAATTCATCTGTCAGCACCAATTTCGCTTTCGCGATATCGGCCAACGGCAACAAGACACGTTCGCCATCCACAATCAGGGCGACCGCATTATCTTCAATCCCATCCAGCACACCGCTGAAACGGCGACGACCATCCATGGCCATCACCAGCTCGACCTTTGCCTCAAAGCCCTTCCACACATCAAAGTGCGCAGCACGGGTCAGCGGGCGGTCGATACCCGGGGAACTGACTTCAAGGTGATAGGCACCTGAAATCGGGTCCTCGACATCCATCAGGGCAGAAACCGTACGGCTGATTTCGGCGCAATCTTCAACATTGATGCTGCCTTTCGCGTCCGGACGATCCGCCATGATCTGCAGGATATTGTGGTCCTGACCCGTCATCGAAACGCGAACCAGCTCAAAGCCCAGTGCGTTGATTGACGGCTCGATAATCTCTGCGATTTTCGCCATCAACGGGTCTTTTAACTGTTGTCCAATCAGCTCAGCCATAAAGCGATGCCATACCCCAAAAAGCACAAAAGAGCGGGCGCGGGGCCCACTCTTTGTCAGAATTTACAAAAAGCTTGGCGGCGTTATACAGCCGGTTTGTGCAAAAATCAAGTCAGGATACCGGCAGCCAACACCATTCAACCCAAGGATTCCGCGCGGGTTCAAACCGACGGCTGCGGGGCGGCCAAACCACGGAAGAAGGCAAAGGCATTTACAGCCCCGTCCCGCACCGCCTGCTCGTCCTTTGCATCAAGCGCCAAGCCATTGACCTGCTCCGCAAATTCACGCCAGTACTTGCCGCGCCCTTCGACATGGCCGGCCAGATGACGGGCGCCAAATTGCGCATGCAGGCCGATCTTGTCCGCTGCCTTAAGCAAAAAGGCCGCCCCAAGCGATGAGCCTTCACAAACATACAGCCAGCCAACCCTTTCCGCGCCATCGGCGTTAATCGGCATCCGACTCCAGTCTTCATCCGCGTCATACCCAAGGTCCGTCATATCGGCACAGACGGCATCATATCGGCTGCGCTCCGCCAAGCCCGGAATGGCATCATTCAGATCAGCTGCCGCATATAGTGATTTCATCCGGCCATGAAATATATGTTGCAAGCGCAAGAAGCGCAGATAGTTGTCGCGGCTATCGAACGGCTCCATGGCCATAACCATGTCATCGACCGACTGATGCGCGCTGCGCGTCGATTGCTTGAGTTCTTCAAGACGGGTCATGCCCGCCATTGCCTGACCTGATACAGCATTCATTGCCGTTGCCCTTTCCTAAGTCCGATCCTGAGTCCGGCCGAATGGTCCATTGCCGTTCGGCTCCCTGTTTTCAAGACGGATTAGGCGGGCTGATATCTGACATTCACCGTGCGAAATCATTCCACGGTCACAATCAGTCCTCGCGAAACGCGCGGGCAAACTGATCCGACAATGGTTTGAACAGATAACTGAGGGCTGATCGTTCCCCGGTGGCAAGGAAGGTCTCAACGGGCATGCCCGGCACCAATTCACGGCCGTCAAGTTTGGCCACTTCACCGGCTTCGATGCGCACCCTTACATTATAATATGTCTCACCGGTCAGTTCATCGCGATCGAGATCGGCTGAGACAAAGGATACCTGTCCGGTCAGTTCCGGGGTGGTTCGCTGATTAAACGCCGTGAAGCGCAACATGGCTTTTTGGCCGACAACGACCTGTTCGATGTCACGCGGATTGACCTTTGCCTCAATCACCAGCTCGTCCTGATCCGGGACAATCCCCATGATCCTGTCGCCCGGACCGATCACACCGCCAACCGTGTGCACGGCAAGCTGATAGATCGTCCCGTCATAAGGCGCGCGAATATCGATCCTGCGCAGCTGGTCCCGCAGGGCGATTTCACGCTGCATCAATTGGGCAATTTGCTGATCAATATCGGTCAGCTCACCAAGAACTTCTGTCTGCCGATCACGGTCAAGCTGCAGGATTTGCATCTCGGTTTCGGAAATCTGCATGCGTGTTGCAGCAATCTGGGCCGTCAATTCGCCATGTCGACCATCAAGGCTTGCGCGTTCGCGGCGCAGGGCAGCAACCCGCGTGATCGGCACAAGTTGTTTGGCAAACAGGGTTTCAAGACCGGTCAGTTCATCAACGATATGATGACGCTCTTCCTCATTGGCGTTTTTCTGTGCAGTCAGGCCGACAACCGTTTCAGAAAGCTGGGAAAGCTTTTGGCGCAATTGTTCCTTTTCACCTTCAAGACTGTTCTTGCGGGCGGCAAACAAACTGACCTCGGCCGCGATCAATTCGGATATCTTTGGCTCCGATTGGCGATCAATAAAGGCCGCAGGCACTTCAAGGGCGGACAGGTTGTCACGTTCGCCACTCAGGCGCATGCGTCTGGCAATCAAGGCCGACAATTGTGTTTCAACAATCCCAAGGCTTGCGCGTGCCATTGTATCGTCCAGCCGAATCAGAAGATCACCGGCCGCAACCCGGTCGCCATTCTTCACATTGATCTGGCCAACGATGCCGCCTTCTGAGTGCTGCACGTCCTTGACGTTGCTTTCGACAACGAGCTTGCCGGTGGCTACCACCGCACCAGAAAGCTCGGCAAAAACAAGCCACAACACACAGCTGGCAAACAGCACGGCGACAATCCCGCCACCCCAAACAACATGACGGCGCAATGTTGCAATTGCTGGCGAGATCACGTTGTGATCTGCCGATCCGCTCGGCCCGGTGGCAAGCTGTAATCTGGTCATGCGGTTTCTCCCACCTGTCTGACGGTTTTACGCATGATGTCGTCGCGCTTGCCAAAGGCCACCTGACGTCCGTCCTGGATAACAGTCGCGAGGTTCACGGTCGCAAGTGCACTGGGTCTATGGGCGATCAGAACAACAATCGCCCCGCGGGCACGCGCATCCCTGACCGCTTGAAGCAATGCCTGCTCACCCAGGCTGTCGAGGCTTGCATTGGGTTCATCAAGGACAATCAGGAACGGATCACCAAACAAGGCACGGGCAAGGCCGATGCGTTGCCGCTGCCCGCCTGATAGGACAACTCCTCCGCTGCCAATCCGGGTGTCATAGCCATTGGGTAGGGACAGGATCATCTCATGGGCGCCAGCTGCCTTTGCGGCCGAAACAATGACGCTGTCGGTTGCGTCAGCCTGCAACCGGGCGATATTGCGCGCAATCGTATCGTCAAACAGCGCCACATCCTGGGGTAGATAGCCGATATGGCGGCCTAGATCGACCGGGTTCCAGTGCGATAACTCCGCCCCGTCAAGGCGGATACTGCCTCCGCGAAACGCCCCCATGCCAACAAGTGCCCGCCCAAGCGTCGATTTTCCCGAACCACTTGGCCCGATCACACCAAGCCCGTCGCCGGCGCTTAGGGAAAGCTCGCCAACCCGCAAAAGAACCTTGTCTTTGCCAGCTTTCTGATTACCGGGCGTGCCGATCACAAGACCGGAAACCGAAAGGCCCTCAGACGGCGCGGGCAGAGTTGTGGTGTCCGCTTTATCGGAAATATCGGGCAGAAGCGCATCAAGACGACCCCGAGCTTGTCGGGCCGCGACAAATCCGCGCCAGTTGGCGATGGCCTGTTCAACCGGTGACAACGCACGCGCAGTTAAAATTGATGCTGCGACCATCGCACCGGGGGTGACTTCCTGCTTGATCGCAAGATAGGCACCAAGTGCCAATACACCGGATTGCAATGCCAGACGAATGACCTTGATATAGGCCGAGAACGTCGAGTTGACGTCACCCACTGCGGTGTTGTCGTTTAAATACAGATTGTTTTGCTTGGCCCATGCCCCGCGAAAGGCATCTTCCATGCCCATGGCACGAATGGCTTCGGCATTTTGCCGCCCGGCTTCAATCAGTGCATTGCGCCTGACGATCTGGCTGTTCATCCGCGCGACTTTCTTGCGCGTTACAAATTCACTGATCAGGGTCAGAACAATCAGAACCACCCCGCCGACAAGCGCCAGTACGCCAAGCCAGGGATGAAAGGCAAAAACAATCCCAAGGAAAAGCGGCATCCACGGCAAATCGCATATCGCGACGGGCCCGGAACCGCCAAGGAACTGCCGGATCTGATCAAGATCACCAAGCGGCTGGGTGTTTTCACGACCGTTTTTCAAACGCAGATCCAGGGTACTGGCAAGCGCCATCGGCCCGATCTGTTCATCGACCCGCCAGCCAATCCGGACCAGCATGCGCGCGCGCAGGGCATCCACGGCACCAAGAAACAGATAAAGGCCGACCACAAGCCCGATCAGGGCAATCAAGGTCGGGATACTCTGGCTTGCCAGAACGCGGTCATAGACCTGAAGCATGAAAAGCGGGCCGGTCAGCATCAAAAGGTTGGACACACCACTCATCGCGCCGACGGCCAGAAAGGCACCGCGCAATGCGCCAAGGGCACGGCTCATCGGGCCGGAATGCGTCGAAGGCTGGGTGGGGCTTTGGGATGCTTTGACAAACACGCTTTTGATACACCAGTGATCTAGGGTAGGTTGGGGTGGGTGCCGCTGTTTCGCGGCACCCTGCAATCAAGACCTTGTGCCCGTTCCGCTTCTTGCGGGACGGGCCGTTTTGTTAAACGAAGTCCGTTGCATCAAGGTCGTTGAAATCAACACCGGTCAGGGTGACGGTGCCGTTGGCATGGGTGATCACGGCATTGCCTGCGCCGTCATCGCCGATGGTGACCGAGCTGTAGTCGATATCAAGAACGTCGGTACCATCGGTGAAGTCGGTGATGGTGTCGTCGCCAAAGCTTGACGAGGTATCGAACTCAAAGGTGTCCGCACCGCCATTACCGGTCAGAATGTCATCACCGGCCCAACCGCCGATCACGTCATCGCCGGCGCTGCCGTTGATTTCAACACCGGAATCAAGAACAGATTCCAGCGTGTCGGTGCTGCCGGAATAGATGTCGACAAGGACACCATTGGTGTCACTGTTCGACAGGTTCAGGCCCGAGATATCAACCGGAGAATCGGTGAAATCAAATTCGGTTCCATTGTCCGCGACACCCAAGGTGCTGCCAAAGGACAGCTTGTCGAGATTGCCCGCGATCGTGTGCGTGTTGATGTCGTAGGCAAAGTCAGAGCTTCCCGCAGTCGCAAGCACAGAACCGGTGTAGCTGCTGCTGCTATCCTGGTCGGTCGCAAGGAACTGTGAACCACCGTAATAGCTCGACGGTGCAAAGCCATCATAGAAAGTACCGTGGTTGCCCGAACCAAGCGAGAAGTTGGTGTTGAAGTCTTCAATAACCCCATGCAGGTCTACACCAGCACCCGAAGATGCCGCGTTGAGATCAATCGTAATAGTCATGTCAGTTTCTCCTGTCATAAAGCTACCCATTTAGTGGATAACGTCATGAGAATGACTCTTATTATCTTTAAGAGTCAACGGAAAAAATTGTGTAATATCAGTAGTTTAAATTGACAAACACGAAAGCCCAACCAGGCACATGCCTGGTTGGGTTCAACATCTTGCCGATGCGGCGTTACGTTAAAAATTGCCGCTAAAAGTCAGTATGGCGGTTCGTCCTGGTGCCGGGGCAAATGTTCCGCCGGTCCCTTGCACATAGGCCTCATCAAGCATGTTGTTCACCGCAAATCTCAGTGTGAGGTTTTCGTTGATTTCATAGGAGCTATAGAAATCAAACACCCGGTACTTGAAATACTCAGAGACGATTGAGGACGAGTTGCTGCTGCCGAAGTTATCCTGCGGATAAACAAATGACGCCCGCATTCCAAGAACAAGGTCCTGATCAAACAGTCGGAACCCACCATCGACCGTGTATTTTCGCTTTGGAATTGCATAAATCCCGAAAAGCCTATCAGCGGTCCCATAATTTACATCGCTGTAGGAAAGATAGGTTGCACCCAATTGGGTATAGTTTACCGCGGCATAGGGATCGTATGCTGCGTCGAGAACATATGGATTGTGGTTGCCTGACAGATCGGTATCCGAGATCGAAATCGTACCACCGAGATAAAATTCTCCAGCATCGTAAGACAGCTCGGCTTCAGTGCCATTGATGTATACCGGGTCAGTCAAATTGACGATTGCCTCGGCCTCAACCGAAGTATTCGTAATAACCCCAAGGTTCGTTCGTCTTGGGGTTGGCTGTGGGACGTTCGCCAAGGTGATGTAGTTATCAATTGCGGTCCGATAGTAAGCAACCTTTGCCCTGAACCCGTCGCCTTGGCGAAGCACATTGTCAAAGCTGAAGTTGACACCAACTTCTTTCGTCTCGCTTTCTTCAGGCTTCAGGTTTGCGTTGGAGTAAAACGGCAACCCGGCATTGTCACCAATATGATCGCCCTTGATCATTGATTCCATGATGGTCGGGGCACGCATGTTCCGGCGATAGTTTGCAAATAGCTGAATTCCCGGGGTCACGTTGACACTGGCACCAACCGATGGTGAAAACCCGTCTTCGCTAAGATCGATGTTCAGTGGCGTGCCACCATCCTCGCAGAGATTGGCGGAGTTCTGCTCCTCACACCAATAGGAATCACCGGTCAGTGAGTATCGGTCATAGCGAAGGCCACCTCGCAGTTCGAACATGTTGTTAAGGTCATAAGTGGCGGCAACAAAGCCCCCGGAAACGTCACGTTCGCCGGCCGGGGTGCCACCTTCGATTTCATACGCGGCACCCGCGCCGCCAAGACCGCCAAGCTCGGCACTTGTTTTCGCCGTGTCCTGAAAATACTCGACACCGTAATCCAGACCGAGATGACTGGCGATGTCGCTACTCAGGTCAAAGTCGAAGCTGCTACTGTTTGACACCTCACCGCCCAACGTATCGAGTGTATATTGGTTATCAAAGGAGTCCGTCGTAACGGCGCCGCTTGTATTGTATCGCGCCGGTCGGAACTGGTGGTTCTGTGTCCGTGTCCAGTAGACGCCGCTATTCATGGCAATCAGGTCTGATTCCGGGTTCCAGACATGCTTGGCGGTTAGGGTATGAACGTCCGTTTTATTGTGGTCCTGGTAGTTGTTCGTCGAATCACTCGACTTTGTGTATGACGTGCTGCTTCCGACGTAACCAAGATTTATCTCCTGATCTTCCGTCAGAAAAAGGTTCGCCTTTACCAGCCCCGACGTTTGCCGGACATAACTGTATTCCGGGCGCGAACTGTAAACATCGACATATTTTGGTGAGCTATCGATTTCCTGATAAAGGCCCGGGTTATGCGTCCCGGGACGATAATCACCGACGACTTTCCGGCTAACTGCCGCAGATAGATCAAACTTTGGCGAAACACGTGCACCAACGGCAACGTCGCCCGCAAAGTCGTACTGGTTTGTACCGCGGCTAAGATTGACTTTGCCGCCCCAATCCTCGTCCGGGTCGAGAATATCCTGTGTATTAAGCGTTCGCATGGTGACGATCCCGGCAGATGTACCCGCACCACCATTCTTCGCCAAATCAGACTTCTCGACCTCAACCTCGGCCAGAAGCGCCGGATCGACATAAACACGTGATGACGTGCCATGTGTCAGCTGATTGTAGTTCTGACGCGCACCATCAATATTGACGTTTACCCGGCCCATTTCCTGCTGACCACGCACATTGACCGTCAAACCCGGATCTTGGGCATCATTTGCAATATCCACACCGGCAACATTATTGAAAATCTCGCGTGCCTCACGCACCGGGGCTTTGCGCATGCTTTCCTGCGTGATCACCGCTACAGAGCCGGGGGTTGAATAAACCTCGTCGGGAACACCATTTGGCCCCACGGCGCGACGGCGTGCCTTCACAACGACGGGCGCTGTCACGAAGTCATTGCCATTATTGCTTGTACGGCTTGGATCGATAACCGAGATCGTCGTTGCGTTCAGCACCTGCCAGACGAGACCACTTTGCGACAACATTCTGTCCAATGCTTCGGTCGCGCTCATTTCGCCCGATATTGCAGTACTTTGAACCCCGTCGGGCAAAGAGCCGTCAATTGCAACATCAACCCCGGAAATTCTTGAAAAGGCCACCAGCGCCATCGCAAGCGGCTGTGGCGCGATGTCAAACGCATGGGTCTCGTTGGAAAGCGCTGAAGAAGATGAATTGGCTTGTGCGATCTCAAATGCTGACGGCATGTCAGCGCTAGTTTTTTCGATTGATTGTGCTGCTGCCCCAACAGGCGCTATTGCAATCAATCCACAGCCCAGCGCACCAAACGCCAAGGCCGTCACATCCCCCAAGGATGTCCCCGTTTTGAGAGTTGTCTTTTTGGTATCGCCGAGGCGACCCACCCCATCTGAAGGCATTTTATTATGGTCTCCTGATTTCACGAATGCAACTTAGTCGCATTGCTGTTTCGCTACTTTCTCAGACGAGGGGGTTTTGCACTTATCTGAAACAAAATGATCTTTTTTGAAAATAATTGTTATTTGCAACTATTTTGGTTATCTGGCTTCAGGGTCTGTACCCATAAATCTGGCTCAGACGTCCCGGATAACGGTCAGATAATCGGTGAAACGGGTCACATCGACATGCAAGACATCTGCAAGAACCGGCACGACGTCACGTGACCGGTCGAGATCGACGACCAGCGTTACCGGCCGCCTTTTCAATGCATCACCCATAATAACGATCTTGCCCGGCTGCCAGCGCTCAAGCACCGTGGCAACATGGGCAAGCGGCTCACCCATGAAGACCAATTGCCCCTGACGCCAGGCCAGCGCCGAGTGCACATCAACCGGATGCGCCGACCGTGAAACGCCAGTGGCATCGTATGTCATGGTATTGCCCTCTGCGAGGGTGTGACGCCCACCGGCAATATCGATCATAAGCGGATTGGTTTCGGCGATCGTCGTTATCTTGCCATCATAGGCAGCAACATCAAACGTTCCGCCGGTCGATAGGGTTCTTCCGTTTTGGGCGCGGACGAAAAAGGCACCATCATCACCTTCATGTTCGAACCATGCTTCGCCCTGATGTATTTCGACGCCGGTCATGCGGCCATCGGACACGAAAGAAAGAATGCTGTTGCTGGCAATAATGCTACGTCCGCGTTGTCCGGGGATGCTGATTTCACGTCGCTGCCCGGTTTGCGTTCTGATATCGGCCAGCGGGTGGTAGCGATATGCCCCCCAGCCTCCTGCAAGCAAAATGGCCGCCAGTGAACCTCCCAGCATGGCGCGGCGTCCGATATGGGTCGAAGACGTGAAATCAAGGCTTGAACTACCACTCCACAGTCGCTCGATATCGGAAAATGCCTTTGGATGCGCCGGGTCTTGCGCCACCCATTGCGCAAATTTCTGGCGATCTTCTTCGCTTTCACTGCCATCAAGCAGCAAGGCGAACCAATAGGCTGCCTGCTCTGATACCGGATCTTGCAAAGAGTTCATGCTGTTTGCTCGTGCCATTGTCTGGTTATTTTCTGGTTTCAACTGTGCGGTGCAGCTCTAACCGCGTTACCCGAACACAGGGATAATTCCGCTCTATAGGTTTTAACGAACGAACGCGCGAAATATCCGAAGTCCCGATCACTTTTTTTCCGCCTGATCCATCGCTTCTTTGATCAGGCCAAGTGCACGAACCATTCTGCTAAAAGCTGTCTGGCTGGGAATGCCGAGTTTTTCACCGATCTGCACATATGTCAGACCTTCAATACGGGCCAGAATGAAAACGTCGCGGTGATGCTTGGGGAGCTTTTGCAAGATTTTCTGCAACCGTTTCAGCTCCTGACGAGACCAGGCGATTTGTTCGGGCGACGGGGTATCGTCTGCCAGCATTTCGAATGCTTTGTCCGGATCGGGGACAAAGCTCAGGATCCGTTCACGCCTGAAATGATCAATCACCAGATTATTCGCGGTGCGATACAGATAGGACTTGGCAAAATCCTGCTCGGGCAGTGATGGCGTTGCAATGATGCGCAGGAACGTGTCCTGCACGATGTCATCTGCCATGTGCCACGACAGTTTGCGCCGCCGCACAAATTGCAGAAGCCGCGAATGATAGGTTCGAAAGAGCTTGTTTACATCCCAATGTGGCACGGGTCGGACCTTTGGACTGATCTGCAAACCGGCATTAAGGTGGGGCCAAAACACGCTGGTTTGACATCGACATCAAGAAGATGAGCCACGCACTCTATCGCACATGAAAATCATTCTCAATATAATCCTGTTTATGCTGACGTACAGTCACCTAATCACAAACGGGATTTCCAAAAAGAAACCCGCCTGAAACAGGCGGGTGTTCTCAAACTGAATTGTCAGGCAGCACGGCTTCAGGCAGCACGCTTTTTGCGGCGGAAGCGCAGATAGTTACATTTCTTGCCCTGACGCAGTGCCTTTTGCTCATAGCGGGTTTTGACCCAATCGCTTGGCGGGGTGCGCCAGTCATCGGGGCCATCGGCCAGCCATTCGAAATCCGGATGGTTGTGCATATGCTGCAGGGTCCAGGAAATATACTGCATGTCATCGCTGGCCACCCGGAACTCCGCCCCGTCTTTCAGAAGACGGGCAAGCAGTGCCAAATTCTTTGGCCCGATAAAGCGTCGTTCTGCGTGGCGTTTCTTTGGCCACGGATCAGGAAACAGTAAAAAGGCCCGATCAAAACAGGCATCCACCAGCTTATACAGCAGCGGGCGCGAATCATCGGCAACCACGCGAACATTGGAAAGATTTCGCTCATCGAGATGGCGCAACAGGCTTCCGACCCCGTCCATGAACGGCTCTGCACCGATGATCCCGACGCCCGGATTGGCTTCGGCCTGACCGGCAAGGTGTTCACCCCCGCCAAAGCCGATTTCCAGCCAAAGCTGATCGGGCGTACCATCGAAATAGCTGTTGGGATCAATCCCGGCTTCGTCCGGATAGGTGATGCCGATCTTGGGCAACATCGCATCGACAAGAGCCTTGCGGGAATCCTTGAGCGGTCGGCTGCCGCGACGGCCATAGAAGTTCGGACGATCAGGTGTCGGGATCGGGCGGTCTTTGTTGCGCATGGTCGTTTCTGTCGATCAGGGTCGGGATTTGCGGGTCAGGTCGTCTTTAAATCAAAACGGGCGGCCCGTTATTTCCGGGCCGCCCGCCTCTTATCACGTCATGCGATTTTGGCAAATCGCAGTTTTACGCGCTTTCTGCCAATCAGGCGCCGAATGCCGACTTCAGATCGCTAACCAGATCGGTGCGCTCCCAGGAGAAGCCACCATCATCGGTCGGCTGACGGCCAAAGTGACCATAAGCAGAAGACGGTGTATAGATCGGACGGCAAAGCGAAAGATGCTCACGAATGCCACGCGGGCTGAGATCCATCAGCTGACGCAGAACGTCGCCGAGTTTCGTCTCGTCAACATTGCCGGTGTCGTGGTTGTTGACATAAAGTGCGAGCGGCTTCGAAACGCCAATCGCGTAAGCAAGCTGAATGGTGCATTTTTCCGCGAGACCAGCGGCAACAACGTTTTTCGCAAGATAACGCGCAGCATAAGCAGCCGAACGGTCAACCTTGGTCGGGTCCTTGCCCGAAAACGCGCCGCCACCATGCGGGGCCGCACCACCATAGGTATCGACGATGATCTTGCGACCGGTCAGGCCGGCATCACCATCAGGACCACCAATCACGAAACGACCCGTCGGGTTGATGTAGATTTCATCAGCCGGCGGCAACCAGCCTTCCGGCAGGGCAGCTTCGACATAAGGCAGAACCAGTTCGCGAACGTCGTTCTGCGACAGGCCTTCGGCATGCTGGGTCGACACAACAACAGAGGTTGCAGCAACCGGCTTGCCACCGGCATAACGCAGGGTTACCTGGCTTTTGGCATCCGGACCGAACTGCGGGGCTTTGCCCGAGTGACGATCAGCAGCCATCGCGCGCAGGATACGGTGCGAAAACTGGATCGGTGCCGGCATCAGTTCATCGGTTTCGTCACAAGCGTAACCAAACATGATGCCCTGGTCACCAGCGCCAAGGTCTTTTTCACCAGCGGAGTCAACGCCCTGTGCAATATCAACTGACTGTTCATGCACGTGGCATTCGATCTCGGCGGTCTTCCAGTGGAAGCCATCCTGCTCGTAGCCGATGTCACGGATTGCCTGACGGGCCTTTTCAATCATGACCTCTTTGGTCACGCTTTCAGGTCCACGTACTTCGCCTGCCAGAACCACACGGTTGGTGGTGGCAAGGGTTTCAACGGCAACGCGCGAATCTTCATCCGCAGCAAGAAAAGCATCAACGATGGAATCGGAAATGCGATCACAGACTTTGTCCGGATGACCTTCCGAGACGGATTCACTGGTAAATAGATAATCGGAAAGAGACATATAAGACCTTCTCCGGTAATGGGTTTCCAAAACTGGACCGGAGGGCTCCCGATACGAGGCCGTATCGATAGCGCCCACTTAGCCTTTTTTAATGTGGTGGCAAGCGGTCCAAATCCGTCCACAGTGTTCAGCCAGAAGCCAAACTATTTCGTCGCTTGTGCCTGATCACTTTGTGAAGGTCAAGCATCATCGACGTAAAACCGTAACCCGGATGATCTTACATGCGGGTTAATTTTACTTATAAAGACAAGGACGTAATTCACGTTCTGTGAACTACGTCCTGTGTCCCAAATGATCGGGTAATCCGATTATTTCTGATCGGAATCAGTGCCCTGCAATGCACCCATCGATTTGACGAGTTCAAAGATTTTCTTGCGCTGGTTCGGATCGGTAATCCGGTAATAGGCACGCACCAGTTCCAACGTTTCACGACGGTTCATCGGATCATTGTCAAACGGGTCCGGGCTTTCGGACATTTCACGACGTTCATGCACCGATTTGGACGAAATTTCGTCGGGCATGTCGTCGAAGAAGAATGATACAGGCACTTCAAGAACCCGTGACAGATCATAGAGACGCGATGCACCGACACGGTTGGCACCACGTTCGTATTTCTGCACTTGCTGGAATGTCAGGCCAATCGCTTCGCCAAGCTTTTCCTGGCTCATGCCAAGAAGCGTCCGGCGCAGTCGAACACGCGCACCAACGTGAATATCGACAGGATTTGGAGCCCCACTTGCAGTCCGGCCACGGCCCCGACCACGTGTGTTCTTTACCATCTTAGTTTCATCCTTAGGCGACATTTTGAGGTAGTTCCTTCTCTCACTCCGACCTGATCCGTCCTTGTTTTGAGGGACAATTTCTGGACGGTTCGGCAAATTTTTCAGCCGCCTAGAGGGATTTTACTTTGCGTCTATATCCCATAGCGAGAACGGCGAAGAAGGTAACAATACCGTAAAATAGCAAGTCACGCCACAAATAATATACTGTTGTATGGTTTTTATCACTCGAAAGGGGGTGCACGAGGATACCCCTCTCTCCTAAGGACAGGCTGTCCACCTTGCGTCCATAAGCATCGAACGTCACCGATACCCCTGTATAGGCTGCCCTTACGAGGGGGCGGCCCTCCTCAATAGTCCTGAAACGGGCCGCTGCCATATGTTGATATGGGCCCGCGCTGTGGCCAAACCACCCGTCATTGGTAACATTTAATAACCAGTCGGGCTGTTTGTCATCGTCAATCACAGCGCCGGGGAAAATTACTTCATAGCAAATCAGTGGCGAGAAGCTGGGCATCCCCCTTACAGACAGGGTCTGTGGTCCCGGCCCGGCCGAAAAATCCGTTCGGCCCGCTGTCAGTTTCGGGAAGGGTAGGATTGACCGGAACGGCACATACTCGCCAAACGGCACCAGATGAAACTTGTCAAAGCTGGCGACAATATGGCCACCAGCATCAATCACCTGAATGGCGTTCCAGACCTTGTATTCATCGGTATCACGCGGATAGGTCCGGGGCGCGCCGGTAATCAGGATATCATAAGGCCCCAGTATTTCGGCCATCTGCATGCGCGCCGTTGTCTGGGTTTCGACAAAAAAGGTCGCTGCCGTTTCAGGCCAGATAACAATCCGCTTTTGATCAGGCCGCAGACCTTCGGGCCGACGCGACATCTCAAGCAACTGTGTGAAATGCTGGTTTTGCAGCTCCGGGCGCCATTTTTCGCGCTGGGGAATATTGGGCTGAACGATCTGAACAATCGGCACATCGGCCGGCAGATCCGAAAGGGCAGTATCTGGTGCAACCGGCCCGACCATCATCAGGCGCACCACACCACCACCCCAAAGGACCACCGCAATCATGATCCCGCCAAGAGCCGCGATCTTACCCGGCTTCCCGGCAACAATGGTCGCAGGCAAGGTTGCAAAAAGGGCTGTCACAAAGGACAAGCCATAAACCCCGACGACCGAGGCAAACTGCATGGGGGCGGCATCAATCGCCCAGACATGCCCCAAAAGGTTCCAGGGAAAACCGGTCAGCAAGTGACCACGCAGATATTCGACCACCGCCCAGAAAACGGCGAGCAACACCGCGCGCCGAATGGGGCCATCGCCCAGACGCCAGCTGGCCCAGACCGCCAGCATCGGGAAAATCGCCAAGCCACCGCCAAGCCCCAGCAAGGCAAACGGGATCATCCAGCCATAGATTTCCGGCTGTACGAGAAAGGCATGACTGACCCAGTAAAAGCCTGCGGCAAAATGGCCGGTACCAAACCACCAGCCAGCAGAAAGTGCGCCCTTGTTGCAGCGAACGCCCTCAAGGCTCCAAAGAAGAACCGCAAAACAGATCGGAAGAACAGGGATAATAAAGAAGGGCGGCAGAGCCAAAACCGCCACCGCCCCGGACAACAGCCAGACAAAACGCCTGCGCCAGCCTGAAAGACCGGCAATCCGGCGCGCCATGGCATCAATCATCCTTTTTTTCCTGCGCGTCTGGTGCTGCTGCGGGTTCCTGATCCTCCTCGCGGCGCATCATATGAATGCGCAGACGGCGGATACGCCGTGGATCAGCGTCCAGAACCTCGAACTGAATGCCACTTGGATGTTCGATCAGTTCGCCGCGCGCCGGAACACGCCCGGCCAGCGAGAAGACAAGACCGCCAAGCGTGTCGATATCTTCGTCCTCATCCTCGTCAAGCAAACCAAAGGACAGCTTTTCTTCAAGGTCTTCGACTTCGAACCGCGCATCGGCGATATAGCAGCCATCCGAAAGACGGATCAGCTTGGGCGTCTGGTCGATATCATGTTCGTCATCAATCTCACCGACGATTTCCTCGACCAGATCCTCGATGGTGATCAGACCATCAATCCCGCCAAATTCATCGACCACCAGCGCCATGTGGGTGCGCGACAGCCGCATTTCCGAAAGAAGATCCAGCACCCGGATCGCGGGCGAGACAAACAACACCCGGCGCAACAGCGACTGCAGGCTGAATTCCCGACCAGCCGCGACACAGCCCAGCACATCCTTGATATGGACCATGCCCGCAATGTCATCGAGGGTATCGCCATAAACCGGCAGACGTGAATGGGCCTTTTTGACCATCACTTCGACCAGGTCATCAAGGATAATGGTCTTGGCCACCGCCACAATGTCGGCACGCGGGATCATGACGTCTTCTGCCGTCATGTCGCGGAGCGCAATGATGTTTTCAAAAAGGGAACGTTCGTGCAGCGAGACCGGCTCTTCATCCTGCTCGGTCCGCTCGGCGAGTTCTTCAAGCGTGTCGCTGAGCGACGCTTCGCCGTTGCGGGACTTGCCCCGCTTGAAGCCCAGGGCCGAGGCCACATTGTCCCATAAGGAGCCGTTCTCGGCGTCCTGATTTGTATCCTCGCCGGTGCGAGGGCGCATACTCTCGTGGTCGTCGTCGCGTTGACTAGAGTCGTTCATGGGTCGGTTTCGACATCCTTTAATTCAAACAAACCGTATTCTAGTTAGGTTCATCTTCAATCGGCTCATAGGGATCATCAATCCCGAGTCCGGCAAGAATTTGACGTTCAAGTTCTTCCATCTCTTCGGCTTCATCATCAACCATATGATCGTAGCCGACAAGATGTAGCGTGCCATGAACCGCAAGATGAACCAGATGATTTTTCAATGGCTTTTGCTGCTCAACGGCTTCACGAGCACAGGTTTCACGCGCAATCACGATATCACCAAGCATCAATGGCATATCAGGCGCCATCATGAAGGCCTCGGCATCCTCGGCACTTTCGAGGGCAGCAAAGGACAACACATTGGTCGGCTTGTCCTTGTCGCGGTAATCGCGGTTAAGGATCTGAACCGACGCATCATCAGATAACCGCACGCCGATCTCGATCACCGGGGCAACTGATAAAAGCGATGCGCCATCGCCTTCATCTTCCGTGCCGTCGGTCGCGACCACGTTATCATCCCAAAGCGCACCATCAGCCAGCGCACCATCAAGGGCCGCGATCACGGCAGCCTCGATAGCGGCGATCTCTTCGCGCTGCCAGTCGCCTGCTTCGACCTCAAGGTCCAGTTCAAGCGGTGCGGTCATCACCCGCATCCTTGGCTGCACTGTCCTTTTCACCGCGATAGCCCTTTTTCAGGCGATCGCGCAGGGCATCAGCCGCGTCATAGGCCTGTACAATCTTGGTCACAAGGTGATGGCGCACGACATCGCGCTGATCGAACTTGATCGTTGCGACACCTTTGACATCGCCGATGGTTTCAAGCGCATCGCGCAAACCAGACTTCGTGCCGTCCGGCAAGTCAATCTGGGTCATGTCGCCGGTCACCACCATGCGCGATCCTTCACCCAGACGGGTCAGGAACATTTTCATCTGCATCGGCGTGGTGTTTTGCGCCTCATCAAGAATGACAAAAGCATGCGAAAGGGTACGGCCACGCATGAAGGCCAGCGGGGCAACTTCGATCTCGCCACTTTCCATTCGCTTGATCACGACATCACCCGGAAGCGTGTCATGAAGCGCATCATAAAGCGGGCGCAGATACGGATCGACCTTGTCTTTCAAATCACCGGGAAGGAACCCAAGACGTTCACCCGCCTCGACTGCCGGACGTGACAGGATAATGCGATCAACCTGACCAAGAATAAATGCCTGCACCGCCATCGCGACCGCAAGATAGGTCTTGCCGGTACCCGCCGGACCGATGCCAAAGATCAGCTCGTTATCAAGGATCGCCTCGACATAGTCTTTCTGACGTTTGGAGCGCGGCGAAATGCGACGCTTCTTGGTCTGGATCGTCAGGCGTGATCCACCAAACATGTCTTTGGTCTGGCCGCTCCAGGGATCGGCGTCGTCCGGTTCGGAAAGGCGGACCGCACCGTCTACCGTTTCGACATCAATATGATCAATTTCCTTATCACGCAGGCGCGCATAAAGCTGGGCAAGGACCTTCTTGGCCTGGGCGACCTTTGCCGGATCACCGGCCAGCATCACCACCAGCCCGCGGCTTGAAACCTGAACCCCGGTGCGTTCCGACAGACGTGTCAGGTTTTCGGCCTGCGGGCCATACAAAACCTGCGCAAGCGCATTGTCCTGAAACTCGATCTGATCGGAATCCTTGGGGGCATGTTTGGTTTTGGTGTTGGTCTTGCTTTTCGTGGGGGTGCCGCTCACGCAACGTTCCTTTCAGATTTCTGGTCGCTACGGGTGGCGTCGACCAGTTCGCCGCCAAGGGAATTAGGCAGCGCTTCGGTGATTTTCAAGCGAACGATCTGTCCAAGCGCCGATTCCGGCAAACCGCTGACATGGACCGGCTGCATATAGGGGCTTTTGCCCACCAGCTGGCCTTCATATTTGCCACGACGTTCAAGAAGAACATCCATCTCCTTGCCGACACTGTTCTGGTTAAACACCAACTGCTGTTCGGCCAAAAGTGCCTGCAGGCGCATGATCCGTTCGGTTTTGACTTTTTCAGGCACCTGCATTTCCATTGCCGATGCTGGTGTGCCCGGACGCGGGCTGTATTTAAAGCTGAAGGCCTGGATAAAGGTGATATCGCGCACGATTTCCATCGTGTCTTCGAAATCCTTGTCCGATTCACCCGGGAATCCGACGATAAAGTCCGACGACAGCGCAAGATCCGGGCAGGCATCCTTCAGCCGTTTGGCAATCTCGCGATAGTCCGCATTGGTATGCTTGCGGTTCATCGCCTGCAAAACCCGGTCACCGCCAGCCTGAACCGGCAGATGCAGGAACGGCATCAGTTTTTTGATATCGCGATGGGCAGAAATCAGATCTTCATCCACATCGCGCGGATGCGAGGTGGTGTAGCGAATGCGATCCAACCCGTCGATTTCAGCAAGCTCGCGCAGCAACCGACCAAGGGTCCATTCCCCGCCATTGGGCGCTTCGCCGTGATAGGCATTCACATTCTGCCCCAAAAGGGTCAGTTCACGCGTGCCTTGCGCCACCAGCTGTTTGGCTTCGCGAATCACATCGGCACCGGGGCGGGAATATTCCGCGCCACGGGTGTAGGGCACAACACAGAACGTACAGAACTTGTCGCACCCTTCCTGAATGGCCAGAAACGCCGAATAACCCTGACTGGAAACTTGTTCGGGCAGATGGTCAAATTTTTCTTCGGCGGGGAAATCGGTATCAACAATGCGGTTGCGACCAATCGCGCGGTTGGCGCGCGCCACCATTTCCGGCAGGCGATGATAGGTCTGCGGACCAAACACCATGTCGACCATGGGTTCGCGCTTCATCAATTCAGCGCCCTCGGCCTGCGCAACACATCCCGCCACCGCGACAATCATCTTGTCGCCGCCATTGGCTTCCTTGGCTTCCTTGTGCTTGCGCACGCGCCCGAGATCGGAGAACACCTTTTCGGCGGCCTTTTCACGGATATGGCAGGTATTGAGGATGACCATATCGGCCCCCTCGGCACTGTCGACCGACTGGTAACCCAGCGGTGCCAGAACATCCTGCATGCGCTGACTGTCATAGACATTCATCTGACAGCCATAGGTTTTCACAAAAAGTTTCTTCGGTTCAGTCACGCCAGATCCGTTTCGCTCTCTCAAAACGCCGAAAAGCGGTGTGATCGCTCACACCGCGCCTGGGTTCCACATCATCAATAACCGGAACCCGTCGGACATCTCGTTATCTGAAATCCCGGTCAGGTGAAACCGAATTTCACATCAACCGGTGCATTATACGGCAAAACGATCAGGAGCCGAACTGTCGATCCGGGCCAAACAGTCGAAAATCTTCCGAAATGATCGCAAGCGGCGAACTGCCAATAAGCTCACCGGACAGATCGCTGTCAATCAACTGAACCGGCACACCCTGATGCAGGCCACGCAAAGCTGCCTGATGTCCCTGGGCAACGCGGGCTTCACACATCCGGGCAAGTTCCTTGCGTGATCCGGCTGCATCTGCCAGCGTCACGGGCGGATGGACAACAATCTCAACCGTCACCTTGCCGAGCGCGAGAAACTGCCATAAATGCGGGGCCAAGTCCATATCCCCGTACCAGGAATAAAACGCCCGCAAATCACGACCAATCGGCGCCCCGTCAAGACGGGTGGCAGCAATCGAAATCGGCTGGAAGCGTACCGGCGACCCATCGGGCATCACCCGCTCGGCCGAGGCAAACAGCGTTGATTTGAACGGCAACACCCGGTTGCCATCATTGCTGGTGCCTTCCGGGAACAGGATCAGCTTGTCACCATCACGCAAACGCTGGCTGAGCTGGTCATTCTGTTCGCGCGAGCGTGCAGCACGGCGTTCGATGAAGGTTGTGCGCGAAAGTTTGGCAAGCAAACCAAAGACCGGCCAGTCGGCGACTTCGGTTTTGGCAATGAAGCTGCCGCGGGTCAAAGCGCCGAGCACCGGGATATCAAGATAGGATGCGTGGTTGGCAACGATCACGCCCGGACCATCCATCATATCAACACCCGAAACCCGGACTTCGATATGCAGGATGCGCAGGCAAAGCGCGTGATAGAAGCGCGGCAATTCGTCGGCCAGCTTCAATCGCGCCGAAATGGCGACCATCTGAACCGGCAACAGAACCAGCGTCAAAAGCGCATAGGCCATCAGGCGGATGGCAGCACACACGTAGCAGTTCACGACACCCTCGCGGTACGTTCGTAATGCTTGTAATAGCGATCGGTCACCTTTTCGGTCGGCAACACGATGCAGATATCGGTGGTGTTGAACTGATGGTCGACCACCGCCCCGTCACCAACAAAACCACCCAGTCGCAGATAGCCTTTGATCAGCGGCGGCAGGTCGCGCAGCGCCTGGCGCTGATCGATGCCATCGATCTCGGCTCGCATCATCGGCTCGTAGCGATCGGCAATCGCACGCGGGCGCATGTCTTCGGGGGCAAGGTGATTGTGATGCAGATAGGTCAGAACATCCTTGAAGGCATCCGGGTCGGTGCCGTGGAAGGACGCACAGCCAAACATCAGTTTGATGTCGTATTTGAACACATAGGCAGCAATCCCCTGCCACAGAAGCTGCAGGGTCGGCATGGTGCGGTATTCGGCTTCGACACAGGAACGACCCAGTTCCATGATCTCGCCGGTTTCCTTCACCGCATTAAGCATGCTTTCAATGTGATATTCATCAGCGCTGTAAAAGCCGCCATGTTCATTGGCAACCGACTGGCGCAGCAGGCGATAGGTGCCGACAACTGCATCGGCACCCGCACCGCGCGTGTGATCAAGAACAAGAAGATGGTCGCACAGGGGATCATAGTGATCGAAGTCGCGCTTTTCGGCAGCCATTTCATCGGTCGGTTTGGCGCCGCGCTCTTCATAGAACACTTTGTAGCGAAGCTTCTGGCTGGCGAGAATTTCGGTTTCATTCTCGGCAAGGCGAACCTCAAGCCGCTGAAGCTGTTTTTCGTCACGCATGACAACACCCTTTCGTTCAACTGCACGGATATTGCGCAAGAACTGCGTGAAGAGCGAGTGAAGGCTTTGTGAAGAACAGGTAACAAAAATATGAAGGCCACTTGCCGATATCAGCAAGTGGCCTTGAAAATCACAAGTCGCGTGCGCGATTGAACAGCAGAATTACTTGCCGTCTTTCAAAGGAACACCATAAAGCTCAAGACGATGCCCAACGAGGCGATAGCCCAGTTCGTTGGCGATCTCTTCCTGAAGCTTTTCGATTTTTTCGTTCGAAAACTCGATCACCTCACCGGAACGCATGTTGATCAGGTGGTCATGATGTTCTTCGGTCAGTTCCTCGTAACGGGCACGACCGTCACCGAAATCGTGCTTTTCAAGGATGTCTGCCTCTTCGAACAGGCGCACGGTGCGATAAACCGTCGCAATCGAAATCTTCGGATCAATGTCGGTCGCCCGACGATAAACCAGTTCAACGTCCGGGTGGTCTTCGGACTCAGAGAGCACACGGGCAATCACCCGGCGTTGGCCTGTCATTTTCAGGCCCGCGTCGATGCATTTCTGCTCGATAGTTGATTCTGCAAGCATTGTCTTGTTTCTCGTTTCCGTTTCCGGTTCCACCTGTCCCCAGCCGAGACGTGTCTCAGGCATCGATCTCTTGTGGCTAAATATTGAAAAATCCGCCACATATCGCAAGGTCGAATTCGCGATAAATTCCGCTTCTTGTAAATCGCCGGTATCAACCACCGGCAATCACAATCATATCGGCATTCCCGTGGCCACTTGCCACCCGCGATGAAGGACGCTACTTCACAGTTGCGCATCAAGGCAGGAGACCGGCATGGCCACCGCAACCCCCGACCAGAAAATAGACATCACAAATGACGTCTGCCCGATGACATTTGTGCGCACCCGTCTCAAACTCGAAACCATGACAGCAGGTCAGGTTCTTGAAGTTACCCTTGGCGCCGGTGAACCGCTTAAAAACGTTCCGCGCTCGGTAACCGAGATGGGCGACGAAGTCGTCGAACTGGTCGAAATCGCTGACACACCGGGAACTTATCGGCTCACAATCCGCAAAGGTTCGTGAAACCACCAGTTCCGATGCAGGCTTACACTACAACAGGTTGGCGCTCAAAACCACACTATTTATGTGGATATAACTTATTAAAATTACTCCAAATTGCCTAAGACCATGTTGGGAAACCAAACTTCCTTGCATGGTTGGCATAGGCAATCGGCATCGCGAAAAATTGTCTAGATCAGGCGCTCAAGAACGAGCGCATCAACTTTCCGACCACCGGCACGCGCATAATATCCCTTGCGTCGGCCGACCTCGCTAAAGCCGTTCTGACGATAAAGCGCAATCGCGCCATCATTATCGACTGCCACTTCGAGCAGGATACGGTTAACACCACATTCTTGAAGCCGGTCGGTAACAGCATCCAGCAACGCACGCCCAACCCCCATCCGGCGGGCATCGGGATCGACCGTGATGGTATTGATTTCCGCCTCATCCAGAACGGTTTGCATCAAAACAAAACCAAGGGGCTGGTCTTCGGCATTTTTCGCCGCATCACCGGGGCGATAGGCCAGAATCCCGAATGCGCCGGGCACATCAAGCAATCGAATGATCGCATCTTCATCCCAGGCATCGTCAAACCCCTTGGCATGCAGCGCACTGGCCACCGACGCAAAGGCTGCTGTTAATGGCACCAGCGCAATTTGCGGGTTCTTGCCATCAGCACTGCCATCATTGGGGTTGGCCGGGGTCATTTCTTTTTCTGCGGTCCCTGATCTTCGATGCGACGTGCATCGGGCGCCCGCAAATAAAGCGGCACGGGTGCGAGGTTTTCCCCGCTTTCCCATCGCTCGGCCGCGATCCGTGCGACATTACCCGCGCGCGGCAGGCCGGGTGCCGTGCAATCATAAAACGCATCGGGCGCATGGGCAGCAGCGGTCAAAAGACGCGGGGTTGCATCACCGGCCAACAACGTGTCGCCGGGTGGCGCCATCATCAGCGCCTGACGCGGCGCGACACACTCCGGCGTGCTGAGCGGACGTTTCTTGCCATCAAAGGCCTGGGCAAAAATCTCGTTTCGTTTGCTATCAAGCGCGACCAGGATATTGCGCCCCTGCTGATCACGTTCGGACACGCCATAGGCCACCGCTTCAAGCGAACTAACACCAACCACCGGGATCTTGCGCGCCAGACCAAGCGCACGTGCAGTCGAAAGGCCGATCCGCATGCCGGTAAAGGCACCCGGTCCCACCGTCACGGCAATGCCATCAAGGTCGGCAAAATCGACTTTTGCGGTTTCCAGCGTTTTGGCGATAAAGCCCATCAGATGTTCGGCCTGACCGCGTTCCATGTCTTCATAGAGCTCGCCCTTGACCACGCCATCGATCAGAACAGCGGTCGACAGCGACGTCGAGGCGGTATCAATTGCCAAAATCGTCGGTCCGGACCTTTCGGCCTTTGGCTTTGGCGCATCGGATGCGCTATGGTCGGCCGTATCCAATCGGTGCGACTGTCCAGTCAGCATTTTCTTTATGTAATCGGTGAACGACAAGAACAGGGGGCCTCCGGCGATGGCGCTGGTCGAAATTACGCCACAAGAATATGATGTCGAAATTGATATCGTCTATGCCACGGATCGCAATTTCACCGGGGCACCGATTTATACACGATCTGCCTGCTATCTTCATGCGGATGCGGCCAAGTGCCTGAAAAAGGCCTCTGCCATGGCGCGCCGTCAGGGGGTCAAGCTCCGCATTCTTGATGCATTCCGGCCCCAGGAAGCACAGCGTGCGCTTTGGAACCATACGCCCAACCCCGATTTCGTCGCCCACCCGGATTTCGGATCGCCACATGGTCGTGGTGTGGCCATTGATCTAACCCTGATTGATCAAAACGGCAAGGAACTGGATATGGGGGCAGGGTTTGATGAAATGCATATCCGCTCGTATCACGGTTCGGATTTGATCTCCAAACAGGCCGAAGCCAACCGGTTTTTGTTGCTTGGCATCATGGTCAGCGCCGGGTTCGAGTTTTACGATCACGAATGGTGGCACTATCAGTTACCCAATGCGCGCGCCAAATACCCCGTCTTTTCCGACACCGCCCTTGCCAACCCATTGATGGCGAAATAACCCGCCACCGCTTAAGCGCCGGTCTGGCGCCGAGCTTGGATGCTAGCTTTTGGCGTTTGATTTCTGCTGTTCGGGATTGTCGGCATTTTCCCCGTCACCCGTGCCGACCCAGCGCACCAGCAATGTCTCGATCGGCTTAAGTGCGATCAGGACAAGAAAGGTCAGAACAGAGGCGATCACAACGATATGCCAGGCTGCCAGCGCACAGGCAATGCCAAGGGCCGCTGTCATCCAGACGGTCGCCGCCGTCGTCAGGCCGGACACCGACATGCTTTTTGGCTGACGCAGGATCACACCCGCGCCAATAAAGCCGATACCGGTCAGGACACCCTGCAAAATCCCCTGAACAACGCGCGACAGCGCGTCGGGATGATCAATCAGATCCTGAAAATGAACGGCGACCACCGCAACAACAGCCGCCCCGAGTGACACAAGGGCCAGCGTGCGCATGCCGGTCGGCTTGCCATTCACATCACGGTTCAGCCCGATCAACATGCCGATAACCGTGGCTGCGCACAGGCGCGCGATCATATCAATCACGCCGATATCGAAATATTTTTCCGCCGTCGCGAAATAGGGAAGGTCGGTCAACATGTTCGGGCCTGTCTGGTTTCAGGAACTCTCTGAACGCCTGAAATCAGGTGAATGTTCCAGCCAGCGACGGTTATCCGGCCTTAGGTGGCATCTCCATCTCGCGGGCTGTCGTCATCAGCCAATCAAAAAACACCGCGATCCGCGGGTCACGCTGTGGGACATCCAGTGTGATCAACACATAATCATATCCGGTCGCAACCATCCCAAGCGGTGCGATCAAACGCCCGGCTGTCAGGTCATCTGCTACCAGCGGCAACGGCCCGATCGCGGTTCCGAGCCGGTTGACCGCCGCCTGCAGAGCGAAAAAGAAATGGTCGAAATACTGTTCACTCGCCGGAAGTGCATCACTTCCGCTAGCCCGTTTCCAATCATCCCATGCTTCGGGACGTGTCCGGGTGTGCAACCAACGCGCATTTGACAAATTCCGGTCCAGAATAGTTTCCCAGCATTCGGGATCACAGACTGGGCCGGCATATTCGGACCAAAGGTGGGTGGTGATGTAATGATCGGAAATACCGTAATCGGCCCGGCGAATGGCCACGTCGCAGCCATCTGAAAGCAAATCCACCGGCCCGCCAGCCATGCGCAGGTCAATGTTCAAGTCCGGGAATGCTTCGCGAAATGCCCCAAGGCGCGGCATCAACCAACGCATCGCCAGGCTGGGCTCGCAAGACACCGTAAGAATTGGCGAATTTCCGTCGTGGCGATGGATATCCTCGACAGCGTGCTCAAGACCATCAAGCGCGCTACCGGTTGCCCGCAAAAGCCGTTCCCCCGCCGGGGTCAACCATACCCGCCGATTACGCCGTACAAACAACTGAATCCCAAGTCGCTCTTCAATCTGCGCCACAGCCCGACTGACCGCCCCATGCGTCAGGTTCAATTCTTCTGCTGCGCGCGAGAAGCTTTGGTGTCGGGCAGCCGCTTCAAACGCGGGCAGGGCTGCCAGCGGTGGCAAGCTGCGTTTTCTGTGAATATTACTCACAATAAATACCAATAATTTTCGATTTTCTGGTCTGAAATACAGATTGATACTGAATTTATTCACAGATCAAGACGAAATCGGATCAGTATCATGTTTGAAGGCACGTCGGACTTCCTGTCCATCGAAATCATTGCTGTTGGCATCATTACCATTCTGGCCGTTATCAGTCCGGGGCCCGATTTTGCCATGGTCACTCGTATTGCGCTGGCGCGCGGGCGGCGCGCTGGTGTGCTATGTGCCCTTGGAATCGGAAGCGGGGTTTCGGTCCATCTCGCCTATACGCTGTTAGGGATGGGCGTGTTGTTTGCCAACAATGTCTGGGTGCTAAGTACGCTACGTTATCTTGGTGCAGCATATCTGATCTGGCTTGGCATTTCAGCCTTATGGCCAGATATCCGGGCGGTGTTTATCGCTCCCAAGTGCTGGAAAAACCAGGATGTCCGTGACAACTGCGCGACGCAACCCGACCAATTTGAGGAACGGCGCGACGGATCGGCTTTCTGGATCGGTTTTGCCTGCAATGCGCTTAACCCGAAAACAATGCTGTTCATCGTCTCGCTGTTCAGTCAGGTGATCTCACCAGACACAGAACTGGTTCAGGAAATCGGTTATGGAATTTATATCGCGGCCTGTCACATGGGTTGGTTTGCACTGGTGGCGATTGCGCTCACCCTGCCATCTGTGCAGGCCCGCATTGCAACGCTCAAAATATGGATCGAACGCGGTGCAGGACTTTGTTTGGCGGGACTTGGCGTCAAACTGCTTTCAAGCTGACAGCACGCATTCTCAGATAAACAGCATCTCGCCATTCTGTTTGGCGTCATTGAGAAACGTCACCACGCCACCAGCCTCAATCGACAGGTCTTCGCGCTTGGCCTGGTCTTCAAGCCCAAGGGCGCGCAGGCCCATTTCACAGACCATGAATTTGGCATTGAGGCTGGCACAGGCCGATAGCAATTCTTCAAACGTGCCGATGCCGCGTGTCGAGTAGCTGAGATCAATCGAGGTCGCGGTTGCCCCGTCAACCTCGGTGCGCAGATGACGCCACCCCGATGGTGCAAACAGCGCCCGGCTGGCCTCCATGGTGAAGAACAGCGTGACGTCGCGCCCTGATGCCAGTGCCGCAGATGCCATTACGAGTGCGTAATGAACCTTTTCGTAAGATCCGGAAAACACCACGAGGGAGAGTTTTTTGGGCGTATCAGACTCAGTGCTCATGGATTGAAAGGTCCTTGATTGTAGCGTTTTCTGAACAGGTCGGGCAACCCGGATCGCGTGGCACCTTGATCTTGCGGAAAGATGCCGACAGCGCATCCATGATCAAAAGTTGCCCCGACAGGCTATCGCCGATGCCCATCAGTTCTTTCAGCACCTCGGTCGCCTGAACTCCGCCGACCATGCCGACAACCGATCCCAGAACACCACCCTGCGCACAGGACGGAATGGCGTCTTCAGGCGGCGGGGCATGATAGATGCAGCGATAACAGGGATGGGGGGCGCCCAAATGGGCCTTGAAGGTCGAAACCTGCCCATCAAAACGCAGGGCAGCACCGGAAACCAGCGTCTTGCCGGCCAGATAGCAGGCATCATTAAGCAAAAACCGCGTATCGAAATTATCCGACCCGTCGGCAATCACGTCATAACCGGCAATCAGATCCATGACATTTGACGCATCAAGTCGGATATTATGGGCATGAACCGTTACTTCCGGGTTCATATCGGCCATGGTCGCCTTGGCACTGTCGACCTTGGGGGTGCCGATATCCTTCATGCCATGCGCGATCTGGCGTTGCAGGTTGGAAAGCTCGACCGTGTCGGCATCAACAATGCCGATTGTGCCAACCCCGGCAGCTGCCAGATACATCGCAAGTGGCGATCCCAGCCCGCCAGCACCGACGATCAGAACCCGCCCGCGCTTGAGCTTCATCTGCCCCGTGCCGCCAACCTCCTTCAGGACGATATGGCGGGCATAGCGTTGCACTTCATTTTCGCTAAAATCGAAATCACTCACGCGGTCTATGTATCCTGTCAGGCCGGACTAGAAGGCAGTTGTTTCTGGATATAGCCTGCGGATAGCATCGCTCAAGGAAAAGATTTGGTTTTCCACGTAAATGTGAGAACGGCCTGCCTGCCGTTCAGGCATCAGATGCGATTGCCCGAACCCGTCCAGACCAATCATGGTCCAGTCCGTGACCCCGGGGTGGAAAGCACCCGACTGACGATAGGCCTGTTCAATCCGGCCAATGCGATCAAGCTCCAGAAGCCCCTGATCAATCGCAGTCAAAAGGGTGTCGCTATAATGCTGGACGCCGCTGACCGCATAATGCCGGCTACCTTCAAGGGCGATCTTGTAATCCGGGATCGGCAACATCCGAACATCGTCCACGACAAGCTCCATGTCTGGCCCCGGCTGGAATGGTGCCAGCAGGAAGTCGGCACGATCAGTGGCGACGAACTCGACCATCAGTTTCCATGACGGCACATTGATCAGATCGGCGACACGTAATCGCGCCAGCGCCTGCCAGTCGGGCACCCAGTTACGATTGGATGCCGCGCGCAACAAGCGAAGGCCGCGAATATTTCTGACCTTCAACCGCTCGGGATTATCGGCAAGCATGTAGAAGCCCGCTTCAAACCGGCCTTTGGGGATCATTGCGCGCGATGGTGCGATCTCGCCTGCCTTTTTCTCGATATCATCCAGCCAGGTGGTCGATCCGGTAATATCGGCATCGCCATCGGCAAGCAATTTCATCATCCGGACATAGCCGCCGCCAGCAATCAGGGTGATATCGCCACGCCACCCGCCGCGACGCAGGGCCTGCTGGATCAGAACGACTTCAACAACATCGCGACGGCTGTATTCGCCTTCAAACACCTCGATATCAAGGGGATCGCGGCCATCAAGAAACCGTTTGTAATCTTCAAGAACATCGTCGGCCACCGCGATGCGAAGATTATCCTCGCCATGGTCGGCGTGACCCGTTTTGATATCGAAACCAAATATGATGACCATCGCAAAGGCGATGCGAAGCAAATACATCGTCGCTATCTCTAAACCCGTTCTTCCCCTAGGCACCGGCAATCAAATCCCTAGGGTTAGGACCCTTTCACATTGGGTCCATGGCTTTCAACATCCAGAGGCATACAAAAATTGATATGAAAAAGGCCCGGTAGAAACCGGGCCTTTGATCAACAGCGCTTTGGCTGACATTCTTATTGCAGACCTTCGAACAACGGGGTCGAAAGATAGCGTTCGGCAAAGCTCGGGATAATCACAACGATCCGTTTGCCTTCGTTTTCCGGCTTCTGGCCAAGCTCGACCCCGGCTGCAACGGCTGCCCCCGACGAAATACCGGTCGGCAGGCCTTCGATCGATGCCAGCTTGCGCGCGGTGGCAAAGGCGGTCTCGTTGCCAATGGTCATCACGGTATCAATCACATCGGTATTGAGGTTGCCCGGAATGAAGCCGGCACCAATGCCCTGGATTTTGTGCGGGCCCGGTGCGCCACCGGAAATAACCGGGCTGTCTTCCGGCTCGACCGCAACAATCTGGATGTTCGGGTTATGCTTTTTAAGCACTTCACCAACACCCGTAAGCGTCCCGCCGGTACCGACACCGGCAACAAAGATATCCACCTTGCCAGCGGTATCCTTGATGATTTCTTCTGCGGTGGTGTTGCGGTGAACGTCCGGGTTTGCCGGATTGTCGAACTGCTGAAGCATGATGGCACCGTCAATTTCCGACACCAACTCTTCGGCACGGGCAACCGCACCCTTCATGCCCTTGGCCGCCGGGGTCAGATCAATCTGCGCGCCCAGAAGCATCAGCATCTTGCGACGTTCAAGCGACATGCTTTCCGGCATGGTCAGGATCAGCTTGTAGCCCTTGGCAGCAGCAACGAAAGCCAGCGCGATACCGGTATTGCCTGAGGTCGGCTCGACCAGGGTTGCGCCCGGCTTCAGCTTGCCGGATTTCTCGGCGTTTTCGATCATCGCAAGGCCGATACGGTCCTTGACCGAGGCCAGCGGGTTAAAGAATTCAAGCTTGCCGATCAGGTCGGCTTTGACACCTTCGGCCTCTGCCAGACGCGAAAGACGCACCAGCGGGGTTGCGCCAATGGTGTCGATGATGCTGTCGTAAATCTTGCCGCGAAACTCAGTCATGTTTTCCTCGCACGTTTCTGTATTTTTGCCTTCAAGCACATATTTAACATGTATTTATCTCGCTATTCATCCAGGTCAAATGGATAGAAGGATTTTTTACATGTTCAGCGCCCGGCAACGTTCCATAAACTTGTAGTTTTACCGTCAATAGCAGCAGTTTCTTGTTGAATGACGATACAACAAACCGCCGCCGGTCGATAAGATCAAATGATGAAATCCGGGGACTCTTCAATCCCGCTGCGCAGGCCGGCATCACGTGCACGGTTGCACAGGTCTTCGACCGTGATCTTTTCAAGCTGCTTCATCATTTCGTCCTGCAACTCCCGCCACAGCGGCCGGACGACTTCCTTGCCCAATGGCGATCCTGCCGGATCCTCGATCGGGTCGTCGGATGTTTCCATCGACCGGATGACGGATACGATATCGGCAAGCGTAATGCGGCGGCGTTCGCGTGCCAGGCGATATCCACCGCGCGGACCACGCACACCGACCAGAATGTCTGCGCGCACCAATTGCTGCAGGGTCTGTTCGAGATAGCGTTTCGGAATGCCCTGACGCGCGGTGATGTCCCGGCTCTGGACCGGCTCACCCGCCGCGTTATAGGCAATGTCCACGACCGCCTCGATCGCAAACAGCATCTTCTTAGAAAGCTTTAGCATCTTTTCACTCAACTCCCCTTGCGGTTCTGCCATCCCCCCAGACGACACAACCAGATAGCGTCAAACCTGATTGACCAGCACTGTTTCCCCGGGCCTATTTGGCCGGGCTGGCTGTTCCGGTCGAACCGAAACCACCCGCACCGCGCGCGGTTTCATCCAAGTCTTCTACAGCATTCCAGCTGACCTGCGTCACCGGGGCGACAACCAGCTGGGCGATACGCATGCCGCGTTCAATTTCAAAGGCTGCGTCACCATGATTGATCAGGATGACTTTGATCTCGCCGCGATAATCGGCATCAATCGTGCCCGGGCTGTTTAAAACCGTAACCCCGTTCTTGGCCGCAAGGCCCGAACGCGGGCGAACCTGCGCCTCAAAGCCTGCGGGCAGGGCAATGGCAATCCCGGTTTCAACCATGGCCCGTTTGCCCGGCTCCAAAACGAGCTTCCCGTCAATCGCGGCCTGTAAATCCACGGCTGCTGACTGCGCGGTGGCATATTCCGGCAACGGTAGATCCGCACCATGGGGAAGCTGTTTCAAATCAACGCTTAAAAGCGACATTCCTAATCCTTGTCTTTATCCGGCAGGATCATCTGCCGGTCGTGTCTTTCTGCTTTCCGGCCGGGCGATGCCCTTCAGGAAAAATGTTTGATGATGCGGGCACTCAAAGCACGGGCAACCCCGGTCTTGCTTTGGCGTTCCCAACGTTCATCTGTTGTTTCGTCGTCACCTGAAATCAGGCAAATCTCGTTATCATTGCCGCCAAAGGTACCGGTTGCCGGTGCTACATCATTGGCAAGGATCCAGTCACAGCCCTTGCGCGCCCGTTTGGCCCGCGCATGATCGGTGACATTCTCGGTCTCGGCAGCAAAACCAATCACAAGCCCCGGGCGGGTTGCCCCGGCCTTGCTGATGGTTGCCAGAATGTCGGGATTTTCCGAAAGCTTCAGGTCGGGGATCACACCCGATCCATCTTTCTTAAGCTTCTGACCGGCTTCATCGGCTGTTCGCCAATCGGCCACCGCCGCAGCACAAACCGCAATATCGGCAGGCAAGGCCGCCTGAACGGCACCGAGCATCTCGCGCGCGGTTTCAATACGCACGACCTTGACACCCGCCGGATCGGGCAAGGTCACAGGACCCGTTACCAACGTTACATCCGCCCCAGCTTGTGCCAGCGCCTCGGCAATGGCATGGCCCTGCTTGCCCGAGGACCGGTTGGCGATATAGCGCACCGGATCAATCGGTTCATGGGTCGGGCCGCTGGTCACGACGGCCTTTTTGCCAGAAAGTGGCTTTGGCGCGTCTTGCGCCTCAAGAAAATCAACAACACTTGCGATGATTTCGGCCGGTTCGGCCAGGCGCCCCGATCCGGTTTCGCCACAGGCAAGATCACCTGCAGACGGGCCAACACGGATCACGCCGCGGCTTTCAAGGGTTGCGATATTGGCTTGTGT
The DNA here is from genome assembly GCF_002709775.1 of Thalassospira sp. Taxonomy (GTDB): domain Bacteria; phylum Pseudomonadota; class Alphaproteobacteria; order Rhodospirillales; family Thalassospiraceae; genus Thalassospira. The sequence continues at coordinate 139,181 of NZ_PAQR01000002.1, forward strand.
CGCCGGGTGGTTCCACATCTCGACATTCATCGCAGGCGCAATCATCACCGGCTTGTTGGTCGCAAGTAAGGCCGTGGTCGCCAGATCACCGGCCTGGCCTGTGGCCATTTTGGCCAGAATATCGGCACTGGCGGGGGCGACAAGAACAAGGTCGGCCTCGCGCGACAGGCGGATATGGCCCATTTCGGCCTCATCGGTCAGGGAAAACAGATCCTGATAGACCTTGTTTTCGGTCAGTGCCGCCACCGAAAGCGGGGCCACGAATTCTGCCCCGCCCTTGGTCAGGATCGCACGGATATCAATCCCGCGATCGCGCAACCGACGGATCACCTCAAGCACCTTATAGGCGGCAATGCCACCCGAGATGATCAGAAGGACACTCTTTCGATTTAAGGCACCTGACACTGTGATTACCAATTAATTACGGGTAAGAAGTGTGGTTAACCTACATTGTCCCCCAAGCGCGCGCAAGAACCCAATGAATCCCGCCGCAATCTTCGAAAAACGCCATGCCGGAAATCCGGACATGGCGTTGATTTGATTATAATTTCAAGGACTGCGTTCAGCCACAGGATTTTGCAAAACCCTGCCGGTTCTTATGGAACGGTGTAAAGCATCCCGAACCATTGCCAGCGTGATTCCGATCCCATGGCGGTGCAATTGATCCGCCAGCGGCCGCTTGAAACCGGGGCATCAAGGCGGATTTCAACCCGCTCTTCACCCAGCCGCGACATGGTCGGCGTCCCTTCGGACGGATAACAATTCATCGATGGTGCCGGTTCCGCCAGGGTAAAGCCAAATGCCGGCGGATTACGTGTCAGGGTATAGTCCGACGGCGTCACATCACTGACCACAAGCGGCAGGGAATTGGCCGCCAGATTAAAGCGATCCATCGCCCCATAATGCTCATTAAGTGCAAAGCGCGGCAGATACATGAAGTCTGAGCTCGTATGCATCGCACCGCTTTGCTGACCAAAGGCCGCGCGATAACCGGCTTCCTTGACCGCTGCGATCACCTCGTTATTGGCTTCACCATACGGGTACGCAAAGATTTCCGGCACGTAGCCAAGCTCTTCTTCAAAGCGGGCCGCTGAATTGGCAAGCTCCGCCTTGACGCGATCAATATCAAAATCGGGCAGGTGGGCATGGTTCTGGCTATGGCCACCGATGGTCACGCCCGCCTTGGACAATTCACGCACCATGTCCCAGGTCATATAATTGGCATAACCCGAATCAAGCTGTTCGGTAGATACAAACACCGTGAAGGGCAGGTCGTTCTCCCGAAAGACCGGCCAAGCCTTCTCGTAAACAGAGCGATAAGCATCATCAACCGTAATGCCGATCGTACGATCCGGCAGGCCCGCCCCATCGGCAAGCGCACTGACGATCTGGGGTACACCCATCACGGTATAGGGGCCGCTTGTCAGTTCCTTCACATGGGCGGCAAACTGTTCCATCGTGATGTTGGTAGAGGGATATTCCCCCTCGCCAAAGCGATGATACATAAAGACCACGGCCGAGCTCGCATCTCCACCAGCTGCAACCACTTCCTCAGATGTGTCAGCCGGCGCTGCGTCCTGTGCAGTTGTCTCAGGCGCTTCCGCCGCCGGGGTTTCGCTTGATGGCGCTTCGGTTTCCGCTACGTCGGCTTCGGGGGTTTCTGCTTCGACTTCATCAGCGGCAGGAGCAGCAGCTGGTGTTTCCTGAACCGCATCCTCGGTCGCCGGGGCTTGGTCTGAAGCCACCTGGGCAAAGCCGGTTGTCGCACCAAAACCAAGTCCAACCGCGAAAGAGACCCCCACAAGAAGGCGTTGCAAGCTGCGTGACGGCCTTGCCCGCATCGATGTCATAATCGCGCCGTGCCCTTTGGTCTCAACTGCCATATCTGTTTCCAGTAATTTGCGATCCACCCACGCCGGGACGCAACCCGTTTGCGTCCTCGGGTCTCCCCCCAGTAGAAAACCCGCCCCCTGTCCAACGCAGAGCGTTATGCAGGGTCATTTTGACGTCGAAAATACCAGTGAACTGATTGTTTTTCCACAGTTCATATGAGGTCTTGCCAATTGTGCATTGCGTCATAACTGATGAACTATCTATATCGATAGTCTGACTAATACCTTCATTGAAGAGGCCCCATGCTTAATTCCGATGGACTTGACCTTCTCTTCCGTAATGGCCGTACCCACAATGTCTGGCAGGACAAACCGGTTGATCCGGCCCTGCTCAAACAGGCTTGGGACCTGACGGTTCTGGCACCGACCAGTGCCAACTGCGAACCGATGCGCGTGACCTTTGTCACCACCGATGCTGCGCGCGAACGGCTTAAACCCTGCCTTGCACCGGGCAATGTCGAAAAAACCATGACTGCACCGGTGACCGCGATCATCGCCCATGACATGGAATTCTATGAAAAACTGCCCGATCTGTTTCCGCATACCGATGCCCGCTCCTGGTTTGTCGGCAAGCAAGATGCCATCAACACCACCGCATTTCGTAATGGCACCCTGCAGGCGGGCTATTTCATCCTTGCCCTGCGCGCCCTTGGCCTTGATAGCGGTGCAATGTCGGGCTTTGACAACGCAAAGGTCGACGCCGAATTCTTTGCCGGCACCACGTACAAAAGCAACTTCCTGCTTAACATCGGCTATGGCGATGGCAGCAAGCTTTTCCCGCGCCAGCCACGTCTGAGCTTCGATCAGGGTGCCGAGATCATCTGATCCAGGGTGTAAAGTACCGAACAATATCCCCAAGCGGCGGGCCGTTAACCAATGGCCCGCCGCTTGGCGGAGTCCGATCCGCTCCCTACATGACACATCTACCCGATTGCATCGCTGCAGATGGCGGGTTTGCCGCGCACCCGACAGATATTTTCAATCACTTCAGGGCTTAGAAAACTGTCATCAAACTTTTATTTGATCTTTACCGGCGCATAACCATTTTAGGTCCACTTTTTACAACACGCGTGATAAACCCCCACCACCTCGTTTAAACAGGAGCGTTAATTGGGTTTCCGCCAATTGATACTTACGGCTTTGGCCATTGCCTTTCCGGTCGGCATCGTCTTCATCGTCCTTGCGTCGATGGGGCAGCTTGGCGTGGGAACGGCGATCCTGTCGGCACTGCTGTCCTGGCTTGGCGTGGTGGCGATGTTGCGCATCTATTTTGGCGATCTGCGCCGCGTGGCCCGCTATGCCACCGATCTGCGCGACCGCTATAAAGGCACCCCGCCGCAACACATCAGTTTTGCGGCCGCATCCGAACTTTCATCACTTTATACCCAGATTGCCGCGGCCTTCCGTGATCGCATCGCCCTTCTGGAAGCCCAGACCAGCACCGATGCCGAAATCCTTGATCACCTGCCAAACCCGGTGGTGATGGTCAATCGCCAGCGTGTCGTCACCGGCTTTAACCGCGCGGCAAAGGGGCTGTTTCACAACCTTGAAACCGGTCGCGACCTGACGCGTTTCATTCGTGACCCGATCCTGCTTGATGCCTTTGATGATGTCGCCAATGAACGCGAAACCATGAAGCATGCGGAATTTGTTCTGGCATCTGATGCGCACCGTCATTTTGATGTGCTGACCGCGCGTCTGCCGGCGGCGACCGGGGATCGGAACTATGTTCTGACATTTTCCGACCTGACCGAACTTCGCAAGCTTGAGCAGATGCGCGCAGACTTCGCAACCGATGCGGGGCATGAACTGCGTACTCCGCTTTCGGTACTGCTTGGCTTTATCGAAACGCTCGAAGGCCCGGCCAAGGACGATCCGGATGCGCTCAATCAGTTCCTGCCGGTCATGCGCGATCAGGCCCAGCGCATGCAGCATCTGATCGAAGATCTGTTGTCGCTTGCCCGGATTGAGCTGAACGAACATACCCCGCCTTCTGAAGATTGCGATGTTGGCAAGATCATTGGCAAGGTCGCCCAAAGCCTTGCCATGAAGGCGCAGGACAAGGGCATGAATATCCGTGTCACCAGCACCCTTGACGATACTGGTATGGTCGGCGAGGAAAAGGAACTGACCCAGGTCTTTGTCAATCTGGTCGAAAACGCCATCAAATACGGCCACGCCAATACCGATGTCGAAGTCTCGATCAGTCTGGCCAAAAACCCGCCGGGTGCGCTGGCGCGTTTCCGCCATGACCGCATCATGGCCGTTGCCATCCGCGATCATTCCGATGGCATCGCCCGTGAACATCTGCCGCGCCTGACAGAGCGTTTCTATCGCGTCGATACCGCCCGCTCGCGCGCGGTTGGCGGTACCGGCCTTGGCTTGGCCATCGTCAAACATCTGGTGCAACGCCACCGCGGCACCATGCAGATCGAAAGCGAACAGGGTGTCGGATCGGTCTTTACGGTCTATCTGCCGGCCAAAACCGGCGATAACGTCCGGAAACTCCACACCGCCTGATCTGCTTTGGATAGCAGTCAGATGTGCTTGTAAAACAGGGTCTTATAGCCCTCTTCTGCCGTCAATGAAGGCTGGCGATCAAGCTCCTCGAAGCCGAAACCGCGATACATCTCAGCAGCCGAACCGCTTTTGAGATACACCGTTTTAATCGCGAGACGCTCTGCCTCATCAAGCAGACGGTTCACCAAACATCTCGCGATCCCAATCCCACGATAGCGGTACAGCGTGTAAACAGCCGCAATCCATGGCGTCTTTTCCGGCCAATCTGTCCCGTCCTGCGGCCATAAGCTTGCCATGCCGATGGGCAAACCGGTTTCCCGGTTAATTGCCAGAAGGGTCAGGGGCAGTGCATCTTTTTGACGACACTGGGCGAAGTACGCCCTGGCATTTTCAAGACTGCTGTTAGGCTTTTGCACACCCCAACGCCCATATGCCCAAGCTGCACAGGCGTCTACGCAATCAGGTCTGTCTGCCAGATAAACGACGTCATAAGACATGATCGCCCCCAAAATCGATGCATTCCCAAGATCTTAGCATAGACCAAATTTCGGTGGCTGAGGGTTAAATTAAAAAGGCCAGCAACATCGTGCTGGCCTTTTGCGTATCTGATTTGAAGCTAACTTAGTCGAACGTTTCGATTACAGAATAAACTTCGAAAGATCGGTATCCTTGGACAGATCCTCGACCTGTTCACGGACATAATCGGCATCGACCTTGAACGTCTCGCCACCTCGGTCGGTGGCGGTAAAGCTGATGTCATCGAGCAGCTTTTCAAGCACCGTGTGCAGGCGACGCGCACCGATATTTTCGACGGTTTCGTTTACATTGGCCGAAATCCGGGCAATCTCGTCGACCGCATCATCGGTGAAGTCGAGTGTGACGTCCTCGGTCTTCATCAGCGCGATATACTGCTTGATCAGGGACGCTTCCGGTTCCAGCAGAATGCGGCGGAAGTCACCTTCGGTAAGCGCCTTCAGCTCAACACGGATCGGCAAACGGCCCTGCAATTCCGGCAGAAGGTCGGATGGCTTGGCCAGATGGAACGCGCCCGAGCAGATAAACAGGATATGGTCGGTTTTGACCGTGCCATGCTTGGTAGAAACGTTGGTGCCTTCGATCAGTGGCAGCAGGTCACGCTGAACACCTTCGCGCGATACATCCCCGCCGCGTTCGGAACGTGCGGTGATCTTGTCGATCTCATCCAGGAACACAATGCCGTTCTGTTCGACATTTTCGATCGCCTCGGCGGTGACCTTGTCATTATCCAGAAGCTTGTCGCCTTCTTCATCGATCAGGCGTTCAAAGGCTTCTTCGACCGTCATGCGTTTCGGCGTGGTGTTGTTGCCAAACGCTTTGCCGAACATGTCGCTCAGGTTCATCATGCCCATCTGTGCGCCGGGCATGCCCGGGATATCGATGGTCGGCATCGAGGCCGTGCTGCTTTCCTGAACGTTGATTTCGATCTCTTTTTGCTGAAGCTCGCCCTCGCGCAGCATCTTGCGGAACTTCTGACGGGTTTCCGGCGATGCTGTTTCCCCGACCAGACCATCAAGAATACGTTCCTCAGCCTGCATTTCCGCCTTGGCACGGACTTTCTTGCGCATGCTTTCGCGGGTCAGGTCGATGGAAACTTCCACCAGATCACGCACGATCTGTTCAACATCGCGCCCGACATAACCGACTTCGGTAAACTTGGTTGCTTCGATCTTGATGAACGGGGCTTCTGCCAGTTTGGCAAGGCGGCGCGCGATTTCGGTTTTACCGACACCGGTCGGACCGATCATCAGGATGTTTTTCGGAAGCACTTCATTGCGCATGGTTTCGTCAAGCTGCTGACGGCGCCAACGGTTGCGCAGCGCAATGGCGACCGCGCGCTTGGCATCCTTCTGACCGATGATGTGACGGTCCAGTTCGGAAACAATTTCGCGCGGGCTGTAATGTTGGGTCATAAATTTATTCCGTATCTTTTTGCGACGGAGGCAGGTGAAAGGCCCGGATCAACCAGCGCCTTACTTTGCTTCCTCGATATCGATTTTCTCAAGCAGGACATTGCCATTGGTGTAGACACAAATCTCACCCGCAATCGCCATCGCCTTGCGCGCAATTTCCTCGGCACTGAGATCCTGATCAATCAGGGCCCGGGCCGCAGCAAGCGCATAGTTACCGCCCGATCCAATGGCAATGATGCCATCTTCGGGTTCAAGAACATCGCCCTGGCCGGTCAGAACTAGTGACACATCCTTGTCGGCGACGGCCATCATGGCTTCGAGCTTGCGCAGATAACGATCCGTCCGCCAGTCCTTGGCCAGTTCGACACAGGCGCGCATGGTCTGGCCCGGATGACGATCCAGCTTGGCTTCCAGACGTTCCAGCAGGGTAAAGGCATCCGCCGTTGCCCCGGCAAAGCCCACCATGATCTCGCCCTTCTGGCCGATCCGGCGCACCTTGCGCGCATTGCCCTTGATCACCGTCGGACCAAGCGAGACCTGACCATCACCGGCCACCACGACTTCATTGCCCTTGCGCACGGACAGGATCGTCGTGCCATGCCAGCTTTGTTGTTCGCTCATGAATAATCCTTGAATCTTCTCGATTGCTTCGCCCAAGAGTTAGCACGGCAGACGCCCCGGTCAAGGGCCAAGGCGGCGCACACTCTTTCCCCAAAACGCAAACACAGTTTCAATCGTCCATTCCATAAAAATTTCAAAGCGCTCAAGGGCCACATGCTTTACCCTTGGGGGCGCAAAAGAATTTCAAGAATGACAGGACCAGAACCCATGACCAGCACCGACCTTACCCAAACCCATCTTGGCAAATGCATCCTTGCCGGTCAGGGCAAAATCAAGGCGGATCTGGTCCTGCGCAATATCAGGTTGTTGGACGTCATAACGGGCAAGGTCACCGAGACCGATATCGCCATCGTCGGCGACCGGATTGTCGGCACCCATGACAGCTATACCGGCGAGACCGAGATTGATTGCACCGGCAAATTCGCCGTCCCCGGCTTTATCGATACCCACCTGCATATCGAAAGCTCACTCGTCACCCCGCTTGAATTTGATCGCTGCGTCCTGCCGCATGGCGTGACCACGGTCCTGTGCGACCCGCACGAAATCGCCAATGTGCTAGGGTCCGAGGGCATCAAATACTTCCTTGATTGCGCCGAGCAGACCGTTATGGATGTGCGGGTCAATCTGTCATCGTGCGTTCCGGCCACCGCGTTCGAAACCGCCGGTGCGCGGCTTGAAATCGAGGACCTTCTGCCGTTCCGCTCGCACGAAAAGGTCGTCGGTCTGGCGGAAATGATGAACTATCCCGGCGTGCTCAATCTTGATCCGGGCATCATGGCCAAGCTCGAAGCCTTTCAGGATGGTCATATTGACGGTCACGCACCACTGGTGCGCGGATCGGATCTTAATGGCTATATGGCCGCAGGCATCCGCACCGATCACGAAGCCACTTCGGCCGAGGAAGCCCGCGAAAAACTCGCCAAAGGCATGGCGATCCTGATCCGCGAAGGATCGGTATCCAAGGACCTCGAAGCATTGGCCGAAATTCTCGATGAAAACAGCTCAAGCTTCGTCGCACTCTGCACCGATGACCGCAACCCGCTTGATATTGGCGAAGAAGGTCATCTTGATAGTCTTGTTGCGCGATTAATTGGTCATTTGAAGGCGCGTAATTGCCCGATCCATCATGCCTATCGCGCAGCGTCCCACTCGGCAGCCCGCATTTTCGGCCTGCGCGACCGCGGTCTGATCGGGCCGGGCTGGCGGGCTGATATCGCAATCCTTGATGATCTTGATAGCTGCAACGTCACCGATGTCATTGCCGGTGGTCGCCTTGTGACCAAGGACCTGTTTGCCAAACGCAAAACCATCGATCCGGTCGGTTTGAACTCAATGAAGGCCACCCCGGTCTCGGCAGAGGCCTTTGCCTGCGATCCCAAACCGGGGCAGAACCAGACACCGGTGATCAAGGTCAAGCCGGGGCTAATCCTGACCTTCCGTGATGAAGCGACGCTTGAAATTGGCGATAATGGCCTTAAACCCGATCTCGATAACGACGTGATCAAGGTCGCGGTCGTCGAACGCCATGGCATCAATGGCAATATCGGGCGCAGCTTCGTGCGCGGCTTTGGCCTGAAACGCGGGGCGATTGCATCCTCCGTCGGGCATGACAGCCACAATATCACCGTGGTCGGTGCAGATGATGCCGACATGGCCGCAGCGGTTAATCGCCTGATTGAAATGGGCGGCGGCTTTGCGGTGGCTGACGGTGGCAAGGTCACCGCCGAACTGGCCCTTCCGGTCGCAGGGCTCATGAGCCTTGAGCCTTTTGAAACCGTCGAGGAACACCTGATTGATCTGCGCAAGGCGGCCAAGGATCTGGGCTGTGTCTTGCCCGAACCGTTCCTGCAGGTCGCCTTCCTCGCACTTCCGGTGATCCCGCACCTGAAAATGACCGATCGCGGCCTGTTTGACGTCGATAAATTCGACTTCGTTTAGGACCAAAACAGGCTATCAGCGCGGTCAAAAGGCAGTCTGGCGGCAGGCCACACGAATTCGTGTGATTTTGCGGCCAATACGTAGGCACCTAAAACTGGCTTTTCCACAGCTTTATTGCTACATACGACCCGTCATATGCATCAATATCTGCAGGAAAGGAGCTTTGCATGCGCAAGGCCCGCGTTGAGCGTAACACAAACGAAACCCAGATCATGGTTGAACTGAACCTTGACGGGACCGGCGTTTACGACGTCGAGACCGGGGTCGGGTTCCTTGATCACATGCTCGAACAGCTTTCGCGTCACAGCCTGATGGACCTTAAAGTCCGGGCCAAGGGCGACCTGCATATTGATTTCCACCACACCACCGAAGATAGCGGCATTGCAATCGGTGAGGCCTTTGCCAAGGCGCTTGGCGACAAGAAGGGCATCACGCGTTATGGCAGCTGCCTGCTGCCGATGGACGAGGCCCTGACCCGTGTCGCACTTGATATTTCAAGCCGTCCCTATCTGATCTGGAATGTCGAATTTACCCGCGACAAGCTGGGCGATATGGATACCGAGCTGTTCCGTGAATGGTTCCAGGGCTTTGCCCAGGCGGCCGGCATAACGCTGCATGTCGAAAACCTGTATGGTGAGAACAACCACCATATCATCGAAAGTGCCTTCAAGGCGCTTGCACGGTCGCTGCGCGTGGCAATCGAAATTGATCCGCGCAAGTCCGATGCCATTCCTTCGACCAAGGGCACGCTTGGCGGCTCCTTGTAAGCGGATCAGTTCGGTCTGATCGAAAATAACCGGTGGCATGAAAACCCAAAAATGCCATCGGTCCAAAGAACCGGTTTTCGATGAAGGTTTACACAGTCCATACCCATCCCGGCGATGTCGATCCGATGGAAAACGCCATCCTGATCCGCGAAGGCTTCAATTTCTGGGCCTTTCTGCTGTCGGGCCTTTGGGCGTTGTATCATCGCCTGTGGCTGGGCTTTATCGGGCTTGTCGCGGTTTCATTCCTCTGCACTTTTGCGGTCGAGCTGTTTGATGGCGGGCCGGAAATGGATTTTACCCTGGCGCTTGTGACCGGGATCGGCTTTGGCCTGATTGCCAATGATCTGCGTCGTCGCAAGCTGGCCGCCAAAGGCTGGCAGATGGTCGATATCGTTGCAGGTCATGATGAATCTGACGCCGAACATCGCTGCTTTGAGCGTTCGAAAAATTCCCGGCTGCGCGTCCCACACTCCGCAGCTGCCCTTACCTCCACCCCCTCAACCGGGAGCCCATCCTACCCATGAGTGTTGCGATTATTGATTACGGTTCCGGCAATCTGCGCTCTGCCGCCAAGGCGTTCGAGCGTGCTGCGCGTGAAACCGGCTTTTCTGACGAGATCATTGTCACCGATGACCCGGAAAAGGTCCGCAACGCCAGCCATATCGTGCTTCCGGGCGTTGGCGCCTATGCCGATTGCCGTGCCGGTCTTGATGCCGTCACCGGCATGGTTGATGTTTTGACCGAACAGGTGATTAAGGGCGGCAAGCCGTTCTTTGGCATCTGTGTTGGCATGCAGTTGATGTCGACCGTCGGCCGCGAATTTGAAGTGACTGATGGCCTTGACTGGATTGCTGGCGAAGTCGTTGCGATCGAGCCCAGCGACCCGACCCTTAAAATCCCGCATATGGGCTGGAACGAGCTGGTGCTTGATCCGGCGGGCAAGGCGCACCCGGTGCTGAACGGCATTTCGGACGGCGATCACGCCTATTTCGTGCACAGCTATCACATGCATGTCACCAACCCTGATCAGCGTCTGGCATCGGTTTCCTATGGCGGGGATCTGACAGCCATGATCGGGCGTGACAACATGATTGGCACCCAGTTCCACCCGGAAAAAAGCCAGAAGACCGGGCTTACCATCATCGGGAACTTCCTGGGGTGGAAGCCATGATCGCACCATCAGATACCATTGAACCGGGTGTAAGTGCTGAACGCGTCACCGAACTGACCGCGGGCGAGCTTTCCGACATTGTCGATGCCTGCACCCAGGCGATTGTCGAAGGTGGCGGCTTTGGCTGGCTCACCCCGCCGGATCGTCCGGACATGGAAAAATACTGGCGCGGCGTGTTGCTGATGCCGGGTCGTCATCTGTTTGTGTCGCGCGTTGATGGCATTATTTCGGGTGCCGCCCAGTTGATCGAAACACCGGCCAACCTCGAAGCACAGCGCCATTCGGCCCAGATTTCCGGCCATTTCGTCGCCCCTTGGGCGCGCGGGCGCGGCAACGGCAAGGCGATTGTGCGTTCGATTGAATATTTCGCCCGTGAAGCGGGCTATAGCGTTTTGAAACTCGACCTTCGGGAAACCCAGCAGGCCGCCATCGCGCTTTATAACGGGCTTGGATATGTCCGTTGGGGGATCAATCCCTATTACGCGATGGTCGATGGCAAGATGGTCGAAGGCTATTACTACACCAAAAAAATACAGGACACCGATCAGTGAACCTTTATCCCGCAATTGACCTGAAAGACGGCGCCTGTGTGCGCTTGCTGCGCGGCGACATGGATAAGGCAACCGTGTTTAACGATAACCCGGGCGCACAGGCCGGCGAATTTGTCGCCGCAGGCTGCCATTGGGTTCATATCGTTGATCTGAACGGCGCCTTTGCGGGCGAACCGGTCAATGGTGCAGCAGTGGATTCGATCCTTGCTGCGGTTTCTGGCAAGGCCCAGACGCAGCTTGGTGGCGGCATCCGTACCATGGAAACGGTTGATTATTGGCTGAACAAAGGCATCACCCGCGTGATCCTGGGCACGGTTGCCCTTCGCAATCCGGACTTCGTCAAGGAAGCCTGTGCGAAATGGCCGGGCCGGGTTGCGGTCGGCATTGATGCGCGTGATGGCTATGTCGCGGTTGAAGGCTGGGCAGAAACATCCAAAGTCACCGCCCTTGAACTCGCCAAGAAGTTTGAAGATTGCGGTGTGGCGGCGATCATCTTTACCGATATCGACCGCGATGGTGCGATGGGTGGCCCGAATATTGAAAGCACCGTGGCCCTGGCATCGGAAATCTCGACCCCGGTGATTGTCTCGGGCGGGGTTTCGTCGCTGGATGACCTGATCGCGGTCAAAAAACACACAAGTTCGGGCATTGATGGCGCGATTTCCGGTCGTGCGCTTTATGATGGCCGCATCGATCTGGCAGAGGCCATCGCGGCCCTTTCGTAACCGACCCAACAGGAAACAGACCATGCTGAAAACCCGTGTCATTCCCTGTCTTGACGTCAAGGACGGCCGCGTCGTCAAAGGGGTCAATTTCGTTGATCTGATCGATGCCGGCGACCCGGTCGAACAGGCGCGCATCTATGATGCCGAGGGCGCGGATGAGCTCTGCTTCCTTGATATCACCGCATCAAGTGACAACCGCGATACCATCTTTGATGTGGTTGCCCGCACGGCCGAGGCCTGCTTCATGCCGGTCACGGTTGGCGGCGGGGTGCGCACCCTTGAAGACATCCGCAAGCTGCTTCTCGCCGGTGCGGACAAGGTTTCGATCAATACCGCAGCGGTGAAAAACCCCGATTTCGTGCGCGAAGCAGCGCGCAAGTTCGGATCGCAATGCATTGTGGTCTCGATCGACGCCAAATCGACCGGCCCGGACAAGTTTGAAATCTTTACCCATGGTGGGCGCGAACCCACCGGGATTGATGCCGTTTCGTTTGCAAAACAAATGGTCGAATATGGCGCTGGCGAGCTCCTTGTCACCTCGATGGATCGCGATGGCACCCAGTCAGGCTTTAACATCCCGCTGACACGTACCATTGCCGATGCCGTGCATGTGCCGGTTATTGCCTCGGGCGGGGTGGGGACGCTCGATCATATGGTCGAAGGCGTGCGTGATGCCCACGCATCAGCCGTTCTGGCCGCCTCGATCTTCCATTTCGGCACCTATCGCATTCGCGAGGTCAAGGAACACATGAAAGCTGCCGGTATTCCGGTGCGCGAGGACTGAAATCATGCCCGATACGGATAAAAGCCAACATATCCTTGATGCGCTTTACGCAACCGTTGCCGCGCGCAAGGGTGCGGACCCGGAAACCAGCTATACCGCCAAGCTGTTTGCCAAGGGCACGCCCAAAATCGCCCAAAAAGTCGGCGAAGAGGGCGTTGAAACCGTGATTGCCGCTTTGGCCGAAAGCCCGGACAAGGTCGCATCGGAAAGTGCCGACCTTCTTTATCACCTGACTGTGCTTTGGGCCGACCAGGGGGTAAATCCCGAAGATGTCTGGAAGATCCTGGCAGAGCGTCAGGGCATTTCAGGTATCACTGAGAAGGCATCGCGCAAAAGCGACTAAGGATTACCCCAACACCCGTCATGCCCGCGCAGGCGGGCATCCATATCGATACAACCGCTACCATGGATTCCGGGCCTCCGCCTTGCTCCGCCCGGAATGACGGAAATTGGAAAATGGTCGCACTTTCGCAAAATCGAAATTGCACCGGGCGACAAGCCTGTCCAATATGACGATCAAAGTTGAGAAATAGCGTTCAGGAGCATCACCATGGCCGTTCAGCCCTACGATCCGGAAAACATCTTCGCCAAAATCCTGCGCGGTGAAATCCCGTGCACCAAGGTCTATGAAGATGACCATGTGCTGGCCTTCAATGATATCGCGCCCCAGGCCCCGACCCATGTGCTGGTCATCCCCAAGGGCGCCTATACCAGCTATGACGACTTTGCGCTGAATGCCTCGGACGCTGAAATCATCGCCTATACCCGTGCAATCGGCAAAATCTCCAAGGAAGCCGGCGTGGTGGAAGACGGCTACCGCCTGATCGCCAACACCCGTGAACACGGCCGCCAGGACGTCCCACACCTGCATGTCCATATTCTGGGCGGCGAGAAACTGCCGCGAATGCTGCCGGGCGCCTAAGCGACTGAAACACCATTAAAAAGGCAGGGTTCCGCATCGCGCGCCCTGCCTTTTTTGTCCTGACATGGATCTGAGATCACCGATGGCATCCAACACCCCCACCGCAGCCGAGATTTTCCAGGCCCTTACCGGCAACTGGACGCTTGTGCGCGATCTGGGCGAGGCCGGGCAGTTTACCGGCGATGTCACGTTTCATGCTGCCGATCCAGCCGAACCCAATGTGCTGCGCTATCGCGAAGAGGGGTTTCTGACCCGCACGGATGGCAAGCGGTTTGATGGCTACCGCGAATATGATTTCGTCCTGCACGAAGACCCGGCAGCGATTGAGCTTCTGTTCCGCGACCCCCTAAGTTTCGGAAATCGCTATGTGCTGCTGCAATTTGGCGAGGAGGGTGATGGGGGCGATTCTGGTCTCTGTGCCCGTGACATTCATCCCTGTGGGGATGACTTTTATCACCATTGCATGATCTGGAACGGGCCAGATCATTTCGAAACAAAAATAAAAATCACCGGTCCGAAGAAAGATCACCTGCTGCACAGCATCTATCGCCGCGCCTAATCCCCCGACGCACGGAACATCCATCCATACTTTCAGATACTTGTCGGATTATTCTGACAAACTGGATTGGCTTGCAAAACCGAGCACCCAGTCACGAAAGGCGCGGACTTCCGGCACGTCCTGGCGGCTTTCGGGCGTGATCAGGTAGTATGCGCCACGTGATTTCAGGCCGGCTTCGCTAACGATTTCAAGACTGCCTTCAGCCAGTGGTCCTTCGATCAAAACCCTTGGTAAAAGGGCGATTCCCATGCCGGCCTTGGCTGCCTCGATCAGCATGAAGAAGTGCTCAAACGCCGGTCCGGGGCCGCCTGTAAGGACAACACCATTGGCCTGCGCCCAGTCATGCCATGCCTTGGGCCGAGTGGTGTGGACCAGTCTTGGGTAACGTCCGATCAGCTCTACCGGGTCGATGGGGCTGTTTTCGCCCGTCTCATCACCTGAAGCAACATATCCGGGCTTGGCGACAACCACTTGAATTTCATCAAAAAGCTTGTCGCAAATCATCCCGGTCCAACGACCGTCGCCAAAATATAGCCCGACATCGATCTGGCGCGCACCAAGGTCGGGGCTGCGTTCCGGAGTGGCGAAATTAAGCGCCAGCGTCTCGATCACCGGGCGGATATCAGGATGTTCATTTTGAAATCGATTTAATTTTGGAATAAGCCAGCAGCTGGCCAATGTATGCAGCGCACCAATGACCAGCTTCCGCTCCCCCGCGCCATGGGTGACCAGATCAAGGGTGGCGGCCTCGATCTCGTCGAGCGCACGGCGCAAACTGGGCAAATAGGCCCGGCCCGCTTCACGCAGGCTCAGTTTCGGGCCACTGCGCTCAAACAGGCTAATGCCAAGGCTGGCTTCAAGATTGGCGACCTGCTGGCTGATGGCACCCGACGTCACTGAAAGTTCCTCGGCCGCGCGGGCAAAGCTGCCAAGCCGGGCGGCGGCCTCAAAGGCGCGCAGGGCATTTAGCGGCGGGGTGGTCGGGCGCAGGGCCATAGCAATAGCTTTCCTGATGATAAATTCAGAACTTCTGATTTTACGCCCGGTATTATGCTGATTTAGACTGGCTCTAACAACACAGCATTAGATTATCTAGGAGACATCCATGTCACTGCCCCCATTCCATCTAGCCTTCCCGATCAAATCGATTGCCGACACGCGCGCGTTCTATATCGATATTCTTGGCTGTGACGAAGGCCGCTCGACCGAGGCCTGGATTGATTTTGATTTCTTTGGCCATCAGCTGTCCGCCCATGTCCGCCCGGAAGCAGGCCAGAACAAGGGATCGGGTGATGTCGATGGTGATGCAGTGCCGATCCCGCATTTCGGGGCGGTTCTGGAATGGGAAAAATGGCATCAGCTTGCCGACAAGCTGAAGGCCGCCAATGTCAAATTCCTGCTCGAACCCAAGATCCGCTTCAAGGGTGAACCGGGCGAGCAGGGCACCTTCTTTGTCGAAGATCCGGCGGGAAATGGCCTTGAATTCAAGACTTTCCGCGATCCGGCCATGATCTTTGCCCACTGATTTTGGCAGGTAAAAGCGCCCAACCGGCCTTGTGAAAGCGGGCCGGTCCATGACAGACTGTATTGACCGCGCCGGAACGCTTTGCGCTCTGGCGCGTTTGATATGTGCAAACCGTTTTGCAGCCCAATTTTCGCCCCAACTTACGAAGTTTTGACCAGGAGACCCCGATGTCGACCACCAACGCCCCGCTCAACATTCTGATTTCCGCTGCCGGCGATGATGAGAAGTGGAAAAGCGTGATGGTCGATCGTCTGCCGGACGCCAATATCGTGACCGAAGACAACAGTTACGATCCTGAAACGATTGACTATGCTCTGTTCTGGAAACAGCCGCAGGGTCTGATCAAGACGCTGCCGAACCTGAAAGCCATCTTCTCGCTCGGCGCCGGGGTGGATCATGTGGTTTCCTCCCCCAGCCTGCCAACAGACTTGCCGGTTATTCGCCTGGAAGATGCCGGCATGGCCGATCAGATGGTGCAATATCATCTTTATGCAGCCCTTCACTTCATGCGCGACTTTGATGTTTATAGCGCCCAGCAGGCCAAGGCCGACTGGACCCAGCATGACGTCGCACGCATTTCGCAATGCCGGGTCGGTGTGATGGGGCTGGGTGCGCTGGGGTCTGCCGTTGCCGTCTCGCTGTCCAATCTTGGCTTCTCCGTGTCGGGCTGGAGCCGCTCGATGAAGGCGATCGAGGGCATTGCGACCTATGCCGGCAAGGAAACGCTCGCCGAATTCCTCGGTCAGTCCGATATCCTGATCTGCCTGCTGCCGCGCACATCCGAGACCGAAAATGTGCTAAACAGCAGCACGCTTTCCTTCCTGCCCAAGGGGGCTGCGATCATTAATGCGGCGCGCGGTGCGATGATTAACGAGGCCGATTTGCTGCGCGCGCTTGATACCGGCCATCTGCGCGGTGCGTTTCTCGATGTTGCGGCGACCGAACCGCTGCCCGAAAGCCATCCGTTCTGGGATCATGCGAAAATCCGCATCACGCCGCATATCGCGGCTGCCACCCGGTTCGAAGAATCCGTCGATCAGATTGCCGAAAACCTTGATCGTCTGGCGCGCGGTGAAACCCCGCGCGGTCTGGTCAATCGCGAGATCGGCTACTAAGCCGTTCCATCCAGAACATCCCGATCCTTATCAAACCCGATCCGGCGCAAAATCCCCGCCGGGTCGGGTTTTGCTTGTCCGCATGCGGGCTTTCTGCAAAAGAAAGATCGTTGCCCGCCAAACCAGCGGCGTTGCTGTTAAACAGGATGATCGATGTCAGCCAAAACCTTTGTTGCACTTCGCGTTGAATGTGACGCCGCCACGGCCTTTGAACAGTTCACAGCTGAGATTGATCACTGGTGGAAGCAGGGGCCGCGCAACCGCCTGATTGGCAATCGTCCGGGCATCATGGAATTTGGCGAAAGTGATGGCGTGCGCTATTTGCAGGAAGTCGATAAACGCCGCCCCGATTTCATCGTCCGTGCCGGCAAGGTCACCAAATGGGAACCGGGCAAGCGCCTTGCGTTTGAATGGCAATGGCCGATGGCCGACGCAAAAGAACCGGCAACACTGGTTGATATCCGCTTTAGCGCTCAGGGCGACTACACCCGCATCACGCTTGAACATCTGGGCCTTGAAAAGCTTTCCATGGCCCATCCCGGCCGCAATGGCCTGAATAACAACCGCTTCAAGCCGATGATGACCCATTACTGGCAGGCGCATCTGGTTTCATTGCGAAACCGGATCAAACTGCTTGCCAACCAGTCAAACCCGGACTGACTCAGCGAAATCGATCTTCGCGAAAAGTGCGCTCAGCCAGTCGACAAACACCCGCACCCGCACCGAAAGTTGGCGGTTTTGCGGATAAAGGATCGAAACCGGCATGGGATCCGGCGGGCAATCCGGCAGGATTTCAATCAGTTTGCCCGATCTGAGGTCCTCGGCCACGCGATAGCGCGGCACCTGTACGATCCCCAATCCGGCGGCGGCACAGGCGGCATAGCTATCCGCCCCGGTGACCGAAATGCTCGCCGGCAGCATGACCTCGCACACCTTGCCATCCACCATGAAATCAAGCGGGATCGGCTGATCATCCGCACCCGACAGAAAACAGACCATCTGATGGCCCTGCGTTTTAAGGTCATCAATTGTTTCGGGCATGCCAACACGCGCAAAGTAGTCCGGGCTTGCCACAGTCGCCTCATGCAAAAGTGCCAAGCGCCGCCCGATCATGGATGAACTCGCCAGATCACCACTGCGCAGCACGCAATCAAAGCCCTCATGCACCAAATCGACAAACCGGTCGCCATCGGCCAGCACCAGCTCGATCCCCGGATAGCGACCCCGAAAATCCGACAGGGCCGGAATGATAAAGGTCCGCGCCAGCGTGCCCTGCAGGTTCACGCGCAACAATCCCTTGGGATCAGCATTGGTAAAGCTGCCATCGGCTTCTTCAAGATCGGCGAGAATCCTGATACAGCGCTGATAATAGGCTTCCCCGTCATGGGTCGGATTGACGGTGCGTGTTGTACGTTCCAGCAACCGCGTGCCCAGCCGCTCTTCAAGACGCTGGATGGAGTTGGTCATGGTCGCACGCGGGACCAAAAGATCACTGGCGGCCTTGGTAAAGCTTTTGCGCTCCACCACGCGCACGAAATTGCGCATTTCCTCAAACCGGTCCATCCACACGCCTATTGTTATCTGATTTCGAATAATCAATTCCAATATAGGCTAATTATCCGAAAAGTCATCTTGGGCATAGTCGGGCCATGCCCTTGAGGCCCCCTTAGCCACCCAGGAGACTTTCTATGTCTGCCAATGAAAACAGAACGGCCATCATCACCGGCGCCTCGCGCGGTATTGGCGTAGCCCTCGCCAAGCGTCTGGCAGCCGATGGCTTTGCCGTTGTCATCAACTATGCCAATTCTGCAAAGGCCGCAGAGGAACTGGCCGAAAGCCTGAAATCCCAGGGCCACAAGGCGCTTGCGGTCAAGGCCGATATCGCCCGCCCGGATGCGGTCACAGCCCTTTTTGACAAGACAATCGCCGAATTTGGCGGGGTGGATGTCATTGTCAATAATGCCGGCGTCATGATGACCACGCCGATTGCCGACATGGATGACGCCACCTATGACGCGATGATGGATATCAATGTGCGTGGCACCTTCAACATGCTGCGCGAAGGGGCCAAGCATCTGCGTGATCATGGCCGGGTGATCAATTTCTCGACCACAGCCCTTCACCTCAAACTGCCGGGCTATGCCGTCTATAACGCCACCAAGGCCGCGGTCGAAGCCATGACAGCCGTCTATGCCAAGGAACTGCGCGGTCGCCAGATCACGGTCAATGCCGTCGCCCCCGGGCCGGTAGCAACCGAACTGTTCCTGAGTGGCAAGACCGATGAGCAGATCGCCCAGTTCTCCAAAATGCCGCCGCTTGAACGGCTTGGGGAACCGGGTGACATCGCCGGTGTGGTGTCCTTCCTGGCCGGAACGGATTCCGGTTGGGTCGACGGTCAGACCATCCGCGCCAATGGCGGTTTGGCTTAAACCGTAAGCTGCGTTGGTCCATATGATTGCGGGAATCCTTGGCGTGGAATCGGCATCATCCCCCCATCCCCGTGCCGGTTTCTTCTGACGGTTCCTGCAGTACACGCAATGATGTCGCCTGACACACCAGCAGGCGGCATCATTGCCATTTGGCGGCCACCCCATACACCAAAAGTGAACAATCCCAGACCTTTGGCGACTTGTGCAATCACCGAGCTTTGCCCATGATGTCCCGCCATCAGGAAAGGGATTTTAATGTCAAACACCACCGCAGCTGCCGACATCACGTTTCGCTATGCCACCCGCGATGACCTGCCCGCCATCGTCGCCCTTCTGGCCGATGACGAAAAAGGCAAAACCCGCGAGGAATTTACCGATCCGCTGCCCGATGCCTATTACGCCGCGTTTGATGGCATGGAATCCCAATCGACCGATGCGCTGCCCAACAAATACCTGCTCGCCGTTCAAGGCACCGATATTGTCGGCTGTTTGCAACTGACCCTGATTGCCGGACTGTCGCGTCGCGGACAGCTGCGCGCCCAGATCGAAGGGGTCCGGGTGGCGAGTTCTGCGCGCGGTCAGAAAATTGGCGAAAAGCTGATCATTGAATCCGTTTCGATTTCGAAATCACTAGGTGCGGCGCTTTTGCAGTTCACCACCGATAAAACCCGCAAGGATGCCCATCGCTTCTATGAACGGCTCGGTTTTGTCGCCAGCCACGAAGGCATGAAAATGCAGATTTCGTAAGGTTTTAGGTGGTTTTCGCCCGCCCATTTGGACTGTTTTGCGCTTGCGCAATACCATTGGCCCCGATCTTTGCTAGGATGGTTATCCTACCCCAACGCACAAGATCGGAGGCCCCCATGAATTTGATCGAACTGCAGGATCTCGCCCGCGAACGCGGCTTTTCCCATGTTTTCAGCGCATCGGACAATCACGTCACCTGTGATGGCCGTGAAACCCGCTATCACGCCGATGACCTGACCATCATTGATTGCCGGTCGGTTGATGCCGGCACCGATCCGGGCGACGATGCCACGCTTTACATGATCGAGGCCAAGGATGGCACGCGCGGCATGCTGATCGTGCCCGACAGCTTCCACACCGATCCGGACAAGGCCGAACTGGTCGATCATTTGCGCCGCAAGCAAGGATAGCGCGACTACCTCCGGAACAAGCAGCCGGTCATTGCGTTCCTTAGATATCAGGAATTTTGATCAAGGAGGCCCGCAATGACCTTGGCTGATCTTCAGGCAAACGCAAAAGACCACGGCTTTGAACATCATTTCATGGCCGAGGAAGACGGTGTGCGCAGTGACGGCACCGGCAAGCTCTATACCCCCGACGAGCTACGCCTTGTCCATTCCAACAGCACCGACCACGGCACCGATCCCGGTGACGAGGCAACCCTGTTCATGATCGAGGCCAATGACGGCACCAAGGGTGTCATGATCATGGCCGATGCCTTTCATGCCGACCCGCACAAGGCCGAAATCATCGACATCCTGCGCCGCAATCGCGCTGCCTGATCACGTGTTTAAAAATGCCACCTCGCAACCGGCGGGGTGGCATTTCGCAAAATGAACACAAACATGCACCTGTAGCGACATAAAGGGCGCGCTCACTAATGCCGCCTTCTTCGCAACCAAAACAGGCCAGTCGATGTCGGATTTGTTGCCGTTTATTCGTGCCTGGGTCACCGATCCCAGAAAAGTGTCAGCCATTTCGCCCTCAAGCCCGGCGTTGGCAAGGCTGATCACGTCCGAAGTCACCGCGCACAACACCCCGGTTCTGGAACTTGGACCGGGGACGGGTGTGTTTACGCGTGCTTTACTTGATCGCGGTGTGCCGCAGGATGATCTGACATTGATCGAAGCCGGACCGGATTTCTCCCGCTTGCTGGCAGAACGGTATCCCAAGGCCCGCGTTTTGCAGATGGATGCCTGCCGGCTGGGCCGCCAGGGCCTGTTTGGTCCGGGCGAACTGGCAAGTGCGATTAGCGGCCTGCCGCTTTTGTCGATGAAGCCGCGTCAGATCATGGGGATTTTATCGGGCAGTTTTGAATATCTGCGCGAAGACGGCGCGTTTTACCAGTTCACCTATGGCCCGCGCTGTCCGGTGCCATCTGCCATTCTGGCCCGCCTTGATCTGCAGGCGACGCGCATCGGCACCACGGTCCGCAATGTCCCGCCCTCGTCGGTCTACAAGATCGAACGTAAAAGCCGCCCGGACATCCTCCAGACCGCCTGAGTCCCTACAAAAACAGTTTTTCCTACTCTGCCGCCTGCATCAGCGATTTGATATCGCGCGACGGGGGCAGGCCGAAATGGCGGCTATATTCGCGGCTGAACTGCGACGGGCTTTCATAGCCGACCTCAAAGGCCGCTGTGGAGGCATCCATACGTTCCAGCAACATCAAACGCCGTGCTTCATTAAGCCGCATGCGTTTCTGGAACTGAAGCGGACTCATCGCGGTGATATTGCGAAAATGGTTGTGAAAGGCCGAGCTGCTCAGCCCCGCCAGATCTGCCAGATTCTCGACCTTGCAGGGCTGATCATAGTTTTTCTTAAGCCAGTCAATCGCGCGCGCAATCTGATAGCTGTGGCTTTCCGATGATGTGATCTGACGCAACCTTGCACCCTGTTCGCCCATCAAAAGCCGGTAATAGATTTCCTGTTTGATCAGCGGCGCCAGAACCGGGATATCGCGCGGCGTATTGATCAGATCAAGCAGGCGGTTAAACGCATCAAGCAACGGATCGGACACCGCACTTGTCGCAATCCCGCGACGGTCGACCTGCGGGCGTGCCAAGGGCATTTCCGAATTGGTGATCAGTTGCGCCATCATCCGGATATCAAGGTCAAGCGTCAGGCCGAGATAGGGTTTTTCAACACTCGCCTCCAACACATTTGACACCACCGGCAGATCGACCGAGGTGATCAGGAACTGGTTGGCGTCATAGTCAAAAACATCCTCGCCCAGCATCACGCGTTTACGACCCTGTCCGATCAGGCAAATGCTTGGTGCCAGCATATAGCTGGTCTGGGCCGTCGGCATTTCCCAGCGATGCAGGGTCAATCCGGGCAGCAAGCCCTCGACGGCATTTTCACCCGCCGCCCATTTGGCTATGCGCCCTGCCAGCCCCGGAAACTCACGGTTTTCTTGTGACTTTCCACTGGTCTCTGGCTGCTTGCTGGATGTCTGTTTTGCGATATCGACCATCGCCGGAACTCTCTTGGTTTCGGGCAGGACCGCAAGTCTCACCCTTTGGAATTTGTCATCATTCTTTAGCACAGCGGCAAACAGAACGGCAACACGATGCTCTTTATATAAGGAGGAATAGGCAAGAATTCCGCAGGATCATTTTAACGCCCGCACGCGAAGTTGCGTACAATCGGCAACATCAAAAACGGGATCGGCCATTTGTGGCGGGTCCGATGAAATTCTGGTGCAGGGTCCGGGCGCGGACATTTCGATCCACGCCATTGCGGATCCCGCCAAAACCAAGGAGCAGGAAAATGACCGAGAACATCTCAGGTAAAGTGCTTGTCATCACCGGCGCATCGAGCGGCATGGGCGAAGCCACTGCACGCGATCTTGCAGCCCAAGGTGCGAAAGTCGTGCTGGGTGCGCGCCGTGCCGACCGTCTGGAAAAGCTGGTCAAGGAAATAAAGGATGCCGGCGGCGAAGCGATTGCCGTTGCAACCGATGTCACCAAACGCGAAGACGTTCAGAAACTGGTCGATACCGCCAAGGAAACCTTTGGCAAGGTCGATGTCCTGTTTAACAATGCCGGCCTGATGCCGCTTTCCCCGCTGGAAAGCCTGCGCGTTGATGAATGGGACCAGATGATTGATGTCAACATGAAGGGCACGCTTTATGGCATCGCCGCCGCCCTGCCTTACATGAAGGAGCAGAAATCCGGCCAGATCATCAACGTTTCGTCGGTTTATGGTCACATCACCGTTGCTACGGGTGCCGTTTACTGCGCAACCAAACATGCGGTGCGCGCCATTTCCGAAGGCCTGCGTCAGGAAGTCAAAGACTACAACATCCGTGTCACCACCATTTCGCCGGGTGCGGTTTCGACCGAACTGACCAGCCACATTACTGAGCCGGGTCTGGCCGAAGCCGTGACCGACATCGTCAATGATATCGGTGTTCCGCCCAGCACCATGTCACGCATGGTCGCCTTTGCGATTTCCCAGCCCGAAGATGTCGATGTGAACGAAATCCTGTTCCGCCCGACGGTTCAGACCCAGTAAGCATCGCCGTTCGACAATTCGCATCCCGGTCTGATCGCCGGGATGCGCTTGCCACTTCCCCACACAAAACGTCCGTGCTCTGACCGGAAAAGACAGGAGACACCATGAGACATCTACGCTCATTCTGTACTGCCACGGCTTCGCTGTTGGCAGTTTTGCTCTGTCTTGTCGTGCCGGCCAACGCGACGGAGGATAAACCCATGCAAATCACCGTAAGCACCAATGGCGTTTCGATTGCCTATGAACTCAATGACAGCACGGCCTCCAAGGAGCTTTATGCCCAGCTGCCGATGACGATTGAGGTCGAGGATTATGGCGGACTTGAAAAGATCTTCTATCCGCCAAACAAACTCGCAACCAGCGACACCCCGCTTGTGAAAAAGGCCAATGTCGGCACACTTGCCTATTACGCGCCCTGGGGCGATGTCGTGATGTTCTATAAGGGCTTTGGCTCTGCTTCGGGCCTGTATGAGCTGGGCCACGCCGTTTCTGGCGCGGATCAGATCACGTCCCTTTCCGGCACGATCCAGATCGAAAAGTCCGGCGACTGATCCTTTCAATTCCCCTGACAAAGAGCGATACGGGACCGACACATGACGAAAATGATCTTCTTTGTGGCAATACTCGCAATCGTTCTTGCCGGGGGTGGCTGCGCCTTTTTGCAGCATCCGAAATTCGGCCCGTCGACCGAGGATATGCACAGTGCAAAGGTCGCGGCCTCGCCCAACTATGTTGACGGCGAATTTCGCAATCAGCTGGACACCCCGCTTTTTACCGAGGATGTCAGTTTCCTTGGCATGGTGTGGCGTAACCTGACGGAAGCCAAGCCTGACGATCTGCGCCCGGCCAACCCGTTGCCGAGCAAAAAGATCGACCTCAAGGCGCTTGATATCAACCGCGACATCGTCATCTGGCTGGGGCATTCGTCATTTTATGTCCAGCTTGGCGGGCGATCGATCCTGATTGATCCTGTCTTTGCGACCTACGCCGCCCCTGTGCCCTTTACCAACGAGGCCTTTGACGGGGCAACGCCCTACATGGCCGATGACATGCCCGACATCGACTATCTTCTGATCACCCACGAACACTGGGATCATCTTGATTACGATGCGGTTGTCGCACTCCGCCCCAAAACCCGCCATGCGGTCGTCGCACTGGGCATTGCCGCCTATTTCAAGATGTGGGGCTATGACGAAGGCCAGATCCATGAGCTGGACTGGAATGAAAGCCTGACGCTTGATCCGGGCCTGACCCTGCATGCCCTGCCAGCCCGTCACTATACCCGCCGTCTGTTTGCCTCCAATCAGGCGCTTTGGGTGGCGTTCGCGCTGATCTCGGATGACAAGCGCCTGTTCTTTAGCGGCGATAGCGGCTATGGCCCGCACTTTGCCGAAATCGGCGAAAATTTCGGCGGCTTTGACCTCGTCGCCCTTGATGGCGGCCAATATAATCCAAGCTGGGCCTATATCCACATGACCCCGGAAGAAGCCGCCATTGCGGCCGAGGAACTCGGTACCAAGGCCCTTATGCCGGCCCATGTTGGCAAATTCGCCATTTCCAACCATTCCTGGAAAGAACCGTTTGATCGCTTTGCTGCGGCCAGCGAAGGCAAATCCTATCACCTCGTCACGCCACTCATCGGCGCGCCGGTTGATCTGGATGCAGAATTGCCGGAATTCCCGCGCTGGTGGGAAGATCAGTAAGACTTCGGTTTGCTGTCAATGCAGGCAGGAGCTTAGCGGCGATAGACCATCTGGCGGTAATTCAGCGCCTCGGCGATGTGGCCACGCTTGACAGCACCACTGCCTGACAGGTCGGCAATCGTGCGGGCAACCCGCAGAATCCGGTGATATCCGCGGGCTGACAGCTTCATCTGACGTGCGGCATCCTGCAGCAATCCGCGGCTATCCGCATCAAGCCCGGCGGCATTTTGCAGGGTTTCACCATCGGCCTCGGCATTGGTTGAGATGTTTTCGTTTTTATATCGTAACATTTGCAGTTCGCGTGCCAGAAACACCCGTTCGCGCACCGTCTGGCTGGTTTCGCCTTTGCCCGGTAAATCAAGGTCTTCGGGCTTGACCGCCGGGACTTCGATCTGGATATCAAACCGATCCAGAAGGGGTCCTGAAAGCCTTGCCTGATATTCCTCGCCACAACGTGGCGCCCGGGTACAAGCCAGTTCGTTATCGCCCAGATAACCACAGCGACACGGGTTCATTGCCGCCACCAGCTGCACGCGTGCGGGATAGGTCACATGTGCATTGGCGCGCGCGACCGACACCTGCCCGGTTTCAAGCGGCTGGCGCAGGGCATCAAGCACATTGCGCTGAAATTCCGGTAATTCATCAAGAAACAGCACACCATTATGCGCCAATGAGATCTCGCCCGGCCGCACCCGATGGCCCCCGCCAACGAGGGCTGGCATCGAGGCTGAATGATGTGGTTGCCGGAACGGGCGGGTTCGGATCAGGCCGCCTTCTGGCAACATGCCCGACACCGAATGAATGACCGTGGTTTCAAGCGCCTGTCT
Source organism: Thalassospira sp. (assembly GCF_002709775.1). Classification (GTDB taxonomy): domain Bacteria; phylum Pseudomonadota; class Alphaproteobacteria; order Rhodospirillales; family Thalassospiraceae; genus Thalassospira. The sequence continues at coordinate 165,445 of NZ_PAQR01000002.1, forward strand.
GGCATCAAGATCGGGCAGAATACCCGGCAAGCGCGCGGCAAGCATCGATTTCCCCGATCCCGGCGGGCCCGACATCAAAAGGTTATGGCCACCGGCTGCCGCGATCTCAAGCGCGCGTTTGGCACTTTCCTGCCCCTTGATATCGCGCAGATCGCCATGGAAATCATTGATCTCATCCGCATCGCGGCGGATCGGCCGCGGCAGAATTTGCGTGCCCTTGAAATGATTGATCAGCCGGACAAGGCTTGGGGCCGCCAGGATTTCCAGATCACCGGCCCAAAGTGCTTCCGCCCCGTTGGCTTCTGGGCAAATTACCCCGCATTCCTGCATTCCGGCTTCCATGGCGGCGGGCAAAACCCCGCCCACCTTGGTGATACTGCCATCAAGCCCCAATTCGCCCAGCACCAGGAACCGCTCGATATCGTCATGGCCGATGACATCCATCTCGGCGAGGATACCCAGCGCAATCGGCAGATCAAAATGCGATCCTTCCTTCAAAAGGTCGGCCGGGGCGAGATTGATGGTAATCCGCTTGGGCGGCAGGGCCAGACCCATGGCCGAAAGCGCAGATCGCACCCGTTCGCGCGCCTCGGACACCGCCTTGTCGGGCAGGCCAACCACGGTAAAGGCCGGCAAACCACTTGCCATCTGCACCTGAACGTCGACCGGTATGGTTTCAATCCCGGCAAAGGCAACTGTCGTAACCCGCGCTGTCAATTGGCCGCCCCCGTAACCCAAAGTTGCATTACTTTGACGGGAAATAGGTATCAAGGCAACATATCGTTCAGCGACAGTGGCTTGGCAGTCAGTGACTGCCTATGCCGGGCCCATATCGGTATTGATCATCCAGGGCGTGCCGAACTTGTCATTCACCAGACCAAACCCCTTCGACCAGAAGGTTTCTTCAAACGGCATAATCACAGTGCCACCAACGGCAAGACCATCGAAATACTCGCGGGCCTTGGCAGCGGTCGGCGCATGAATCGAGATGTTCATGCCCTTCATCGCCTCAAAGTTACCCGGTGGGCAGTCTGAGGCCATGATGTTCCAGCCATCACCGACCAAGCAGGCATGCGCCATCTTGTCGGCCATATCGGGCATGTCACCGGCCATCGGGGTATCGCCATAGGGAACGACGATCAGTTCACCCCCCAGAACAGATTGATAAAACTCCATTGCCGGGCAGCAATTGCCGTCAAAATTCAAATAGCTGATCACTTTCATCGGGGCTTCCTTCGCAAGAGAGGATCGGTGGGGCGACTTATGGTTCAAGCCCGAACTGGGCCTGACAATTTTCTAAGTCAAACGGCACGGAAAAATGTTCATGCACGATGCGCCATTGGCCGTCGCGCTTTTCAAGATGAGTGCTTGAACGCATCCAGCTTGCCTGTTCGCTGCCATCCTGTGCGCGCATGCCACAACGGATCAGGAAGTGCGCAACACCAAGATGACCAGAGACGCGAATGTTTGGTGTTTGAATCTCGATAACCATCTCAGAATCTTGGGACAGACATTTTTCCCAATGGGCGCGGTAATCGGTGGCACCGGTAAATTGCAGCGGTCCAGCCGCGTCATAGGAACAGATATCTGGGTGATAAAGCTCCATGATCGCATCGATATCCTTGTCGCGATTGGCCGTCGCCCAACGATCAAAAAGATTAGCAATCGCCTGACGGTCCTTGGCTTGTTTTTCTGACATCAGAATTATCCTGGCTGTGGTGGTGCAAGGGGGATTTGGTCGTTGCAGCGAAACGGAGCCAGATCGGTCAGCCGTTCGCGACCGCATGTTCAAGCGCGGCAATATCAATTTTCTGCATGGTCATCATGGCACTCGCCGCACGTGCTGCGATGACCGGGTCCGCGTCCGTCATCAGCTCAATCAGGCGGGTCGGGGTGATTTGCCAAAACACACCAAACCGATCCCTGACCCAGCCACAATCGCGCGGTTCTCCGCCCTCAGACAGGCAATCCCAGTAGTAATCGACCTCTGCCTGGTCCTTGCAATCGACCACAAAGGAAACAGCTTCGGTAAACTCGAAATCTGAGGGAAAGTTAAAGGCGGTAAATTGCCGACCAAAAAGTTCAAAACGAATGGTAAGAACGCTGCCCTCCGGGCCGGGACCAGCGGAACTTGCACGCATGATTTCGCCGATTTTGGCATCGGCGAAAACCGAAACATAAAAATTCACGGCTTCTTCTGCAGTCTGGTTAAACCACAAAAAGGGGCTGATCTTCTGCATGGGGCATCCTCCTTGCCTGGCAGAATGTGTCTGTTCGGCGGCGACGATCAAACGGCGCATTTATCAGTAAATTATGATTTTCCCGTTTGACAAATACGTTGATATCAACATAATTTATCCATGTCAAAAGAAGATTTCAACCATAACGATCAGACGGTCCCGTTTGCCGACACCATAATGGTTCGGGACTCCTGCCTTTGCCTGCATGTCCGGCGCGCAGCGCGCACCATTGCCAGGCGGTTCGACGATGCCTTTCGGCCGCTTGATCTGACCAGTGGGCAATATTCGCTTTTGATGTCGCTAAACCGGCCGCACCCACCGCATATGAAAGATGTTGCTGATCTTCTGGCGATGGATCGCACCACATTGACCGCCAACCTCAAACCGCTTGAACGGCGAGGTTTGGTAACAATCGCCCCCGATCCCAATGACAGACGCAGTCGTCTTCTTGCATTGACCTCGGATGGTATGGCGCTTTTGGCGCGCGCCTTTCCGATCTGGCAGGAAACGCAGCATCAGTTGGAAAACCAGGTCGCTGAGTCCGACCCGAAACAGCTTCTCGCGGCATTAACCAACCTGTCTCGGGATCCGGGTGATTAACTCCGACTTCTGTTTCACGCGATCATGTTATCTGGTTTTTAGCCTGAATTTGCGAAAGCACGCCCCGTGCAGAAAAGTCGTTCCTTCATCAACAGCACCAATGCGCCTTAGGACCCCAAGCTTGGTGCGGGTCGGCGGCAAAAGGAAGGTGACCGACGGAATGCGGGGATCAGATCGGGCGAAATCAAGCGCCTTTTTGGTGATCGCCATGCCAAGCCCGAACCATTCGGGGCGCAGCACCAAACCATAATCCCAATCATCACCTTCTTTCTGAAAACCGCCCCAACCGACATACTCGAGGCCGAGAAAGATCGCCCAGTGCCCCAGACCATCCCGCTTCCAGCAGGCCTGCTTGGCGGTTAGAAACTTCGCAACGTCATCCTGATCCCATGGACCGTCAAGCAACGGCATATGGTCGGCCATTCGCGGATCGGACATATGGGCAATCAGGGTCACGGGCGCGACATCGTCAAGTTGTCCAAACGAAATCGAGTCAGTTCGGGGTGTCATCGGGGCAAAACCAGTTGAGGCATTAAAAAAGGCGCAAGAACCATCGGTTCATAGCGCCCTTCATCACCGGCCGTGTCAATTCACCACGACGGCATCGCCCATCACATTTGCGATAGGCAGTTATTTCGATGCGTCGGTATCCGTTTCACGCGGCGGCAGGAATTCCTTGCGGCAGGGCACGGCTTCTTCATTCACCACGGTCCAGCCGAAATTGCGAAACTTGCCGAAGCTGGCCTTTTTCATGGTGATGCCACTGGCCGCGTGCTTGCGGACTTCCTTGGGGTCTTCGCCCTCAATCCGTTCGGCGCGGACCCAGGCGCGTTCGCGCATGGCTTTGGTAATGGTCGGTTCGGTCATTTGTTTTGCAGTTCCGTTCGCGGTTCTGGCGTTAGGATGGGGCGTTAAGGTGGGGCGATAGCACGTCTGATGGCGTTTGTCGCACCCAATCAATGCAGATGGGGACTCAATGCGCCACCCGCAAACGTTCCATGTCCGCAATGATATCGTCGATCAGGTTTTGTACGTCATCCGCCGGGAGGCCGCTTTCGATCATGCCGCGCAGGCCGGTAATGCTGGTTTGCAACTTGAGCGCGGCCCGATGCGGATCGACATCCGGGGCGATTTCGCCTTTTGCACGGGCTTGTTCAAAGGCCCCGGCAAACAGTTTGGCCATGCCAGCCAGTTTCTGTGCGGCCAGGTCTTTCAGATCGGAGTCGTCATTGGCCAGCTCAAGGGCTGTCTTGAATACCATGCAGGCATTTGACGGCATCTTGTTCATGCCGCCCTGCGTAATGCTGCGCACATAGCCGATCAGTCCCGAAAGCGGGGAGTCGGATTGCGCCAGAAAGGCCTGAAATTCGTCTTCGACACCGCGCGAATAATAGTTCAGCGCCTCGGAAAACAGCTCCTTCTTGCTGCCAAAGGCGGCATAGATGCTGCCGGGCTTAAGCGACAGGGCCGCTTCGATATCCTTGAGCGAGGTCGCATGAAACCCCTTGCGCCAGAACAGGTTNCGCGCATTNGCCAGNGCATCTTCNCGATCAAATGAGCTTGGTCTCGCCACNATATTTCCTTGTTTATTGAGCAGTCACTCAAAAATAACTTGCCAATGTCAAATCGTCAAGGTAGCGTCGGCCNATCGTTATTGAGCAATCACTCAACAATTCTGGAGATTACGCCATGTCCGACTTCAAAATTCACGACAAAGAGTCCGCCCCGGCCGATTCCAAGCCGCTTCTGCAAAACTCCCTTGATGCCTTTGGCATGATCCCGGGCCTGCACGGTGTCATGGCCGAAGCCCCGGCTGTGCTTGAAGGCTATCAGGTCCTGCACGGCCTGTTTCAGAAGACAAGCTTCGATGCCGATGAACTGACCGTTGTCTGGATGACGATTAATGTCGAGCATGGCTGCCACTATTGCGTTCCGGCCCATACCGCGATTGCGCATATGATGAAAATCGATGCTGACACCATCAATGCGCTGCGCGATGAAACCCCGTTGGCCTCCGAAAAGCTTGAAGCACTGCGTACCTTCACCCTTGCCATAACCCGCGGGCGCGGCAATGTCACGGCCGATCAGCTCGATGCCTTCTATGCAGCGGGTTACGCCCAGCAGCAGGTGCTTGAGATCATCTTGGGTCTGGCCCAGAAAGTGATGTCAAATTACATCAACCACGTTGCCGAAACCCCGGTTGATGAACCGTTCCAGCGTTTTGCATGGGAAAAATCCGGCGCAAAGGCCGCCTGATTGCGTCTGCCTCAACCTGTTATCAACGCACATGATCGGCGTGGACAGTTTCCCCCATCCCCCTGCGCCATATCCTTGCGTTGTCCTGCACCGCCCGCCTTGTCCACGGGCGGTGCTTTTTTTCTGATCTCAAACCTGACCGTTATCCCAACCGTTGGTAGGCCAGTCAGTCATCATCATGTGGCAGGTGAAAAGTCGTCTCGGTAAAGCATTCGCGTTCGGACATGATCGCCATCCAGTCGCGTACCCGCACCGGAATCTCAAACCGGCGATCCGGCCAGCGGAAATCAATGTAATAAAGCGCCACCAGCACCGACCAGGTGCCAAGATGGGGCGCCTCGGTGCGCAGGCTTGCCAGACCGTCAAGGATCGCCGCAATGCCAGAGGTGATGGCTTGTGCCTGTCGTTCCATTACGACTTCGGAACGATCACTGTCTTCGCGGTTTGAGTCGGCATAAAGCCGCCCTGTTGCCGCCATCATGCCATCGGCCAGTCCCTGCCATTTAAGGGCACTCAGGCGGCCCGGGCCGCTTTCGGGGATGACGCCCTCTGAAATGCCCTGGGATTTGGCAAGCTGATCCAGATAATCACAGATCACGGCGGATTCAAAAACCGCCATGCCGTCTTCAAGGATCAGGGTCGGGACCTTTGACAGCGGGTTATGGGCGCGCAGCGCTTCATCCGTCCACGGATCAATCAGGATTTCGCTGATCTGTTTTTCCAGACCAAGTTCACGCAGGATAACACGCACCTTGCGCGAAAAGGGTGAAGTCGGCGCGTAATAAAGCTGCATCATGATCCAAAGCCCCTTGCCATCAGCTGATATCCCTTGGGTCCATGAACACCGTCAAATGCGTAAATCCGGCGTCCAGCCGATCCCTTCAAGATGCCAGTTCGCATGCCAGTTGGTATCGTCACGTGACAGTGTAAGGTAATTTCGCGCCGCACAATAGGTACCTTTGCGTTCAGGCAGCGGTTTTAACTTTGTCGGCCGGTCCGGAAGCGGGTTGTCCCCGATCCACGCCAAAAGCCCCAGGGCCCGCGCAAAGGTCACCGGTGGTGCAGTGTGCGAGATACCCGATGCCACCAGCTGATGGATGGTTTTGCCCCGTGTTTCAAAGGTGCCGCGCGTTGCCACATGAATTTCGCCCGAAAGCAGCGTGATTTCGTGATCATGGTCATTGGCGACCTGTTCGATCAGCTCAAGAAACCGGCACCACTCGCGGCGGTGCCAGCGGCTTTGCCACTGATCACGCAGGTCATCCTCGTATTTCTGGGCCTTGGGCAAAAGATGCAGCATCATCTCGACCAGTGACAATCGCGGCCCGATCACCGGCACACTCGACATCAGCAAAATCCGATTGCCATCCGGCACCGTTTCAAGCGCCTTGGGCACATCGCGCCAGCCATGTTCGCCCATGATGGCATCGGGTGTGCGCTCCGAGCGCAAATCCGGCGCGATGATCGTCACACCGGGGAAATCAACCCGCCAGGCAAGGCTTTTTCCATCGCGGTCCATTACCATGTTGGGCAGCTCATCCGGCGCACAGCCAAGCTGCATCAGGCAAAAGGCCTCCCGTGCGCAGGCAAACATGCCCCTGGCGACTGCAGTGCCCTGAAACCATTTCTTGTGACTGCCCCAGCCATCAAAAATGTCATGGTCATCCCACATCATCAGCGACGGTACCCGTGCAAGCATGTGGCTGATCTGGGGTTGACCATAAATCGCCAGATAATGATCCAGATAGAATTTCAGAACCGCATCGCGCATGACATCGGAAAAGCCGGTCGCCATCCGTTCGCGCCGCTTGGCCTTGTCCCAGGCAATGATGTCGGGATGACAGTGCCAGACGCCATCGGCATAAATCTGATCACCGCCATGCAGCAACAGGGAAAAGGGTTGCTTGGCGTGTTCGTGCCCAAGATCCGCCCAAAGTGCGTTTCGATCTTCAAGCGGCCGGTCCAGATCACCGTCTTCCTGACCATTGCACGATACAAACCCGATGCGAAGATCATCCCCAAGATCCGTGCAAACCTCGTATGTTTCGTTTCCGAAACTATATCCCGCAGTGCGGCTTTTCGGCAGTTCAAAGTCAAACCGCCAATAGCTTCGGCCAAACAGGGTTGCCAGCTTGGTCGGGGCAATAACATCACGGCCATTTGCGCGCAGTTCGGGGATTTCAGCACCTTCGTGCGCCACCACAAGTGCGGCCAGTTTCACCGTCCTGGTGTCAGCGCCCCGGGCGAACAGAAACGGTCCGAAAAGATTCTGATCGCTGAGTGTTTTCGCCTCGGTACTCGTCATGCGCTTTCTAACCTGCCAAAATTGCCCTTAAATCATACGTTTGATCGCGGTTTTGGTTCCCTTTGGATCAGGACCTGATCATCCGGGTGCGATCCGTGCCAACGATTAAAATCAATTGGGCCGGGAATTTCGAACAAAAAAGCATCATGGACAAAAGGCTTCCAAAGACCGGCAATTGATTAAATGCCCGAATACGTTAGTCTTTTTTGGTCTTGCAGTAATAACGCCACACACAGGAAAAGCCCCATGACAACACAGCGCCCCAAAGCCATTCCCACCGTTCAGGTCGATGATGACACCTTCCGGGTGACCGAATGGCATTTCCCCCCGGGATCGGAAACCGGCGACCACGTCCATGGCATGGATTATGTCGTGGTCCCGATGACCACGGGAACCCTGACCATTGTGAACGACGATGGCACAACGTTTCCGTCGGAAATGAAAGCCGGGCAGTCCTATTCCCGCAAGACCGGGGTTGCGCACAACGTGATTAACGAAAATGATTTCCCGATCACCTTTGTCGAGATCGAAGCCAAATAACAAGCCTTACCGGCTTGCAAACAAAACGGGCAGGTGATCAACACCTGCCCGTTTTCGTCTCAAAGCACTTTTAAAAGCCTGACTTGGCGCAGACTTAGCCCAGACGCTTGTCGATCGCATCCCAGATCAGGCCTTCAAGCTTGGAGCCGTCAAACCGGTTGATTTCCTGCAAGCCTGTCGGAGAGGTGACGTTGATTTCGGTCATGTAATCGCCAATCACGTCGATCCCGACAAAGATCAGATCACGTTTCTTGAGCTCCGGGCCGATGCGATCACAAATCTCGCGTTCACGCGGGGTCAGCATCGATTTTTCGGCCACACCGCCAACATGCATGTTTGACCGTGCTTCTCCCTCGGCCGGGACACGGTTGATCGCCCCCACCGGTTCGCCATCGACCAGAATGATGCGTTTGTCGCCCTTGCGCACATCGGGCAAATAGGCCTGCACCATCAACGGTTCGCGCGACTGGGCGGCAAACAGTTCCAGCAGCGAGTTCAGGTTCTCGTCGCCGGGTTTCAGGTGGAACACACCCGCCCCGCCATTGCCAAACAGCGGCTTGACGATGATGTCCTTGTATTCTTCGCGGAAATCCTTGATCCGCGCGCCGGACCGCGTGATCAGGGTCGGCGGCATCAGATCGGGAAATTCGGTGACAAAGATCTTTTCCGGCGCATTGCGGACATGGCCCGGATGGTTGACCACGAAGGTTTCCGGGTGGATCGCCTCAAGCAGATGGGTCGCCGTGATATAGTTCATGTCAAAGGGCGGGTCCTGACGCATCAGGATAACGTCAGTTTCGCGCGCCAGATCAATCACGCGCGGTGCCCCCAGATCATGATGGTTGCCATGCTCGTACCGCAGCGTCATCGGGCGGACTTCCGCCTTGATCCGGCCCCGGTCATAGAACATGTCATCGGGATGATAATGCAAAAGTTCATATCCGCGCGCCTGGGCTTCAAGGCCCATGACAAAGGTGGAATCCCCCTTGATGTCGATGCTTTCAATCGGGTCCATCTGGATGGCGACGATACGGCTCATTATAAAGCGTTCTCCTTTAGACCGTTGATCAAGCCGGTCTTTACTCCGCAAATATGGCCCAAACCGGCCAAATAAGGTCATTTGCGGGCATGGCTTGACCCGGCTGGCCTTCCCGGCCAAATGATGCGATATGTATTTCGCGTAATAGATGGCTCGATTTTTATCATTCGCCATTCACCTTCTGCAATCGCCATGATTGCAATCAACAAATTGTTACGGCAACAAGGCATATGACCCGTTTGACCCAAGAACCCAAGACGCTTCGGAAATCCACCCTCTGGAAATCCTTTGGCAAGAAAAGCCGCGCCATTTTGGCCGCTGGCGCGCTTGCCACCGCCGTCGGTCTTGGTGCCCTGACCAGTCTGACCCTGTTGCCAAGCCCGGCAACCGCCCAGTCAAACGACCAGATTAGCCCCGAGATTGTCAAAAAGATCGAAGACTATCTCGCCGGGATCACCACGCTGACAGCCGATTTCGTGCAGATTTCATCGGATGGCGGTGCGGCCGAAGGCAAACTGTTCATGGAACGCCCCGGCAAGATGCGGTTTGAATATAACCCGCCCGCACAGATCCTGCTGGTCGCGACCGGTCATGATTTCATCTATTATGACAAGGAAATCAACGCGCCGACCTATATCGACATTGATGAAACCCCGGCGGGCATCATTCTGGCTGAAAACATCTCGCTGACCGACAAGGTCCGGATTGTCGATTATCGCCGCACGGCCGAAACCATCCGCGTCACGCTGGTGCGCAAATCCGATCCGGGGGCGGGCAGCGTAACTCTGGTCTTTTCCGAAAAGCCGATGCAGCTGCGTCAATGGATCGTCACCGACCCGACCGGGATTGAAACCACGGTGACGCTGTTTAATACCAAAGAAGGCATGCAGCTTGACCCGGAACTGTTCAAATTTGAACGCGTCTGGCCACAGCGCGGCAGTTGAGCACAGAAATTTTTCCCGTCACTTCTTAACCGATGTTTCCCGGCCGTAAACGGCTGCCGGATCAAGAATATTTTCTGATTCAACTGCTTGGCATATGCGTGGAAATTATTGTGAACTCGTAATGAAATGACCAACGGTTTGGAATCATTTTAAACGATAAAAATTTGTGCCTGTTTCGGGCTCAACCCCATGGCAGCAGGCCGGATCGCTTCCTATATATGAGTCTGTCACAAGGTTCCCCTAAACGACGGGAACCCCGTGTGAGGAAAAGGTCTCCCCTACCTTTCCTCACGCTCCAGATCATCGGAGCGCTGGCGTCCGGTTCTCCCCCCTGGCCGGACGCCTTTTTTTTGCCTAACCTGCACGCTATGACAAAAATCATTCAGGATCGATTGGTGAAAATTCCCGTCTTCTGATAAGGATTTCACGGGCTGTTAATTTTAATTGCCTAGGGTTTTACCCTTAGAATAGCAGGCATGCTTCCCGATACGGGAATGATCGACACAAGACTGAACAGGACCGACACGTTCGATGATCAACGACTTTCTGAAATCCATCGCACAATTTTCCGACCCGCGTTTTCGCAAAGTTGTTCTGATCGGTGTTGCCGGTGCGCTTGCGACCATTATTGGTCTTTGGTTCCTGATCTGGTTTGGCCTGAGTTCGGTAACCTTTTTCACCGATGGTGGCTGGCTTGAAAAGGCCGTCGACTGGTTGCTGGGCATCGGCCTGACCCTGTTGGTGATTTTGCTGTTCCCTGCGGCCACAGTTCTGATTTCAAGTCTGCTGCTTGATCAGATTGCCGACGCGGTCGAAGACAAGCATTACCCGACCCTGCCCGAAACCCGCCCGCAGCCCATTTCCGAAGCCCTGATCAGCGGTCTTAAATTCGCACTGACCGCCCTTGCACTTAACATTCTGATTTTGCCGCTTCTTCTGGCAGGGCCGCTTTATATTATCGCCTTCTACACCATGAACGGCTATCTTCTGTCGCGCGAATATTTTGAACTGGTTGCCGCGCGCCGATATGATGCGCGCACCGTCGAAACCATTCGCAAAAGCCGCCAGAAAAAACTTTGGGTTGCCGGTATCGCGCTAACTTTCCTGATGACCATTCCGGTGGTCAATCTGGTCGCGCC
>NZ_PAQR01000003.1 GCF_002709775.1 Thalassospira sp.
GCCCACGGCTTGCGCCTGGACAATCTGGTGAGTTTCGGGATCGATGTAGGATGCAAAGCCCGGCGGATCTTCGGGCAGGGCCAGTTGCAATCCTTCGAGGGCGGTAATCAGCGCGCGGTCATCATTCACGCCGCCGGCCTTTTCAATGGCGCGTGCAATGGCGATGATCCCGGTATAGGCGCCTTCGGCCGCATAGGTCGGATAGCGCCCGGTCATGTCATGGAACTGTTTGACAAACCGCTTGTTACGCCCGGTTTCAGGCCAGTTGTTGTGATGACGTGCCGAAAGGATCAAACCCGGATAGGGTTGATCACCAAGCGCCATCATCACATCGTAATTGGCACCGGTATCGAAATTGGCCAGACGGGTGGTTTCAAAGAAGCGTGTTGATGCCGCCTGTTTGATAAAGGCGATGAAATCCCCGCCCCAAAGCGCTGTGACAACCACATCCGCCTTGGCCGATTGCAGGGCGTTGATATAGACCGAGTAATCCGGCTCATAGAGTTTGGGCCATAGATCGCCGACGGTTTCATATTCGACACCCAGCTCATCAAGGGCGAGTTGCAGGTCCGTCCAGGAAACATGGCCGTAATCGTAATCCGGTCCGACAAAGGCCAGGCGCTTCCAGCCGGTTTCCTTTTGCAGATCACGCAAATAGCGTGCGCCGGCGGCCATGGACGTCCAGCTGTCATTGGTGACGCGGAAATAATAATCGTGACCTGCCTCGATGCTGAGCCGTGAAGACGCATGATCGGTGCCGACCATGATGATCTTTTCGGTTCGGGCCAGATCGCTTACCGCGTGGGCGACACCCGATGACACGATGCCGCAGAAGAATTTGGCATTGTCATTGGTGATGAAATCCTGTGCCAGACGGACCGCGTAGGATGCCTTTGACCGCGGATCATCGGCGATGACGCGAAGATTGGGCACATCCAGGCCTGATCTGGCTTCGGCTTCGAGGTCCTGAAGGGCGATCTTGATGCCGGAAATACTGTCGCGGCCATAGGTGGCCGATCGTCCGGTCATCGGGTACAAACAGCCGATGACAGCATCTGCGTTCTGTGCAGATGCGCCCAGCTCAAAACGTTCTGCCTGTGCGGTATTGGCCGCAAACAGTGCGAACGTGGCTACAATAATGGTGATGCACCCGGAAACCGGGTGTTTGAGCATCTCCATGACTTTCCTCCCTGCGAATGGTTGTTCCATCCGCGTTTGTACCTTTGTCTCGCTATTCCGCAAAGGCTGTGCCAGTTGCGAAATTTCGGCGCAAAGTCAGGAAAGCCGCGCGATTGACCGTTTTAGCCAAAAAACCTGGAGCGGTTTTGAGCGCAGGGTTGAGCGCTTAGCGCTCAAATAGCAAAACACCCTTGAGCGGTTTCCGCTCAAGGGTGCCGAAGAAATGTGTTGTGTCAGGGTAAGTTATTGCAGGCCCAGCCTTTGCAGGCGGCGTTTCAGGGCATGGCGGGAAATGCCAAGGATTTCGGCTGCGCGGCCTTTGTGGCCATCGGCCTGGTCAAGGGCATCCTGCACCAGATGGCGCTCGGTGCTTTCCATGCGATCCTGCAATTGCGGGCTGCCATCAGGGACCCCGCCATGCAGATCGTCGGATACATCATCCGTGATATGAAACTCGGCCGGAAGCAGATCCGGCGAAATCTGTTTGGACGGATAAAGAATGGTCAGCCGTTCAATCAGGTTCTTAAGCTCGCGCACATTGCCGCGCCAGCGATGATGGCGCAGCAGATCAAGGGCCGCATCATCGAACTGGATCGGATGGCAACCTTCGGCCTTGGCCTGATGGTCGGCGAAATGATCGACCAGTTTGATGATATCCTCACCCCGGTGGCGCAGTGCCGGAATATCAATCGTGATGACGTTGAGGCGATAAAACAGGTCTTCGCGGAAATTGCCCAGACGGACTTCCTCGGAAAGATCGCGGTTGGTTGCGGCAATCACACGCACATCGGCCGATGCGGAATGCTCGCTCCCGACCGGGCGGTAATCACCGTTTTCAAGGAAGTGCAGAAACTTCGCCTGCAGGGCCAGTGGCAGCTCGCCGATCTCGTCAAGGAATAGACTGCCGCCATCGGCCAGACGGACAAGGCCGGTGCGTTTCTGATGCGCACCGGTGTAGGAACCCTTTTCAGCTCCAAACAGCTCGCTTTCAATCAGCTGTTCGGGCAGGGCAGCACAGTTGACCTCGATAAAGGCGTTTGAGGCGCGCGGGCTTTCGCCGTGAATCGCGCGCGCGACCAGCGCCTTGCCGGTGCCGGATTCCCCTTGCAGCAGGATGCGGCTGGCACTGCTTTGTGCGACGCGGTCAATCGTTGTGCGCAATTCACGCATCGGCGCGCATTCACCAATCAGACCATTGGTCGGCAGGTTGCGCTTGCGGTGGTAATCAAGCTCAAGGGCGGTACGGTTCTGATCAAGGGTGGTGTTGATCGTGTGGATCAGCTCATCAAGTTCGAACGGCTTGCTAAGGTAATCGGCGGCACCGAGTTTGACGGCCTTGACGGCCGCACGCGTGTCACCATGGGCCGAAATCATGATCACGGGCACGTCGATATCAAGCTTGCGGATGCTATCAAGCACCTCCATGCCATCCGCACCAGGCAGGCGCAGATCAAGCAGGATGATATCGAACTTGTTTTTACGGACCTGCAAAAATGCATCTTCGCCGGAATGGATGCCGGTAACGTCCATGCCTTCGGTGCGAAGCGCAAAGCTTAGTGATCGGACGAATGATTCCTCATCATCGACGATCAGAATCCTGATCTTGCGGGGCATTTTTCGATGTTTCCTCCTTTGAAGTTCCCGATTTCGTTGCTGGGAACTTCAATGTGATTGTTGTGCCCTCTTGCGGGGCACTTTCAATATTGATGGTACCGTTATTTGACTCGACCAGTTGTTGGCTGATTGTCAGGCCAAGTCCGGTTCCTTTGCTTTTCATGGTAAAAAATGGCTGCACGACGTCAAGCAAATGCTCTTTGGGGATGCCGGCACCATCATCGGTGACGCGGATTGCGACCTGACCATTATGGCGTTCTGCGCGCAGGCTGACGGTGCCGCCGGGCTGGCAGGCCTGAATGGCGTTGATCCCGATATTCAGCAGGATTTGCAGGACCTGATCCGGATCGACAAAGATCGTCAGGCGCGAATCTCCAGTGGTGTAAAACCGAACCTGCGCCTCTTCGGCGACCGGGGTCAGAACGCGCGATGACTGACGAAACAGATCGCGGATTTCAGTTTCCTGTGGGCAAGCTTCCCCCGGGCGGCCATAGGCCAGAAGATCATTGACCACGCGCGACAGCCGATCAATCTGATGACCCATATCATCCAAAAGTGTCTTGCGCTCCCCATCGGGTTCCTTGCGCACAAGGGCCTGAACAGTTGTTTTCATGGTGGCCAGCGGATTGCGAACTTCGTGTGCAACGCCAGTGGCAAACTGGCCCAGAACGGCAAGCTTTTCGGCGCGCACCGTGCGGTCAATCAGGTCTTTAAGCTGCCATGCCATGGTGTTGAAGGCCTTGGCGACTGTACTGATTTCATCGCGGCGTCGGCCTTCGGGCAGGCGGTAATACAGATCACCGGACGCAATGCTGTTGGCGCCCTGAACAAGGGTATCTACCCGTCGGCGCAGGCTGCGCGACAGGGCAAAAAAGATCGCGAGAATGACGACAATGATAACGGCGGCGGTAACTGCCAACCAGAAACGGGTTTCATCAATCGGCTGCAGGATAGTGCCCGGACGGACACTCATGACAAGGTTCCAGCCCGGAAGGATACTGGGGCCTTCGATCAGCTCGCCATTGACTTCGGTCGGGCGACCGGTGGCATCCAGAACATTTCCGCCCGGGGCGCGCAAAAGCGGATCAATCACGCCCGACACCCCGGCACTGGCCAGAAGTTCGGTCAGTGATGCCAGCCGAACATGCAGGGCCACAGACGTGTTTTGTCCCAGACCAGTGTCGCGGATATGCGCCCGCATCAATATCCAGCCGGAATTACCGTTTTCAGGCAGTTTGGGACCGATGAATTCGATGCCCTCATGCTCGACCCGCGGTAGACCGGAAATGTCCCACCCGCTTTTCGACCAGTAGGGCGGGCCAGATGCAGCTTGCCCGGCGACCAGTCGATCAAGATTGTCGTACCAGTCGAAAAACAGCACACCATACAGATCGGGTGAGTCCGCTTCGACCCGAAGCAGGGTCAGGGCCTCTTCCGCCTGCGGGGAATTGGGACTTTCAATAAAGGCTGGCAGGGCCGGGTGGTTTGACAGGGTAACGAGCTGATAGATGCGGGCATCCAGAAAGGCCGAAAGCTTGTTTGATGTGGCGGCAACCTGCGCGCTCAGGCGTTCGCCCGTCAGACGGTCAATCAGTTCATTGGAAAAGCGCTGATAAAAGAAACTGAGTGCGAGAAGCGCACACACGACAACACCGACCGATAACAATGTATATCGGCCCACAAGGCTCAGTCGTTGGTTTCGGGACCAATGAAATCCGGTCACGAGCGTTCCCTGATTTTGGCGTTATTGGTTTTTGTTGTTTCCCAAGTTTTCGCTGAATTCAGCCAAAACGGCAACGCAAATCTACACAACTTTTTGGTGTCAAGCCGTGATCTTTTGCGCGATCGCGGTTGGTGGTCGCCGCATGCTTGGTGGAGAATTTGACTCTTTAGGGAAAATACGCGCAATGTCGCGTGCAGTTTGACAGCTCGATCAATTCCAAGTAAATGCAAACAATTCGCAATCGCTTTTGATTGTGAGGCGGACAGGTTTTGGGAATGGTTGCGACCTTGCGCGATAGGGAACTGTTGACCTTGCTGATTGCTCATCGGGCAGAGCTCGTGAGCTATGCGCGCGCAATTGTCGGCGACACGGCGCTTGCTGAAGATGTCGTGCAGGATGCCTATTTCCGCCTTGAGCGCGCCCAGCAGGTCAAGCTCGATGACAAGCTTGATGAACCGGTTGGCTATATTTTCCGGATCGTGCGCAACCTGGCCATTGATGGTAGGCGCCGGATCGGGCGCGAGAACACTTTTATACAGGGCGATGCCAATGGCACGGCGGATATGGTTGCCGCCGAGGGGCCCGATCCCGAAGAAAAGGCGATCGCGCGCGGGCAGGTCCGGTTGCTTGAAAAGGCCTTGTCCCAATTGCCCGAGAAATCGCGCATCGCACTTGAGATGCATCGTTTCGGTGGATGCAAATATGCCGAGATCGCCAAGCGTCTTGATGTGTCGGTTGGTACCGCGCACGGCCTGGTGACCGACGCCATCGAGCACTGCAAACAAATTCTGGCGAAAGGGGGATAAGCGAAAAAAGTCAGTGGAAAATTTGAAAATCCACCGACGCCCGTTCGTTTATTCGGTAGGAGAGATACGCAAATGTGCCAGAACAGAACGACAAGCCGAAAAAACCGCCAAACTGCTGCATTCTGTTCTGATGCCGTTTGGAGAAATGTACGGCCATGAGCAATATGACAGCCCCCGCCACGGCAAGCGAATGGATTACCCGCCTTGCCGATGAACCCGATAACGCAACGCTTCGCCAAGCGCATGACGCGTGGCTGATGTCGTCTGCCGATAACCGGGCGGATTGGGAAGAAACCCTTCAGGTCTGGCAAATGCTTGATATGACCGTGCCGGTCCATGGTGCGGAATGGGCGCATCGTGTGCGGGAAAATACCCCGCAGCAGGATCGCATTTCCCCGGCTGGACGACTTGCGCAGGCGCCACGCGCCAATACACCGGGCGGAACAGTGTCGGCAAAGTCACGTGGAGGCCATTCCTGGAGGAAGGCCGGATTTGCCAGCGGTGCTGTTGCAGCCTTTATGGCGCTGGCCTTGCTGGTGGTGTTGCCCGGCCTGATGGATCGGTTTGAAGCCGATTACATTACAGGCACGGCCGAGATGCGGGTGATTGATCTCCCTGACGGGTCGGTTGTGCATCTTGGGCCGGAAAGTTCGGTTGCCATCGATTTTGATGCGGGGCGTCACATCACGTTGCTGAACGGGGAGGCGTTTTTTGATGTCAAACCGGATTCAAATCGCCCGTTTGTTGTTGCTGCAAAAGAAACCCGAACAACGGTTCTCGGCACGGCCTTTAACGTGCGCAGCGATGCTGCCGGTGTTGATGTTGCGGTTGAGCACGGTCATGTCCGCGTTGATGGTTCGGGTGTGGCAACGCCGCGTGACTTGCGTGCAGGGGACGCGGTGCATGTCATGGCAGATGGGCAAACCGTTACGCGCAAAATGTCGCCAGCACTGGTTGCCTCCTGGCGCAATGGGCAGCTGATTGCCAAGGATCAGGCCTTTGCCGACATGGTGGAAACTGTCGATCGCTACCATAGTGGGTGGGTGGTTGTGACCGATGACCGGTTGGCGGAAACGTCTTTGACCGGTTTCTATGACCTGACCGATCCGCTGGCAGCGCTTCAGGCAATGGCCGACGCGCAAGGGGCGGAAATCCAGCAGGTATCCCCATGGATGGTGTTGATTTCGCCAAAGTAATTTGAGGCGTTTTCAAAACGTTACGACAAAAAATCCAAGAAAATCGAAATTAATTTGAAAATCGGCACGCGCCGCTTCGTTGCTTGGTTATGGGGTGAATTTAAGTATCATTTGCAATTTACCCGATCCAAACAGGCTTAATGAAGCGGAGAAGATGGAATGATGGGGGATCAGTTGTCGGTCGTCGCGGGGAAATGGCGTCATCGCCTTGTGGTAACGACTGCACTGTCGGTTCTGGTGCTGCCGGTGATCGGTTCGCAAGCGGGTGCAAGCGAAGAACTGCCGACAAATATGTCGGCGACGGATTCAAGCCGGGAACTTGCGCAAGCAAGTGAAACGCACAGCTTTGACATCGCGCCGCAAATGCTCGCCGATGCGCTGGCACTGTTTGGCCAGCAGGCCGGCGTGCAAGTTTCCGCCGATGGCGAACTGGTCCGTGGTGTTGAAACATCCGGCGTATCGGGTGAGTACCAGACCGGGGACGCGTTGCAGCGCCTTTTGGTAGGGACGGGTTTGACATTCCGGGTCTCAGCAAACGGTGCAATCACCATTACGGGCACCACGCAGGGGTCGGCAGATGACAATGTCCTTGCGCCGGTGATGGTCGAGGCCAATGCCTTTGCCGATGATCACGCCGGTGCAGCTGATCGGGCAAATTCGGTTTATATCACCCGTCAGGATTTGGAACGTCGCAACCCGCAGGATGTTGATCAGGTTTTCGCCGGTGAGTCTGGTGTTTCCGTTGGCGGGTCGGTGCCGCTCAGCCAAAAGGTCTATGTCAATGGTGTCGAAGAAACCAATCTGGCTGTTTCCATTGATGGTGCGCGCCAGAACAACAAGGTTTTCCACCATAACGGCACTAACCTGATCGATCCGGCCTTGCTGAAAGCGGCCCGTGTTGATCCGGGTGTTGCCCCTGCGGATGCCGGGCCGGCAGCACTTGGCGGTTCCATCGTTTACGAGACCGTCGATGTGGGTGATCTTCTGGCGCCGGATCGTTCACTGGGTGGATTTGCCGTTGCCAGCTTTGATACCAATGGTGGCCGTTTTACCAACGACCTTTCAAGTTATGGTCGTGCTGGCGAAGCCGAGCTTCTGGGATACTTTAAATGGGCTAAGGGTGATGACTTTGAATCCGGCGATGGCGAGCAAATGCCGGGCACCGGTTCGGACCTGCGTTCGGGTCTGGTGAAAGGCGCCTATGAAGCCAACGATTACCATCGTTTTGAAGTTTCTGCCGAACAGGTCCGTGATCGTGCGCGCCGTCCGTATCGTGCCAATATGAGCAACCTGACCAACCGGAATGACCCGGCAGAGCGTGTTTATGATCTGGCACGGCGGAAGTTCGTGTTTAACTATAACACTCCGACGGCGGATGGCATCTGGGATCCGAAGGTTGTGATGGCCTATTCTGAGTCGGATCTGAGTGTTCCAAGCCCCGACAACAGCGAAGGCCTGTCAGCCAGTTATTCCGGCAAGGTCGAGAACGACTTCAACATCACAGATGTTGATAAAATCACCGCCGGTGTCGATTTCTATCATGACCGTTCGAAATACCATGCGCCGACATATTCGACCGACGAGGTTGCGACCAATGTCGGGGCTTATGGTCAGGCGCGTTTGCAGCCGCTTGATCCGTTGCGCGTTTCATTTGGTCTGCGCGGCGACCGCCAGGCGTTTGAGGGCATCGACGGAACAGAGATCGACCTTGATGGTGTCAGCGGTAATGCTTCGGTGGCGTTTGACGCAACTGATTTCCTGACACTGAAGGCAGGCTACTCCAATGTCTGGGGCGGGATTTCACTGGCCGAGAGCTTCTTGCACAACACGTCGTGGGATTACAGCAATGGTGTCAAAGCCGTGCGTGCAGAGAACTACACGACCGGCTTTGAGGCGCATTACGAGGGCTTCACCTTTAGCGGTGATCTGTTCCGGGGTGTCTTCGATAACGTTCGCAACCCGACCTATAACGGTGGTCCGTCACTTTATAGCGATTTTGAAACACGCGGATATGGCTTTGGTCTTGGTTATAACTGGGGTGCGGGCTTTGCGCGCCTGAACTACACCGATACTGAAATCACCGTGAATGGCAGTGCGGCAAGTTCCTATGCCACGCAATATCTCGGTGCGCCGCTTGGCCGTATTTTCGCGCTCGAAGTTGGACATACGTTCGAGGAGTTGAATGTGCGTGTGGGCGGTACCGGCGAGGCCGCGCTTAAGAATACCGATACGCAGGATGCCGGAGGATTGGCGCTTGAGGCATATGAGGTGGTCGGCCTTTACGCGGAATATCAGCCATCCGGGGCGGAATTCCTGACCTTGCGCGCTGAAGTGAACAATCTGTTCGATGAGAACTATGCAAGTCGCGCAACCTACGGTCAGGACTTCACTACGGTGGAGCCACTCTATGAGCCGGGTCGTTCGTTCTTGCTGCAGGCCAAAGCAACTTTCTGAGTTGCTCGCAGTTCAATGACGTTTCGCCGGGGCAGCAATCGCTGCCCCGGATTTCGTGATTTTGGGGTCCATGATGAAAGCCTTTCCGACATCTTTTCTGATCTTGTTTGCACTGTTTCTGACAATGCCGGTCGCCAGCGCAAGTACGGTTACCGTGACTGACATTGCCGGGCGCAATGTAACGGTTGAATTGCCGGTCAAGCGTATGGTGGTTAGTGAAGCGCGCTATCTTCCCTTGCTGGCGTTGTTGCGGCCAGATGATCCGGTCGGCGGTGTTGTCGGTACCATGACGCCACTTAGCTGGACCCATCCTGATATCGAGACGCAGCTGTTTGAACGCTTTCCCGAGGCAAGTGATATTCCCCTGTTTGGCGGGCGCAACAAGGACAGTGTGTCAGTCGAAAAGATCATTGATCTCGCACCCGAATTGGCGATTTTCGGGCTGAATGATCATGGGCCGGGGGCAAAGAATGCCGAACTGATTGATCAACTGACTGCGGCAGGCACGAAGATCGTCTTTATCGATTTCCGGTCCGACCCGCTTCATAACACCTTGCCATCGATACGGATGTTAGGGCGGCTTCTCGGTGCGGAGAAGCGGGCAGAGGAATATGCGGCGTTTTATCAAGAACGATTTGATCGCGTTGTGACGCGCGTCAGCCAGACCAAAGAGCGACCAACTGTTTTCCTGCAACCGCACCCCGGCCGGTTTGAATGTTGCTGGGGCATGGCGGATGGCATGCTGGGGCCGTTTGTCGAAGTTGCCGGGGGCACCAATATCGCTGATGCGGTGGCGCCCGGACCGACGGCACAGCACACTGCCGAATTCCTTCTCATGGAAAATCCAGATGTCTGGATCGGGACGGCGTCAGGCACCTTCGCGGAATTTAGCGATGGTGCCGACCCAGTCGCGCTTGGTGCAGGCATGACGCCCGAAACAGCGTCGCAAAGTTTGACGCGTTATTTGTCCGCGCCGGAATTTGCCGCGCTGGATGCGGTGCGCACGGGGCGTGCGCACAGTATCTGGCATAATTTCTACAACTCGCCATTTAACATTGTCGCGCTTGAGGCATTTGCCAAATGGACCCATCCAGACCTTTTCAACGACATTGATCCGATGGACACGCTGGCCGAGATTTATGAGCGCTGGTTGCCGTTTGAATTGAACGGGACCTTTAGCGCGACTGTCGGGGCTGTCCAATGACAGAGATCGGGGTGACGCTGTATCAACGGTTTGGCAGCATTCACAAGCGGCGTCTTGGGATGGTGTCGCTGTTGGCGGTCGGGGTTGTGGTGATGCTGGGGCTTGATCTTTGGGCCGGGCCGGCCGGGCTTGCGTTTTCCGATATTATTTCGGGGCTGATCGACCCGGACCAGCTTGATCTGCGCCATCGCATCATTTTGTGGGATGTGCGCCTGCCGGATGCCCTGATCGCATTGGCGGTTGGCGCGGCGCTTGGTCTTGCCGGGATTGAAACCCAGACCATCCTTGATAACCCACTGGCCAGTCCGTTTACACTTGGCGTGTCATCGGCCGCAGTTCTGGGGGCCAGTCTGGCGATTGTCGTGGTGCCGGTTGTGCCGTTTTTTGCCGAGGCAGCCGTGTTGCCGGTGATGGCGTTGCTGTTTGCGTTGGGATCGGGGGTGCTGATTCTGGCGATTGTGCGATGGAGCAACGGGGCACGTGAAACTGTGGTGCTGTTTGGTATTGCACTTGTGTTTTTGTGCAATGCCCTGACGGCGGGCCTGCAATATATCGCCAGTGCCGAGGCCGTACAGCAGATTGTCTTCTGGACGATTGGCAACCTGACCCGTGCGGGCTGGCCAGAGGTTGCGATGGTCAGTGCCTGTTTTCTGTGCGTGTTGCCGTTTTCGCTGCGTCATGTCTGGGTGATGACGCTTTTGCGTGGTGGGGAAGCACATGCACGCAGCATGGGGATTAATGTTGCCCGATTGCGGCTTTGGGTGATTTTACGAGTGTCGCTTCTTGCTGCCTTTGCGGTGTGTTTTGTCGGGGCGATCGGCTTTATCGGATTGGTCGGGCCGCATATTGCGCGACTGATGCTGGGTGAAGATCACCGGATGCTGGTGCCCGGATCGGCCCTGTGCGGGGCGTTGATCCTGTCCTGCGCGTCGTTCCTGTCTAAGGCGTTGATTCCAGGTGTGATCATTCCGGTTGGTATTTTGACCGCTGTTGTTGGTGTGCCGGTCTTTCTTGGATTGCTTTCGGGGCGGAGGCGCATGGCATGACACTGTTTACGGCAAAAGATATCTCGGCATTTTACGGACGCAGTCATGTGCTTGATCGGGTTGATCTGCCCGATCTCAGCGATAATCAGGTTCTGGGGCTTCTGGGTCCCAATGCATCGGGCAAGTCGACATTGATGCGCTGCCTGTCTGGTGAAAAGCCAACCGAGGGCCAGATTGCAATTGATGGGGAAACGCGCGCGGATATGGGCCATGACGGTTGGCATCACCGGCTGGCCGCCATGCCGCAAACGCCGCCCAATCCATCGGCCCTTCTGCCGACTGAGTTGATGTGGAGTACGGCGCGTGCGCTTGATCTTGATTTTTCCGATAAGGAACTTGGTGACCAGATCGAGGATATCTTCAAGCGGTTGGGATTGGCCGAAGTTGCGCTGTCACCGCTTCATACCCTGTCGGGGGGTAAGCGCCAGTTGGTTGGTTTGGCGCTGGCACTGATGCGCGATCCCGATGTGTTGTTGCTTGATGAGCCGACATCTGCCCTTGATCTGCACTGGCGGATGGTGGTGCTTGATCTCGTACGCGAACGTCTGGCAGAGCGGGGCGGGGTTGTGATTGCCGCCTTGCATGACCTTGATCTGGCAGCACGCTATTGCGACCGGATTGTGCTTTTGCATCGGGGCAAGATCATTGCATCGGGAACGCCGTCAGAGGTTTTGACCCCTGCCAATCTGGCACGGGTTTATCGGGTTGAAACCCGCGTTACGTCCGATGAAGACGGACGACCGATTGTGCATGTTATCCGCCCGCTGCGGGATGTTGAGCCTGCCTGAAGATTGCACTGGCACTGGCGATCAGCCGGTTCTGAGTGCCTGTGCTTCATGCAGGCGGCGATAGGCGCCATCGCGGGCCAGCAGGGCATCATGACTGCCTTGTTCGGCAATGCCATCCTGGGTGATGACGACGATGCGATCGGCATTGCGGATGGTGGCCAGGCGGTGTGCAATCACAAGCGTGGTGCGGCCCTTGGCGAGGTCATCGAGCGATTGCTGAATGGCCTGTTCGGTTTCGGTGTCGAGCGCTGATGTGGCTTCGTCCAAAATCAGGATCGGCGGGTTTTTCAGGAAAATACGTGCGATGGCAACCCGTTGCTTTTGCCCGCCCGACAGTTTTACACCACGTTCGCCAATCACCGTATCAAGGCCTGCTGGCAGGCTTGCGATCAGATCATCGAGGCGGGCACTTTTGGCGGCTGCAAGGATTTCATCCTCGCTGGCGTCAAGGCGGCCATAGGCGATGTTATCGCGCAAGGTGCCGGCGATCAGGATGACGACCTGAACGATGCGCATGCCGAGATAGTTGATCGCAAGGCTGATAGCCATGATGGCATAGGCCTGCAATTTGACACTGCGATATTGCTCGTTATCGCGCTGAAACAGGGCGCGTTCGTGGTCTTCGTTGGCAAAGGCACGCACCACACGCACGCCGCCGACATTTTCCTCGATCCGGGCGTTGAAGGCACGCACGCGTCCGAACTGGTTTTGCCAGTTGCGCGTCATATCGCCACCAAACCGCACAACCAGCCACATCACCAGCGGTGCGATCGTCATCGCAATCAGGGCCAGCGGAGTGTGGACGGTAAACATCAGGATCAGCGCGCCGACAAAAGTCATGATGGCGACAAAAAGGTCCTCTGGCCCGTGATGGGCGACTTCGCCGATTTCTTCGAGATCCTTGGTTACGCGGGCGACGAGATGACCGGTTTTCTGATTGTCGTAAAAGCGGAAGGACAGCTTTTGCAGGTGATCGAATGCACGGCGGCGCATTTCGGTTTCAATCGTGATGCCCAGAACATGCCCCCAATAGGTGACAACCGCCATCAGGCCGGTATTGATCAGATAGACAATCAACAGACCAAGGGCGGCCAGCAGGATCAGAATCCAATCCTGTTTGGGCAGCAGGGTATCGACAAATCCGGCCACGGCGACCGGGAAGCCCAAAGACAACAGACCCGACAAAACAGCGCACCCGAAATCAAGCAGGAACAACCGTTTGTGCGGAAGGTAGTAGGAAAAGAATTCTTTGAGCATGCGCGCGCATTCCATCAATAACCGACAGGACTATTTGTATAGTAATGGTTCTTATTTGCATAGGATAAGTCGGCGGATTTCGGGGAAAAATACGGCGGTTTCCCTATGCTTTCGTTACTGGATTTGGCGCAGTCAGGTTGGCGCGATCACCCGGATGGGTTTGCCATTTTGCCAGGCCTGAATGGCTTCAACAGTCTGTCCATAAAACACCTTCCAGGTGTTGCGGGTGACATAGCCGAGATGCGGGCTGAGCAGCAGGTTTTTGCAATGGCGTAAGGGGTGGTCGGCGGGAAGGGGTTCTTCGTCATACACATCGATTGCAGCACCAGCGATTTCGCCGGTATTGAGCGCGCTGATCAGGGCGGTGTCGTCGATGATCGGGCCGCGAGATGTGTTAATCAGATAGGACGTGGGCTTCATCACCTTGAAGTCCGGTTCACTGATCAGTCCTCGGGTGCGATCCGACAGGCGTTGATGGATGGTGATGAAGTCTGAGGTGCACAGGAGGTCTTTCTTGCTGGCCATGAAGGTTACGCCGGGTTCTTTGCAGCGTTCTGGTGTCAGATTGGCGCTCCAGGCGCAGACATTCATGTCAAAGGCCTGCGCCATTTTGGCGACTTTTGCGCCCAAACGTCCAAGGCCGATGATGCCCAAAGTCGATCCGGCGAGGTCCTGTCCGATCCCGATTTGCCAACCGCCCGCCCGCATAGAAGCGTTTTCGGCAACGATGTTGCGCGCAAGCGCCAGCATCAGGGTAAAGGTCAGTTCGGGCGTTGCGGTGGACGGGGATTCTGTGCCGCAGACCGTAATGCCCAGTTCGCCTGCGGTTGCGACGTCAATGGCGTCATTGCGTTTGCCGGTCGTGACGATCAGGCGCAGGTTGGGAAGGGAACGCAGAAGTTCACCGGGAAGCGGGGTGCGTTCGCGCATCACACACAGGACCTCAAACGGGCTGAGTCGCTCAATCAGCGCCTCGCGATCCGCGATGGTGTCGTTGAACACTGTGATCTCGCCAAATTCCTGGACCTTCGACCAGTCGGCGGATTGCAGCGCAAGGTTCTGATAGTCGTCGAGGATGGCAATGCGCATGGTGGCTTGATGTCCTGAAGGGTGAAGGCCGGGGCAGGGATGAGTTAACTCGCCAGATGTTGGGCAAGGAATTCAACGGTGCGGCCATGGGCCACTTCGGCGGCCGATGCG
Organism: Thalassospira sp.; assembly: GCF_002709775.1. Lineage (GTDB taxonomy): Bacteria > Pseudomonadota > Alphaproteobacteria > Rhodospirillales > Thalassospiraceae > Thalassospira. The sequence continues at coordinate 14,468 of NZ_PAQR01000003.1, forward strand.
ACGTAGGAAGGGCGGGCTTCGTTGGCAAAGGCGTGGCCGGCTTCGTACATATGAACTTCCATGCCGGGCAGGGCAGCCTTGGCTTCCTCGATCATTTCGACCGGGACGTGATCATCGGACAGGCCAAAATGCCCAAGGAAGGGAGCAGAAAGCGGTTTATCAAGATATTGGTCAATGCGCGTGCCGTAAAAAGAAACACCTGCCGCAACGTCAAGGCTTTGCGCCGAGCGAAGCGCTAGCCCGCCACCCCAGCAAAAACCGATCACCGCGACCTTGCCACCATTTGCAGCCAAGGCCTGAATGGTGGCACCAATATCCTTGAGATTGTTGGAAAGATCGGATGCCATCATCAGGCTGCGGGCACGTTCAAAATCATCAAACGCCACGACCGATCCGCGTTCGATCCGATCAAACAGGGCCGGGATGGCGACTTCATAGCCAAGGGCGGCATATTTCTTTGCAACATCCTTGAGCTGATCGGTGACACCAAAAATTTCCTGAAGGATCACGATCCTGCCCAAACGTTTGCCAACCGGCGCTTCAAACCAGCAATCAAGAACGTGGCCGTCACTGGCGGTAATGGTCTGCATCATGTCTTTATAATATCCTTTGGGGCGTGGTGGGCTTTGTGGTGATGATATCGAATTGCGGGGCCAGAACAATCATGATGGTTACAAGCCTGCATGATTTTCCAATTGGCTTGCACTTTGTAAGCCGGATGTGACATCACTATGGTATGAGGAATAAGTCGTTCTTTTTGCGGGATTTGCACAGTCGCAAGGCCGCAAGTGATTACGCCACGCCATCAGGAGAAATCAGATCATGAAGCTTTTGCGTTATGGCCCCAAGGGGGCGGAAAAACCCGGGCTTTGTGATGCGGGTGGTGTCATCCGTGATCTGTCGGGCGTGATTGGAGATATTGATCCGACGACGATTTCCGACGAAACATTTGCACGCATTGCCGCAATTGATCCCGAAAGCCTGCCGGTGGTGTCGGGTGATCCGCGCATCGGGCCCTGTGTCGGGCGTCCGGGGAAGTTCATCTGCATTGGCTTGAACTATTCCGACCATGCGGCAGAGGCCGGGATGGAACTGCCGCCCGAACCGATCGTGTTTTTCAAGGCGACCTCGGCCGTGTGTGGGCCGAATGACAATATCGAAATCCCGCGTGGCTCGACCAAGACCGACTGGGAAGTCGAACTTGGTGTGGTGATTGGCAAGCAGGCCAAATATGTCGATGAGGCCGATGCGCTTGATTATGTCGCGGGCTATTGCCTGGCCAATGATATTTCCGAGCGGGCCTTTCAGCTTGAGCATTCCGGTCAGTGGGTAAAGGGCAAAAGTGCCGATACCTTTGGCCCGATTGGCCCGTGGCTGGTGACCCGTGACGAGGTTCCTGATCCGCAAAACCTTGCCATGTGGCTTGATGTCAATGGCAAGCGCTATCAGGACGGCAGTACCAAAACCATGGCCTATGGTGTCGCATTCGTAATCAGTTATCTGTCGCGTTTCATGAGCCTGCAACCCGGTGATATCATCTCGACCGGAACGCCCCCGGGGGTTGGCATGGGGCAGAACCCGCAGGTGTTTCTCAAGCCTGGTGACGTGATGGAATTGGGAATCGACGGGCTTGGGGCGCAGCGCCAAAGCGTCATTCAGGGCTAAGCAACCCAGCCATGCACATAGCGGGAAGCGGCAGACATGGTCATTTCACGCCAATGTGATCTCGGACACATGTCTTTGTAAGTGAGAGGTTTTCTGCCAAAATTTGCGTAATTCTGCGGATGTTCTGCTGAGAATATAGGAAAATCTCAGCCGGAAGACTTGCGGCTTGCCCGATTTCTAACATTTTTGTCAGGACAAAGTGCATTGACGTTGTCCTGTGGCGTGCAATAGATGACCGATATTCATTATTGTTCAGCGCTATAAGCAATGTGAAATGCGTGTCCAAGGGGTATGGGGATACCGTGCGCATATTGCGCCCTTAAAGGATTGGTGATGCACATGTCTAACCTGGCGGTCAAAGTGAACGACGCTTGGCCCGATGCGGTCAAATCATTGGATGTTTCGGGTGATCAGACCTCCCCTGCTGCCCATACGTCCAAACAGCAGAGCGACGCCGATAGCTTCGCATTCGCGGACATCTATCTGCGCAGCGCGCCCTGCTACCTTAAAGGTCTTATGCTGCAGGCTCGCAGCGAAGACGTTAAAGCAACCCTGCGTAAGCCCGATGCCGGCCTGCTGGCGTTTGAAAAAGGCGCATGCGAGCTGAGCGCGACCTCGCTGTTTCTGACGGTTGCGATGTCAGCAGCCGACGAAGACAGCCTTGCTGAAATGCAGACCTATTTCGAAGACAAGCTTCGGACCCTGTCGCCGAAGACCAATTTCGAAATTGATTGGCGAAATAAGTGACGACTGGTCACTTATTTGTGATTAAAAAGCCCGTTCAAAACTGAACGGGCTTTTATTTTGTTTGCTCGGTCGGAAATTGTTTCTGGTTACGCCCCGTTCCGGGCAATCAGGATGTTGCTTAAGAACGCACTGAGCGCCCCAAAGGCATCAAGCGGCAAGACATGGGAAATATACTGATCCGGGCGGACCAGAACCATGCAGCCGTGATCACGATCAATGCCGCGCATGTCAAAGATGTCGTCCCCTGATTTCAGATCCGGGCAATAGATCTTTTCATAATCAACCAGGCCATATTTGCCTTTACGCGGCAGCAGAAGTTTCGGCATGGCCTCGATCGCAAGGCTGCGATGCGGCTGCTGGAAGATGGCGCGGACATCCAGAACGCTGTCCTGGTCATCGCCCTCGCGGTTGAACTTCACCATTGGCGAAATCGGGGCGGTTTGCAGGAAATCAGACAGCGCATGAATGTCTGATCCCGGCTGCCCGCGATCATCCTTGCAGGCAAAGGCGTAAAGCCGCCAGCGCCCATCGACCTTGGCGCAATGGCCAAGCTGTGCCGGTTTGGCATCCGACAGACGCACGACCGGTGCCGAATGGAAGCGCATGCCAATGACAAAACCCTTTGCCAGATCCTGATGGATGTCCGGCCCGGTCAGGACGGATGGTGTGTAGCGGGTGGCGGTGCCGGCGGTAAAGCGGCCCTGTTGGATGAAGTATTTCTGGAATTCCTTGGGATCAACACCGTTACTGTCGGCTGTACCATCCTCGTTCGGACGGGCACTGAACATCTTGGCAAATTTGCCATCAAAATCTATCAGCTCCTTGGCGATCGCTTGGCGTTCCTCGGAGTAGCTGTGCAGGATTTCCGGCTTGATCCGGCCTTCAAGAACCCCGGCCAGTTTCCAGCCAAGATTAAAGGTATCCTGCATCGAAACATTCATGCCTTGCCCTGCCTTCGGGCTATGGGTGTGGCAGGCGTCACCAGCAATAAACACATTCGGAATACGCGTCGCCGAAGTCTCGCCATTGAGGTTGTCGAACTTGTCACACAGGCGCTGACCGATCTCATAAACCGACCACCAGGCGATTTCCTTTACATCAAGCGTATAGGGATGCAGGATGCGCTGGGCGGCAGCAATCAGATGGTCTGATGTGATGTTGCGGCTGGCAACGCGTTCGCCCTCGGCCAGTTTGTCGAGCTCGACATACAAACGTACAAGATAGCCACCTTCGCGCGGGATGATCAGGACGTTGCCCTCATTGGCGGAATGAATGGTCGCCTTTTTGCGGATGTCGGGGAAGTCGGTGACGCACAGAACATCCATCACGCCCCATGCCTGATGGGCGGAATCCCCGCGCAGCTCGCGGCCCAATGATTTGCGCACAGCACTGCGCGCCCCGTCACAGCCAACAACATAGCGCGCCTTGACAGTTTCGCGCTGCCCGGCGTGGTCTGGATCAGTGCGCTCCAGGGTCACAGTTACCGGGTGGCTGGGGCTGCTTTTGGTGCCCGCCTTCGGATCAATCGCGACATCAATCACCTGGCGGGAATAATCCGGCTCCAACCGGTTTGGGGCATTGCGCATCACATCAAGATAGAAATCATGCACGCGCGCCTGGTTCAGGATTACATGCGGGAATTCCGACAGGCCGTCTTCGGTGTCCTGAATGGTATCAGTTCGGGCAATCTTGCCACGATCTGCCGGATCGGGCTTCCAGAAGGAAACCTCATTGACCCAATAAGCTTCTTTCAATACCCGCTCGGCAAAGCCAAAGGCATTGAACATCTCGATCGTGCGACACGCGATACCATCGGCCTGACCCAGTTCCATCGGGCCATCTTTCTGGTCAACGATGCGGGTTGTGATGTTGGGGAAGGCTGCCAACTGAGCGGCAAGGGTAAGGCCCGCCGGGCCGTTACCGACAATCAGGACATCCACCTCGCTTGGCAGGGTATCTCCCTGCAATGCGTCAGTGGCTGTGTTGGCCGGTTCGATGGTCGGGTCACCAGCGCGAAAACCGTCGAGATGGAATTGCATGATTGTTCCTCCGAATTGGACAAATCTCCGAAGTTGCGAAATAACAGGCACTACGGATTGTTATATAATTTGTGTGCTAATGATAAGTATGCTTACTATAAATCGGACTGTCAAGCTGACGGCCCGATCAGGAGGTGCGCGTGAGTGAAGTGGATCAGATGCCAGGCCATCTTATCCGGCGTTTTCAACAGATTGCCGTGGCAATCTTCCACGCCGAGGTCGCCAAGACCGGGATCGACCTGACCCCGGTGCAATATGCTGCCATGGCCAAAATCGCCGAGATCGATGGTGTGGATCAGGCGACTCTGGCCGGCCTGATCGCTTACGACCGCGCGACCATCACCGGTGTCGTCGATCGTCTGGTGCAAAAAGGCTATATCGAACGCGTCGTCAGTACCCGCGACCGCCGTGCGCGCGAACTCCACCTGACCGACAAGGGCCGCGACACCTTCGCTAAAGTCAGCCCCGCCGTCCTGCAAGCCCAGAAAAGCATGCTGACCGGTCTGGATGGTGCAGAGCAGTCAGAACTGCTGCGTCTGATGGCGAAAGCGATTGAGGCGGGAAATGAACAGAGCAGGGCGCCGTTGCGGTCCGATTAAGGCCACTAACCTGCATACCGGTTCCAAGGCTTCTTTCTTTGCGCAAGTGTGAGCCCGACACGAGGCGCTGAGACTTAAGAGACGATAAATCGGCTGCGTGCGCTCCGCACGACCTGGGTAATGTGTTCAGCAATTGCCGCGACACTCCGCGTGTCCTTGGTGTCGGGGTGCTGGAGCATCCAGTAGTTTCTGGTGAAGCGGATTTCGGGGAGCAGGCGGACGAGGTCGGGGATGCCTTCGGTGGCGTAGTCGTGCAGGATGCCGATGCCATAACCGTTGCGCACCGCCTCCATCTGGGCGACCACACTGCCGCATTCAAAGCGGCGTTTCATCAGTTTGCCAAGGCGGGCGGCGTAATCAAGCGCGCGGCTGTAAATCAGATCTTCGATATGGGTGACAAACAGGCGGTCTGTCAGATCGGCCTCGGTTTCGACAGCGCCGAAGCGTTCGATGTAGGATTTGGTGGCATAGACGCTAAGCGTGTAATCGGTGAGTTTGCGGATCACAAGCCGGCCCTGTTTGGGGCGATCAAGCGTGATGGCGATATCGGCTTCGCGTTGGGAAAGCGAAAATGTGCGCGGCAGGGGGACGAGCTGAATAACAAGGTCCGGGTGATTGGATGCAAAGTGAGCCAACTCACTTGCAAGGAAATAGTTGCCCAATCCATCAGGGACGCCGACGCGGACGGTGCCGCTGATAAGCTCCGACTGGTTTGAAACGGCGGTGCCGGCGCGCAGGAAGGCGGATTCAGCGGCCTCTGCCGCCTGCATGAGTTCCTGTCCCGCCGGGGTCAGGTCCGATCCGGTGGTGCGCCGTTCGATCAGTTTGGTGCCAAGTTCCTTTTCAAGGGCGGTCAATTGGCGGCCCACTGTTGCGTGGTTGAGGCCAAGCTGGCGGGCTGCCGCCAAAATCTGACCATGTCTGGCAACAGCGAGGAAGATGCGGAAGCGATCCCAATCCATGACGGTGTGGTCCTGCGATGACTTTAATTTTTGCACATCGAATTTGCGGAAATGATAATTGATGTGCATCCCTGTGCATAGTCATAATGGGATCAGGTTATGAGGGGTCAAACCCCCACTTAATATTAAGATCGTCCCACTGATCATCAGGTTTATCGGGAGAAACCCAATGGCAACCCAACTTACCCATTATATCAACGGCAAACGCGTTGCTGGCACGTCCGGCCGTTCCGCACCGGTCTTCAATCCGGCAACGGGTGCCGAGAGCGCGACTGTGGATCTGGCATCCAAGGCCGAAGTCCGTGCCGCTGTTGAATCGGCATCGGCTGTTGCAGCCGAATGGGCCGCAACCACGCCGCTGCGCCGTGCGCGTATCCTCAACAAATTCCTGGGCATCCTCGAAGAGCGTTCCGAAGAACTGGCTGCTGCGATTACCGCCGAGCATGGTAAGGTTCTGTCCGATGCGCTGGGTGAAGTGACCCGCGGGATTGAGGTTGTTGAATTCGCAACCGGCGCGCCGCAGTTGCTCAAGGGTGAGTTCACCGAGAATGTCGGGACCAAGGTTGATAGCCACTCGGTACGTCAGCCGCTTGGCATCGTTGCCGGTATTACGCCGTTCAACTTCCCGGCCATGGTGCCGATGTGGATGTTCCCGGTCGCCCTTGCATGCGGCAACTGCTTTATCCTGAAGCCGTCGGAACGTGATCCGTCTGCGTCGCTTCTGTTGGCAGAATGGCTGACCGAAGCCGGTCTTCCCGATGGTGTGTTCAACGTTGTTCAGGGTGACAAGGAAGCGGTTGATGCGCTGCTGTTTGATCCGGACGTATCGGCGATCAGCTTTGTCGGGTCGACCCCGATTGCCAAATACATCTATGAAACTGCAACAGCCCAAGGCAAACGTTGCCAGGCACTTGGTGGTGCGAAAAACCACATGATCATCATGCCGGACGCCGATATGGATCAGGCGGTTGATGCCCTAATGGGCGCTGCTTACGGTTCGGCTGGCGAACGTTGCATGGCGATTTCGGTTGCTGTGCCGGTTGGCAAGGAAACGGCAGATACCCTGATCGAGAAACTGGTCCCGCGCATCAATGAGCTGCGCGTTGCACCGGGCACCGATCCGGCAGCCGAAATGGGCCCACTGGTCACTGCTGCACATCGCGACAAGGTTGTTGGTTATATCAACAAGGGTGTCGAAGAAGGTGCCAAGCTTGTGGTTGATGGCCGTGACATTAAGCTGCAGGGCTATGAAGACGGTTACTTCGTTGGTGGCACGCTGTTTGACGACGTCACCCCGGATATGAGCATTTATAAGGAAGAGATCTTTGGCCCGGTTCTGTCGGTTGTTCGTACCGATGATTTCGAAACCGCTGCCAACCTTGTTGATGACCATGAATATGGCAACGGCACCGCGATCTTCACCCGTGATGGCGACACCGCGCGTGAATTTGCGGCCCGCACCCAGACCGGCATGGTCGGCATCAACGTACCGATCCCGGTTCCGATGGCCTTCCATTCGTTTGGCGGCTGGAAAGCATCGCTGTTTGGTGACCATCACATGCATGGTCCGGAAGGCGTTCGCTTCTATACCAAGCTTAAAACCATCACCTCGCGCTGGCCGACCGGCATTCGCAAGGGTGCTGAATTCGTCATGCCGACGATGAAGTAAGTGATGAAGTAAGCATTGCGATCATCGCAATGAAGAAGGGCGCGCAAGGTTTGCTTTGCGCGCCCTTTTTGATTCGGAAAGCCAAATTACTTGGCGAAGCTATCGGGCTTGGCAGGATCAATCGCCTCCATCATCTCGCCGGGGATAAAGACGCGGAAGGTCGCACCCTGTCCCGCCGGGCTTTCGGCCCAAATCTTGCCCTGACAATGCTCGACTACGTGCTTGGCGATTGCGAGGCCAAGGCCCGAACCAGACGGCTTTGGTTTGTCATCGGCGTATTTTCCGCCGCGCGAGAATTTGTCAAAGATGATCTCAAGCTCGTTGGCAGCCACACCCTTGCCGTTATCGGTGATCGACACCAGATAGCCGCCATCCATAGCCTCACCGCGTACAGATACCTCGGGATGATCGGGATCAGAGAATTTGGCAGCATTTGACAGAAGGTTGATAAAGACCTGTGTCAGGCGGTCCCGGTCGACATGCAAAAGCACGGAATTGCGCGAATATTCCTTGGTCAGAACGACACCCTTGGCATCGAATACGCCTTTGACAGCCTCGATGCTTTCATCAAGGACGGTGCGCGGATCGACCTCGACCGCGCGCCAGTCGGAATGACCGGCTTCAAGGCGGGCAAGATCCAGATGGTCATCAATCAAGCGCGTCAGACGTTCGCTTTCGCGGACGATGATTTCAAGGAACCGGTCGGTCTGTTTCGGATCAAGGTTCGGGGAATCAACCAGAATTTCCGAGAAGGACCGGATCGAGGTCAGCGGGGTTCTGAACTCATGGCTGACCATTGTCAGGAATTCATCCTTGAGCCGGTCCAGTTCCTTAAGCCGTTCGTTGGCGGCACGCAGTTCGGCGGCGGCCTGTTCAAGCTCATGGGATTTCTGTTCAAGGCGCTGGGAATATTCGATGACGTGCGATGTTTCTTCAAGGATCTCAAGCACTTCATCAAGGCTGACCATTTCGCCCTTGGCAACAGATGACACCATCACACGTGCCGAGGCTGCGCCGATGGAGCCAGCCAGAAGCCGTTCGGTAAAGGCGATCATGTCGGCATTGGCTTCGCCCTTGCCCCGCCAGGTGGGATCGATACTTTGATCAAACTGACGGAAGGATTGATAGGCGCGGTCACGGCCCAAAAACCGTTCGACCAGTTCATAAAGATCATTGGCCGATGCCGAGGAGCGCCAGATGACGGTATCCTGACCCTTGCGCGAAAAGGCATCGACAAACAGGGTGGCCTGAATGCGTTCCAATGCACTTGGCTCGGTAAACAGACTGATCACGACATAGGCCGCGGTATTGAGTGAAATCGACCAGATCAGCGCGTGGGTCAGGGGGGCGAAATCGGTCAGGCCAAACAGGCTTTCGGGGCGCAGCCATGGATGGCCAAAGGCGCCGTTCAGAATAAGGGATGGGTCCATCCAGCCACTATCGGCAAGCGATGGCAGCAGAAGCGTATAGCCCCAGACGGCAAAACCGATGGTAAGTGCCACCTGTGCACCGGTACGCGTGCCGCCCTTCCAGTAAAGCCCGCCAATCATGATCGGGATGAATTGGGCGATGGCGGCAAAGGAAATCAGGCCGATTTCAGCCAGGGCATCACTGGCCCCGGCGGAGCGGTAATAGGCAAAGCCCATAAACACCACGACAACGATGGATGCACGCCGGATAAAGATCAGAAGCCCGGTCAGATCATCACGTTCGGTCAGGCGCAGCGGGCGAATGCGCAGCAACGCTGGCACGATCAGGTCGTTGCACACCATGGTCGACAGTGCAATGGTCGCAACAATCACCATGCTGGTACTGGCCGAAAGACCCCCAACATACGCCAGAAGGGCCAGCATTGACTGGTTTTCAAACAGTGGAACGGAAATCACAAAGAAGTCCGGGTCCGACCAGACCGGAAGCGCGCCAAGGCCGGCCAACGCAATCGGCAGGACAAACAGGTTCATTGCCAGAAGATAAAGTGGAAAGGCCCAGCTTGCGGTGGCGAGGTGACGTTCATCGACATTTTCAACAATGATGACCTGGAACTGGCGGGGCAGGCACAGGATGGCTGCCATGGAGAGCATCATCAGTGTCAGCCAGCGCGAACTGCCATCTTCAGGCAGGACCAGCAGTTTTGCCGTATCTGCACTTGCAGCAGACTGGGTAAACAGATCCCCGAGCCCTTCATACATGACAAAGCAGACAAAGAAACCGACTGCCAAAAGCGCGAAAAGTTTGACCAGGCTTTCAAAGGCGATGGCAGCCACCATGCCTTCGTGATGTTCATCGGCATCAATGAAGCGCGTGCCGAACAAAATGCCAAACAGCGTCAGGCCAACCGCGGCCCAAAAGCCGCTATCGGAAAAAATGCTGACGGTTTCACGGACCGGTTCAATCATACCGTGATCCCAGACCGTCAGCACGGTGTAACTGGTCGCAATGGCCTTGAGCTGAAGCGCGATATAAGGCGTGGTGCCAATCACTGCAATCAGTGTGACGAGCACCGAAAGCTGGGTGCTTTTGCCATAACGTGACGAGATAAAGTCAGCGATCGAGGTAATGCGATGGGCCTTGGAAATGCGCAGCATCTTGCGCAGTAAAAACCACCAGCCCAAAAAGATCACGGTCGGGCCCAGATAGATCGTAAGGTATTCAAGCCCGTTGCGCGCCGCTGTCCCGACCGCTCCATAAAAGGTCCAGGATGTACAATAGACCGCGATGGACAGGGTATAGACCGTCGGATTGCGGACCCAGGAATGGCCATCGCGTGCGCGCTTGTCGCCCCACCATGCAATCGCATAAAGCAGGCCGACATAAATCAGCGAGACAAGGATGACCAGTTCCGAGGATAGCATGGGCTATTTCCTCTCGGTCTGGGCTGCGTGGCGAAGTGCACTTGTCAGGATGGCGCACAGCGCAATCAGGATGCCCCAACCGGCAAAGAAATAGACAAACAGGATCGGCAGGCCAAGGATGGTGCCATCAAGTGAAAACATCCCGACAATCGGCGGCAACCAGATGATCAAGGCCACCAGCATCAGCGCAAGGGCGCGTTCGGTAAGTCTGCGTGGCGGTGTGATGGGGGCCTCCTGCCGGTTGGAGAAGAACGCGAAACCGCGTTTCAGTTTGCCGCGCGTTCAAGCAGGGCCTTGACCCGGGAAACGACGTCGCGGGTTGAAAACGGCTTGGTGACAAAGTCATCCACGCCAAGCTCAAGCCCCTTGCGGCGGTCGACTTCGCGGGTTTTGGCGGTCAGCATCATGATGGGAATTTGTCGGGTGTTGGGATCGTTACGCGTTGCGCGCACGACTTCAAACCCGTCACAGACGGGCATCATGACATCGAGCAACACCATATCCGGGATGTCGCGGGCGATCATGGAAATCGCCGTGCGGCCATCGGTGGCAACGCTGACGTCATAGCCTTCCTTTTCCATCAGAAAGCTGAGTGATTCGACAATGGTTTCCTCGTCTTCGGCAATCAAGACCTTTGGTCTCTCATTCAAGGACGTTCTCCCGATTTTTCGGATTGTTATATTCCCAATCCTAACGGCTTATGACCTGAATGATAATGCTACTTTGGGGTGGTATACATAAGGCAACGCTTGTGATCGCCTTTGCGGGCCAATTGCGGCTTATTTCGAAGCTGTTTTCGGTGTGCCATCGGCCATTTCATAGGCGCGCTGGGCGCAATCATCACGCGGGCACTGACGGCATGAAATTCCGACGGGAACGGCGGATTCCGGGCGATCAAGCGACAATCGGTCGCCATAGACCACATCACTTGAAAAGGCCGTGTCACAGCCGATCATCACCGAATGGACCGAACGCGGTACGCCATAACCCCCGGCACCTGATCGCAAGGCACGGGCAACAAACAGATATTCGCTGTTATCGGGCAGGCGGACAAATTGCGGGATTACGCGTTCTGGCGCGGTATAGGCTTCATGCACCACCCAGCGCGGGCAGGCGCCGCCATAACGTGGCAATTGCAGGCCCGATGCCGAGAACCGTTTGGAAATGTTACCAGCAATGTCGGTGCGCACCAGATGGAACGGAATGCCTTCTGCACCCGGACGGCGGAGTGTCGTCAGGCGGTGGCAGATTTGCTCCCAACTCGCGGCGTAACGTTGCTGCAGAAGTTCGATGTCATGGCGCATGCTGCGCGCATCATCCAAAAACAGGTCATAGGGGAACAGCAAGGCGGCCGCGGCATAGGATATCAGCGCCTCGGACGCACGAACGCGCCCGGCTTTGCTGCCGATCTGGGCGCGATCAAGGATTTCGTTGATCGGGTCTGCCGCCTCAAGCCGGCAGATGGTGCGCGCCGCCTGAAAGCGGGCCGAGGTGATTGGCAGGGCACGTGAGATGCGCAGGCTGTTGTGCTTGGCATCCCATTGATAACCGCTTGTCAGGAAGTCCTCGGACGGCAGTCGTTCGATCCGGGTCTTGTGCGTGTCTTCGAGGTAATTGATCAGATCGGTCAGATAAAGTCCGCCATCCGGATCAATGATCGGGCGCATCTTGTTGGCGTGGTCTTCGAGTGTTGGGAAATGGTTGGCGTTGTCATAGAGCAGATCATCGACTTCCTCCGCCGGGCTGGCGGCCGGACGACCGGCCTCGCCACGCTCAAGGAAGTTGAAAATCTCGGTCGCCGATTCTGCCAGGCGCTGGGATTCCCGCACCAGTGTTGCGTTAAAGCGTGCGCGTTGATCGGGTGACAGATCATCATAGTCATCGAAAATCTCGGCCACCGTGCGAATGGATGTAATGCGCGTCAGGATTGAATGGCTGGCCTCGGTCAGGAAGGGATCGTGGCTCAGCCGCTCTGACAGGGCGTCGATATCATCAAGGCCACTGCGATAGGCGCGATAAAGCGACAGAAAGGCCGTGATCATACCGGGGGCTGCGGCGATCATGGCCGGGAATTCGCGGCTTTCAACCGGGGTGGTGCGAAAGACCGGGTCCGAGGCAGCCTCGGCCAGATCGGACAGCAACCGGCTTTCCTCGGAGCCTGATAATGAGTGCGGGTGAATTTCAAGCGCCTCGGCGATCCGCATCAGCAATCCGCCCCCGATCGAGCGGCGGTTATGTTCGATCAGATTTAGGTATGAGGCCGAGATGCCCGCAGCCTTCGCCAGGGCATTCTGGGTCATTCCGATGTCTTTTCTGCGACCGCGAATACGGTGTCCGATGGGGGCCTGACGCGCCATACTAAAGTCTTACCTGTTGACAAGATTTACTAATTTTCACATTGCTCATCTATATATTTACAAAAAAGTTGTTTTATATCAACTAGGTGTTGATTCATTTTCAATTGCTCCTCATTGTTTTGACAGGTCGACAAAAAAACGAACCAGAAAACAGGCCTCAGATTTCTCTGAAACAGATCCCAAGACATTGGGGAGGAAAACCATGTCGGAGACTAAGCTTATCGGAAATGTATCTCGTCGTACGATCCTGAAGGGATCCGCGGCAACTACGGGTGCAGCCCTCATTGGCGGCACTTTCCCGATGCATTTCATCAAGAACGCGCATGCCCAGACCTTCCGTGGCGATCCGGGTAGTGCTGCCAGCGTCAAACTCGGTTTCAACGTGCCGCAGACCGGCCCGTATGCCGATGAGGGTGCTGACGAATTGCGTGCCTATCAGCTTGCAGTCAAGCACATCAACGGTGAAGGCGACGGTGGTATGCTCAATACCATGAAGCCGCTTGAGCTCAAGGGTAACGGCATCCTCGGCAAGAAGGTCGAGTTCGTGACCGGTGATACCCAGACCAAGTCCGATGCCGCGCGTGCTTCTGCCAAGCGTATGATTGAAAAAGACAATGTGGCGATGGTTACCGGTGGTTCGTCCTCTGGTGTGGCAATCGCCGTGCAGGGTCTTTGCCAGGAAATGGGCGTCATCTTCATGGCGGGTCTGACCCACTCGAACGACACCACCGGTAAAGACAAAAAGCGTTATGGCTTCCGCCACTTCTTTAACGCTTACATGTCCGGTCAGGCGATCGCGCCGGTTCTGCTCGATGAGTATGGCAACGAGCGCCGCGCTTACCACCTGACGGCCGATTACACCTGGGGCTGGACCCAGGAAGAATCGATTAAGGCCGCGACCGAGAATATCGGTTGGGAAACTGTGAACACCGTTCGTACCCCGGTTGGTGCGGGTGACTTCTCGCAGTACATCACCCCGGTTCTGAACTCTGGCGCAGATGTCCTGATCCTGAACCACTATGGTAAGGACATGGTCAACTCCCTGACCCAGGCCGTTCAATTCGGTCTGCGTGACAAGCAGGTGAATGGCAAGAACTTCGAAATCGTTGTTCCGCTGTATTCCCGCCTGATGGCACAGGGTGCTGGCGAAGCTGCAAAAGGTATCCTTGGTACCACCAACTGGCACTGGTCGCTGACCGACGCCGGCTCGCAGGCCTTCGTAAAATCGTTCGGTCAGGAATACGGCTTCCCGCCGTCCCAGGCTGCACATACCTGCTACGTCCAGACGCTGCTTTATGCAAACGCCTGCGAAATGGCCGGTACTTTCGCACCTTGGGAAGTCATCAAACAGCTCGAAGGGTTCGAGTTCGATGGCGCGGGCAACGGCCCGACCCTGTACCGTGCAGAAGACCACCAGTGCTTCAAAGACGTTCTGGTTGTGCGTGGTAAAGAAAACCCGCAGTCCAACTTCGACCTTCTTGAAGTCGTTAAAAACGTTCCGCGTGCTCAGGTCGAATATCCGGCCGATATGTTCGGCGGGGAACTGGGTCCGTATCAGGTCTGATACTCCCGCAAGCAGGGCCGGCCATCTCCCAATGGTCGGCCCGTTTGCCCTCTGGCCTCGGCCTGTACGACTTTTGACTAAGTCCCCTTACGAATACGCGGCGGATAACTGATGGACGCTATATTTCTTCAAATCCTGAATGGTCTGGACAAGGGCGGTGCCTATGCACTGATTGCGCTTGGCCTGACCCTGGTGTTCGGCACGCTTGGCGTGGTGAACTTCGCGCATGGCGCCATCTTCATGATGGGCGCATTCTGCGCGGTAACCCTCGAAAAACTTTTGACCCTTTCGGTCAAGGTCAAGGATGAGTCGGTCACCTTCTTTGATGCCTACAAGGAAACGCCTTACCTCGAACTGTGGTTTGGCGATACCGGTACGGCGATCATTGACTGGTCGGTACCGTTATCGATCATCCTGGCAATACCGGTGATGTTGCTTATCGGCATTGTCATGGAACGTTTCCTCATCCGACATTTCTACAAGCGTCCTCACGCCGAGCAGATTCTTGTGACCTTTGGTCTGGCCATTGTTCTTCAGGAGGTGGTCAAGGCCGCCTTTGGCGCAAACCCGATCCCGCAAGGGGCACCTGATATTGTGTCGGGTTCTGCAGCCGTTGGTGCGCTGTTTGGCCTTGGTGAAGCCGTGGTCTATCCGTGGTGGCGTCTGATTTATCTGGCGTTCTCGCTTATGACCATTGGTCTTGTGTTCTCGTTCCTGCATTTCACCACCTACGGGATGGTGGTGCGCGCCGGGATGGCCGACCGTGAAACGGTCGAACTTCTGGGCATCAATATTGAACGTCGCTTTACGATTGTGTTTGGCATCGCGGCCGTGGTCGCGGGTCTGGCAGGCGTGATGTACACGCCGGTTCTACCCCCGGATTACCATCTGGGCATGGACTTCCTGGTGCTGTCATTCGTTGTGGTTGTTGTGGGTGGTATGGGCTCTTTGCCCGGTGCGGTGGCCGCTGGCTTCCTGCTGGGGATCCTGCAGTCCTTCTCGTCCATGACCGAGGTGAAAGACATCTTCCCCGGGATTGACCAGATCATCATCTACCTTGTTGCCGTCGTCATTCTGCTGACCCGTCCGCGTGGTCTGATGGGACGCCGGGGCGTGATGGAGAGCTAAAAAATGTCAAATACAAAAATCGTCTCGCCCAAGAAAGATATGATCTTCATGGCCATCCTGTCGGCAGTGGTCCTCACCATGCCGCTGTGGCTGCAGCCCTTCGGGGCGGCTTATCCCGACCTGATGCAGAAGTTCATGATCTTTGGCATCTTTGCCATCGGCTATAACATTCTTTTTGGTCTGACCGGCTATCTGTCCTTTGGTCACGCAGCCTTTCTGGGTGTCGGGTCCTACACCGCAGTCTGGTCGTTCAAACTGCTTTCGATGAATGTCATTCCGGCATTGATCTTTGGTACGGTCCTTTCGGGGCTATTTGCACTGGCGATCGGTTTCGTGTCCTTGCGTCGTTCGGGGATTTACTTCTCGATCCTGACACTGGCCTTCGCACAGATGTCCTATAATCTGGCCTATTCCGTGCTGACCCCGATCACCAATGGTGAAACCGGTCTGCAGCTTGAACAGGCTGATCCGCGCGTGCTGGATCGTATGTCGGGCATCGTTGCTGATGGCTCGCTTCCGACACCGAACCTGTTCGGGATCGAAGGCATCGGCTATTCGGGCTTCTATATATGTGCGGCCTTGATGCTGATTTCGTTCTTCATTTACTTGCGTATCTTCCGCTCGCCGTTCGGGCTTAAGCTGCGCGCGATCAAGTCGAACCAGAACCGCATGGGCTATACCGGGTTCAGCACCCGTCCGTATCTGATGACCGCCTTTGTCATCTCTGGCATGTATGCCGGTCTTGCCGGTTCTCTTCTGGCGGTGACCGATCCGCTGGCAGGGGCAGAGCGCATGCAGTGGACGGCATCGGGCGAGGTCGTTCTGATCACGATCCTTGGTGGTGTCGGTACACTGATTGGTCCGCTTCTGGGGGCCGGTATCATCAAGTATTTCGAGAACATCTTCTCGGCCTTCAACGATACGGTTCTTTTGAATGCCTTTTCCTTCCTGCCGGACTGGCTGGCACATCCGGTGGCATCACTGGTCGGCCTGTTTGTCGGCGAAGGCTGGCATCTGACCCTTGGCCTTGTCTTCATGCTGATCGTGATCTTCCTGCCGGGTGGCATCATGGAAGGTATCAGTCGCCTGTCGCGCCTGGTCACCAACCGTGGCAAATCCGACAGCCATGAGAACAAAGAAAAAGAACAAACATCGGCGGGGGAGGTCTGATCCATGTCCGAATACATTCTTGACGTCACCGACGTCGACAAGAACTTTGGCGGTCTGCAGGCGCTTTCCGATATCAACCTTCGGGTCAAGGAAGGCACCGTGCACGCGATCATCGGGCCGAACGGTGCAGGCAAGTCGACATTGCTCAACGTGATTGTCGGTCGTCTGGCACCGAGCCGGGGGCGTGTTCTTCTTGGCGATCAGGTTCTGACCGGCAAGGAGCCGCACGAGATCAACCAGCTTGGTGTTGCGCGCGTTTTCCAGACGCCGGAAATCTTCCCGGAACTGTCGCTTCTGCAAAACGTGATGGTCCCGGCCTTTGCCAAGCGTGAAGGCATCTTCAAGATGAACTTTATCAAAAGCCTGTTCTCGGAAAATGAGGTCCGCGAGCATGCCGAGCATCTTCTTGAGGATGTCGGGCTGATTGACCACAAGGATCATCTGGCCGGTTCCATGTCGCGTGGTGACAAGCGCCGTCTGGAGCTTGCCATGTGCCTTGGTCAGCATCCGAAACTGTTCCTTCTTGATGAGCCGACGGCGGGCATGGCGCGCCATGACACCAACCGCACGATTGACCTTCTCAAGCGGATCAAGGAGCGCGGCATGACCAAGGTGATTATCGAACATGACATGCATGTTGTGTTCAGCCTGGCAGACCGCATCAGTGTTCTCGCTCAGGGGGCCATCATTTGCGAAGGCACCCCGGAAGAAGTCCGCAATGATCCACGCGTCAAGGAAGCCTATCTCGGAGGGGAAGCAGAATGAGCCCGTTGCCAAAACAGGAACCCGTCCGTAAACAGGGTGGCGATCCGGCCTTTTTCTCGGTCTATGACATCCACGCCTATTACGGCGAAAGCTACATCGTTCAAGGGCTGTCCTTTGACATCCGCGAGGGCGAAATTCTTGCCCTTCTCGGACGTAACGGGGCGGGCAAGACATCCACGCTGCGCACCCTCGCGCGTATGGGCGACCCGGAACTCAAACATGGCGAGATCTGGCTTGATCACCAGCCCTTGCACGAAATGAAGGCATGGCAGGCAGCTCGTCTGGGCCTGCAGCTTGTGCCCGAAGATCGTCGCATTATTCCGGGCATGACGGTTGAGCAGAACCTTGAACTGGCTCAGATCGCCGAGCCGCATGGCTGGTCTATCCAGCGCATTTATGAACTGTTCCCGCGCCTTGGTGAAAGGGCGCAACAGGAAGCGATCACGCTTTCAGGCGGTGAGCAACAGATGTTGGCCATCGGGCGCGCACTTGCCCGTGACATCAAGATCCTGCTGCTTGATGAACCGTATGAAGGCCTCGCACCGGTCATTGTTCAGGAAATTGAAAAGACCCTGCAAAACGTCAAGAAGCTCGGCATTACGACGATTATTGTCGAGCAGAATGCGATTGCAGCCCTGAAACTGGCCGACCGTGCGATCATCATGGATAGCGGCGAGATCGTTTTTGACGGGACCGCGCAGGCTGTTCTCGATGATGCCGAACTGCGTGACCAGTATCTTGCGATCTAGATCCATCTAGCATCTTTTGCATGGGGGGAGTTTCCGG
This sequence comes from Thalassospira sp., assembly GCF_002709775.1. Lineage (GTDB taxonomy): Bacteria > Pseudomonadota > Alphaproteobacteria > Rhodospirillales > Thalassospiraceae > Thalassospira. The sequence continues at coordinate 32,771 of NZ_PAQR01000003.1, forward strand.
AGCTTAATTGTAAGGGGAGCTTCGGAACAGGTAAGGCCGTGCCTATGGGGCGCGGCCTTTTCCGTTGTATGGGCAACGGCTCAGACGCCGATTGCCATACCATCGCTGCGCGGATCATGCGCCCCGTCGACAAAACCATCCTGATCAATGCGAATGATCCCGGCCTGACCGGCCAGCGCGCTTTGCGGCTCAATCGCGCGCAGGACATGACCGCGTGCGGCCAGTTCATCAAACACATCATCACCGGCATCAACTTCAAGCTTCAGGCTGTCATTGGTATCGGAAAACGTCTTGCCCAGCAGGAAGCGGGGTTTGGTAAGGGCGTCCAGCGGTGACAGGCCAAAATCAAGCATGCGGGTGAGCAACATGGCAAGGGTTTGTGGTTGCCCATCAGCGCCTTGCGTTCCGTACAGCAAATGCGGCTTGCCGTCCTTGAGTGCCAGGCCGGGATTGAGCGTATAGAACGGCAGCTTGCCCGGTGCGAAGGCATTCGGATGGTTGGGATCGGTGCTAAATGCGGCCCCGCGATTTTGCCAGACAATGCCGGTATCGCCCGCGACAACCCCGCTGCCCCAATCGAAATAGGTGCTTTGCAGGACACTGGCGCAATTGCCATTAGCATCCTTGGCGGCAAGAAAGACCGTGTCGCCATGGCGGAAGGGATGGGGCCAATCAAGCGCCTTGGTAGTTGAGATGTCTTTGGCATCGGCTGCCAAGGCGGCTTGATCGAGAAGGGCTGTGAAATCAGTGCTGGTGAAGTCAGGATCGGCAATCTGGTCGCGTTTCAAAAACGCGCGTTTGATGGCCTCGACCACCAGATGATAATGTTCGGCTGTGCCTTCGGCCCAGTTCTTTGCACCCAGTTCGCGCAAGACACCCATGGTCATCAGGGTTGCCAGACCCTGCGTCGGGGCAGGCGGGGCGAACAAGGTGACATCCCCATAGTCAAGCGACACCGCATCGACCGTTCGGGTACGGGTTTTCGCCAGATCCGCCTTGGTGATCGGGGAGCCGACGGCAGACAGGCCTTTGACAATCTGGTCGGCAAGGTCACCTTCGTAAAAGTCACGTGCGCCAAATTCGGCAATACGTTTCAGGCTGCTGGCCAGTTGCGGCTGGCGGAAGATTTCACCGGCATGGGGCATGCGCGCATTCGGGGTGAAAATCTCCATGAAGCCCGGCCAGTTGGCGATTTCTTCCTTGCGGAAATCAAGCCAGAAGCACTGCGACGGGCTGATGGAAAAGCCGTGCTTGGCCAGATCAATCGCGGGCGTGATCAGGTCTGCCAGGCTTTTGCGCCCACCCCAGTGTTTTGCCGAGTGATCGAGCGCATGTTGCCAGGAATCCACCGTGCAGGCGGTGGTCAGGGTCGAGCCCGGACCGCGAAGCGGGATCGGTTTGTTGGCGGTAAAGGTCTCCGCACCGTTTTCTGCTGCCTGACCGATACCGAGGAAAGATTGCACCTTGCCGCTGTTATCGGAAACCATCCAGACCGCATCGCCGCCAATGCCGCAGAAATGCGGATAGGTCACCGCCAGAACAGAGGCTGTGGCAACCACGGCCTCGATTGCGGTGCCGCCATCGCGCAGGACTTTGGCCCCGGCTTCGCTGGCAGCGGTGCTTGGGCTTGTGACCATGGCGCGGTATTTTGAGGCAGTCTGGTCTTCGATCATAGGCATGGGTCTTTCAGCCAGGATGGTTGATTTCAAATGGTTTCGGGCTTTGCGTGCATCGGTTGTGGCGAAATTGCATGCAATCCTTTATACAAGCGCAAGAGATAAACAGATCCAAACAAGAAACTCGGCGGGCAGGGATGAAAGCAGCGGACAAGGCAAAGCATCGCACAGACATGATCAGTTCGGCATTGCGTTCGGCAATTCTCGAACGTGTTCTGATGCCCGGCATGAAGCTGCCTGAGGATTCCCTGGGCGAGCGGTTTGGTGTCAGCCGAACCCTTATTCGCCAGTCGCTTGAAAGGCTTGCCGCTGAAGGGCTGGTCGAGTTGCGTCGAAACAAGGGCGCGATGGTCGCAAGGCCCAGCCTTGAAGAGGCCCGCGATTTGTTTGAGCTGCGCACCCAGATCGAAGACCTTGTCATTAGCCGGGTGGTCAAGAATATGAGCCCGGAAATTCTTGGCGAGCTTGAAGCCCACCTTGCCAAAGAAGTCGAAGCCGAACATGCGTCCGAGCCGATTTCGATCCGGCTTGCCACTGAATTCCATATCCTTCTTGCACGCCTTGCCGGAAGCCCGGTTTTGCTGCGTTATGTCGAGGAAATCGGTTATCGCTGTGGTCTGACTCTGTCGCTTTATGCCCGCCCGCATTCGACCGATTGCGGCATTCAGGAGCATCGCCAGATTATCGATGCCCTGGCCAAGGGGGACGAGGGCACCGCGCGCAAACTGATGCGTCATCACCTGACGGCGGTTGCCGACCGGGCCTTGTTCCGAACAGAAGAAGGCGGGCCGCTTCTGTATCTTGATGCGCTTGAACCCTATGCCAAAAAGGTGCGTGACGGCGGCGCCTGAGCCGGGCTCGCCATCACGCGCAGATTGGCGCGCACGCAGATCAAGGACGGTGCGCGTCATAAACTGATGCCGGGCGTGTCGTCCTGACTGCATGGTTCGGGTTCCTGCGGAAATCAGGCCTTGATGCCCTTGCGGATCAGAATGCGTTCCGCACTTTCGTTCCAGACATCCATTTTGACGATCTTGCCGTTTTCAATCACGAAACGGTCGATGTAACGGTTGCCTTCAAACGGGGTGCCGTCCGGCCATTCGCCGTACAGCCAGCCGGTGCTGTAAACAACGGTCTGACCTTTGGTGTGGGCGACATCAAACTGACCGAACTTCTTTTTCACCCATTTATAGCGTGCGGCATTGAATGCCGTGGTGCCCGACGGATGGTCGTATTTCTGACCATCGGTAAAGGTGATGACGACATCATTGGACATGAAGGTTGCCGCCAGTTCCGGGTCGGGCTTCATGGATGCATCAAGAAAATCACGCACGGTTTGGGCCTCGGGCGGCAAGGTGTCGAGCACATTTTCCGTGGTCTGGTCGGTCATTTGGAAATCCTCTGTTCGCAGGAATTGATCTGTCTACAGCATAAACGGTGTGCATAAAATTTGCATGCATTAATTTTATGCAAAAATTGCATGCAATCTGCGTATACATGAGGCAATTGCGGTTTTAAAGATAACAGGAAATATTCTAACTATCTGATTTTTAATGTTTCTGATTCTTGGCACGTCCCTTGCTGCAGTGCGGTGACTATTTGGTGCGCATCACGAATATGCGACGCCGGACGACGCAGTCACATAATCAGGGAGTCTCACATGCCTATTTCCTCGCCTTTCCCGAAAATAACACGCCGTGCTGCCCTTCTCGGGGCTGCTGCGGCGCTGATGTTTGCGGCCGCCTTGCCTGCCCATGATGCCCGTGCAGATGATACCGTGAAGCTTGGCCTTGTTGCCGCGCTGAGCGGTCAGTCGGCCAAATCGGGTGAAGCGATTACCCGTGGTATCACGCTTGCGATTGACAAGATCAATGCCGAGGGCGGCGTTCTTGGCAAGCCGCTTGAACTCGTTTCGCGTGATGATGAAAGCAACCCGGGCAAGGGTCTGGTTGCTGCCCGTGAACTGACTCAGCGCGAAGGCGTTGCCGCACTTATCGGTGGTCTTGATACGCCGGTCTCGTTTGCCATCGTGCCTTATGCCAACCAGCAGAAAATTCCGTTCATCGGTCCGTGGGCTGCTGGTACCGGGATCACTAAAAACGGTGCCGAGGAAAACTATGTCTTCCGCGTTTCCGCCGTTGATGAATATGTCGATGAAGCCATTACCGAATATCTGATTGCCAATTACGGTGCCAAGAAGCCGGGCATGATCCTGATTAACAACCCGTGGGGGGAGTCCAACGAGAAGGGCTTGCTCAAGGCGCTTGAAAAGCGTGGCATGGAACATGCCGGGATTGAGAAGTTTGAATCCAACGACGTTGATGTTGTCCCGCAGCTGACCCGTCTTAAGGAAAACGGTGCGGACTCCCTGTTTGTCGTTGCCAACGTTGCCCCGACCGCACAGGTGATCAAGTCTCTTGATCGTATGGGCTGGGATGTTCCGATTTCATCACACTGGGGGCCGGCCGGTGGCCGCTTCACCGAACTGGCGGGCAAGTCGGGTGAAAAAGTCCACTTCATCCAGACCTATCTGTTCACCGATCCGGCAAACCCGATGTTTGTCAAACTTCAGGAGAAATTCCCGGAGATTGAAACCCTTGCCGACGTGACCCCGGCAACGGGCATTGCCAACGCCTATGACGCGACCCTTCTGATTGCAGCGGCGATTGAAAAAGCCGGTTCGACCGAAGGTCCGGCCATCCGCGAAGCGATGTACGAGATCAGCGGTGTTGAAGGCATGATCAAAACCTATGACACGCCGTTCACCCCGGACGATCAGGATGCGCTTGGTCCGGAAGATTACACCTTCGCGCATTTCGTCGAAGGTCAGATCATTCCGATCAAATAAGCGATCTATCCAACCCGAATGGCGTGTTCCCAATGCGCGCCATTCGGGGATTTATCCATTTTAATGATGCACTTACGTGCACGGCATAAGCAGGCAACGGGCAATGACGTTATTTATCGCAGCTCTGATTACCGGGATCGGTTTGGGCAGTATGTACGGGCTGATCGCGCTTGGTTTTCAGATCACCTATTCGGTGTCCTCAAAGGTCAACTTTGCCCAAGGATCGATGGTGATGCTGGGCGCTGTTCTGGGCTTTGTGTTCTGCGAACGATACGGTTTTCCCGTCATTGTCGGTTATCCGCTAGCCATTCTGTGCTGCGGGCTTGCCGGTATTCTTGTCGAGTTTTTCCTTGTCCGCCCCTTTGCCATTCGCAATTCCGAAGCCTGGCTGATGGCGACTGTCGCGGGCGGCATTTTGCTTGATAACGCGGTCCTGTTTACCTTCGGTAATGAGCCACGCACCCTGCCATCCGCCCTGGTTGGCGAAAGCTGGAATGTGTTTGGCACGGGTGTTTATCCGCAACAAATCCTGATCCCGGTTGCCGCAATTGGTGTGGCCCTCGCACTTCATGCCCTGTTCCGTCATACCCGGCAGGGACGTGCGCTTCTGGCTGTTGTGCAGAACCTTCAGGCGGCCAAGCTGATGGGGATCAACACCACATTGATGGTGACCGGATCCTTTGCCATTTCATCGATGCTCGCCGGTTGTGCCGGGCTTTTGATTGCGCCGCTGTTTTCGGTACATTCCGATATGGGTACGCTTTTCGGGCTCAAGGCCTTTGCGGTTGCCATTCTGGGCGGCATGACATCGGCCTATAGCGTCATGTTGGCAGGCTTTATCTATGGTCTGGTCGAGGCCGGTGTGACCACCTATCTCGGATCATCCTACACCTTCATCGTCGTGTTCGCGCTTGTGATCGCGGTTCTGACCGTCAAACCAAGCGGCCTGTTTGGCCGTGCTGCGATCAAGAAGGTCTGATGATGAAACGCGATATGAAATTCAAAAATCCGATGCCCAAACTCAATAAACCCGTCGCCCTTGATAGTGTGATCCTGGCGGCCATCATTGCCGGTTTGATCGGGGTGACGATGGCGGGCGGTTATACCCAGTTCGTCATCGGCCTTGTCGCCATCACCACGGTTTTGTGCGTGGGGCTGAATGTTTTGTATGGTCTGACCGGACTGGTTTCGCTTGGCCAGGTCGGCTTCTTTGCCATTGGCGCCTATGCCAGTGCGATCCTGACCCTGGCCGGGCTTAATTTCTGGATGGCGCTGATTGCGGCAACCGTGATTGCCGGATTGGCGGGCTGTGTTTTGGCACTGTCGGCTGTGCGGATGGCGGGGCCGTTCCTTGCCATGGTGACGATTGCCTTTGCCTTTATTGTCGAACATGGCGCGATTGAATGGCGGGCGTTGACCGGTGGGCAAAACGGCCTTATGGGCTTCCCGATGCCCGAACTGTTTGGCTATATGTTTAGCGAACGTGATCTGGTGATGCTGTGCGTTATTCTGGCCGGTGTTGCGCTGTTTGCCTTCCGCCGACTGGCGACAAGTGGCTGGGGCATGGCAATGACCAGCATGCGGGACGCGGAAATCGCCGCAAGCTCGCTTGGCTATAACGCCTTTGCCGTCAAGGCATCGGGCTTTGCGATTGCGGCCGCCATGGCCGGTCTTGCCGGTGCGCTTTTCGCGCCGCTGATGATGTTTATCGCGCCTTCGAACTTCCCGCTCAGCCAATCGATCCTGTATCTGTTTGCCGTCATTCTGGGCGGTGCCGGCACGGTTTTGGGCCCGCTGGTGGGGGCATCGGTTTCGGTACTGTTGCCGGAACTTCTCGCCGACTTTGCCGAATATCGCCTGCTGATCTTTGGTGCGCTTTTGATCGTCGTGTTGTTGATCGCGCCGCGCGGGATTGTTGGCGTGATTGAACGCTTCATCCCGCTTGCCAAGCGCGGAGTGACGGCAATCCCGGCAGCCGAAATCGAAGCCGGGCTTAAGGATTACGCCAAATCAGATGGTCTGGTGGTTGAAAACCTGTCGATTGCCTTTGGCGGGGTGAAGGCGGTAAATTCCGTTTCCTTTACTGCCAAGCCGGGTGATGTCACATCCATCATCGGTCCGAACGGGGCCGGTAAAACCACCCTTTTGAACATCATCAGCGGTTTCTACAAACCGACCGAAGGAACGGTGCGCATCGGCGATCAGGACATCGCAGGCAAGCCGACCGATTTTGCCGCGCGTAATGGCATTGCACGCACCTATCAGGCGACCCGTCTGTTTGAAAACATGTCGGTGATCGATAACGTGATTGCCGGTATTCCGGTTGGCCGGTTTGGCAAACCGTTCAGCGCAATTGCCTCGGAGGCAAACCGCAACCATGCCGCAGGACTTCTGGCATTTTGTGGTTATCATGGTGATATCGATGCCCGTGCCGGTGATCTGCCGCATGTGGACCGCAGGCTTGTTGAAATTGCGCGGTCGCTGGCGACCAAGCCCGGTGTTCTGTTGCTTGATGAACCGGCTGCTGGCCTGATGCATGCCGATAAGGTGTCGCTGGCCAAATTGCTGCGCCAGCTGGCCGATGCCGGGATTACGGTGGTGCTGGTCGAACATGACATGGAAATGGTCATGGGTATTTCCGATCAGATCCTGGCGGTTGATGCCGGTACTCCGATCATCTTTGATACGCCGCAGGCTGTGCAGAACGACCCGCAGGTTATCGCTGCTTATCTTGGTGATGGCGAAATGAAAGCCCGCCCGCGCCCGATCCCGTTTGAGGCCGGGGACTCACCAGTCATCGAAACCCTGCGTCTGACTGCGGGCTATGGTGCCGCCCCGGTTCTGCATTCTATCGACCTTAAAGTCCGTCAGGGCGAAATGGTTGCACTTCTGGGTGCAAACGGTGCGGGTAAATCGACCTTCCTGACGGCACTTTCCGGGTTACTGCGCCCCGTAGAAGGCAAGATCGTTATGAATAACGAGTATATCCACGACCTTGCCCCGCATCAGATCGTGGAACAAGGTTTGGTTCTGGTGCCTGAGGGCCGTCAGGTGTTCCCGGAACTGACGGTGCGCGAAAACATCGAGCTGGGGGCTTACAAGCAACCCAAGCCGGTCAGTTCTGAAGAGCTTGAAGCCATCCTCAATCGTTTCCCGCGTTTGCGCGATCGCATCAACAGCCCGGCCGGTCTTCTGTCAGGTGGCGAGCAGCAAATGATGGCGATTGCCCGTGGTCTGGTGGCGAAACCCAAGGCGCTGTTGCTTGATGAGCCGTCCCTTGGTCTGGCGCCTGCCATGGTCGAGGAGCTTTATGCCATTCTGGGCGAATTGCGCGATGAAGGTGTCACCATCCTTCTGGTCGATCAGATGGCAACCATGGCGCTTTCAGTGGCCGACTACGCCTATGTCCTTGAGCAGGGGCAGGTAGTTGCCGAAGGCAAGGCATCTGACCTTCGTCAGGATGAACGCCTGATTGCGGCCTATCTCGGCGGTGCCGAACAGGGTGACAAAACCCCAAAAGACAAAAACCCGGAACAGGGAGCACATGAGAATGCTTGATTATCTGGTGAGGAACGCCTGCCTACCCGGTGAGAATACGCTTGTCGATCTTGCCGTGGCGGATGGAAAAATTGTTGAAATTGCCCAGTCAATTGCGGGTGATGGACCAAGCTTTGATGCGAACGGCCAACTGATCAGCTGCGGTTTTGTCGAAAGCCACATCCATCTTGATAAGGCCTGCATCCTTGATCGCGCCAAGAATGAGACCGGCACGCTGCAGGGCGCGATCAGTGCGGTCGCCAATGCCAAAAGCGGCTTTACCGAGGATGACATCTACGCCCGTGGTGCCCGCGTCATTGAAAAAGCAATTACCGAGGGCACCAATGCGGTGCGCACCCATGTCGAAATTGATCCGGGCATCGGTTTGGCCGGCTTTAATGCCATCAAGCGGCTCAAGGCTGATTATGCCTGGGCGATGGATATCGAGATTTGCGTGTTCCCGCAGGAAGGGCTGTTTAACTATCCCGGAACCGAGGAACTCCTGCGCGAGGCGCTTGATAGCGGTGCCGATTTGCTGGGCGGTTGTCCTTATATGGATACCGATCCGAATGGGCAGATCCTGCGTCTGTTTGAAATGGCGCGCGACTATGATGTCGATCTGGATTTCCATCTGGATTTCGACCTTGATGCCAGCTGGCGCCATCTTGATGAAGTTGCCAAACAGTCCATCGCCTTTGGTTGGCAGGGGCGGGTGATGATCGGCCATGTGACCAAGCTGTCGGTCCTGCCGAAATCCGATCTTGAGGACACGATTTCCATCATGCGTGATGCCGGGATCGGCTTGACCGTTCTACCGGCAACCGATCTTTTCCTGACCGGGCGCGATCATGTTCATTCCGTACCATGTGGTGTGGCGCCTGCCCACAAGTTGGCCGCACACGGTGTCTGCTGCACGATTGCGACCAATAATGTGCTGAACCCGTTTACGCCCTATGGCGATTGTTCACTGTCACGCATGGCAAACCTGTATGCCAATGTCAGTCAGCTCGCGACCGAGGCAGAGCTTGATAACTGCTTTGCCATGGTGTCTGACGCCCCGGCAAAACTTCTTGGCCGATCAAACAAGATCGCGGTCGGTGAAGCCGCAAGCTTCATCGTCCTGCCAGCCCACAGCCGGGCACAGGTGGTATCCGAAATCAGCCGCCCGATCTGGGGCATGAAAGACGGGCGGGTAACGTTTGAACACCCGGCCGCAAAGCTTATTCGGCCATAAGTCAGACCAATGAAAAAGGGCAGCGTATGGGCTGCCCTTTTTTTGTATGAGGTTTGTCGATCTGTTTATGCGGCACCGTACCCTGCTGTTTGTTCCGCTGTGCGTTGGCTTGTTACTCCGGGTGGGTGGAGTTGCGGCGATTTGAACAGAACATAACCTGTGGTTTTTTAATTTGCATACGTGGTTTTACTGATGTATGCAGTCGCCCACAGCCCACGAGAAACAAAAAAAGAAGGCCAGACAGCGGGGTTAGCTGAATGGCCTTAAGGTATATCAGGTGTACGTAAAGGAGAGATATCAACGTTTGTAAGGGATTAGCCTAGGCGTCCTCCCCGACAAACGAGTTCGATATCCTGGCGGTCAATCCCGATGTCATCGAGGATCGACTGAGGTGCATTGTGCAGAAACTGTGCATCGCGCTGAATCTTACGTTGCTTTGCCCAGTTTCTCCGCACTTGGACGAGCCAGCGCCAGATAATCGCGCCGGCAGAGGGTGCGTGATTGGCGTTGGCAATGGAGAGTTTGCTCGTGATTAATGCTGGCATTTTGCTAGCCCGTTTTTTCGTTTCATCCCTATAGGTCAGGGGGTATCGCTGACCTGATGAAACACTAGCGGTTTTAAATTGCGGGTTGTACGCGTTTTTACGTAGTTTTTGCGTGATTTTCGCAATTATCGAGGGAAATTCAATTTCTCTTATCGTGCAAATAGTTCATTGTTGCGGGAACAATAAGGGACTATAGCGGGGAACTGGGGCCTTTCCTGAGAATGGATAATTTTGATTTACGCCTGCTTGAATTATTGCAGGTAAACAGCCGCCAAACGGGGAATGAGTTGGCGGATAAGGTAGGATTGTCACCTGCAGCATGCCTGAGACGCGTACAAAGACTGCGTGAAACGGGTGTGATCGAACGTGACATCGCTGTCGTGTCGCCGAAGGTATTTGGTAAGCGCATGACGGTCATGGTCTTGTTGACGGTCGAGCGTGACCGTCCTGACCGATATGTTTTGATGCGCGAAGAATTCGCCGGGATGCCGGAAGTTCTGCAATGCCATCACGTGACGGGCGCGCATGATTTTATTTTGCGTGTCCAGGTCGCCGATATGGAAGAATATAGCGCTTTGGTTGAGAGGGTGTTTCACGCCCCGCATATCCGGCGTTATGAAAGTCTGGCGGTTTTGGGATCGCTGAAATGAAAATGGCGGGCAAATTGCCCGCCATTTTTTGTAATGCGTGTCTGAGCTTCGAGCCGACTTAGGAGAAGTCGAGTGCCCGGTCGCCATCGGCGTCCTTGATGCGGGTCGGAAGGCCCATACCGTTCAGCAGGTTCAGGAACGGTTTGGCTGGCAGGTCTTCGACGTTTGCCATCTTCTTCACATCCCATTCGCCGGTCGCAATCAGCATGGCCGCCGCAACTGGCGGCACGCCCGCGGTATAGGAAATGCCCTGGCTGCCGACCTCATTGTAGGCATCCTTATGGTCCGCCACGTTATAGATCAGGACTTCGGTTTCCTTGCCGTTCTTGGTGCCCTTGACCAGATCACCGATGCAGGTCTTGCCGGTATAATCCGGTGCGAGCGAGCTCGGATCGGGCAGGCAGGCCTTAACAACCTTGAGCGGCACGACTTCAAGACCCTCGGCGGTGGTGACCGGTTTTTCAGACAGAAGGCCGATGTTTTTCAGAACTGTGAAGACATTGACGTAGTGATCGCCAAAGCCCATCCAGAAGCGGACATTGGGAACATCAAGGTTCTGGGAAAGCGAATGCACTTCGTCATGGCCGGTCATGAAGGTCTGGCTTTCGCCGACAACCGGCATGTCCCAGATCTTTTTGATCTCGAACATTTTGTTCGACTGCCACTTGCTGTCCTGCCAGGAATAAACCGTGCCGGTGAATTCGCGGAAGTTGATTTCCGGGTCAAAGTTGGTGGCGAAGTATTTGCCGTGGCTGCCGGCATTAATGTCGATGATGTCGATCGACTCAATCTTGTCGAAATAGTCCTCGACGGCCAGCTTGGCATAGGCGTTCACCACACCCGGGTCAAAGCCGACACCCAGAATCGCGGTCGTGCCAGCGGCTTCGCATTCCGCACGGCGTTTCCATTCATAGTTGGCATACCATGGCGGGTTCTCGCAGATTTTGTCCTGCTCTTCATGGATGGCGGTATCAAGATAGGCGACACCGGTTTTGATGCAGGCCGACATGACCGGCATGTTGATGAAGGCAGATCCGACATTGATGACGATCTCGACGCCGGTTTTTTCGATCAGGGCCGCAGTTGCATCCACATCGGTGGCATCCAGTGCATGGCCTTCAAGAACGCCGGAGTTCTTGAGGTTTTTCTTTTCATGGATGCTGTCGATGATTGCCTGGCACTTCGATGCCGTACGTGATGCGATATGAATATCGCCAAGCACGTCGTTATGTTGTGCGCATTTATGTGCAACGACCTGGGCGACGCCACCTGCGCCGATAATCAGAACATTCTTTTTCATGTCGGGCCAAAAACTCCCCTGTTTTGAGAGGTGGAGCACATCGTGCTCCGGTTCGCTATGAAAAGTGCCTTTTCGTATCCTTACGAAAGGCTCGAAACGTAGTCGTCAAAGGTGAACTCACGCACAACGCGCTCTGTTCCGTCGAGTTCCCGGATTACGATGGACGGCATGCCGACCCCGTTAAACCAGTTCTTTTTGACCATGGTGTAACCGGCCGCATCGTCGATGGAGATACGGTCGCCCACCTTGATCTCGTTTTCGAAATCGAATTCGCCAAAGACATCACCCGCAAGGCAGGACTTGCCACAGATCATATAGTGATGATCGCCCTTGTTCGGCAGCACCTTGGCATTTTCGCGATAGATCAGAAGATCAAGCATGTGTGCTTCGATCGAGCTATCAACGATGGCAAGGTTCTTGCCGTTAAACAGGGTATCGAGCACGGTGACCTCAAGGGTGGTGCTTTTCGTGATCGATGCTTCGCCGGGCTCAAGATAAACCTGTACGCCGAATTTCTCGGAAAACGCCTTGAGCCGCGCACAGAACTTATCAAGCGGGTAGTCATCGCCGGTGAAATGGATACCGCCGCCGAGGCTGACCCATTCCACACGCGATAGCAGCGATCCAAATTTTTCCTCGATATTGCCCAGCATCTGATCAAACAGATCAAAGTCGGCATTTTCGCAGTTATTGTGGATCATGAAGCCCGAAATACGGTCCATTACTGCTTCGACCTTGGTGACGTCCCATTCACCGAGACGCGAGAACGGGCGGGCCGGATCAGCAAGATCAAAGCTTGAAGTTGAGACCTGCGGGTTCAGGCGCAAACCGCGCACAATGCCTGATGCCTGATCGGCAAAGCGGGTCAGCTGGCTGATCGAGTTGAAGATGATCTTGTCGGCATTCTCAATGACCTCGGAAATCTCGTCATCGGAATAGGCGACACTATAGGCATGCGTTTCCTTGCCGAATTTCTGACGGCCCAGCTTGACCTCATGGAGCGAGGATGACGTCGTGCCATCCATATAGTCCGACATGAAGTCAAACACCGACCAGGTCGCAAAGCATTTCAGCGCCAAAAGTGCTTTTGCACCAGAATGTTGGCGCACATATGCGATCTTTTCCATGTTGCGCAGCAGCTTGGACTTGTCGATCAGGTAATAGGGCGTTGCGGGCATGGGCGGCTCTCTACAACTATGTCAGGGGAATGCGGATGAACTCGGAATGCGCGATCAGGCGTCTTTCGTTCCGGGTTTGGGCAAAATCACCATCAAGGTGGAAGGCAAGCGGCTTCTAGTGGTCAGCCTGGCGGTGCGTCATCCAGTAGACGGAGACAGATAAACTGTATTCATTCATCAGATGCCTCCATCCTTCGGGTTGTTGCCAATGGCGCAGGCCATCATGTGTGGCGTGCGCGTGATCTTGCATGTTTGCCGCGTCCCAATAGCAGTGCGGGTGGGGACGGTCAATACTGCAATGTCGCCTTTATTAGGCGATTTTCGATATCTCTGCATGTTGTGGTTTCATGACGCTTTGATCAAGGGGCAATCGCATTGATTTTCCCGCGCGATTTACCCATCTGTTTATCACGGGCAGCGTGCAACACGTTGATGCCCTGCCCGAAAACGAGACCCGGATCGTGCGCTTTTTGGGGCCCGGTTGCGAAGGTGCCAATCAGTGCAGATATGGATCCGGCGATAGGATGTTAAGGATCAAACCTGACGGAGGAGCCCCATGTCACCTGCACCTGTAAGTGTCGATCATCTTGCTTTTCCGACCCGCGACCTTGAAGCTACCGACCACTTTTATTCCAAGGTGGTGGGGGCAACACTGGTTCACGCGGAAAGTGGTTACAGGCCGTCCTGGAAAAGCGATTATTTGTTGATTACCTATGCGCTACCCGATGGCACGCGCCTGTCATTCTTTGACTGGCCGGCCGATACCGGGCCGTACCCGGATGATCCGGAAATGCCCGATGATGTGTTTCATATTGGCTTGCGCTGTGCCGCCCCGCGCGATGTGATCGCCTGGCAAAACCATCTGTTCCAGCACAAGGTCGTTTACCATAACGAGGATGATGGCAAATCCCGGCGGCTTTTCGTGCGTGATCCCAACGGTATCCGGTTTGAAATCTTTGCATCCGAACAGGCCCGATCAAACGACGATCACGAGGGCAATGCCCGGGCCGTCATTGGCGAGTGGCAAGGCGTTTCCAGTGCCTGACGGGGTGGGTGGAAGCCTTGCCCCTATTTGGGGCAGGGGCCGCTGCTTTGGCGGATAATCAGTTCCGTCGGAATGATGCTTGGGCCGCTATCATCTGCTGCAAGCGGCAGCTTGGAACCCAGGCGTTCCAGCAAAAGCGCAATCGCCTGTTCACCCAGACGACGGCGCGGCTGGCGTACGGTGGTTATTGGCGGGTCATAGGCCGCGGCATGTGGAATATCGTCAAAGCCGACGACAGACAGGTCTTCGGGAATGCGAAGGCCCTGTTCCTTGGCCGCGACAATCACGCCAATCGCCATGCCGTCACTTGAGCAGAAAACAGCCGTCGGTCGGGTTTTCGGATCGGCTAGCAAGGCCCGCCCGGCGGTAATGCCGGAATCAATTGAAAAGTCGCCTGTGTAAATCAGATCGGGATCAACTGTGATCCCGGCGGTTTCTAGCGCGCGGCGATATCCGGCAATGCGATCAATGGTCAGGATGTTTTTGGCTGGACCGGCAACATGGGCAATCCGGTGGTGGCCAAGATCGGTCAGGTGCCTTGTTGCGACAAAGGCCGCCTCGTCATTATCAATGATCACAGTCGGGAGTGCGCAGCCCGGTATACGTTCGCAGGCAATTACCACCGGCGGGGTAGCATTGGCCGGCGCATTGGCAAGGGCAACGGGCAGGCGGCCATTCAGCAGGATCATGGCGTCGGCCTGATTGCTGCGCAGGTAGGCAGCATAGGTTGCCTCGCGCTCGGGATCATTTTGCGTATCACCGATCAGAACGTTATAGCCCGCCTGGCTGGCACCTTTTTCAATGCCCGACAGAATCGCCGAAAAGAAAGGGTTTCCGATGTCAGGGACGAGCAAAAGGATCATGCCCGAACGGTTCAGGCGCAGGTTCCGTGCCATGACATTGGCGGTATAGCCGGTCGCAGCGATCGCAGATTGCACTTTCTCACGGGTGTTTTCCGACACCACGTCAGGTTTGTGCAGTGCCCGGCTGACAGTGGCGATAGACACCCCTGCATGGCGGGCAACATCTTCAATCGTCGCGATTTTTTCACTCATGCTTCTTCCTACTTCGCTGGTCCCAACCTGTCCAGCGGCATTCATTATGTGCTCGTTAGGGGTGATTTTGGTCACTTGAATGAAAATGTAAAGGTTTACATTGTAAATGAAAACGTTTACAGAGGACTCAACGAATGAGTTGATCGCAAAAAATGCGGCGCCAGGGAGGAACTATCAATGACGGATGCGGCCGTTCATGCCGTTAATCCCGGTCCCGACAGACCCGTACGTCTGTCCGGTCGGCAAATCAGCAAGTCATTCGGACCGGCACAGGTGCTTTTTGATGTGTCCATCGATCTGCACGCGGGCGAGGTCCATGCCCTTTTGGGTGAAAACGGTGCCGGTAAATCGACACTGGTGAAAATCCTGTCGGGCTATCATCAGCCGACCGGCGGCGAATTAGTCCTTGATAATGCATCAGTCTCTTTTGCCGATAGCGAAGCGGGCGAAAAGCACGGGGTCATCCTGATCCATCAGGAGCTTAACCTTGCCGAACAGCTGACCGTTGAAGAAAACATCTTTCTGGGTCGTGAGATCAAACGTGGCTGGTTCCTCGATAAAGCGGCAATGCGGGCTGAAACAGCCAGGCTGATGGATCAGTTGCAATGTGACATTGATCCGCGCACGCGCATTCGCGATCTTCCGGTTTCTGATCGTCAGATGGTCGAAATCGCCAAGGCGCTTTCCAAAAAGGCCGATATCCTGATCCTTGATGAACCGACCGCAGTCCTGACCGGGCGCGAGGTTGATATCCTGTTTGATCAGATCAGACGTCTGCGCGAACAGGGTGTCGCGATCCTTTATATTTCCCACAAGCTTGATGAGATCAAAACGCTGGCCGACCGTGTGACCGTCCTGCGCGATGGCCGGCACATCGTCACCCAACCCGTCGCCGATCTTGAAAAGGATGACATGGCGCGTTTGATGGTGGGCCGCGATATCCGCCAGATGTTCCCCGAACGTGCGGTGCCTGATCATGCTGATGTTGTGCTGTCGGTGCGCGGACTTTCGGTTACGGGTGCTGTGCGCGATGCCAGTTTTGACCTTCGGCGTGGAGAAGTTCTGGGCTTTGCCGGCATTGTTGGTGCCGGGCGCACTGCATTGATGGAAGCCATCATCGGATTGCGTGATCGTGAAAGTGGCGAGATCGCGCGCAATGGCGCGCCGGTCAGTATCCGAAGTCTGCAGGATGCGAAGAAGTGCGGCATTGCCTATCTGACCAAGGATCGCAAGGGCAGCGGGTTGTTGCTCAATATGGATATGAGGCCCAACCTGACTTTGCTCGCGCTTGAAAAGTTTGGCCGTATTCTGATTGACCGCAAGGCCGAGGAAGCCGCCCTTGAAAAGGCCATCGAGGCATTTGATATCCGCGCAGCCGATCCCAAGACCAAGGTCGGGGATTTTTCCGGCGGTAACCAGCAGAAGCTTTTGCTGGCCAAGGTCATGGAAACCGACCCGGATATTGTGATCATCGACGAGCCGACACGTGGCATTGATATCGGCACCAAAAGCCAGATTTACCATTTCATCGGCGATCTTACCAATCGCGGAAAATCCGTCATCCTCCTGTCGTCGGAAATGCCCGAAATGCTTGGCCTGTCAGACCGTATCGCGGTGATGGCAGCCGGCCACATTACCGGCATCCTCGAAGGAAACGACCGCAATGAACATGAAATCATGCGGCACGCGACAGGAATTTCAGGCAAGCAGGGAGTGTCTGTTCATGAGTAGCGCAGAGCGCACCAAAACCGCATCATCTGGCGGTTTTAGCATCGACTTCAAGGCGCTTGGGCCGTTTCTGGCGTTGGTTGGCCTGTTCATTCTGGGGACGGCGATCAACGAAGCCTTTTTGAGTGGTGGCAACCTTTCAAACATCTTCACCCGCGCGGCCTTTATCGGGATCATCGCGGTCGGGGCGACCTTTGTGATTACCGCAGGCGGGATTGATCTTTCGGTCGGCTCGATGGCGGCGTTCATTTCAGGCGCGATGATTGTCGTGATGAACGGACTGGTTGCCACATTGGGGGCCGGGATCGAGACAGTATTGCTGGGGATCTTGCTCAGCATCGTTTTGGGTGTCGGGGCAGGCGCAATCAACGGTCTGGTCAGCACAAAGGGCAAGATCGAAGCCTTTATCGTGACCCTTGGCACGATGGGGATTTACCGGTCGCTTGTGACCTATATGGCCGATGGCGGGACGCTGTCGCTTGATTTCGATGTGCGCGGCTTTTATCGCCCGGTCTATTACGGCGATATCCTTGGCATTCCGATGCCGGTGATTGTGTTCTTTGGCGTGGCAGTTGCCGGCTACATCCTTTTGAACATGACGCCGTTTGGCCGCAAATGCTTTGCCATCGGTTCGAACGAGCAGGTTGCGCAATATTCCGCAATCAATGTCGACCGCATCAAGACCCTGACCTATGTGATCCAGGGGCTGTGTGTGTCGCTTGCCACCATCATCTATGTGCCGCGTCTTGGTTCGGCATCAAGTTCGACCGGCGTGCTGTGGGAACTTGAAGCCATTGCCGCAGTGATCATTGGTGGCACCATGCTAAAGGGCGGCTATGGCCGGATCTGGGGCACGGTCGTCGGTGCGATCATGCTGACCACCATTGGCAATATTCTGAATTTGACGGATGCGATCAGTAACTATCTGAACGGGGCTGTTCAGGGGCTGATCATCATCGTTGCCGTGTTCCTGCAACGCGGGGACTGGCAACGCAAAAAAAGCAAATAACCGGCGATCAACGACCGGAAGAATGTGGAAAATGCATCATTTTTTGATCAGGAGGAGCGTTGAATGAAAACGTTTACAAAGTTTCTGGGGATCGCCTGTGCCTTCGGGCTTGGCGTTGCTGCCAGCGGTGCGATTGCGCAGGAAAAGATCAAAATTGGGGTTTCGATCCCGGCCGCGACCCATGGCTGGGCCGGTGGTCTGAACTGGCATGCCGAACAGGCCGAAAAACGCCTTGAGGCCACCTATTCCAATATTGATGTCATCGTCGTGACTGCGAATGGCGCATCCGAACAGGCCAACGACCTTGAAGATTTGTTGTCGGTTCAGAACATCGATGCGCTGGTGGTTCTGCCGTTTGAATCTGATCCGCTGACCGTTCCGGTCCAGCAGGTCAAGGAAGCTGGCAAGTTCGTTACCGTCGTTGATCGTGGTCTTTCGATCCCGGGCATTGAGGATGTCTATGTTGCGGGTAACAACCCGGAACTGGGCCGTGTTGCCGGTGAATACATGCGTGAACGTCTGAATGACGCGGGCAAGATCGTTGTCCTGCGTGGCATTCCGACCACGGTTGATACCGAACGCGTGGACGCGTTTGTTGAAACCCTTGAAGGGTCGGATATCGAGATCCTCGATATGAAACATGCCAACTGGAACCGTGATGACGGCTATGAAGTGATGCAGGACTTCCTGTCGCGCTTCCCGGAAATCAATGCGGTCTGGGCACAGGATGACGACATCGCCCTTGGCGTGATCGAGGCCGTCAAGCAGGCCGAACGCACCGATGAAATGTTCATCGTTGGCGGCGGCGGCATGAAGGACATCATCAAACGCGTGATGGATGGTGATGAACTGACCCCGATTGACGTGCTGTATCCGCCGGCAATGATCGCAACCGCGATGGACATCACCGCGATGAAGTTCACCTCAAACGCACCGGTCGAAGGCCGTTACATTCTGGGCGCGACCAAGGTCACCCCGGAAAATGCCGAGAACTTCTATTTCCCGGACAGCCCGTTCTGATCCGACAGACCGATGATGGCACCGGGTGGATTACCGCCCGGTGCCAGACTGCCACCTATACGCATACCAATACCCACAAGAACAAACTCAAAGAGGCCCGTGATGAAAACGCTTAAGGGACCGGCACTTTTCCTTGCCCAGTTTGCAGGTGACGAAGAACCGTTCAACAGCCTTGATTCCATCGGAAAATGGGCGGCATCACTGGGCTATAAAGGGGTTCAGATCCCCACTTGGGACGAACGCCTGTTTGATTTGCAAAAGGCTGCTGACAGCAAGGATTACTGTGACGAGGTCAAAGGCACCCTTGCAGCCCATGGCATTGAGGTGACCGAACTTTCGACCCATCTGCAGGGGCAACTGGTTGCCGTCCATCCGGCATATGACGAAATGTTTGATGGCTTTGCCGCCCCCGAGGTGCGCGGTAACCCCAAGGCACGCCAGGAATGGGCGGTTAGCCAGGTCAAGGCAGGGATCAAGGCATCGCGCAATCTGGGCATTGATGTCCATGGCACGTTTTCTGGTGCGCTGGCCTGGCCCTATGTCTATCCGTGGCCGCAACGCCCGGCCGGGCTGATTGAAACGGCGTTTGATGAACTTGCCAAACGCTGGACCCCGATCCTGAACGCGGCCGAAGACGTTGGCGTTGATGTCTGCTTTGAAATTCATCCGGGCGAAGACCTGTTTGACGGCGCGACCTTCGAGATGTTTCTGGAGCGCGTAAACAATCACGCACGCGCCAACATCCTTTATGATCCGAGCCACTTTGTTCTCCAGCAGCTTGATTACCTTGATTTCATCGATATCTATGCCGATCGTATCCGCATGTTCCACGTCAAGGATGCGGAATTTAATCCGACCGGTCGTCAGGGCGTCTATTCCGGTTATCAAAGCTGGATGGATCGCGCCGGTCGGTTCAGGTCGCTTGGCGACGGGCAGGTCGATTTTGGTGCGATTTTCTCGAAGCTGGCGGCGATTGATTTTGATGGCTGGGCCGTGCTGGAATGGGAATGCGCGCTGAAGCATCCCGAAGACGGCGCACGCGAAGGTGCGGAATTCATTAGAAACCACATCATTCGCGTGACGGAAAAGGCATTTGACGATTTTGCCGATGGCGGCACGGACCTGTCGGCAAATCGCCGCATTCTTGGTATCGACTAGGTCGCATATTATTAAGCAGCGTGCCTAGCGCGCCGTCAGACCAGATCAGGACTTTGGAGACAGACATGAATACGCAAACATCCCTCGGCCGCCGCCTTCGTCTGGGTATGGTTGGCGGTGGGCAGGGGGCCTTTATCGGCGCTGTGCACCGGATTGCCGCCCGGCTTGATGACCGATATGAACTGGTGGCTGGCGCGCTGTCCTCAAAGCCCGATGTTGCCGCCGCATCAGCCGCCGAGCTGTTCATCGCGCCGGACCGCAGCTATGACAGTTTCGAAGACATGGCCAGGCAGGAAGCTGCGCGCGAAGACGGCATTGATGTCTGTGCGATTGTCACCCCCAATCACCTGCATTTCCCCGCGGTGATGGCGATGCTTGATGCCGGCATTCACGTAATTTGCGACAAGCCTCTGTGCCTGACCGTGCAAGAGGCCGAACAGATCGAAGCCAAAATTGCCGAGGCGGGCCTTCTGTTTGCGTTGACGCATAACTACACGGCCTATCCCATGGTGCGCGAAGCACGCCAGATGGTGGCCGACGGCGAGCTTGGCAATATTCGCCTTGTTCAGGTGGAATATGCCCAAGGCTGGATGGCCACCCGGGTCGAGGATACCGATAACAAACAGGCCACCTGGCGCGCTGATCCGGCAAAGGCCGGCATGGGCGGCGCACTGGGCGATATCGGCACCCACGCGCATAACCTCGCCAACTTTGTGTCGGGGCTTGAGATCAGCGAGCTTTGTGCCGATGTCGATGCCATCGTTCCGGGCCGCAAGCTTGATGACAATGTCCAGATCCTGCTGCGCTATGCCAATGGTGCGCGCGGGATGCTGTGGGCCAGCCAGGTCGCGGTTGGTCATGAAAACGGGCTTCGTCTGCGGATTTATGGCGATAAGGGCAGCATCGAATGGGGACAGGAACATCCCAACCAGCTGTTGTTCCGCAAGCTCGACGCACGCCCGGAACTGATCACGCGCGGCGGACCGGGCAATGGTGCCAATGGCCAGCGCAATATCCGTGTCCCGTCTGGTCACCCGGAAGGCTATCTTGAAGGCTTCGCCAGCCTGTATACAGACTTCGCTGATCAATTGACGGCGCACATAAGCGGGGCAAAAATCGACCCGGCCAGCTGCCTTGTGCCCGGCGTAAAAGAGGGGCTTGATGGTATGAAATTCGTCGAGGCCGTCGTGCGATCCGGTCAGGATGGCGCGGTTTGGGTTAAAATGTGAGGATCCCTCACATCGGTGAAATCCTGATACGTCTCGAACGGTATTAATCGAAAAGAGCCGCTCCTTGATGGGGCGGCACTTTTGCGATCAGCGTTTGACGAATTCCTTGCCGTCGATGGTCAGGACCCGGCCATTGAAACTGCAATTAGCACTGCCATTCGGGATGGCTGTGCGCTGCAGGACAGCACCCGACCCGGCATCGGAATAGACACCTTCGCCGTAGTCAAAGCTGATGCGATTGGCCGAGGTCGTGAAACGAAAATCAATGTCGAACTGATATTCGCTGCCATAGGTGCGCTGGCGGAAATGACCACTGCCGCTGCCTGATCCATTCATGTTGTAGGACGTCAAACCGTTGTCAGCCGTAAAGGTGCCGGTTGCGGTGGTGCAGTCGTCACGCTTTTGCGCGGCTGCTGCGGCGTCGTTTGCGGCTTGCTGGGCAGCGGCAAGTTCGCGTGCCTCGGCAAGTGCCTGGGCGGCTGCCAGTTCTTCAAGGCGTTTTTTCTCAAGACGCTGGCGTTCGATTTCGGCGAGGCGTTTTTCCTCGGCAAGCAGACCCTCAAGCTCGGCCTTGGATGCGATTTCCTTGCCATGGAAATAGGCGCATTCTTTGGCGTCGTTGGGTGCCGTGCCGCACGGGATCATGCCGGTCAGGTCAGACAGTTCATTGTAGTTTTCAACTTCAAGCCAGCTGCCATCCTTTTCGGTCAGGCGGCCGCTGCGATCCGGATCGCCTCCCTTCATCCAGCCTTCCCATTGCGTGCCGTCTGCAAATTTCAGTGTTCCCGACAGTGGCACACCCGCCTCATAGGTGCCTTCAAAGGTTTTGCCGGTAATCCATCTGGTGATGTCTTCGGGTTTGAAATCCATGGTTTCGCGGTCAATCGCGCCAGGGGTTTCGCCGCCATCGTTTAGAATGAAGGTGCCTGATATCTCGGTCGGGGTGATTTCAGCCTTGGTAATCTTGACGATTTCCTCGCCATTTTTGCGAATGCCGACGATGCCCTTACCATCTGTGCGAATTTCACCACGAGACTGCTGACCGCGATATTCAAGCTGCCAGCCATTTCCGCGCTGAATAACGATCGGGGCATAGAGCATATCGATTCGAACGGTTTTGTTGGCTGGCGGCAGCATCTCGACAAAAAGGGTCTGGCTGGCCTGTTCGACGGTGTTTTTGAAGTAACCGTATTTTGCATCCAGCAAGGCCAGCGAACCTGCGTCGACGGTAACCGGGCCTTCAAACAAGATTGCGCCACCATGCTCGATCCGGACCTGATAGGTGCCCGGCCACAACTGGGCAACATGACGGTGACCTGGCATCAGCATCGTGCCGCTATAGGGTTTGAAGTTCGGACTGTCCGTCGACCCGGTCACATAGATGTTCCAGTAATCGGGAGTCGGCCCGTTCGGATCGACCGTGAATGAAAGCACGCCCCACGGGACTTTGGATTTGGCAAGTTTCGGCTGCGAGGTCTGTGTAGCTGTGCTTGTGCTTTTTTGTGTCGACGTCTGGGAACTGCTTGATCCGGAAAACAGGTCAGAGCCGATACCAGCGAGATCAGTCGTCTGACATCCGGCCAGCGCAAGTAGCACAATCAGGAAAGAAGTCTTGTGAAACAGGCGGAAACAGGCGTTTTGGACAGTTTTCTGCATGGACATCCCCCTGATGCAGACCGAACGTTCGATATTTGCGCACAGAACCCGGATTTGGGGAAGATGGTTTGATCGGGCGACCTGATTTTTGACGGCGTTTTCACATGGTTACGGTGAAAACACCTGATATTCATCCATCCGGGAGCGCGGGTGATAGAGATCACATTTCATCCTATGGTTTTCCACGAAGTGAAAAAGACTTGCGGCTTGGTTGATCGCCTATTGATGGATTTTCCGTATAGGTGTTTCCTAGGATCATAAAAAATAACACTACTTTCAGGGAATTCACCGGGAGCGTCCGCATGCCCGAGAAGCCAAAGCTTCTGATAACGCGACGATTGCGTGATGCCGTTCAGGCACGCGCCGCGCGGGACTATCAGGTTCTGACCAACGCCGAGGACCGCGTTTTCACGCGCGAGGAACTGATCGAGAAATGCCAGCAGGTCGATGCTGTCCTGCCGTGCCATTCCGAGCATTTCTCGGCCGATGTCATTGCGAAACTGCCCAAAAGTCTCAAGATTATTGCCAACCATTCGGTTGGTGTCGATCACGTCGATCTGGCTGCCGCAAAGGATGCCGGGATTGTCGTGACCAACACGCCCGATGTGCTGTCCGATGCCACGGCCGAGATCGCCATGCTGTGCATGCTGGGTGCTGCACGTCGCGGGGCCGAGGGTGATGCGATGGTGCGTGCCGGCAAGTGGGATTTCTGGTCACCGGCCTTCATGGTTGGTCGGCAGGTAAGTGGCAAACGGTTTGGTGTGCTGGGCATGGGCAGGGTTGGTCAGGTTGCCGCAGAACGCGCGCGCGGTTTTGGCATGGAAATCCATTACCACAACCGCAAACCCTTGCCGGATCATCTGGCCAAGGGTGCTGTTTTCCACGACACCATTGAAGACCTGTTTGCGCATTCAGACGTGTTGTCGTTGCATTGTCCGTCGACCCCGGAAACCAAGGGGATCATCAATAGCAAGACCATCGCGATGCTGCCCGATCGGGCGATCCTTGTGAATACGGCGCGCGGTAATCTGGTGGATGAGGATGCGCTGGTGGCAGCCCTTGAAAGCGGCAAGCTGTTTGCAGCCGGGCTTGATGTGTTTTGCAATGAACCCGGTGGAAATCAACGCATTAGCGCGTTGAATAACGTCTTTCTGTTACCACATATAGGCTCTGCGACCGAAGAAACGCGCGATGCGATGGGCTTTCGCGCACTTGATAATCTTGATGCTTATTTTCAGGGAAAAGAACCGGGCGACCGGGTGGCATAAAAGGCGGGAAAACCGCCGGAATTCAGTTCGTTCAAGTCTTTAACAATAACAAAATGCGTGCCGTTTTTTTAGGGTCCCGGAACGGGGCAAGCGCATCAAAAATGGTCTTGGATATCAAGATCAGGGGCTTTTGAAGGCTGACAGTTACCGCTTGTTTCCCGCCAATGGTTGGCGGCAAGCGACGGTATATCTGGGAGGAAAAATGGAAATGAAAACCAAATCTGAAGACGTGAAGTCCAAGGAAGTATCCCGTCGTTCGTTCCTGACCAAAGGGGCGACTGGCGTGGTTGCTGGCGGTGCGGCGGCAGCAGGCGTTTTTGCGGCACCGGCAGTTCATGCTCAACCGGCACCGATGGTGCTGAAAATGCAGACTTCCTGGTCGTCGTCCGACATCTGGATGACCTTTGCCCAGCAGTATGTTGATCGCGTTGAAGCGATGTCCGGTGGTCGTCTGAAGATCGACCTTCTGCCGGCAGGTGCGGTTGTTGCGGCATTCCAGGTTCTGGATGCTATCAATGATGGTCTGATCGATATTGCCCATTCCGTGCCGGTTTACTGGTACGGCAAGAACAAGGCTGCATCGCTGTTTGGTACCGGTCCGGTCTTTGGTGGTTCTGCAACCACCATGCTGAGCTGGTTCTATGCCGGCGGTGGTGAAGAGTTCTATCGCGAACTGACCCAGGACGTGATGGGCCTTGACGTTGTTGGTCTTCTTGGCTTCCCGATGCCAGCACAGCCGTTTGGCTGGTTCAAGGGCCAGGTCAACACCGTTGCCGACATTCAGGGCTTCAAGTACCGCACTGTTGGTCTGGCAGCAGACCTTCTGCAGTCGATGGGCATGTCGGTCGCACAGCTTCCGGGCGGTGAGATTGTGCCTGCAATGGAACGCGGCGTGATTGACGCGTTCGAATTCAACAACCCGTCTTCTGACATGCGCTTTGGCGCACAGGATGTTGCGAAGAACTACTATCTGTCTTCGTACCATCAGGCATCTGAAAGCTTCGAATTCCTGTTTAGCAAATCGATGCTTGAAGATCTTGAGCCCGACCTGCAGGCGATCCTGCGTCACGGTGTCGAAGCTGCTTCGACCTCGAACACCGCACTCGCCATGGATAACTATTCGTCCGACTTGCAGAAACTGCAGTCCGAAGGTGTCGAAGTACACCGTACGTCGAAAGAAATCCTCGCTGGTCAGCTTGAAGCCTGGGACAAACTGATCCCGACGCTTGAAGAAGATCCGTTCATGAAGCGTGTTCTTGATAGCCAGCGTGCCTGGGTCGAGCGCGTGACCTACTACGAACTGATGAACTCGCCTGACTACGTGCTCGCATATGATCACTACTTCCCGGGCAAACTGAAACTCTGATCACCCGACCGGGTTTAGAGTTTTGATGATCCTGACTGCTCCGTTGGTTCTCGCTTTTGAACTGGCGGAGCAGTCAATACGCGAACGGACAGGATTTCATGATCGGATTTATTGAATTCGCGGACAAACTGTCAGCCTGGTTTGGCAAGGCCTTTGGCTGGCTGATCATCCTCATGACGCTTGGCATGAGCTATGAGGTGATCTCGCGATACCTATTTAACGCACCAACCACCTGGTCACTTGATGTGTCCTTTATCATGTATGGCACGCTGTTCATGATGGGTGGGGCCTATACCCTGTCACGTGGCGGGCATGTCCGCGGCGATTTCCTTTATCGCCTGTGGAAGCCGACGACCCAGGCCAAGGTCGACCTGGTTTTATATATCTTCTTCTTCTTCCCCGGTGTGACCGCACTGATCCTGGCAGGCTGGAAATATGCCGCCCGGTCATTCGGATACGGAGAAGTCAGTGTGAACAGCCCGGCGGGTGTTCCGATCTTTCAATTCAAGGCGGTGATTGTCGCGGCCGGTATTCTTTTGTTCATCCAGGGCATCGCCCAGGTGATGCGCTGCATTCTGTGTATCCGTGAAGGGTACTGGCGCAATGCGGATGACGATGTTGAAGAAACCGAAGAGCTGCTGATGAAGCAGCAAGTGACCAAGGAAGACTGAACCCATGACAGTTCCTGGTTCATACGCGATACACGCCCCCGAACGGAGCAGCCAAAGTGATTGACGCACATGTCGCCCTGATGATGCTGGGCATCTTTATTCTACTGGTATTTCTGGGCTTCCCGGTTGCCTTCACCCTGATGGCGCTTGGGATCGGATTTGGCTATTACGCCTATTTCGATGCAGGCCGTATGTGGCGGGCCTTTAACCGACTGGCCGAAGACAGTGACACCCTTACATCCGCGATCACGTGGGTTGAAGGGGCAGTTAACAACCGAATATTCGATCTGTTCATCAACCAGACATACACGGTGATGTCCAACGAGGTCCTGACAGCGGTGCCGCTGTTCCTGTTCATGGGCTATATCGTTGAACGTGCCAACATCGTGAACCGTCTGTTTTCCACCCTTAACATTGCCGCACGCAATATCCCCGGTTCCCTTGGTGTTGCAGCCCTGATCACCTGTGCGCTGTTTGCAACCGCGACCGGGATTGTGGGCGCGGTTGTGACCCTGATGGGGATGCTGGCCCTGCCGGCGATGTTGAAGGCGCGTTACGATAAAAGCTTTGCATCGGGCATCATTTGTGCCGGTGGTACGCTTGGCATTCTGATCCCGCCATCGATCATGCTGATCGTTTATGCGGCGGCGTCAGGTGTTTCGATCGTGCGTCTTTATGCCGGTGCACTTCTGCCGGGTCTGACGCTGGTCGGGTTGTATCTGCTCTATGTCATGGGGCGTGCAATGTTGCAGCCCAAAGCTGCCCCGCGTCCGAGCAGTGACGAGATTCCTGAAGTGCCGCTGCCCAAGGTGCTCTGGATGCTGGCGACCTCGTTCTTCCCGCTGGCCTTCCTGATTTTGGCAGTGCTTGGCTCGATCCTGTTTGGTCTGGCAACCCCGACCGAGGCGGCATCAATCGGTGCACTGGGTGGTATGGTTTTGGCGGCTGCTTATCGGGCGCTGACCTTTGATCGCCTGCGGGAATCGGTTTATCTGACGGTGCGCACATCGGCGATGGTGTGCTGGCTGTTTGTCGGGTCCTACACCTTCTCGTCTGTGTTCTCCTATCTTGGTGGTGAACATGTGATTGCCGAGTTTGTCGGTGGTCTTGACCTGACACCGCTGCAGTTCCTGCTTCTGGCACAGCTGATCATCTTCCTGCTGGGCTGGCCGCTGGAATGGTCGGAAATCATCATCATCTTCGTTCCGATCTTCCTGCCGCTGCTGCCGCTGTTTGATATTGATCCGCTGTTCTTTGGCATTCTGGTGGCGCTGAACCTGCAGACGTCGTTCCTGACTCCGCCAATGGCCATGTCGGCCTATTACCTCAAAGGGGTGGCACCCAACGGGATATTGTTGACCGATATCTTCAAGGGGATCATGCCGTTCCTGTTCATGGTGATTGTCAGCATGGTTTTGATGTACGCTTTCCCACAGATCGTGTTCCATCTGCCGGATCTGTTCTACGGCGCACGCTAAGGGGATTGCCTGAATGAGTAACATCAACCCGTTACTGACACTTGATGTCGTCGAGTTGCGTGACCGCCTTGCAAGCGGGGCGGTCCGCGCAGTCGAATATGTCGAGGCCTGTCTGGAACGTATTGCCGAAGTCGAACCGCAGGTTCAGGCATGGGCGTGGCTTGATAGCGATCATGCCATTGCCCAGGCCCGGGCTCTTGATGCAAGGCGTCAGGCCGGGGCACCGATTGGCCCGCTCCATGGTTTGCCGGTCGGTCTTAAGGACGTGATTGATACGGCCAATATTCCGACCGCCAATGGCACGGTGCTTGACGAAGGCCGGGTGCCAAGCGAAGACGCGGTGCTTGTATCGCGTCTGAAGGCGGCCGGGGCGATTATTATGGGCAAGACGGTCTCGACCGAGCTTGCCTTCATGCATCCGTCCAAAACGCGCAACCCGCACAATCCGGATCATACCCCCGGTGGGTCATCAGCTGGATCGGCCGCCGCCGTTGCTGCGGCCATGATCCCGCTTGCGGTGGGCACGCAAACTGGTGGCTCGGTGATCCGGCCAGCCTCGTTCTGTGGGGTGGTTGGTTTCAAGCCAAGCTTTGGCGCGATTGCCCGCACGGGCGTTCTCAGCCAAAGCCCGACCCTTGATACCATTGGTGTGTTTGCCAATTCGGTCGACGGGGCAGCGATGGTGGCCGAAAGCCTGTTTGGCTATGACGCGGGTGATCCGGCAACCACGCCAAGCCCGACGCCGCGCTTGCTCGATACCGCCAAGGCAACCCCGCGCGTCACGCCAACCTTGGCCTTTGTCCGCCCGCCGCAATTTGACGAGCTTGCCGACAAAGAAACCGTGGCGGCGTTTCGCGAGATTACCGACATGCTCGGTGATCAGTGTTTCGAGGCACCCTTGCCAAATGCATTTGACGATGCAGCGGCATTACGGGCCCGGATCAATTTTGCTGAAATGGCCAAGGACTATTACGGCTATGAAAAGCGGGGCCGGGATCAGTTGTCGCCCGAAATTTGCGAGGCCCTTGATAAGGGCAATGACGTCAAGGCGCGCGACTATCTGGCGGCCCTTGATTGGCGCAAGGTTCTGAATGCCGGGCTGGAAGAGGTGTTTAAACGCTGTGATGCGATCATCACACCGGCGGCACCCGGACCGGCACCGGCCAATCTTCAGACCACCGGCAATGCGATCTTTAATGGTCTTTGGACATTCTGCGGCACGCCAGCTGTGACCATTCCGTTGTTATGGTCACAAAGCGGGATGCCGATGGGAATTCAGCTTGTCGGGCGGGTTGGCGATGATGCGCGACTGATGCGCACGGCCAACTGGCTCAAAACATTTCTTGGTAATCAGGAGGACGCGTGATGGAAAACGTTCTTTTAAATCGTGCGATGGCCTTGTTGGCCTTTATCGTCCTCGCGGCATCTGTCGTAACGCTTGTGGTCTATGTTCCGCGTTGGGATCTGGCGATCATGGTCGGGTTCACCCTGTGTCTGGCAGGGTGGGACATGTGGCATGTCGCCATGGGTCACAAGGAAGACAAACACTGATCCAGCGGGGGTAAACCCCTGTGGATGCAAGCCGAACTTCGGGGCAGGAAGCACTTCCTGCCCCGTTTTTTGTTCGTTACTTGCGTTCGGGCGGGGCCACAAGGTTCTCGATCGGCGGGATCGGTGTGGTTTTAACCTTTTTGGTGACGATATAGGTGAAATACCGATCAATCCCGATATTGGACACCAAAAGGCCGTCAATCATGCGCTGATAGGCATCAACGTCATGGCACAGCACCTTGAGCATGTAATCCACGCCGCCGCCAAGCGCATAGCATTCGACGATTTCGGGGATGTCCTGGACCGCGCGTTCGAAAATCTGGAAATCATCATGCTGGTGATGACGGAGTGTGACTTCGGTCAGAACCAGCGTCGGCTTGACCAGCTTTTCCAGATTGATATGGGCGTGATAGCCCGAGATGACGCCAAGATCCTCAAGCCGTTTGAGCCGTTCCCAACACGGGCTTGGCGAAAGGTTCACCGCCTCGGCCAGTTTGACCTTGGTGATGCGCCCTTCGCGTTGCAGGGTTTTAAGGATTTTCAGATCCAGCTCATCAAGCCTGATCATGATCAGAGCACCTCGGCAATCACAATCAGGCAGTCGCCCGTCTTGATCAGGCCCTGGAAGTGACGGCACGATACGATGCCGTCACGCGGGGCATAATATTCACGCGGCGGGGTTCCGGTGCGTTCCACATCATAGATACGCGCAATCAGATCGCCTTCCTTGACCATGTCCCCCAGATCAACGCAGGGCTCAAACAGGCCGCTGGCCTCGGATGCGACAAAGCACCGGTCATCAGGCATATCGAGCATGGTCGTACCGGTCGGGGATGGTTCAATTTCGCCCTTGAGGATGCCGGCATGAATAAGGATGTTACGCACACCGCGATCAGCAATGGCGACACGTTCGGCGGTGGTCGACCCACCACCCCCCAGTTCGGTGGTGACAAAGGTTTTGCCAGCTTCCTCGACCACGGTGTCAAACATGCCAACTGCATCAAGTTCGAGCATCATCATCGAATAGGGCGCGCCAAATGCCTTCATGGCCGCAACACAACGGGCTTCCTGTTCCTTGTCGGGTAGAACGTGGGCGGCTGAGAACGGAATGAAATCAAGCGTCTTGCCGCCGGAATGGATATCCAGAACGATATCGGCTTCAGGCACGAGATAGCGGAAAATGTAATCGGCGATCTTTTGCGTGACGGTGCCATCGGGTTTGCCCGGGAAGGACCGGTTCATGTTGCCAGCATCAATCGGGGATGTGCGGGACGCATTGCGAAACGCCGGATAGTTCATGGCGGGCAGAATGATCACGCGGCCGGTGATCTCACCCACCGACAGGGATTCAGCAAGTTTGAACAGTGACACCAGACCTTCATATTCATCGCCATGGTTGCCGCCGGTCAGAAGCGCCGTCGGGCCATTACCATTGCGGATCACGGTGATCGGGATCATCACGGCACCCCACGCGGAATCATCGCGCGAATAGGGCAGCTTTAAAAAGCCGTGGTGAATGCCATCCTGATCAAGCGGGATCGTCGGGCTGATGGGTGATGGTTTTGTCATGGTCGTATCCTTAAAAAGCCTGACTTCGCGACCGTCGTCGTCAGGCTGTGGCATCTGGCAGCGCCCGACATGATTCAATGTCCTGGCGGGCGCTGCGGTTTTGGGCGGCTTTTAGTTTTTGACAAACAGCTGTCGTGGATAGCTGGTCAGGGTTTTCGACCCGGTTTCGGTGATCATCATGCTTTCGGTGATCTCGATCCCCCAGTCATCGAACCAAAGGCCCGGCATGAAGTGGAAGGTCATACCCGGTTCAAGAACCGTGCGGTCACCGGGGCGCAGGCTCATGGTGCGCTCGCCCCAGTCCGGCGGATAGGAAAGCCCGATCGGATAGCCACAGCGGCTGTCTTTTTCGATGCCGAATTTCTGCAAGACGCCAAAGAAGGCGTTCGCGATGTCTTCGCAGACATTGCCAGGTTTTGCAGCTTCGAGACCGGCCTGAAGACCTTCGATCAGGGCACTTTCGGCATCCAGAAAACGCTGATCCGGGTCACCAAGATAGATCGTGCGCGACAGCGGTGCATGATAGCGGCGGTAACAGCCGGCAATTTCAAAGAAGGTCCCGGCATTGCCCGGAACGGGTTTTTCATCCCAGGTCAGATGAGGGGCACCTGCATCCTGCCCGGACGGTAGAAGCGGCACAATGGCGGGATAGTCGCCACCAATGCCATCAATACCGGCGATCCCGGTACGGAAAATTTCCGCGACCAGTTCGTTCTTTTTCATGCCCGGTTCAACGATTTCGAAAATGCGTTCATGCATGTTTTCAACAATGCGTGCCGCCTGACGCATATAGAAAATCTCGGTTTCCGATTTAACCGCGCGCTGCCAGTTCACAAGTGCGGTAGCGTCGGAAAACTTGGCATTCGGCAGATGGGTCTGGAGCTGCAGGAAAGCCTTGGCCGAGAAATAGTAGTTATCCATTTCCACACCAATGCGGCGCGATCCCCAACCGCGATGTTCAATCACCTCGGCAAGGTAGTCCATCGGGTGATGGGTGGTCGATTGCACATAGTAATCCGCATACGGGATGATACGGTCATGCGGCATATAGACCGTGCGTTTGGCCCCGTTGGCATCCTGCGAACGCCCGAACCAGATCGGGTCGTCTTCTATCGGTACCAGTACACATTGATGGACATAGAACGACCAGCCGTCATAGCCGGTCAGCCAGGCCATGTTTGACGGATCGGTCACGATCAGAAGATCGACGCCCTTTTCCACCATGGCTTTTTTGGTTTTCTCCAGGCGTTCGGCGTATTCCTCACGCGTGAAATTCAATTCTACCTGGCTCATCGCAGGCCTCCAGATAAAGGCGGGGTTTCAGCTTCCTGACCCATTTTCCTTTTGTTGTTACGAATTAATCTCGACCCCTGCACCGGCTGCATCACAGCGGTGACGGGCGAGGGTGGCGATCGCGGTGTCCTGAACACCGGTTCCGGTCAAATCACAGACCGTAATCTGACCTGCAGATGTTCTGCCGGTCAAGGATTTGGCAATGATCTGGCCGAGTTCGGGTAATGCTGCGTCAGCAGCAACAATACCGGCATCGATGGCGTGATGAAGTTCGCCAAGAATGCGGGTTTGTGCCTGACTGTCGCTGACATAAAGGTCGGCCTGCCCGATCAGGGCAGGATCAATTTCGTTCTTGTGTTCGGCATCCGATCCCATGGCGGTCACATGGGTGCCCGGTTGAACCCAATCGGCCATCAGGACGGGTTCGCGCGCAGGCGTCGTGGTGACGATGATGTCAGCCGTTGCAGCAGCATCCCTGCCATCCGTGGTCGCACTCACCGGAATGCCCAGTTCAAGCGATGCCTTTTTCGCGCAGGCCTCGGCCTTGGCAAGGTCGCGTGCCCAAATGGTGGCCGAGGTGATATTGCGCACCAGTGTCAGCGCCTTGAGCTGCAAACCCGCCTGCACACCGGCACCATAGATCGCGGCATGTTTGGCGTCTTCACGGGCCAGATGTTTGGCGGCAACACCGCCCGCAGCGGCCGTGCGCACATCTGTCAGATAGCCGTTATCAAGCAACACGGCCTCAAGCAGGCCGGTCTTGGATGAAAACAGGTTCATCAATCCGTTGACCGATGGCAGGCCGAGTTTCGGGTTATCAAAAAAGCCGGGGCTGATCTTGATCGCGAAGCTGTCTATGCCCGGTACATAGGCTGTTTTGACATCGACCTCGCCATTAAACTCGTCAATGTCCAGACGCAGGATCGGCGGCATGCGGACATCCTGCGTGGCAAGCGCCTTGAACGCGCCTTCAACACAGTCAATGGCATCCATGTCCAGATCAATGACGTTGCGCAGGTCCGTTTCGGTCAGAATTCTGATCGTGGGCATTCAGGTTACTCCGCCATCAGGTCGACGTCTTCGCCGCCAACAATGCGTTTATGCATATCCATGTCGATATTGCATCCCGTCGTCAGGACAACCGTGCGCCCCGGGTTATCGACCAGTCCGGCGCGAAGGGCGGCAATACCAACCGCACCAGCCCCCTCAATCACCTGTTGGTCGTCGAGATAGGCTGCCCGGATGCCGTCGGCGATCTGGGCTTCGTTGACGAGCACGAAATCGTCTGTCAGATCGCCGCACATATCAAACGTGTACTGGTTGTTTTCACCAATGCCGCCGCCAAGGCTGTCGGCCAGTGTCGGCAGTTCCTTCACCGCGGTCGGTTTGCCTTCCTGAAGGCTTGTTATCATCGCACAGCCGCGTTCCATCGTGATGCCGACAACCCGGATCATCGGATTGACCGACTTGGCGACCAGCGCCACACCGGCCAGCAACCCGCCGCCGGACAAAGGCACCAACAAGGTGTCCACTTCGGGAAGGGCTTCTATGATTTCAAGGCCAAGCGTGCCTTGCCCGGCAATGACATCGGCATGGTCAAAGGGCGGCAGCATGATCATGCCCTCCTCTTTGACCAGACGGTCGACTTCATGCTGGGCTGCGTCCTGTGACTGTCCGATGATGCGGACTTCCGCCCCCTGGGCTCGGATGCCATCGATCTTGTTCCGGGGCACCAGTTCGGACATGC
The DNA here is from genome assembly GCF_002709775.1 of Thalassospira sp. Lineage (GTDB taxonomy): Bacteria > Pseudomonadota > Alphaproteobacteria > Rhodospirillales > Thalassospiraceae > Thalassospira. The sequence goes on from NZ_PAQR01000003.1 coordinate 66,582, forward strand.
AGATGATCGAACGGACGCCTGCATTGCGCGCGGCATAGGCCAGTGCGCGGCCATAGTTACCAGTCGAAACACCAACAACACCCTTGGCTTTGTCTTCGTCGCTCAGGCGCAGAACCGCGTTGGCGGCACCGCGCAGCTTGAAGCTGCCGGTATATTGTTGCTGTTCGCATTTAAGCCAGACCGGGCTTCCGACACGATCCGTCAGGCTTGCTGACGGGCGCAATGGCGTGTGGATCACATGGTCCGCAATGGTTTTGCGGGCAGAAAGAACATCAGCAAATGTGATGGGGTCTTTCATGGGACCTCGACTTCGTTCGTTGGTTTCGGGGCCTGATCAAACAGGGTTCCAAACCCCGTGATCGGTTTTTTGTACTCAATCAGGTTCAAGGCGTGCCAGACCAGTGCCTGATTGCTGGTGATGACAGGCTTTTTAAGCTGCCGTTCGGCTTCCGCGATGATTTCGGCAGACCGGATCGCGGTGCAGGAAATAAACACCGCATCGGCATCCTGTGTATCGACCTTAAGTGCTGCTTCAAGGATCGCCTTGGGCGGCAGGGCGGTCATGTCTAAATCATTATCCAGACCAAAGCCCATCACGTTGGTGACCTCAAAACCCTTATCGGAAAATTCGTTGGCAACGGATTGGGTCACGGCCGGAAGATACGGGGTCAGGATGGCAATTTTTTGTGCGTTGATCGCACGCAGGGCAAGTTCACTTGCCAGAAGCGGATTGGTGACCTTGGTGCCCGGCATGCCTTGATTGATCAGTTCGGCGATTTTGTCAGATCCGGTCACAGCTGTTCCCGATGTGCAGCCGAAAATGGCAACATCGACGCCATAGCCCGGCAGAAGGGTTTTGGCCGCGCGCGGCAAGTCGGCCGCCATGGCCTGCAGGTTTTCGACCGTCACAGGATTGGCGTTTTCAATGCGCGTGGTGAACAGGCGCAGGTCACCGGGCAGGATGGTGCGCAGATCATCCTCGCTATTGAAATCGGTTGCCAGCGTGATCAGCCCAATCCGCCCTGCCGGTCCGACCGGGTCAGGGGAATAGGGCACATCCACCGGCTCTGGCGTGACCGCACGGGATACGGACATCATCCTGAACTCCAGAGGCGGGCCGTCCCGATGATGATCAGGACGACCCGGTCGTTTTAATTTTCAATATGCTTCCGGGCTTATCCGGAAATTGTGGGCCAGTGCTTGCTTAACGGAAGGCAAGCTCTGGCAGGAACAGTGCGATCTGCGGAACGAAGATCAAGATCACGGCTGCCAGCAGCAGCATGAAGATGAAGGGCGGCGTTCCACGGATTACTTCGGCATAAGGCCGCCTGAAGATTGCGATGGCTGTAAAGATGTCACACCCAAACGGGGGCGTGGCAGAGCCAATGGCAACCTGAAGCGTCACCAGCGTACCGACAAGAACCGGGTCCAGACCGGCCGAATTCACAAGCGGCATGAAGATCGGGGTCAGAACCAGAATGACAACAATCGGATCAACGAACATGCAGCCGATAAAGAAGGCAATGCAGATGGCCGCCAAAATGATGTAGGGGTTTGCACCTTCAAGCCCCAGCGCACCAATCACATGTTGCGGAATCTGGGCAAAGGAAATCACGAACGAGAATGTCGTGCCGGCACCGACCAGAATGAACACCACGGCGGTGATCAGACCGGTTGAGCGCGCAATCGACAGCAGTTCGGACCATTTGACCGACTTGAAGACCAGAACTTCAAGAATAACGGCATAGACAACGGCGACTGCTGCGACCTCGGTCGGGCTGACCCAGCCCAGATAAATGCCACCAACAATCAGAACCGGGAACATGATGGCCGGGCCGGCATTGATTACGGCCTTGCCACGTTCAGCCCAGGTCATGCGCGGGATGGTCGGGATGTCGTTCTTTTGGGCGTAGTACATGCAGTAGAGCGAGAACATCACCAAAATCAGGATGCCCGGGCCAATGCCGGCCAGGAACAGCTCCCCGATCGAGACTTTGCCAACTACGCCAAACACGATCATGCCGATCGATGGCGGGATCAAAAACGCGATGTCGCTGGCATTAATGATCAGCGCCATGGCGAATTTGTCTTCGTACCCCGCCTTGAGCATCTTGGGACGCAGCGGGCCACCCATGGCAACTACGGTCGCCTGCGTCGAGCCCGATACTGCGCCAAACATGGTGCAGCCAAGGGCCGTGGTGACGGCAAGGCCGCCACGGACATGCCCGACAAAGGTCATGGCCAGGTCAATCAGCCGGTTGGCCGTATGCCCCTTTGTCACGATATCGGCGGCAAAGATAAACATCGGTACCGCGATGAGGGCCACCGGCGAAATGCCCGTGACCATTTGTTGGATAAGGATGCGTTCGGGGATGGGCATGTAAAACATGAAGGCGACGACACTGGCAGTTGCCAGCGGGACCATCATCGGGAAGCCCAGCACCAGCAGGACCAGCATCACCAGAAGGATTGAAGTACCTAAATCCATTTTTCCATTCCCCCTTACAGATGATGCTCGTCGGCGTCGTCAAACGTATCCTCAACCTGATAGGACAGGTGCGTCCCGGGTTTGAGGATGTTGGTCAACGCGGCCAGAACAAACTGGATGCCGGTAACGCAAAGGCCAAACGGCACGATCAGAACAGTCAGGTAATAGGGGATGCGCAAGGCCGGGGTCAGCCGGTTCGACGAGATCAGCGAGGACACATAATCAATCGAATACCAAGCCAGAAGGAACAGCAGGCTGGCCGTACCGAGCGTAATGATGATCATCATGATCTTGCTGGCACGCGGACCAAGCATATCGGTAAAGGCCGACATGCGGATATGGCGCCCCATGCGGGCGGCCTCGCTGATGCCGACAAATGTCACAAGAATGATCAGAAACTGATTGAGCTCTTCGGAAAAGAAGATGCTCGAATTAAAGCCGAGCCGCATGATCACATTGGCGACGGTGTTCACCGCCATGACCACGATGCTCCATCCAAGAAGCTGTCTTTCGACAACGGACAAGCCGTGGTCGAGTTTTCTCAGAATACCCAACGCCCCGCCACTCGGAGCGGGGGCCTCCCCGTTTGAACCTGACATAGAACCTCCTTGATGCGCGTGCGAGACATTTTTATGGAACGTTCTGTGTGGATGTTTGGTTCCCTCCCACACATGCTGTCATTCGCTTCACGCCGGTTCAGTCAGAATAAAAACGCTTTGTGATGGTTCAATCAGATTTTTGTCATGACACAAAATCAATACATCACGTCGAAGGCGTGAACGCCCGGCATCTGATCCATGGTATGGCGAATTTGGATCAGGGCATGCTGCACGGACGGCGTATCTGGCGCGCCGCCAAGGCAGATCCGCATGGCGTTTGGACGCGGCACCTTGACGGTCATGAACGGGTCGGAAATCGTTACGGCAACGCCATTTTTCCGCAGTTCAGAGGCAAACCATTCCTCCTGCCAGTGTTCGGGAATGCGCACCCAGGCCGAAAGTGACGTCGGATGATGGCGCACGACGGCATCGCCCAAAATCTCGGCGACGAGGGCCTGACGTTCGCGCATCAGGGCGCGCTGGACAGTGACGGCCTGATCGACCGTGCCATCGGCTATCCAGCGTGCGCCGATCTCTGCCATCAATGGAGTCCCCATCCATCCGGTGACACGTAAAACGCTGCTGGCGCGAATCGACAAATGTGCGGGAACCGTCAAAAAGCCGGTCCGAAGACCCGGCATAACCACCTTGGTCAGGCTTGAAACATGGAAGCCGAGCTTTGGCAGGAAGCTCGTGATCGGCGGCAGGTTTTCTTCAAGAAGCGGGCGATAAACATCGTCCTCGATGACGTAAACGCCGTAATGTTCGGCGATTTCGGCAATGCGTTTGCGCCGTTCCAGCCCCATCAGGCAATTGGTCGGGTTGGTAAAGATCGGTGTGACGACAAGTGCGCGAATCTGGCGTGTGCGACATTCGCGCTCAAAGGCATCAGGCAGGATACCTTCGTCGTCGGTGGGAAGTGCGCCCAGTTTGAAACGCAGAATACTGGCTGATCCGATCACGCCATGATCGGTCAGGCTCTCGGTCAGGACAACGTCATCGGGCTGAATGACGGTGGAAAGGGCGGTAAAGACGCCCTGTGCCGCACCATTGGTGATCAGAAGGTTGGGGATATCGACATCAACCCCCATGCCGCCAAGCCAGTTGCGTCCGATTTCGCGGTGATATTCAAAACCGGCGACCGGCCGGCAGCTTTCCATCCAGCTGTGATGGGGTTCCTCGGCCAGTTTGGCATGCATCTGGCGCGACAGGTCATTGTGAAAATCGGTATAGGCCGCGCGCACGATCGACAGATCGATCAGATCGGGCTGGCGGCTATCGAGGATAAAGGACGATGCCCGATCAGTCAGGCGGGCCTGAACAAAGGTCCCGCGACGGCGCTCTGATCGCAAATAGCCCTGGCGTTCGACCTCCTTGTAGGCGGCACTGACGGTCTGAACACTGACTTTCAGGCGATAGGCCAGTTCACGGTGTGTTGGCATCCGGACATCGTGGCGCAGTCTGCCTGACTCAATGTCGGTAATGATCGCTTCGACCAGTGCCTTGTATTTCGGACCTGTTTCGCCGCTAAGGTCGATTTCAGGTAACCACATGATTTTGTTTCCATCCCTGATGTTTGGTCTGACCCTAACATGCGGGGCGGGGTCTGTGTAGGTGTTCGGGTTAATTTGTCATGAGACATAACTAGCATTGACCTGATGCAGGAACATTTCAAAACTTCGCTCGTTCATCACAGTGATGTTGAAATCAAGCGTTCCGATCCGCGCGCCATCGAAAGCGCTGGTGCAGTTCGTTGAGCGCGATAACACGGGAGACTTCGATATGAGTCTGAACAAACTCCTTAAAGCGACACTTTCAGCCGCTGCCCTGTTTGCAGTGGCCGGGACCGCTGCCCATGCCGAGGAATGGAAATTCGCCCACGAAGAAAGCCCGGGTGATGTTCAGGACCTGTATGCACAGGAATTCAAGCGCCTGGTCGAGGAAAAGACCAATGGCGATGTGAACGTAACCATTTACACCTATGGCCAGTTGGGCACCGAGAATGACATTACCGAGCTGACCGCAGCCGGTGCCGTTCAGTTCTCGAACGCGTCGCCTGGTCACCTTGGTACCTTTGTGCCGGAAATTCAGGTCTTTGGCGTGCCTTACCTGCTGTCGCAGGATAACGAGGTGAACAAGAAAGTTCTGTCGTCGAGCCCGACCATTTACGAAGGCCTTTCCCAGGATTTCGAGTCCAAGGGGCTCAAGCTTTACACCATGTATCCGGAAGGCGAAATGGTCTGGACCACCAAGAAACCGGTCGAAAAGCCGGCTGATTTCGATGGTGTGAAATTCCGCGTGATGACCTCGCCGATCCTGATCGAGACCTATGAATCGTTTGGTTCGGACCCGGTTGCCCTGCCGTGGGGTGAGGTTTATTCAGGTCTTCAGACCAGCGTGATTGACGCGCAGGTCAACCCGATCTTCTTCGTTGAAAGTGCAAAATTCTACGAAGTGACCGATTATCTGGTCTATGCCGGTCAGCAGCAATACACCACCACCGTGGTTTCGAACGCGGCGTTCTATGACGGTCTGTCTGACGAACGCAAAGCAATGCTGGCAGACGTGAAGGCTGAGCTGGATGACTTCATCTATGAAGCCCAGACCAAGGCCAATGAAGAAGCCCTTGCACGTATCAAGGAAGCCAAGCCGGAAATCGAAGTTATTCGCCTGAGCGAAGAACAGCGTTCGGTCTTCAAGGAAGCGTCCAAGGGCGTTGGCGCAAGCCTTGTTGAGGAAGTCGGCGGTGACACCGAAGAAGTGCTGAAGTCGCTTCGTGAAGAATTCGGTACCGCGATGTAATCGAGATTTCCCGACTTTAACGGGATTTCGCAAAACCCCCGCAGGCGATGCTTGCGGGGGTTTTTCTTTGTGCGGAAATAGATGCTTCGCCATCCCGGTGATGCTCACAAGCGCAAGCTTTCAGCGTCTGATACGTGCCCTTTCCGACGACCGGACTGCGGTGATGAAACTGACGTGAAAGGATATGGCTGTGAATATGTTTAACCTGCTTCAAACCGTCCGTGACGCGATCTTTCCGGCGATTATGTTTGCCTTGATGGCGTTCGCAACGCTTGTGACTTCGCCCAAGGCGGAGGTTCTTAACCCCAATGGTGTGCCGATCTCATCAAGTGAATGGAATCAGACATCCCCGGACTCAGCAAAGGTGACCGTCAAGGATGCGCTGAGTAATTCCGAGAATTCCGACGTCGTTGCCGGTGTGACCAACGCGAATGCGGCACCCTATCTGAACCTGTCTGGTTCGGATGGTGCCGGCTCGATCTGGTGGCCGGCCAAAGGCGGCGGAAATGCCGAAATCAAACTTCAAATCATCAATGCATCGGGCAGTGTCACGGGCGATTGCACGGTGTCGTCCAAAAAGGGTGCTGATGGCAAGTTTGAGACCACTTGCTGATAGGTGTGGGCCTTTGGCCGTGCAGACATAAAAACAGGGGCCGGCATGGGTCCGGCCCCTGTGGACCGCCCGCGTCGGGAAGAAGGTATGACGCAAGCGGTAATCTTTATCTGTGACGTCAGGCTGGCTTATTTGCCAGCAGCGACTTCGTCGGCAACCGCATCAACAGCCTGTTTGGCGATGTCGATAACCTTGTCGACCTCGGCCTTGGTGATGCAAGGCGGCGGGGCGAAGCCAAGGATGTCACCATGCGGCATGGCGCGCGCAATCATTCCACGCTCAAGGCAGGCGGCGGAAACGCGCGGACCGATTTTCGCATTCGGATCGAAACGTTCCTTCTTGGTTTTGTCTGCAACAAACTCAAGAGCTGCCATCAGGCCAACGCCACGGGCCTCGCCAACCAGCGGATGGTTGTCAAAGGTCTCGTGCAGGCGTTTTTGCATGTAGCCACCGGTTTCTGCCGAGTTACCGGTCAGATTTTCGCCATCAACGATATCAAGGTTGGCGTTGGCAGCTGCTGCACAGACCGGATGGGCGGAATAGGTCCAGCCATGGCCGATCGGGCCCATCTGATCGGAACCCTGTTCCAGAACCTTCCAAACGCGTTCACCAATGATCACACCCGAAAGCGGCAGGTAGCCCGACGAGACACCCTTGGCAATCGTGATCAGGTCCGGCTTGATGCCATAATGCTGGGAACCGAAATAGGAACCGGTACGGCCAAAGGCGGTGACAACTTCGTCGGCAACCAGAAGAACATCATATTTGTTCAGAACGGCCTGAATGGCTTCCCAATAACCTTCTGGCGGGGTAATGATGCCGCCCGTGCCCATGACTGGTTCGCCAATGAACGCAGCAACGGTTTCCGGACCTTCGCGCAGGATCATTTTTTCCAGATCATCGGCACAACGTTTGGCGAATTCTGCTTCGGTTTCACCGGCTTCTGCATTCCAGTAGTGGTGCGGGCAGGTGGTGTGCAGAACCGGGCTGCGCGGTAGATCAAATGCGTTATGGAAGGCCGCAAGGCCAGTCAGGCTGCCGGTCATGATGCCCGAGCCGTGATAACCACGCCAACGCGAGATGATTTTCTTTTTCTGCGGCAGGCCACGGATGTTGTTGTAGTACCAAATCAGCTTGATGTTGGTTTCGTTCGCATCCGAACCGGACATGCCGTAATAGACGCGCTGCATGCCTTCGGGCGCGCTTTTGACAATACGATCCGACAGGCGAATGATCGCTTCGTTACTGTGACCAACATAGGTGTGGTAATAGGCCAGTTCCTTTGCCTGCGCATAGATCGCATCGGCAATTTCGGTGCGGCCATAGCCGATGTTTACGCAGTACAGGCCAGCAAACGCATCGAGGCTTTCCTTGCCTTCGGTGTCGTGAATGTAGATGCCCTTGCCGCCATTGATGATGCGGTTCGGGGTTTCGCCGGCCGCGTGCTGACGCATGTGGGTCGAGGGGTGCATGAAATGCGCCCGATCCATTTCCTGCAGATCAGCCGTGGTATTTTTGATGACATTCATTTGTAATTCTCCCATGTGAATGCGGTTGATGCCTTTGCGCGCTTTACGCTTTGTAAGCAGCGCAGACGTATTTCAGTTCGGTAAATTCTTCGAGGCCATGGCGCGATCCTTCGCGCCCCAGACCGGATTGCTTCACACCGCCAAACGGGATCGGTGCGCCGGTGATTTTCACGCAGTTCAGCGCGACCATGCCGTATTCAAGGGCGTTCGAAACACGTGCGGCACGGTCATAATCCTTGGTCATCAGATAGGCCGCCAGACCATATTCGCTGTCATTGGCCTTGGTGACGACCTCGTCTTCGGTATCAAAGGCCATGACCGGGGCGACCGGGCCGAATGTTTCTTCGCGATAGATCTGCATGTCATCTGTGACATCGGCCAGTAGGGTCGGGGAATAGAACAACCCACCCATTTTCTTGCCGCCGGTCAGTACACGGGCACCCTTGGCGCGCGCATCTGCGACATGGTCTTCGCATTTGGCAACCGCACGGTCATGCATCAGCGGACCGATTTCGACATATTCCTCAATGCCGTTGCCGACCTGCAATTCTGCGATGGCCTTGGCATATTTATCAAGGAAGTCGTCATAAATATCGCGCTGAACAAAGATGCGGTTGGCCGCCAGGCAGTCCTGCCCGCTGGTGGCGAATTTGGCATTCACCGCATGGGCAACCGCCTCGTCGAGATCGACGTCATCAAAGACGATGAATGGCGCATGACCACCCAGTTCCATCGACATTTTCTTGATCGTCTGCGCGCCCTGCGACAGCAGAAGACGGCCAACCTCGGTCGAACCGGTAAAGGAAAGCGCACGGACTTCGGTATTGCCGCAAAGCTCGCCGACAACCGGGTTCGGATCACCGGTCACGATGTTAAACACGCCAGCCGGGATACCGGCACGCTCGGCCAGTTCGGCCAATGCGGTGGCCGAGAACGGCGTTTCGGTTGCCGGGCGGACAATCATGGAGCAACCAGCGGCAAGTGCAGCCGCAGCCTTGCGCGTGATCATCGCGCACGGGAAGTTCCACGGCGTTACGGCCGCGGTGACGCCAATCGGCTCACGCTTGACGGTCATGTTGCGGCCGGGCAGGTGGGATGTGATGTTTTCGACATTCACCCGTTTGGCTTCTTCGGCGTAAAAATCGATGAAGCTTGCGGCATAGTCAATTTCTCCGCGTGCCTCATTGATCGGCTTGCCCTGTTCAAGGGTCATCAGAAGGGCCAGGTCTTCCTTGTTTTCGATCAGAAGATCATGCCAGCGACGCAGTGCAGCGCCACGTTCCTGCGGCAGAAGGGCGGCCCATGCCGGGAAGGCTTCCTTGGCGCTCGCGATGGCCTTGCGGGTTTCGGAAATACCCATGTTCGGAACGGTGCCGATGAAGCTGCCATCAAACGGGTTGGTGACTTCGATTACCTGAAGATTATCAGCCGAGCACCAGCGGCCATCAATATAGGCATGTTCGCGCAGCAAACGCAGATCGGAAAGCTGGCTTAGCGATACGCAACGCTGTTCCTTTGATTGTGCCGTCATGGGGGCCTCCTTCCTTGGGCCTCGCGCAGGGTGCACGAAGCGTGTCATGTGAACTGCAAGGAAGGTATCAATGTCGGCTCAGAGGAGGTGTCCGAACTCCATGCCATTTGATGCGTTTTTTTTGGCAAGCAGTGGCAAAAAACGAATGTTTTTTCTGCCAGAGGTCAAAACCCGCAGAAAATCAGTCTTCTGCGCGGTCGAGATATTTGCGCAGTTCGCGTTTCTGACGGCGTTTTTCGATGACGGTGCGGATGATGATGACTGTAAAGAACAGCACAACGACACTTGTCGACATCGGAAAGGCGACCGGGATGCCGATGACAAAGACAAGCGCACCAATGACACTGCCGCCGACAAGGGCGATAAAGCCGCCCAGCATGACAATGGCAAGAAGTCCGGCAAGCAGAATGGAGGCGATCTTGTTCATCAGGCGCAGTTCATAAGGTAAGGCAAGGGCGGAAGGACGGAGCAGCCATGATAATGGTGCCCCGTCCAGATCGTTATTTGTTGTCGTTATTGCGGTTGGTCAACTGCTTGGTGGTCTGATCAAGCCGTTCGGCAAGAACACGGATCAGCTGGTTTGAAACCGCCTGGTCCTGTCGGACAAGGCCAAGGAATTCGGCCTTGTCGAGTTTCAGGACCGTCATGTCCTCGACCGCACGGATCGTTGCCGAACGCGGTGCATCGACAAGAAGCGCAATCTCGCCAATGACTTCTTTGGCATGGACGTCACGCAGTTTGAGCGTCTGGTGTTCATCGGTGGTCAGCCAGATTTCACCGCGCCCGGAAATGACGATAAAGGCCGCATCGCCCGGATCCCCCTGTTTGACGAGAACCTCACCATGTTTGAAGGTCAGGCGCGGGCTGGTAAAGGCCAGCAGTTTGACGACACTGGGGTCGAGCCCGGCAAACAGCGGGATGGTGCGCAGCAACCGGACTTCCTGGTCGATGTCGCCACTTGCCAGTGCGGCTGCATCGTCTTCGCCTTCATCGGTGGTGGTTTCGCTGTCATCAGCCATGCTGCGGCGTTTGACCAGCTTGCCGTTCGACATATGCAATAGTGTGTCGAACTTTTCGCCGGCATGATCATCATCATCGACCCAGATCAGACTGGTATGGTCGCTTTCCCCGGTCAGATAATTGATGATGCTCTCGCGGGTTTCGCGATCAAGTGCCGACAGGCCTTCATCTACCACCAGAAGATCCGGGTTCTTTATCAGTGCGCGGACAAGGGCGATCTTTTGACGCAATGTCTGGGACATGCGACTGCCGCCGACACCGACCTGACTTTCAAGGCCAAGCGCCACAAGCCCCTCGTAAAGTCCGCCTTCATGGGCAATTTCAAACAGGACCTCGCCCACCCGTTCTTCCGAATTTGCACGGCCATAGGCAAAGCGACCAAACAGCAAGTTATCAAGGATCGGTGCGGCCGGGGCATAGCCATCGGCCTCGAAGAAGTCGATATAGCCTGCCAGTTCTTCGGGCAGGTTTGCGCGGACTTTTGGCCGGGCCTTCAGCACGAGTTCACGGAAATCATCATCAATCACGCGCAGACGATGTCGGGCCGGGGTCAGATGCATGGCAACGTCAAGAAGACGCAGCTGGTCTTCCTTGCGCATATCATCGACCGCGACACCTTCGGTACGGCGCAGGATGTTTTTGACTTCGGGCATTTCATCGGCCGAGACAAAGCTGTAACGGTCAAAGAATTCATGCCCCGGGGGAAGGCCGGTAAACAGTTCGATCATCAGATCAAGCGTTTCACGGCCCATCTTGACCATCTTGTCGTACAGGCCGCTGTCGCGCAGGCTTTTCTGGATATAGGGGTGCGACAGGAAATCGAACCGTTTGAATTCTGTGCGCGACGGTGTCCCGAACATGATGTTCACGCCGACCGGTGCGTTGTCATTGTACTTCTCGAAATCATAGGGTTCGACAAGGTCGGACAACTGCCGTTCTGCAAGGATTTCCTTCAGACGCGGGCGTACTGTCAGAACCGATTGGACCAGTTCCGGACGTTCTTCCGGGCTGATACGGCGCAAAAGACCGATACGGTAAATGTCACGATCAAGACCGACGACCTCAAGCAGGCGCATCAGTTCCTTTTGCAGGTCTTCACGCGATGCAAAGCCCGGTCCGACATAATCAATCCACTCGGCCGACGGATCATAGGGGATGTTCCCCGACATCTTGATCTCGTCATACATCTCGCGGGTCAGCTTCCATGGCAATTCGGCAGGATCTGCAAGTTCGATCACATCGACGAATTTCGGATCCGGAAAATGTTTTACCAGTTCGTGTTCCGCATTGGCGGGAACGACGTCCTTGCCGGTTTCGGTTTCAGACGGCGCCTCGTTATCGTTATCTTGTTCGAGCAGGACCGGACGGTGTTTCAAGCCGTAAAACAGGTTATCTGAAATGCTGCCGTTAAACAGATAGGCATCCGCCCCAACATAGGCCAAACGTTGCCCGACGACAGCAGCCGGCAGGGTTGATGCATCAATATCGGCGAACTGAATACGCCCGCCGGTCGGGTCGAGGATGCGTGCCAGAAGCCTTGCCAACTGCGACTTGCCGCTGTCGGATGATCCGATCAGAAGCGCCTTGCTGGGAAGGGGCATGTTAAAGGACACATTTTCAACCACGCGCGTCCCGTCATCATCGGTCCATGACAGGGCTGCAACATCAAGCGGGCCCGTAAGCGGCTTGGAGGGTTCGGCATCAAGTTGATGTTCGGGACCCAGATCGCTTAGTTCGAACTGTTCATGAAGCTGTTCGTACTTGATGCGCGCATCGGCAAGGCGCTGATAATAGGCAAGCAGTTCTTTCCAAGGTGCGGACATGTCCTTATAGGCGGCAAGGGCCGCGACAAGTGCACCGAAGCTGAGATCACCGGTGATCACCAGATAACCGCCAATGGAATAGAAGAAGAATGGCGTGATCTGGGCGATGAAGTTGTTCAGGAACTTGATGAAGAATTTCCGGTAATAGATTTCCTTGCGGATCTCGAAAATTCGTCCCAGACGCTGGGTGAAATGCGTCAGCTCAAAGCCCTGGGTTTCGTTTGCCCGTATATCGGTGGCACCGCCAACGGTTTCACCGATATGTTCGGACATGCGGCGCACGTTTTGTACGCGCTGCTTGCCCAGAAGATTGACGCGTTTTTGCAGTTTCGGGATCAGATAGCCCTGTAGCGGATAAAACGCGATGGCCGCCAGACCCATCAAAGGATCCTGGATAAAGATAAAGGCCGAAATCGTGATCAGGATGCCGCCTTGATAAAGCGGCAATGAGATTGCCTCGCCAAAGAAACCGCCAAGCGGTTCGGCCTCGGCGGTGATCATCGAAACAATTTCGCCCTGACTGGTCTTGCGGAAATGCGGAACCGGGAAGCGCAGGACACGGTCAAACAACAGATAGCGCAGGCGCCGCAACAGCCGTTCGGCCATCACCCCGCGATAGACGTTGATGAAATATTTGAACCCGCCATTGATGAAGACAAGGGCCAGAAAAATACCTGAAAGTGCGAACAGATACTCGATCTGGTTGAGGTCAATACCCATGATGTCATAGGGCGACCCAGCACCACCGATGGCTTCGTTGACGATCTGCTTGGGCAGATCGAGCGAGTAATACAGGAACGGGAAAGAGGCCAGCGTGATCAGTGTGAGAATGATCTGCTGGAGGCGGCTATGACGCCAGATATAGGCAAAAACCGATTTTGGCATTCGCACGTCCCGTTTTGTGGATCTGGAACATCTTTGTTCCGTTTGCTCGTTTTATTGTTTGGGTAGTGTGCAGATTATGCGCCGGATGTCTGATCAACCAAGATCAAAACTTTGTTCCGGCTCAATGAATCCACAAAATCCGTCTGCCACGGCGTCGGGCTTGTCATATGCCTGATAGTGATACAGCCACATCTTTGCCTTTACGTCGTCGGGCAGGGTCAAAAGTTCGTCGTAATGTGCATGCACCCCGGAATGGCGGGGGCCAAGTTCGCAATCCTGAAAGATGATATCCGCCTTTTTGTAGAACGGCATATGGTCTTGTGGATTGAAAATCGCATCCGTGCTGAGGAAGAAAGATTTGTTCTTGCCGTGCCCGAACAGGGCATAGGAAAACATTGTGCTTTCCGGGGTGACGACGTGGGGTACGGGGATGACATCGAAATGCATGCCGTTCCAGTCAAATCCGTCCTTGGTGGTCAGCGGCACCACATCGAAGTATGACGACAGCTTGCTGTTGCCATGGTCGCTGGTTTCAAGCCCGCCGCGAAGCGAATGTTCCCACAGCGGGTCGAGCAGTTCATTGACAGCAAACAGTTCGACGCGATGGCCTTCGAAGACAAAGTAGTTGGCCAGCGCCATCCATTCCAGACCACCGATATGGTCCGAATGCAGATGGCTGATATAAACGCCATGAAAGTCGTTTGGCATATAACCCAGATTGCGCAGCGAATGGCGCGCGTCCGAACCACAGTCAATCAGCAGGCGCTGTGGCTGGTCATTGCCCGACGGGGTCGTTTCCAGAACCATGTTGCTCTGAAAATTGTCGGCGGCCATACAAAAGGCCGAGCCTGTCCCCGCAAACGTTAGTCTCATTCCCCGATCTCCCGATATTTTGTCGAAAGATTAGACGAGGTTCGGGGCGTTTAACCACCCCCTTTTATAAGGAAAGTTCCAAATTTTGCAGGCAAGCCAATCCTGACCGGTCGATCAGGTGGTTTCTTTTGACCCGTTTTCGTCTGACGGTGTGGAGCCTGATTGCGGGTTCTGTGCGGCGGCCAGTTTGCTCATTTCTGCCCGAAGTGCGCGGAGTTCCGTCATGATTTCGCGGTGATCAAGTTCGATGACATCGCGTGTCTGGGTTTCTTCAACGTCAACATGGGTCGACATCGCATCCACCACGATCGCAATGAACAGGTTGAGCACCGCAAAGGTCGTAATCAGGATGAATGGCACGAAGAACATCCATGCCAACGGGTAAGACTCCATCACCGGACGGACGATCCCCATCGACCAGCTTTCCAGCGTCATGATCTGGAACAGGGAATAAAGTGACGCGCCAATATTGCCAAACCAGTCAGGGAAACCTTGCCCGAACAGCTTGGTCGCCATGACGGCCGAGACATAAAACACCAGCGACAGCAGGGTCAGAACCGAAATCATGCCGGGAATGGCGCGCATCAGCGCTTCGACAACCTTACGCATGGAAGGCACGGTCGAAATCAGACGGAAGGCACGCAGGATACGCAGCGCACGCAGGACCGAAACCCCCTGGCCTGCAGGCAGCAGGGTGATGGCAACTATCGTGAAATCAAAGATATTCCAGGCGCGCTTGAAGAAGGCCAACCGGTAGACAACCAGTTTCATCAGAAGTTCGACGACAAAGATCGCAACGGCGATCTGATCAAGCGCGTGCAGCAGTGTGCCCGCAGCATCCATCACGGTCGGGGATGTTTCAAGCCCGAGGATGACGGCGTTCAGCGCGATGACGGCGGTGATGAAATTCTGAAAACGGCTGGATTCAACAATCCGGCGAAGAAAGTTCATGATGCCTCCCGACCAGGTCGGAAAAGGGCGCTTCATTGTGCCGGATGTCACCGACGGACAGACTGCGCCGGAAAATAACAACAGGGCGCAGCATCGCTATCGATGGTCTGCGCCCTGAATGGAAAATCAGTTCAGGCCTTTGCGGCCCATTTCAAGGAACTTGTCACGACGGCGGGCCTTGAGAACGCCACCTTCGACATCGTCCATGCCTTCAAGGGCCTTGATGATCGCATTACCAACCCGTTTGCAGGCTTCCTTGGCATTGCGCTGTGCACCGCCAAGCGGCTCGGGCACGATTTCATCAATGACGCCAAGCTGCAACAGATCCTGTGCGGTCAGACGCAGCGCTTCTGCTGCGGTTTTGGCTTCTTCGCCAGAACGCCAAAGGATCGATGCGCACCCTTCCGGTGAAATCACCGAATAGATCGAGTTTTCAAGCATCAGCACCGAGTTTGCGACGGCCAAGGCAATCGCGCCACCCGATCCGCCTTCACCGATGATCACGGAAACCAGCGGCACCTTGATATCAAGGCAGGCTTCGATCGAACGCGCGATGGCTTCGGACTGGCCACGTGCTTCGGCATCGGCACCCGGGAATGCACCGGCGGTATCAACAAGGGTCACAACCGGAATGTTGAACCGTTCAGCCATACGCATCAGGCGGATCGCCTTGCGATAGCCTTCCGGGCGGGCAGAACCGAAATTGTGTTTCACGCGGGTTTCGGTGTCGCGGCCTTTTTCATGGCCAATCACCATCACCGTGCGGCCCTGCAAACGACCAAAGCCGCCGATGATTGCGGCGTCTTCGCCAAACTGGCGGTCACCGGACAGCGGGGTAAAATCGTCAAACAGGTTGGCGATATAGTCGGTGAAATGCGGACGATCCGGATGGCGCGCCACCTGGGTTTTCTGCCAGGGGGTCAGCTTGCCATAGGTGCCCTGCAAAAGCTTGGTCAGCTTTTCCTGCAGGCGCGACACCTCGTCTGCGATGTTGACTTCGTCATTGCCCGTCAGGTGACGGAGCTCTTCGATCTTGCCTTCAAGTTCGGCGATCGGCTTTTCAAAATCGAGGAAGTTATGCATCAGTGCATCATATCCGACTGGGAAACAATGGGGCGGAACATAGTATATCGGCCCGCTACGTCAAGGGCGGAGCTAAGAGCAGTCCATATTTTCCGTTTACGTAAGAATTATGGCGTAGTGTTCACACATCACACCCGACAGTTTGCACGTGGAACCCCATGACGTCCAGTATCGAGATCACACTCGTCGAAACCCCTGATGAAGTTTCGTTTGAAAGGCTTGTTGAAATCCTGCTTGGCGCTTTTGCCTTTCAGGACGGTATCGTTGATCCGCCAAGCTCCGCCAAAGCGGTTTCGGTTTCCGAACTGCAATGGCGTTTCGCCCGCGACACGCTGTTTGTCGCCCGCGATGGCATGAGCAATGTCATCGGCCAAATCTGGCTCGAGGATGTCGGCAAGGATGCCTACCTTTACAAACTGTCGGTTGACCCAGCGCTAAAGGGATCGGGTGCAGGCAAGGCATTGGTCGAAGCAGCCTGCGCCTTCGCGCGAGATCGCGGTAAACAGAATATGCGCCTTCATGTGCGGATCGAGCTTGAAGACAATATCGCGTTCTTTAAGTCGCGCGGTTTTGAGATCGCCGGCGAAGGTGTTCACGAGGGTTATGACAGAACCACGTTCTGGAAGATGGCGCGCAACCTTTTGCCTGCCTGAACAGAAAAGGGGCGCAGTTGTAATCTGCGCCCCCGCTAACCCGTCTTGGATCGGTTTGGAAAATTAACCCGCGTCGCGTGCGGCGATGGCTTCGGCCTGACGCACCATGACTTCGGCCTGTTTGATCGATGCGATATCAATCAGGCGACCATCAAGGGCGACGGCACCGGCCCCTTCGGCCTGGGCTTTTTCCATGGCTTCGAGGATGCGTTTGGCCTTGGTGACTTCTTCTTCCGACGGTGAATAGACCTCGTTCGAAAGGCCAATCTGGCTTGGGTGAATGGCCCATTTGCCCTCACAACCCAGCACCATGGCGCGGGCTGCCTGGGCGCGGTAGCCATCAGGATCAGAGAAATCGCCAAACGGACCGTCAATCGGGCGCAGGCCATTGGCGCGTGCGGCCACCACCATGCGGGCAATGGCGTAGTGCCACATATCGCCCCAGTGATAGTCGCGTGGATTGTCGCCATCCTTGTCGGTCAGAACGCCATAATGCGGGTTCGGTCCGCCGATGCCGGTCGTCATCGCCTTGGTCGAGGCGGCGTAATCGGCCACACCGAAATGCAGGCTTTCGTTGCGCGGGGAGGCCGCGGCAATTTCGTGGATGTTTTGCATGCCAAGGGCGGTTTCAATGATCAGCTCAAACCCGATGCGCTTTTTGCGGCCCTTTGCCGTTTCGATCTGGGTTGCCATCATATCAAGGGCGTAAACGTCGGCTGCAGTTCCGACCTTCGGGATCATGATCAGATCCAGTCGATCACCGGCCTGTTCGAGAACATCGACAACGTCCCGATACATATAGTGGGTATCAAGGCCGTTGATGCGGACTGAGAGAACCTTGTCGCCCCAGTCGATATCGTTGATGGCAGCGATGATGTTCTTGCGCGCCTGTTCCTTATCACTGGGCGCAACGGCGTCTTCCAGATCAAGGAAAATGGCATCGGCCTTGGATTTTGCGGCCTTTTCAAACAGTTCGATCCGGCTGCCGGGAACGGCAAGTTCGGACCGGTTCAGACGTGCCGGGGCCGGGGTCGGTGGGGTGAAGCTCATGGTAACGTTTCTCCAGAACCTGTCATTTCAATCAGTGCTTCGCAGGCGACGGATCATCAAGGGATCATCGCGCGAAGCATGTGGCGTATTATTGCGTCCCGTTTTCGGGATCGTACCGTGGCCGCCGTGACAGTTATGTGGTCTGCGAACATTGTGCGTCGCAGTAATCCTGTGACTAATTTATGGTGCGGATGCGAATGGTGGCAAGTCTTAAAACGGGTATTGTTCTAGTGCTTTCGACGCAGGCGCGTGGAACAGCATGGCTACTTAAGAAAAACTCGAGATAAGCCCGATAAAGCAATAGCCCCTTAACCGGACTGTCGTTAGATTACCGACGATATCGGGAGTGCCGCCAAACGTGCACCCGAAAGACCCCATCAGCAGGTAGTACCAAACGGCCCATGCGTCGCGCTTATTCCATCGTTGTTTCTGCCGGTCTGGCGCCTGCGCTCATCATGGGGGCGTGCCTTGTACTGGCCGTTTCACCGACGCTGGTGCCAGCAGAACTATCGGGGCTTGTGCGATATGGGCCGTTTTTGCTGGCGGTTCTGGGCGGGGCGATTGGCTGGTGGTTTAACCGCGGACGTGCGGTTTTCGTCATGCTTTTGTTGCTGATTTGCTATTGGCTTCTGGTTGGCAACGGGGCGGGGATTTCAGCGGAGGGACTGGCGTTCCTTCGGATTGCGACGCTTTATCTGATCCCGATCAACCTGCTTTTGCTGGGCTTCACCGCCGAGCGCGGTGTTTTAAACCCGCGCGGCATTGCCCGGATGCTGGTTCTGGGGTTGCAGATATTTGTCATGCTGATGCTGGCCGGTCAGCCGGATGTCGGATCAGCCCTGCATCGTGTGCTTGATACGCGGTTCTTTGTCAGTACCGGCATTCTTGGGGCTATGCCCCATCCGGCGATGATCATTTCGGTTATCGCGGTGGTGTTGCTTTTGATTCGGCACAAGCCGCTTGAGACCAGCTTTGCCGCCGCGATCATTGCGATTGATGTGGCAGCGGTGATGGGCACCGGGGTTATTCAATACGGATATCTGGCGGCAACCGGTGTGGTTCTGGCGGGGCTGGCGCAGGAAGCCTGGCGGATGGCGTTTGTTGATGATCTGACCGGGTTGCCCGGCAGGCGTGCGCTCGGGCATGCGATGGCCGAGCTTGGCAATCAATATGCGATTGCGATGCTGGACGTTGATCACTTCAAGAAGTTCAACGACACCTATGGCCATGATGTTGGCGATATCGTTTTGAAAAAGGTCGCACGTGAACTCGCTCGTGTTGGCGGCGGCGGCAAGGCATATCGCTATGGCGGCGAGGAATTCGCCGTGCTGTTTGCCGGGCGCACAGCAGAGCGCGCGCAAGAACCGCTTGATGCCCTGCGTCAGCGGATTGCGGATAACAAGATTACTCCGCCCGAAAAAAACAAATCCGTTTCAGTCACCATTTCGGTTGGTGTGTGCGAACGTGACGAAGACACCACCGACCCGTGGGCGGTGCTGAAAAGTGCCGACCAGAAGCTTTATCAGGCAAAGCAATCAGGCCGAAATCGGGTTGTGATTTAACGAGGCCTGGACCTCAGAGCTCATCAAACTTGAAGACGAGGCGCATGGATCCTGCAGTGTTGGCAAGGGTCGCAAGGCAGTTCGCAGCCCGTTCCGGCGGGATGGCGACGGCAAAGCGCAGGGTATAGATCCGGGCATCCTTTTCATCGGTTGCCGATGCCGCCAGACGCACGATATTGGCGTTATATTCGATGAAGATTTCCGACAGGCGCGCGATCAGGCCCGGCTGATCAATCCCCGAACATTCAATAAGATGGGTCGCACCCGGTGCGGTCTTCAGTTCCGGTGCCGCCGCGATGGCCTCGACCGTGATATCGGCATTTTCGAGCGATAGTTCCCTAAGGCCGGTTTTACACTCGCTGATCGGGCAGTCTTCGGGCAATTCGCAGCTTGTTTCAAATTGTGCCTTTGTCCCCGTCAACGCGAACGAGGTCGGGCCAAGATTGGCGCCGATATCGAACAGTCGTCCGGTGATGTCCGAGACCAAACCGACGCGGTCATCGCAGGAAATGGTGATCCGGGTATTGGCATTCATTTGGTACGCTCCGTCTTTGAAAGTCGGGCTTTGCCCTAGTAATCTATAGACCATAACACCGCGTGATCTGCCCTGCAGTGATTTTGTCGCCAGATAGATTTGCGCTAAAGAGTAGTTACATTGGTCCAATCGGGAGAGTTTGCCTAGCAGTCCTCGACTGCCACTGGGCTAGCCAAAATTGCTATTTTCCAAAACATCGACACCTAGTCGTTTTCTCTCCGTGGGCCAAAGATAAAGAAGCTTGTAACGCCAAAAAATGGCATTTCAGAAACTTCGTAGTTTGACCTGAACAGTTCATCAAGGTGGGCTGGATTTGCCGGCGTAATTGCCTGTTTGTTGAGGGCTATGATTTCAGTGTCGTGCTTTACGCGGCCCCCAGTTGCGTCAACAAACCGACGTCCAGCGACGACAGCGCTGATCTTGGGGGGAATCATGTCTTCAATTGCTTTGATTTCATTGAAAAATGTTTGCTCTAGTTGGGCATCTTCAGCGCCGACTTCCCGGAAAACCACGTAAAATACGATAGGGGTCTTTGGGTGTTTGGGTAACTTTCTACATTTTTCACTTAGTTCGGCCTTTAGCCGTTTTAGTGGTTTTTTGGATGTGAGCTCCTTGAGTTCGATTTGGTAGTGATGATTTCCACACATCGCGATCAGATCGCAACGCGCTGAACCTGAACCGCTCAAGGGCTCCAAGCTATGAAGCAGTCCCCGTTCATGTAATTCTGCTGCGAAGCACAGGTGATGCTGAACTCCAGATTGTTGAGTGGCTCCTCGCTTTAGAATTTCGATACCATCAACGTTTTTGAGGGTGATAAGCGCTCTGCCGATCTCAGCTAAATAAACCCAACCGGGGTCGCGACAGATTCCCCCGAGAGCCGTGCGAGCTAAGTGATAAGCAGGGAAGAAACCTTGGTCCTCACTTTCGAGCGGAGCCGAAAGGTTAGAGAAGCCAGCCTTTTTGTATTGGGCTCTTACCCACTCGTAATTAAACAAGGCTTTTAGTTCAGGGAGTAATGTTATGAGCTCGGCGCGCGAACAACCCAAAACCTCGAAATAAGGATCATGCTTTGCCCTTCGTTCAATTCGGTGCCACAAGCTTTCCCAAGAAGAAGTCGGAAGCGATAGGGTCTCGTGCCTTGAAGACACGCAGGTGTGGTAGGAATGCTCGTCTAGTATAGGGCCGATGTTTAGTGCGCTCTTCGCTCCTTGAGGTAGTTGCTCTGTCGGCCACATATTGGTCGGATCAAGAATTCTACTAGCACGGTTAAGAATGCTTTGAGCAAATTGTCGGCTGCGTAGCGGAGATGGTATCTCAAGCATAGGTGACCAATTAAGCGCTACTAATTGCCATTTTTGGTAGGGTGTAGAGGTAACCTTGAGCGTGAAATCGGCGAAAAAGCTGTTAAGACTTGCTATGCCGCGGAGCTCTGCAACCCATTGGTTGTCATTATTGTAAGGCGAGAAAGTGAGGCTCGAAAAATGATACTTCACCACCTCGACAGTTTTATTCGCTCGCCTATTGCGTGTCATGTAGACCTTCCTCACCGAACCCAGTTGGAAAGCAAGGGGTAATCAAACAACAACCGTCCGGGCTAGTCTAGTGGGGGAGGGAGAGTTTGAAGCGGTTATTCACAGGGATTTTGTGCGATGAGCTGGGCCGGAAACGAACAAAGGCCCGACGGATAACGTCGGGCCTTTGACTGGCGCGCCCGGAAGGATTCGAACCTCCGGCCTTCTGATTCGTAGTCAGATGCTCTATCCAGCTGAGCTACGGGCGCTTTTACGCTTGTATAAATGGTAAAGGCCCGACGCGGTGACGTCGAGCCTTTCACTGGCGCGCCCGGAAGGATTCGAACCTCCGGCCTTCTGATTCGTAGTCAGATGCTCTATCCAGCTGAGCTACGGGCGCTTTGCCTTATTTTCCGGCGGTTNGCNNAGNNCTGCTCCCCGTCGGCGGAGCGGAACTTATGCAAACGAGNNNNTCATTGCAAGNNGTAAATTTGAATTTTTGCCATTTTTTCGTAAGGCGCGGTTTNCCTGACTGCTACGGCCCTGTTTTGCCCGGCTTTGTCCAGTTTGCAGTGAATAAGGACAAGACTCGGCAAAAAAGGGGCAAATGCGTCTTGTTCCATAAGTGGTCGTAGACTAAGATGCTTTCAATCCCGGGGGAGCAGGGGCTTGTTTCACCTAGATAAAAAGGCAAGCCCAGGGAGATTCGCATATTTCTACTTAGGTAATAGATCGAAATGGCCGTTCGTAAAACCTACCTCGCCGTAATCGGCACCGCCCTGATGCTGGGGGGATGTTCTTTTTCTTCTGAGGCCCTTTGGCCGACACTTGCCGGAGAAGAGGAAACGACGCAGGAAAACGTCGTTGCTTCCCAACCGACCGGTGCGACTGCCACCACCAGCTATACCGCTGCTGCAAGCACGGAACCGCTGACCGGTGTGTCTCAGACCGGAACCTTTGTCGGTTCCAAAGTCGAGAACATGCAGCAGGAGCTTAACCGTCTTAAGGGCGCTCTGAACCAGCATAACAACGAATTGCAGCAGCTTCGTGCACAGACTGTCGCGCATTCGCAGGCCTATCATGGCACTGTGGCGGCGATCAGCGCACGTCTGCAGGTTGGCACGACCCCGGGCAACCCGGTTCTGGTGCAGCAGTGGAACACCGCACAGGGTGAACTCGATCGTGTGAACGACGATATCGCCGCGCTGAACTCGCTGGCCAACAAGGTTGCTGCCGACAGCACGCTGTCGACCTTCCTGCTTGAGTCGGTTCGTTCGGCCTATCAGGTTTCCGGTGCTGTTGACGAAGACCATCGTCAGCTGGCCCTTCTCGAAGACGAAACCAACCGCACCACGGTGCTGATTGACCGTCTTCTGAACGAAATCAGTGAAAGCCTTGCCCGTCAGACGTCTTATGTCAGCACCGAGCGCGCAAACCTTAATGCGCTGGCTCTGGCTGTCAAAAACGGCGAAATCTTCGGCGATTCCCTTTCCAAACGTGTTTTCCAGTCACAGGCTGCACCGGCATCGTCCGGCCAGCGTATGGCTGCCGCACCGAGTGAGCGTCCGCTTGTCGTGATCCGTTTCGATACGGCCAGCGTCAAGTACGAGCAGGCGCTTTACAATGCGGTCAACCGTGTTCTGGAACGTCGCCCGCAGGCAAGCTTTGATGTGGTTGCGGTGACGCCGAATCGTGGTACCCCGGCGCAGGTTGCGCTGAACGCCAACAAATCCAAGCGTAACGCGCAGGCAGTTCTTCGGTCCCTGACCGATATGGGCATGCCGAGCTCGCGCGTGCGTGCTTCCGATGCCACCAGCGCATCTGTTTCGGCCAACGAGGTGCACGTCTTCGTGCGCTAAGTCCTGCCGGACACCAACGGATTTTAAGAACGGCTAACGGGTGCTTCGGATTTCGAAGCGCCCGTTTTTTATTTCGGGCTTTGGTTCCCTCAGACTGACCGGTCAATACGGCCAGCCTGGCAACAGAAGTGTGACATGGGCGATCTCGTCAATCTGCGTCAGGCACGCAAACGAAAACAGCGCGATGAAAAGTCCCGCAAGGCCGACCAGAACCGGGCCTTGCACGGTCGCACGCGCGGTGAACGCCAGCTTTCCGATCACGAACGCAAGAATGCCGGCAAGCAGCTTGATGGCCACAAGCGTGTTGATGCAGCGGCGCCAAGCGCGGATGAAGCTGACGACGAAGTCGTATCAGTGGCGGGGAGCGATGACGCCAAGTCGCCCGACAATGCCAAAAACAACGTGATTTCGATTTTTGCGCCGGACCGTCCGTCCGAGACCTGAGTTCCCAAATTATGTTGATTATGCTCCTGCTTTGCGGGGGCGCGCTTCCGTCGTGACGCGCTTTTGGAGCCCTTGCGTTCGCATCAGGGGTAGGCTTGGTTCTATGTGTTGGGATCAGGGGGTAAGGGTTCGCTGCCCATGTTTGCGGTCCAGTGACAATGGCTTGATGCCATCGTTGCGGGTCAAACGGGCAGGCTTTGGCCGTTGCACAAGCAGGCACGGCAACACCGGAAAGGCCGGGTCTTCAAATCACAGCACCAAAACTCATCTTACGGTGCCGGTCGCATATCTTCTGCGTAAGGCCATTTGGCCGTGCGCGGATCAGTTCAGAAGCGTTTCGGCTTCGCGTTTGGACTGATCAAGGGCCTCGTCCCAACCCATCAACCAGTCTTCATGGTCACGCGAGTCAGAGGGATAGGGGTTTTCCGTTAGGCGGTGGGCTTCGATACCGGCCGAGAAACCGGAACCATAGGCCGAGTTCGGCAGGTGGCGTTCCTGAACCACCGGGGCATGGGTTTCATAGATGCTGTTGCGGAAAGCAGGCAGGGAGCACAGCACACCATCATCAATGCCAAGCGGGTAAGCAAGCATCATGGCGGTGCCAAGCGAGGTGATCGAAAGTTCGTCCCCGGCTGTCATGCGGATCAGGCCAGCCAACTCAAGATGGGCGATGGCGTTATCAATCCGGCGCTGCAGGTCAGGGCCATCTTCAACGGCAATCTGGTTGCCATAGTCATCAGTACAGAAAAGAGACAGGACACGGCGCAGCAACATGCTGCGATCAAGATTTGCTTCCGCACTGCGAAGCACGGTGAGCATCAAGGCGGGATCGCCAGGCGCGAAATCCATAGAACTGGACATTCATGGGCCTCCGTTCGGGTCTAAACGAATTCCCTCCCAAGTCGGCAGCGGTTTGATCTCTCTCGGCCTTGCACGAGGGGCAAAGCCCTGCTGCCTTTTTCTTATTATAGTTTGCAGATATGTTGCCAACTTGTGAAGACAAGATTTCGCTTATGCGGAATTTTTTGTTCTTCGCAGTGAACAAAAACACTTTTTTCGGCTAATAAACTGAAATCCCCCACAGATTGAGGGTGTTGCGTCGCAACAAAACTCAGCGAAAATTTTTCGTGATCGGGGGCGATTTCCGGTGGTGTGGGAAATTTGGACGGTTGTGCGACGTTCAGGTCGCATCCTTGCCGGTTTTTGCCGCCGTGGCAGCTGCCTTGCCATCCGGATTGCGCCAGACGCGCACGCGGTTGCGCCCGCCTTCCTTGGCTGCATAAAGGGCCTTGTCGGCTTTTTCGATGATTTGCTCTGTCGTGCGGCTTTTGGTCATCGGAGCCGCCCCGATCGACGCCGTGACCGGCAGGATGGGGTCGTCGCTGACGGTCACCGGGGATGCCTCGATCACGCGGCGCAGGCGTTCAAGCACGCGCGCGCATTGTTTCATATCTGCATTGGGCAGGCAGATCAGGAATTCTTCGCCGCCATAACGATAGACTTTGTCAAAGGGGCGTACGTGCGACTGCAGGATGCCTGCGACCGATTGCAGGACCATGTCGCCAGCCTGATGGCCGTAGGTGTCGTTAACCGACTTGAAGTGATCAAGATCGACCAGCGCGATGGCGGTGGGCACTTCGGTACGGATCGCGCGTTCGCGTTCGGCATTGAGATCGCCCATCATGGTTTGCCGGTTATAGGTGCCGGTGAGCGGATCGACATCGGATCGCGCCGTGCGGAAGGCGCGTTCAAGACGCCGCAACTGGGCAAAGAACGATTCAGCGCGCAGCGCCATCATGTCAAATTCGGCCGAATCGACTTCGCCATCGACTTCACGTGCGGATAAAAGCCGCTTTGCCGAATCGTGAAGTTGCTGATGGGTTGTCGCCAGCGCATGCATGGCCGGCTGATCAATCAGCCGGTTATGGCGATTAAGCGCGTACCAGGCCCCGAAATCGCAATCATGATCATCATCGTCCGCATCCGTATCGACTGGCGAATCCGGCAGGGCCAGTTTGCGATTCCAGCGCAGTAACAGGGCGATATGTTCGCCAAGTGCCTTTTCCAGTTCGGCAAGAATATCGCGTTCGGCATCGGCCATCCCGCCATCAGCCACGCTTTCGGGCATCTTGTGGCTTTTGGAGTTGCCTTTGGCAGAACCCGCTATGGGCGCTTGTTCTGCCTTGGCTGGCTGTGACTTGTCACTCATGCGGAACGCCCGGGACTGGTGTTACGGAAAGATTTCGCCAAAGGTCTGTTTTAACAGGCGATCCAGCTGGGCCATAGGAATATCGACGCCAAGATCGCGCAGGCTGGTGACACCATGCTCAGAAATGCCACAGGGCACGATCCCACCAAAATGTGACAGGTCCGGGGCGACATTGATTGCAATGCCGTGGAAGGTCACCCAGCGACGCACACGCACGCCAATGGCAGCGATCTTGTCTTCGCGCCCGTCATCGCGCACGACCCAGATGCCAACCCGGCCATCCCGGCGTTCGCCCTTGATGCCAAGAAGGGCCAGGGTGCGAATCACCCATTCTTCAAGGTTATGGACATAGGCACGCACGTCGCGACCGCGATTCTTGAGGTCGAGCATCAGATAAACAGTCCGCTGCCCCGGCCCGTGATAGGTATATTGCCCGCCACGGCCCGCGTCATAGACCGGGAAGCGATCCGGGTCGACAAGGTCTTCTGCATGCGCGCTGGTGCCCGCTGTGTAAAGCGGTGGATGTTCAAGAAACCAAACAAGTTCATGGGCTTCGCCGGCATGAATCGCTTCGGCGCGGGCTTCCATTTCAGCAAGGGCTTCGGGGTAGGAAACCAACTCCGGGGTGGTGCGCCACTCGGGGTTTTGCGCGGTTGGGGCGTTGCTTTGCATTTTTCCTGTCAAATAAGTGAAATGAGCCCTTGATCAGGGGATACCAATTTGCTATCTCCCTTTCCGCACCAAGGCAAGCCCACTTAAATACCTCAAGGGCTTTGCTGCAAAACATATGCGGTCGTGGCGGAATTGGTAGACGCGCAGCGTTGAGGTCGCTGTGGGCTAACCCCCGTGGAAGTTCGAGTCTTCTCGACCGCACCATTATCTGGCCTCCCGGCCAATCGGGAAGGTCACGAAAAGAGCCCGCCAGAAATGGCGGGTTTTTTCGTTTCTGGACCTTCCCCATATATCCCCTACAATGGTTTGCATCCGACACAGAATCGGTCGGCAGGTTGCATGACGCGCTTGCGGCATAACCGGTTGATTTATTGTGCGGTGCCGCGTTGAAAATTACGCAATGCAGCCCATTGGCAGAGAATGACACTGAGTGCTTCAATCGCGGGCCAAACTCATTTAGTCTACCGGTCCCGCTAGAGTGAATTATCAGGATTTAACCGATTAACGGTTAATTTATGTAAATACCTGAAATCAAAGGTATTATAATGGCAAATAGAAATGACAAGCTGCGCGAAGCAGCTTTGGACTATCACCGGTATCCCACCCCGGGGAAATTGTCCGTAACGGCAACGACCACCCTTGCCAACCAGCGTGACCTTGCCTTGGCTTATTCGCCGGGCGTTGCGTTTGCGTGCGAGGAAATCGTCAAAAACCCCGATACTGCTGCCGATTACACCGCGCGTGGTAATCTGGTTGGCGTGATTTCCAACGGTACGGCGGTTCTGGGCCTTGGCCCGATTGGCCCGCTGGCGTCCAAGCCGGTGATGGAAGGCAAGGCGGTTCTGTTCAAGAAGTTCGCCAATATCGACGTGTTCGATCTGGAAGTGAACGAAACCGATCCGGAAAAATTCATCGATATCGTGGCTGCGCTGGAGCCGACTTTCGGGGGTGTTAACCTCGAAGACATTAAGGCGCCGGAATGCTTCATCATCGAGAAGGCATTGCGCGAACGCTGCAACATTCCGATTTTCCACGATGACCAGCATGGTACGGCGATCTGTGTGGCCGCTGCGGTCCTGAATGGTCTGCGCGTTACCGGCAAGGATATCAACAAGGTCCGCCTTGTGACGTCGGGTGCCGGTGCAGCCGCACTGGCATGTCTGAACCTTCTGGTTTCCATGGGTTTGCCTAAGCACAACATTACGGTCACTGACCGGTTTGGTGTGGTCTATAAGGGCCGGGCCGAGGAAATGGATCCGTGGAAGGCCGAATACGCGATTGAAACCAACGCACGTACACTCAGCGACGTGATCGAGGGTGCTGATATCTTCCTGGGTCTGTCGGCCCCGAACGTCATGGGCGAGGAAGAGCTTCGCAAGATGGGCGAAGGCCCGATCATTATGGCGCTGGCCAACCCGACCCCCGAAGTTTCCCCGGAACTGGTCAAGGAAATCCGCCCGGATGCCGTGATGGCGACCGGTCGTACGGATTACCCGAACCAGGTGAACAACGTTCTTTGTTTCCCGTTCCTGTTCCGTGGTGCGCTTGATGTCGGCGCGACCGAGATCAACGAGGAAATGAAAATCGCCGCGGTCGAGGCGATTGCCGACCTTGCCAAGGCAGAAGTTTCCGACGTGGTGGCAACCGCCTATGGCGGGGAAGAGCTTAAATTCGGTCCGGAATATCTGATTCCCAAGCCGTTTGATCCGCGCCTGATGCTTGAAATCCCGCCGCGTGTTGCCAAGGCCGCGATGGATAGCGGTGTTGCCAAACGCCCGATTGAGGATTTTGACGAATACCGTCAGCAGCTGGAAGGCTTTGTCTTCCGCTCTGGCCTTGTCATGAAGCCAGTCTTTGACGTGGCGCGGTCGCACAAGAAACGCGTGGTCTATCCCGAAGGCGAATCGCGTCGTGTTCTGCAGGCCTGTCAGGTGCTTGTCGATGACGGCATTTGCCATCCGGTTCTGATTGGCCGTCGCGAGGTTATCCTTGAGCGGATTACCGAGCTTGGCCTGCGTCTTGTCCCGGATGAGCAGATCGAAATTCACGATCCCGATGACAATCCGCATTTCGAACAGGATTGGCAGGATTTCCACAACATCATGGGCCGTCGCGGGATCAACCCGGAATATGCCCGTGCGATTGTGCGTACCCGTCCGACCGTGATCGCGGCTCTTATGCTGCGTCGTGGAGAAGTCGACGCGATGTTGTGTGGCTGTCAGGGCGGTTTCCTGCGCCATCTGCGCTATGTCCGCAATCTT
Source organism: Thalassospira sp. (assembly GCF_002709775.1). Lineage (GTDB taxonomy): Bacteria > Pseudomonadota > Alphaproteobacteria > Rhodospirillales > Thalassospiraceae > Thalassospira. The sequence continues at coordinate 95,535 of NZ_PAQR01000003.1, forward strand.
GTGGGCCTGCGCAAGGGTGTGACCGACTTCTCGACGGTCAACATGATGATCATGAAGCAGGGGACGTTCTTCCTGACCGATACCTATGTGTCGGTCGACCCGACCCCAGAGCATGTCGCAGAAACCGCCATCATGGCGGCAGACGTGGTCAAGCGTTTCGGTATTACGCCAAAGGCCGCTTTGATTTCGCATTCCAACTTTGGCAGCCACGAAAACAAATCGGCCTGCAAGATGCGTGATGCGCTTCAGCTGATCAGAACGCAGGCCCCGGATCTTGAGATCGAAGGTGAAATGCATGCGGATGCAGCCATTTCGCAACCGATCCGTGACCGGATCTTCCCGCATTCGATGCTGAGCGGTTCGGCCAACCTTCTGGTCATGCCGACCCTTGATGCGGCCAACATCTCCTATAACATGGTCAAGATGTTGGGTGACGGGCTTCCGGTGGGGCCGATTCTGGTTGGTGCGGCCAAGTCTGCCCACGTTGTCAGCCCGTCGATTACCGTGCGCGGTATTGTCAACATGACGGCGATTGCCGTCGTTGATGCCGTGACGCGCAATCAGGAAGGCCAGTAAAACATAACGCCATCCCTGTTCCATTTGTGGGGCAGGGATGGTGATTTGCCGTCGGGCCCTTGACCGGGGCAATGGGATGGCGCAGAAACAGCCGTGTCGGGCATTGGAACCAAGGGCCCGGCACGGCGTTTGATATTTTGCAGGAAACAGCGGCAGCGCATTAAGTAGGGAGGGGCAGATGACAGGTCAGGTTGAAGAACTCGACCGTCCGGCAGATACGTCTTCCGGCGATGAATATGTCGATCTTACTCCCGAATATGCCCGCGAAGTTTTCGATGCCCTTGGCGACGAGGATAGCAGCAAGGCAGCCGACCTTCTGGGCGAGCTGCACTTTGCCGATATCGCCGACCTTCTGGGTTGGGCGAGTTCCAACCAGCGTGAACAGCTTGTCGATCTGATCCGTCCGGATTTTGATCCGGAATTCCTTACCGAACTTGATGACGAACTTCGTGAAGAAGTCATCGGTCTTCTGGGCACCGACGTGGTGGCCGAGGCGATCACGGAACTTGATTCCGATGACGTTGTCGAGGTCATCGAGGATTTTGACGAAGAAGAACAACGCGAACTTCTTGGCGCGCTTTCGGACATCGAACGTGCCCGCGTTGAAGAGGCGCTTTCTTATCCGGAATATACCGCCGGTCGTATCATGCAGCGCGAGCTGGTGGCGATTCCGGATTACTGGTCAGTCGGGCAAACCATTGACTTCCTGCGTTCGGCCAAGAGCCTGCCGGAAGATTTTTATGACATCATTGTCGTTGATCCGCGCTATAGCCCGGTCGGGATTGTGCCGCTGTCGCGCGTGATCCGGACCAATCGCCCGGTGCTGATCCGCGATGTGATGGAATCGGACGAAATGCGCACGGTCGTGGTGACCGAGGAGCAGGAAAACGTCGCCCATCTGTTCCGTCAGCGTGACTTGATCTCCGCCCCGGTCGTTGATGATAGCGGACGGCTGGTCGGTGTGATCACGGTCGATGACGTCGTTGACGTTATTGACGAGGAATACGAAGAAGACATGATGCGCCTTGCCGGTGTCGGCGAGGAGGATGACCTTTCAAGTGCCATCCTTGCCACCACACGGTCACGCTTTACATGGCTTCTGGTTAATCTGGGTACGGCGATCATGGCATCGCTTGTGATCGGGCTTTTTGAAGGCACGATTGAAAAGCTGGTGGCACTTGCGGTTCTGATGCCAATCGTTGCCTCCATGGGCGGGAATGCCGGTACGCAGACCCTGACCGTTGCGGTGCGCGCGATTGCGACCCGTGAACTTTCCAGCACCAACGCATGGCGCGTTATCCGCAAGGAAGTCGCAGTTTGTGGCCTCAACGGGATTGCCTTTGCCATTCTATCAGGTGCAGTCACCTGGCTTTGGTTCGATGATGTGCTGCTCGGTGGGGTCATCGGGGTTGCGATGATCATTAACCTGCTGTTTGCCGGGTTGTTCGGGGCGCTGATCCCGCTTGGGCTGGAACGCGCCGGTATTGACCCGGCGGTCTCGTCATCGGTCTTCCTGACCACGATTACCGATGTGGTCGGCTTCTTTGCCTTCCTTGGATTGGCTGCGGCGTTCCTGCTTTAGCTTTGCCGTCTAGGCGATCAGTCGCCGTAATGAAAAACAAAACCCCGCAGCCAAGTTGGTGCGGGGTTCGGTGTTTTCAAAATGGCCGGTGATCGCCGTTGGCATGTTAGCCTGACTTCTTGTCATCCGCCGGGCCAGACGCCTTTTTCGGCGCTGGTTGGTTCGGCGTTTGATGGATCAGAAGTTCCTGCGTATCGGCGGCATCGCGCGGGGCTGACAGCAGGAAGCCCTGGATCTCATCGCATTCGGCGGCCTGAAGTGATGCCATCTGTTCTTCGGTTTCAACGCCGACGGCCACGACCTTGCGGTTGAGGCTTTTACACAGACGGATGGCCGGCTGAAGCACGCTGTTTTCCGGCTGTTCATCAAGTGCGACATTAAACAGCGACTTCGACAGTTTGATGCGTTGAACCGGGAAGCGTTTCAGATAACGAAGCGACGTGTTGCCCGCCGCAAAGTGATCAAGCGTCAGGCCAATACCGGCTTCGGAGAAGCGATAGAATTGACCAAGGGCACGTTCCGGATCGCGCATAGCGATTTCTTCGGAAACCTCGATCTCGATCATCGCCGGATCAATTTCATGTTCGGCGGTCAGATCGGTAATGTTCTTGATCAGATCGGCCTGAATGAACTGGCGGCTTGAAACGTTCAGCGCGATGGGAACCGGGACATAGCCCTGACGCCGCCAATCGGCAACCTGCTTACAAACGGTTTCAATGATCCAGTGACCCAGCGGAGACAGCAGACCGGTCCGGTCGGCAACCGCGATGAAATCAGGTGGCAGGCGACGCTTGCCGCTGTCATCTATCCAGCGCAGCAGCGCTTCGAACCCGGTCAGAGTGCGATCCGATGTGCGATAGCGCGGCTGATATTCCAGAACGAAGCGTTTCTCATCGACCGCACGCCGAAGCTGCGTTTCCATCGACAGGCGCGCATGCATGACGTTGTTCATCGTCTCGACAAAGAAGCAATAAGACGATTCTGCCGATTTCTGGGCGCGATACATCGCTGCATCCGCATTGGCCATCAATTGCGATGGGGCGCGCGCATCATTGGGATAAAGCGCAACACCGACACTGACATGCAGACGGATTTCATCGCCCGTGGTGGTCAGGATTGGTTGCGACATGGCCTCGACCACGCGTTCTGCAACCAATGCGGCACCTTCTGCTTCCGACAGGTCGGTTGCGATGATGGCAAACATATCGCCCGAGAACCGCGCACAGGTGTCTTTTTCACGCACGGTGGCGCGCAGACGACCGGAAATGGTGCGCAGCGTTTCATCGCCGACATCGGCCCCAAACCGGTCATTGATCGCCCGGAAGTTATCGATATCGACGACAAGAACCGACAGCAGCTTTTCATAGCGTTTGGCATGCGCCACTGCCTGATTAAGGCGATCCTCAAACAGGGCATGGTTCGGAAGACCCGTCAGCGGATCATGAGTCGCCAGATAGCGCAGCCGGTTGGCCGATGCATTGGCCGCCGGGTTGTGGTGCAGGGTAATGTCGACGCAATCGGGATGGGTTGCGGACGGCTTCATTGCCAGATTGCAGACAACATGAACGCCTTCGGCACTGCGGACAATCCACTCGCGCCGGAGTTCATCATCACCGCGGGTGATCGCAAGCAGCATCTTTTCCTGCGATCGGCGTGATGCGGTGCCATCGGACTGGAATTCCGGTGCCAGGTTATAGAACCGGATAAAGCCGTAATCCTCTTCACGCAGGTCAAAGAATTCAGCGGTTTCCGGTGACATCGATTTCAGATGACCGTCAAGCTTGGTGATCGAAAGCGACAGGTCATTGATGTCATCGCCAGCATTGATGTGATGAACCGTGCGGCGCAGAGCGGCCTTTTGCCGGTTGGTCAGCAAGAAGACGATGGTGGTGAACAGAACCGTTGTCAGCGCACCGAACATCACGATCAGTTCGGGGTTTACTGTGCTTTGCGCCAGTTTGGGATCTGCAATAACGTCCACCTGCCATTGGCGACCGACCACATCAAACGGCACGGTGTGCTGCAGGGTTTCGTCATCCCCCTCGCCACGGATTTCAAATAGCACCGTGTCGCCTTCGCGTACACGGACGGTGTAATCTTCGACCTGTTCGGTATTGATGACGGACGCCAGCATGGAGCGAATTCGAAACGCCCCGTTGATGATGCCAATGATCTCGCCATCACGGCCCAAAACCGGGCTGTAGGCGGCAAAACCACGCCCGCCCTGCATCAGCTCAAGGGTCGGGGTGATTTGGGTGCGGCGTTGATCAAGCGCAATATCCAAAACCGGACCGGCCAGCGGATGACGTTTAAGATCTGCCCCCATGGCCGGGACGTTGCCCTTGATCGGGGCAACATAAAGAATGATGTAGTTTGGCGTGATCCAGTTGATCGCCTGCAGGGCGGGGAACCGGCTTTGCAGCGGGGTCGCAACTGAAAGATACTCGCGCTCGTCCTCAGGCGGGCCGCCCTGCCAGTTGTCGGCAAAGCTTTCAAGAACAGCGAGGTTGTTGTTCACAATGCCTTTGACCTGCTGGGCGACGGCGTTAGCCGTGATCTGTCCGGCAGATTGCAAAATGGCCCGGCGGTTGTTTTCAACCGTTTGCCAGATCAGGAAAGTGGCTGTGACAAAGAAAGCCGCCGTCAGAAAACCCGCCGCCAAAGCCCGCTTTTTCAGGCGCGACGTTTGCTTGTTTGCGTTTTCCTCAGCCTGCTTTGTTTCTTCTTCTATGTCTCCCCCAACATAGTGACACGTCCTGATCCTCCCCGATCAGGCGGCGTGCCGATATCTGGCAATACCAGTTTCCATCAATGTTTTTCTGTCATTGATAGATGAAAAAAGGCGCTGTCATTCTGATTGATCAAAATCGCTACCATTCTTTTATGGTGTTATTCTTACACGACTTTAAGGGGTTGGTCGCCTTCATTTACGCATTAATTTTCCCGCGTGATGACCAAAAAGCATTCCGTGACAGTGTTTTGAGGCAGGTTTGGCGATAATAAATCCGCTTAGCCCCTGTTCTGAAAACGTGAAGTGGTGTATCTCAGGCGGAAATCCGACACCCCGCAGACATCGTCGGTTTTCGTGTGACAAAGATCACCCCCAGAGAGAGTTCATGAAACACCATCACCGCAATCCCCGCGCCCGTGGGGGACGCAAACGTCAACCATCCCGTCGTGATCCGCTGATCGGGTTTGAAGCAGACGTAACCATCGAACAGATCGGTGCGCGCGGCGATGGTATTGCCCATGTCACCGCGCCTGATGGTAAGTCGGTGCTGATCTATGTTGATTGCGTCCTGCCCGGTGACGAAGTGCGGGTGGCACTTCGCCAAAAGCGCGGCGACGGTTATGGGGCAGAGGTCGTTTCGGAAATTGCGCGCGCCGATGGCTACAGCGCCCCGCGCTGCGCGCATTTCAAGGAATGCGGTGGCTGTGCGCTTCAACACATGAATGACGATGATTACAGCACCTGGAAACGTGACAAGGCGATGGTCGCCCTTCAGCGTGCTGGCCTTGACCCCGAAGATGCCGACGATCTGGTCGTGGACGTTGAAATCTCGCCACCAGCCAGTCGGCGGCGGGCCGGGTTTTCGGTGCATGTCGGGGCGACCGGCGTTTTCGTCGGCTTCCATGGGCGGTTCAGTCACACGGTTCTCAATGTGCCCGATTGTGCGGTTTTGCGGCCGGAACTGATGGCGTTTCGCGAAGCATTTGTGATGTTTCTGGAAGCCTGCCCGCCCGAGCATGCGCGCGATATCAAGGAAGTCTTTGTTACCCTGAGCGATACCGGTCTGGATGTACTGGTCCACGCCAGCAACGACCCGGATCTTGATATGCGACAGGATCTGGCGGAGTTCGCCGATCACCAGAATATCGCCCGGCTAAGCTGGAAGAGTGGCGATCGCGCTGATGAGCCGGTTGCGGCCCGCCATACCCCGTTGGTCCGGTTTGAAGGGATCGATGTGCCGATTGCACCGGGTGGCTTCTTGCAGGCAACCCGTGAAGGCGAACAGGCACTGGTTCGTGCCATCACCTCGGCCGTTTCTGATATTGCGCCCAAAAACGTTGCTGATCTTTTCTGTGGTGTCGGCAGTTTTACATTTTCGCTGGCCCTGTCGGGCAAACGCCGTTCGGTTACGGCGGTTGAAAGCGATCCGCGCGCGGTTGAGTTGCTGCAATATGCGGTGGGGCAGTCGGGCAGCCCGATCAAGGTCGTGCGTCGCGATCTGTTTCGACAGCCCCTAAGTGGGGATGAACTGCGCGGATTTGATCTGGTTGTGTTTGATCCGCCGCGTGCCGGTGCCCTTGCCCAATGCGAGGCGCTGGCTGTTGATGGACCGGAGTGGGTTCTGGCGGTGTCTTGCAATCCGGCGACCTTTAGCCGCGATATGCGTGTTTTGCGCAATGCCGGTTACGAGATTGAAAAAGTCGTGCCGGTCGATCAGTTCCTGTGGTCATCGCATCTGGAATTGTTTGCGGTCTTGCGCCGTACTTCCAATGGCTAAGACCTGGTTCGCGCACAGGTTCGCTTTGGGGCTTAATTTTTCTTCACTGATATACTATACTAGTAGCTGGTATTTCCGCCGGACACCAGGATGGTCAGGTGGGCAATGGGTCGAAGACAATCGATCCGTTGTCCGTGCAGCACGTAGTTGCCTTGCCGGCTTGTTTGAGCGGAAAAGCAATGGAACCACTGGCCAGTCAGCTGCCGATCTATACCAACACTGCGCGTGCAATCGCACCGCAGAACCGGTTGATTGCGTCTGAAAGCAGCCAGTTTTCTTCTGACAGCCAGAGCTCAAACCGCAATTCCGACTCGGTTCGCAATGCCGGTTACACCAGCGCACAATTAAATGGCTCGCTTGGCAATGCGGGTGCACTTCTTGATCAGGCATCAATGGATCTTTCGCGGATCGGCAGTGCCTTGGACGAGATTGATGCGCTGGTCACGATTGCCGAAGAAAATACAGATCTATCGACGCAGCAGCGCGCACAGCTGAATGCGCAGATCGAAGATTACCTGACCCAGATCGACGATATTGCCGCCAATAGCAATTTTGAGGGCCGCGACCTTCTTGCGTCTGATCAATCGATCACGTTGCAGGTGGGTACCGGCACATCATCGGACAATCGTATTGATGTTGATCTGTCGGCATCGAGTGCCGAGGATCTGGCGACCGGTCTTTCAAGCATCGATGTTTCCGACAGTGCGGGTGTTACGAATGCGCGCACGCTGGTGGATGAAGCGCAACAAGCGCTGCGTGATCGCGAAATCTCGCTGGCGGCTGATCAGGGCAGCCTTGGCACCGCACAGGACCAGAACCGGATTTCGCAGGTCGCAGGTGAAAACATTCTGCAGGCCCAGCTTGCCGCATCGGAAACATCCGGTCGAGAAGACGCGCAGGCACGTATTTCGGAAAATCTTCAGGCTTATCTTGGCGACGTTTCGTCCCAGCTTGCCAGCCAGACAGTCGCCGTTGGTGGCATTACCCTGCCTGAACCGCGTCCGGACCCTGTTCCGGAACAGGAAGAAAATCCGTTCCTTGATCCGACAGCCGAAGAAGATGGCACCAACCCGGGTCAGGACTTCCTTGGCCAGTCGATTCCGGGCAGCGGGGCAACACAGCCGTTCGCAACGCCAGCCTTTGGCGGCTATGACAGCGGCGGCAATGGCACATTTGGCAGCAGCGGTGGCACAGGTGTTGCGGATCGCCCGACCAACCGGGTTTCTGTCGAAGCCTGATTCCTGCTTTAGGCTGATTTAGCGCGGCAAACCCGAAGGATCTTATCCTTCGATATTCTCGCCGTCATAGATGCCCCAGAAGCCATGCCGGGGGGCCCAGCCTTCGAAATCACCAAAACGCAACTGACACCAGTCAACCGTCGTCGGGCAATCTTCGATGCGGCCGATCACGCTTGCCGAAACCAGCGCAATCTTGCGGGCGTTTTTGTCGGCTGCTGAATACAGCGTGATGTTTTCATCGGTAACGATGACATGGCGCGACCCGATCAGAAGGCTTTGATGCACCCAGCCTTCGCTGCCTTCCCAGTCGCGCACCTTGCGCCAGGTATCGAATTCCGACACCACTTCCATCGGCATGTTGCGGCGATGATAGATCCAGACTTTCGGGTATCGAAGGCCGGGACCTGAGCGCAGGAACACCTTGTCAGAACGCAGTGCGACAAATCGCGGGATCGGCAGGCCCGATTCCTGTGCGCTGGCCACGATCGGTGTGGTCACGCTCGTCAGAATCGCCAAGGCCATGAAGCGATACAGAAATTTGCGCAAATTCTGCGGCATCTTGTTGGTATTCCCTCGTTTATTCTCTTTGCGCGGCTTTTGTAAAGATTCGCGATTGCGAAATAAAATTACAAAAATTGCGTCAAAATCCTTGCTTTTGTACCTTGCGGCGTGGCATCACTGCAGTGCGGCAGGGCACCAAAGTGCAACATGCCTTATTTTGTCTGAAAAAGAGTTAAAAGACCGCATAGGATCGGCACATGACCAAGAAAAAACCGCTTGTCGTCGTGACCCGGAAGCTGCCGGAAGCGATTGAAACCCGCATGATGGAACTGTTTGACGCACGTCTGAACATTGACGATGCGCCGATGAGCAAGCAGGAACTGATTGATGCGGTCAAGGAAGCCGATGTGCTGGTGCCGACCGTGACCGACAAGATCGACGCAGCGGTTCTGGCGCATGCTGGTCCGAACCTGCGTCTGATTGCCAATTTCGGCACCGGTGTTGACCATGTCGATCTGCAGACCGCACGATCGCGCGGCATTACCGTCACCAACACGCCAGATGTCCTGACCGAAGACACCGCCGATATGACCATGGCACTTATCCTGTCGGTATCGCGCCGCCTTGCAGAGGGCGAGCGCCTTATTCGCAAGGGCGAATGGGCTGGTTGGGGGCCGACGCTGATGCTGGGTCATCGTATCTGGGGCAAGCGTCTTGGCATTGTTGGCATGGGCCGTATTGGCCGGGCACTTGCGCGCCGGGCAAAGGGCTTTGGCCTGTCGGTGCATTACCATAACCGCCGTCGTGTGCACCCGGATATTGAAGAAGAACTTGATGCGACCTATTGGGAAAGCCTGGATCAGATGCTGGCCCATGTCGATGTCATTTCGGTCAACTGCCCGCATACGCCGGCGACCTATCATCTGCTGTCTGCGCGTCGTCTGAAACTGATGCAGCCGCATGCCATTCTGGTCAACACCGCACGAGGCGAGATTGTTGACGAACCGGCCCTGACCCGGATGCTGGCCGATGGCGAAATTGCAGGTGCCGGTCTTGATGTGTTTGAACACGAACCGGCGGTGAACCCGAAGCTGCTTGAACTGCAAAATGCCGTTCTGTTGCCGCATATGGGATCGGCCACCATCGAGGGGCGCGTTGATATGGGCGAGAAGGTCCTGATCAACATCAAGACATTTGTCGATGGTCATACCCCGCCAGACCGGGTGATCGAAGGATTGCTGTAATCCTCAATTCATAACGATTTCAAAGGGGTGATACGAGTTGTATCACCCTTTTTGTTTGCACTCCCCATTTGTGGATATCGAAGTTCACCCGATATCGGCATTTTCCCCGGCGTTCACACCGAGCGATTTCAATTTCGGGAAATGCACACATGGTAACCCTGTCAAATACGATTGCTGCTGATCACGTTCTGGCGACCCCGGCCAATGACGATGTTGCATCCTGTCTTGCGACCCGCGAAGTCGCGCTGCAGGGCCCATGCGTGGTATCAGGCGTTCAAAGCCGCCATGCCGAGGAAATCGTCTTTGTGCGTTCCGGAAATGTCGAGATTTCTGATGGCGACGGCAATGTGTTTGAAGGCCATGACAGCTGCATTTCGATCCTTCAGGGGCAGCGATATCATCTGCATGTCAATGCGGGGGAAACAGCACGGCTTTTGATCCTGTCTGTGCCGCCGCTTCATGATCCGGAAAAGTTTTCTGTTCTTCAGGCCGCCAAGACCAAAGTCCGCGACATGATCTTGGGTGAGAACTGGTGCTGATCGGATCGGATGACAGGCTTCGTGCAAAGCCATAATTGGCCCTCCTGACAATTCCTGACAGCAGAAGCGGTTCAACGCGTTTTGGTCGTTTCTTTCTGACCCGTGCTTGTTTATGACTGTGGGACAGTTTGAATAAACAACATGGGGTCATCATGAGTTTGATCTTTGAAGCGCCCGCACCGACGACCATTCCGGTTCAGGGCACGAACGACGTTTTCCCGGTAAATCGCATTTTCTGCATCGGTAAGAACTACGCCGAACATGTCCGCGAAATGGGATCGGATCCCTCTGACACCCCGCCTTGTGTATTTATGAAGCCGACCGACTGCCTGGTTGTTGGCAATGGCGATCTGCCATATCCGTCGGGCACCGAAGATTTGCACTATGAAGGTGAACTGGTCGCAGCCCTGTCCAAGGGGGGCAAGGATCTTGATCGTGCTGCCGTCGAAGACGCCATTTTCGGCTATGCCGCCGGTCTTGATATGACGCGCCGTGATGTGCAGGCGGGCCTTAAGGAACGTCGCCTGCCATGGGATATGGCGAAGTCCTTTGACGGTTGTGCGGCCATTTCCGCGATCCAGCCCAAGACCGATGCCGGCAACCCGCATGCGACCAATCTGAAATTGTCGGTTAATGGCGATGTGCGTCAGAACGATACCACGGCGAAGATGATCTGGCCGGTAGTTGATGCGCTGATGCATCTCTCGACCCTGATTGAACTGAAACCGGGCGATCTTCTGTTTACCGGAACGCCCGAAGGCGTTGGTCAGGTCGTGCGCGGTGATCGGATGGATCTTGTGATTGCAGATGTTGCGGAACTGTCCGTCACCCTGAAATAGGAACTTTCAGGGGATTGCGGGTCAGGAGCCCCACCTGAAAAGAATGAAAACGGAGTCCGTTTTGAAAATCGTAAGCTGGAATATCAATTCCGTTCGACTGCGCATTGAACAGGTCATCAAGTTCCTTGAAGACCAACAGCCTGATGCGCTGTGCTTGCAGGAACTGAAATGCCCGGATGAACATTTCCCCCACGATGCCTTTGAGGCGGCGGGCTATGTTCATCGCCATAACCATGGCATGAAAAGCTATAACGGGGTGGCGATCATTTCGCGGCTGCCGTTTGTCGAGACCGACATCAAGCATTTCTGCGGCAAGGAAGATCGTCGTCACTGCATGGCGAAGTTCGAAAACGGTGTCGAGCTTCATAACTTCTATATCCCGGCGGGTGGTGACGAACCCGACCCGGCGATCAATGAAAAGTTCGCCCACAAGCTGTCCTTCATCGATGAAATGACCAGCTGGTGGAGCGACCGTCGCGCCGCCGATCCGGATCGCAAGGCAGTTTTGGTCGGGGATTTCAACATCGCGCCGTCGGAAAACGATGTCTGGTCTCATAAGCAGCTTCTGAAAGTGGTCAGCCACACACCGGTCGAGGTCGAAATTCTTGAGAAATTCCGCCAGTCCGGCGATTTCATCGATGCCGTGCGCGAAGTTGTGCCCGAACCCGAAAAGCTGTTTAGCTGGTGGAGCTATCGCGCACGCGACTGGCGCGCGAGCAACAAGGGCCGGCGTCTTGATCACGTCTGGATGACGCCGAACATGGCTGGAACGGTCCGCACCGCATCGGTTTATGATCTTGCCCGTGACTGGGAAAAGCCATCCGATCATGCACCCGTTGTGGTCGAGTTCAATCTTTGAACCATCGATAATCGAAGACATCAAAACAGCGGATCAGGGAAACCTAATCCGCTGTTTTGTCATGTGAAATAACTTGATTGTCAGCCCGATCAGCGCAACTCTTCTGGTTGAACGAAACCGGATGCGTGCCCATTTGCCTTTCAAGGGATAAAATTCACGCAGTTTCGGTGGCTCATTACGCAGGATACGGGCAATGAAAAAGATACTGATTGGTCTGGCCGCGATCATCGTTTTGGTCGTTGGCGGGCTTGTATATGTTTACGTCAATCTTGATGACATCGTGAAATCCACCATCGAAGAGGCCGGCACGCGTGTGACCCTGGCCGATGTCACGGTTGACGGGGTATCGATTGAAACAACGCAAAACACCGCCGCGATCAACGGGCTGGTGGTCGGCAACCCGGACGGGTTCAATACCGATTATGCGTTCTCGCTCGGCAATATTTCGGTGCGCCTTGATGGTTCGACCCTGACCAGCGATACCATCCGGATCATCGAAGTCGTGGTGGATTCACCAAGCGTAATCTACGAGCTGGGCAATGGCAGTTCAAACATCGCCACCATCCAGCGCAATGTTGAGGCCTTCGTCCAGCGCGTTTCGGGCCCGACCGGTGCCGGTGGTGCGGACAGCGAAGCATCCGGCGATGCCGCCGATGAAGGCGGAACCAAGATCATTATTGATAATGTCTATGTCCGTAATGGTGATGTCGGCGTTTCAGCAGGCTTCCTGCAGGGCAAGAGGCTTTCGACCAACCTGCCTGAAATTCACCTGACCGATGTTGGCAAGGAAGATGGTGGTGCGACCCCGGCCGAGGTGGCTGGTGAAATCCTGACAGCGATCAACACCTCTGTCTTCAAGGCGGTCTCAAGCCTGAATGTTGATGGCCTGCTGCAGGGTGTTGGTGACCTTGGCAAGGGTGTCGTCGGTGCCGTTGGCGGTGCTGCCAGTGGCGGTGGTACCAAGCTTAAGGAAGGGGCCGACGCACTTGGTGGCGCGGTCAAGGGCCTGTTTGGTGGTTCTTCGGACTAGGCCATCATCAGATGGCAATGGCCTGAACTGATCTTTGGCCCGACGGATTGACCATGATCCGTCGGGTCTTTGTGTTTGTAGGGCAGACCCACAAGATTTTGCTGTTGTTGATGCAGCGGGATGTTAGCGGATTATGAATTTTCTCTATCCCACTGCTTTTTTTCATGAATTTGACTTCTATATATTTCTGGATAGGGATAAGTATATCCACAATCTGTGTTGTCTTGGGGGGCTCGTCCAAGGACTTGGGACGGGTCAAAATTCGGGGTCAGGTCTTCTGATCTGATTGATGACAAGAGTGACATGGAAAAGACGGGCCAAAAGGCCTGCCATTTTGGCCAGACAAGACATTGGGAACAAATGTCGGCATGGCCAAAACACAATGGGATTGGGATCCCGACAGTCGGTCAGACCAAGGAGTAAAACCGATGAAAGCTAAACTGCTTGCCGTTGTATCCGCCGCTGCATTCTTAAGCGCGTGCGCAAACATGAACATCCCCGGAGTACGCGAGATGGCCGACGAAGGGTCGGCTTTTGACGCGGCTCTTCACCAGAATTATGCCGACCTTGCCCAGGCAGAATATGACGAAGCGGATTGGTCGGATGCGCGTTATTTCACCAACCGTTCCAAGACGGCAGCCATGGGCATGGATGCCGGCCCGCAGGCTATTGCCGAGCGTAACCTTCCTGAAGGTTCGGTGGCCGAAGTCGAAGTTGCACGCGCTGATTTGATGTCGGCCCTTGACGCCGGTGGTCGTGAAAAGGCGGCAAGTGCTGCTGCCCGTGCGCAGACCGGTTTTGATTGCTGGTTGCAGGAACTCGAAGAAAACATCCAGCAGGAAGACATCGATAACTGCCGTTCGGCGTTCTATCAGGCACTGGCGATCGTACAGGCCGAACTCGACACCGGTCCGGCCCCGATGGCAGCAATGCCGATGCCGGTTCCGATGAATGTCTATTTCGGTTTCGACAGTGCCGCAATTGATGGCAAGGCGATGTCGGTTGTTGATGGTATCGTTGAGGCCTATGGCCGCTACGAGCCGAAAATGATCAGCCTTGTTGCCTATGCTGACCGTGCCGGTGATGCGATGTATAATGACATCCTTGCCAAGTCGCGTGTTGATGCGGTCGTCAAGGCACTGCGTGATGGCGGTGTTCCGGCAAGCAAACTTGCAATCAGCATCAGCGGCGAAGCCAATGTACCGGTTTCAACCGCAGACGGTGTGCCGGAACAGGGCAACCGCGTTGTGACGGTCACTTTCGAAGACGGCATGTAAGCACGTCGAACCAAAAAGGGGATTTCATCCATGCGTCTATTGATCGCACTTATTCTGCCCTGGTTGCTTTTCTTTACCATCGGGCGCCCGATTGCAGGTGTCATCTGCCTGATTTTGCAGATTACCCTCGTCGGTTGGGTCCCGGCGGCAATCTGGGCGGTTTACTCGCTCAGTCAGTATAACACTGACAAGAAAATCAACAGCGCCATGGGTGGTGGTCAGGACTAACTGACCCTGTTCACCGGTTGGTGGACACCACAAACCCGCATAGCAAAGGCAGGCTTTTTAGCCTGCCTTTCTTTTTGCCTTGGATGTTCTTTACTGAAGCTTCCGCCGGACACCGCCGATGAACCGGCCAATCAGGCGCGAGATAACAAAGCGCGTGATAAAAAAGGTCACCGCACTGGCAACAGACGGCCAATACCATGCTTCAATTTCCGGCCGTGTGCTTTGATCAACAAGGCCATAGATGATCGCGGCCAATGCCCCTGCACCCAGAAATGCAGTACGACGCTGGTAACGGTAAATAAAGCGACCAAACAACCACATGGCTTAATGCTGTCCGCCGCCGATATCACGCGCAAGGCGTGCGGCGAAATCATCGGTCATGCCCGATACATAGTCGAGAATGACCAGATACAGATCATAAAGCGGCGCCCCGATGGGCATCGCATCATTGCCAATCAGCTCGCGCACCCGACCGGTGCGATAGGATATATCGGCTTCCGACTTGGCATGATGGACATCAAGGGCAGTCTTGCAGAACGTCTCAAGCAGGGTCTCCAGATGGGCAAAGGCGCCGACTTCGATCTGGACCTTGCGCCGGTTCAGAATGATCTGCTTTTCCGAGAATGACTTCGCCTGTGTGATCAGCTCGTTATAGGGGCCATCGGCACAGGCCAGAAGATCGCCTTTCCATTCCCCGGCCAAAAGGGCTTCTTCGTTGGCGACAAACGCGTTGACCAATGCGTCCAAAAGCCCGGTCATGATCTTGCCACGCAGGAAGGAAATCTTGCGACTGGAATTGGGTTCGCGAGCATACTCGACTGGAAGCTCATCCGTGATGCAGGGCAGGAGCATCTTTTCAAGAACATCGAACTCGACCAGTTCAAGTTCCACGCCATCCTCGATATCGATCAGGGCGTAGCAAACATCATCGGCTGCCTCGACCAGATAGACCAGCGGGTGACGACAGAATGACTGATCGCCAGTGCGGATCAGGCCGGTGGCATCAGCAACTTCTTCGAGCAGAGCGAATTCTTTCTGAAATGCACCGAACTTCTTTTTCTGCGGGAAGGGGCTTCCGGCTGCTGACCATGGATATTTCAGGAAGCTGGCCAAAGTTGCATAGGTCAGGCGCATTCCGCCGTCATACAGACCAGTCCGTTTGTTGGTCAGAAGGCGGAAGCCCTGTGCATTTCCCTCGTATGTCGTCAGATCGGCGAACTGCTCGGCAGTCAGGCTTTGGGTGAATTCCGGGGCGGCGTCGACGAACCACTGACGGATGGCGTACTCGCCAGCATGGCCAAAGGGCGGGTTGCCGATGTCATGACAAAGCGCTGCGGCCTGAACGATGGCGGCCATGTGATCGGGCTCGATCGTGTCGGGCAGGCTGCCCTTTTCATGCAGGCGATGACCAACTGTAAGCCCCAGTGACCTTGCAATGCAGGAAACCTCAAGACTGTGGGTCAGGCGGGTATGGACATTGTCATTTTCCGGCAGGGGATGAACCTGAGTCTTGCGCTGCAGGCGGCGAAAGGACGCCGAAAATATGATCCGGTCGTAATCCTTGTGGAAGTCAGATCGGCCAAATTGCCCGACACTGGAATGACGGGTGCCAAGGCGCGCCGGTGAAAGCAGTTTTTGCCAGTTCATCATCGCTGTCATCGTGTTTTGTGCCTTCCCGCCCGACTTCGGTTCTTTGATATCTGGGATGTTTATGCCGCTTGTTGGTAAATAAGCATTTTACATATTGCACAAAACCAAAAGAAAACGGCGCATCTGATGATGCGCCGTTTTACAAAGATTAAATTTTCGGGGCCGTTAAGCACCCAGACCCTTTTCCATCACCAGATCAAGGCGACGGGCAAAGCTGACCGGATCGGGCAGGGCTTCGCCTTCGAGAATGCGGGCCTGATCCAGCAGCAACAGGGCTGCGTCATTCAGGATCGGGGCCTTGGCATCCTTGGTGGCAATGTCAGACAGCTTTTTGATCAGGCTGTGCTTCGGATTTATTTCAAGGATGCGCGGGCTGATTTCATCAACACGGTTGTGCTGCTTCATCAGGCGTTCCATGCGCAGATCCATGCCCATTTCATCGGCAATCAGACAGCAGGCCGAGCTGGTCAGGCGGTCAGACTCCCGAACGTCCTTCACGCCATTGCCAAGGGCCAGTTTGATTGCGGCAATCAGGGCAGATGCATCGCTTGCATCCTCTTCCTTCTTGTCGTCCTTGTCGGCTTCCTTGTCATCAGACTTGATGTCATTGAGGTCCGCGCCTCCGCGGGTGACTGATTTGAAGTCTTTTTCTTCAAACTGGCCAACAGACGGCATCCAGAATTCATCCACCGGATCGGTCAGAAGCAGAACTTCGATCCCCTTGGCAGCAAAACCTTCGAGCTGCGGGCTGCGTTTAAGGGCGTCGATATCCTCACCACTGATGTAATAGATCGCCTTCTGGCCGTCCTTCATGCGTTCGACATAGTCGGCAAGGGTCGTCCAGCCATCACCATGGGTCGAGCGGAACCGGGCAAGTTTCAGGATGCGGTCACGGTTTGTCTGGTCTTCATACAGACCTTCCTTGACGACCGAGCCGAAGTTTTCCCAGAAGGTCTCATACCCCTCAGCATCTTTCTTGGCTGCGGTTTCAAGTTCGGACAGGACTTTTTTGGTCAGGCCGTTCTTGATTTTGGTCAGCAACGGATGGTCCTGAAGCATCTCGCGCGAGACGTTTAGCGGCAGGTCCTGGCTATCGACCACACCGGAAACAAAACGCAACCAAGGCGGAAGAAGCTCATCAGCACCTTCGGTGATAAACACCTTGCGGACATAAAGCTTCAGATGACCTTTGCGCTGCGGATCATACAGATCGAACGGGCGCATGGTCGGCAGATACAAAAGGCCGGTATATTCAATCGCGCCTTCGGCCTGATAGTGGATGGTCTTCCACGGATCATCAAAGGCGTGCGAGGTGTGCTTGTAGAATTCCTTGTACTGTTCGTCGGTGATTTCACTTTTCGGGCGGGTCCAGAGTGCGGATGCCTCGTTAAGCGTTTCATCACCATCACCCTTCATCAGAACCACCGGAATACCGATATGGTCGGAATAGGTTTTGACGATATGACGCAGACGATGTTCGTCTGTGAATTCCTTGTTGTCGTCGGTCAGGTGCAGGGTGATCTGCGTACCGCGACCTTCCATCTCGGCCTCGGAGATGGTGTATTCGCCCTTGCCGTCAGATGACCATTTCCAAGCCTGATCCTCGCCCGCCTTGCGGCTGACGACTTCGACCTTGTTGGCAACCATGAAGGCGGAATAGAAGCCGACACCGAACTGACCAATCAGATCGACATCCTTGGCGTTGTCGGATTTGGAAACCGCATCCAGAAACTTGGCGGTGCCGGAATTGGCGATGGTGCCCAGGTTATCGACCAGATCTTCCTTGTTCATCCCGATCCCGTTATCGGCAATCGTCAGAACATTGCGGACATCATCTGTCAGAAGGCGCACCTTGAAGTCGGCATCACCAGCGAGCAAATCCGGTTTGGCAATCGCTTCATAGCGCAGCTTGTCGCACGCATCCGAAGCGTTCGAGATCAGCTCGCGCAGGAAGATGTCCTTGTTGGAATAAAGCGAATGGACAACGATATCGAGCAGTCGGCTAACCTCGGCCTCGAACCGCATTTTTTCTTCCGTCATGACCTCTTTTTTCTCCTTTGTTTCAAGCGTCTGTCAGTCTCCTCCGATATTGGCAGAAGAACTGACTCCTCAACGGGTTAAAGTTTACGTCCTTAAACTAAACCGAGCTTGATATGCGTCAACGCATCTTGCAGCGCAAGTCTTGTATCCTAAGTATAAAGAAAGACGGTTTTATTACAGGGACGCAGACAGAATTTTGGAAGCGTTCCTGAAAGTCCCCGAGCCGTTAAAAAGCAGGCCGGGTTAATCGGCAGGGTGCAATGCCCTGTCTTGCGTCCAAGGCTTTAAACAGGAGGCCGTACCATGAAGGTTCCCGTTCAAATCACCTACCGTGATGTTGATCAGTCTGATGCGCTGGATGAGCGCATCCGTTTCAAGGTGCAAAAACTGGAAGAAACCTTCGACCGCATGACCAGTTGTCATGTCGTGGTGGAGCGCCCACAATCTTCTCATGCGCATGGAAACCGCTTTGCCGTGCATTTCGGCATCAATGTACCGGGCAAGGAAATCATGGTGAAACGCGATAGCGCCGATCATGCCCACGAAGACGTCTATATCGCGCTGAAAAACAGTTTCCAGGCGGCACGTCGGCAGCTCAAGGAATATGCAGACAAGATGCGAAACCACTAAGGTTTCAGAGCGTCTGAAAGACAAAGCAAACGGGGTGACCATCTGGTCACCCCGTTTTGCGTGATGGCCCTTAGTCCGGGCGCAAAGGATGGTGCATCAGCCCGTCTCTGTCAGGGGTGGGGGAGCTGTTCAAACAGCGACGGACTGATGCAAGGCCGACGGGTGTGACGCCGGTCAGGACGCGGTTCAGGACGCGATGGCTTCAAGCAATTGAAGCTTGGCATGCGGATAGCGGGCTTCGCGAAGGGCACCTGCCCACCATTTCAGATCCGTCATCATGTGATGCAGGGCGGCATTGGTGCCTTCAAGATCCTTGGGCCGACCCGTTTCATCGAACTTGTCATGGGCATGGGCAAAGCTGATGACGTCGCGCATGGTGACAACATGCAGTTCGGCAAAGACAAGCCGCAGCTGTTCAACCGCACGCAGGCCACCCGACATCCCGCCATAGGACACAAAGGCAAGCGGTTTGCGCTTCCATTGCGGTTTGGCGGCATCAATCAGCAGCTTTAGCTCGCCGGTGAAGCTGTGATTGTATTCCGGGGTGACGACGACAAAGGCATCGGCCTCGGCCAGTGCCGTTTGGAGTTCTGCAACACCGGGGTGTTCGGCCCCGACATGGCGGGATGGCAGATCAAGTTTCGCCGGGTCGATCAGATCAACCGAAAGCTCCTGATCGGATCGCAGTGTTTCAACAGCCCAATTGGCCACTGTTTCGCCAAAGCGCCCTTCGCGGGCGCTGCCAAGGATTACGGCGACATTGTATGTCTCTTTCACAACGCTCACTCCTGTCGTTTTCTTTTCAATGGTTCTTGTTCTAGAACCTCAACAAAGGTTAAGGTCAAGCGTGAAAACGAAACTTTCTGATGTGCCGTGCCGGGAGAGGGAAAATGGCGGAAAAAGGGGCGCTGCAGCGCTATCTGAGTGTTGGTGAAGTCGCGAAAAGATGCGGGATTGCGGTTTCAGCGGTGCATTTTTATGAGCGCAAGGGGCTGATTAGTTCCATCCGAACGGATGGCAACCAACGCCGTTTCCATCGTGGTGTGCTGCGCAAGCTTGCCATTATCAAGGTTGCCCAGAAAACCGGTATCCCGCTGTCGGAAATCGGGGCGGCGTTGGACAAGCTGCCGCGCAACACCGTACCCACGGTCAAGGATTGGGAAGATCTTTCATCGCAATGGCGCGATGATCTGAACGAACGGATCGACCAATTGACCCGTTTGCGTGATCAGTTGGGTCAGTGCATTGGGTGCGGCTGTTTGTCGATTTCGGCCTGCCCGCTTTATAACCCGAATGACGCGCTGGGCGGTGATGGTCCCGGGGCCAGATTGCTGGAACTTGAGGACGAATAGGCACGTTTGTGCGCGACCCGATGATCTTGGGATTTTTAACCGCTTTGAGTGGGGGCGTGATCGCGGGTAGAAAGCTTGACATCGCGCCGGATCGCGTGTTGAAAGGCCCAATGATTGCGATGGCCCGGATCATTGGGCTGTCGATTGGAAAAGTTTGATGCAGATTTCAACCCGAACCGGTCCTCGTATCCTTGCCATATTGGGGCCGACCAACACCGGCAAGACCCATCTCGCCATGGAACGGATGTTGGCACATACGACCGGGATGATCGGGTTCCCGCTCAGGCTTCTGGCACGCGAAAACTATGACCGCGCGGTCGCCAAGGTCGGCATGGGCGCGGTGGCATTGATCACCGGCGAAGAACGCATCCTTCCCAAAACAGCCCGCTATTTCCTGTGCACGGTCGAAGCCATGCCAGTCGCCAAGCAGGTCGACTTTCTGGCGATTGATGAAATCCAGATGTGCGCCGACCCGGAACGCGGCCATGTCTTTACCGACCGGCTTTTGCATGCCCGCGGACGCCATGAAACCATGTTCATGGGTGCTGAAACCATCCGTCCGGTAATCCGCAAGCTGGTTGATAATGTCGAATTTGACCGCCGGGAGCGTTTTTCGACTCTGACCTATAACGGGGCCAAGAAAATCCAGCGCCTGCCAGCCCAGTCGGCCGTGGTGACCTTTTCCGCCCAGGAAGTCTATGCCGTTGCCGAACTGGTCCGCCGCCAGAAGGGCGGGGCGGCTGTGGTACTTGGGGCGCTAAGCCCGCGCACGCGAAATGCCCAGGTCGAGATGTTCCAGAATGGCGAGGTCGAACATCTGATCGCGACCGATGCGATTGGCATGGGTTTGAACCTTGATCTTAACCACGTTGCCTTTGCGGCGATGACCAAGTTTGACGGCAAGTTCAATCGTGGCCTGACCGCGGCTGAAACCGCACAGATTGCAGGCCGCGCCGGTCGTCACATGAATGACGGCACGTTTGGGGTGACGGGGAACCTTTCGGGCATTGATCCCGACATTATCGAACAGATCGAAGAACACGAGTTCGAACCGCTTGCCAAGGTGTTCTGGCGTAATGCGCGGCTTGATTTCAGAACGGTAGATGCGTTGCAGAAGTCACTGCGTCGGCGATCAGACGATCCGACCCTAATTCTCGCGCGCGAGCCGGTGGACGAGGTCATGCTGGATCATCTGGCGCGCAACGAGGATGTCGCACGCATCGCAACCGCACCCGATCGGGTACAGTTATTGTGGGAAGTCTGCCAGATTCCCGACTTCCGAAATATCCATACCGATGCCCATCCGAGGCTGCTAACATCTATCTATCGCTATCTTGCGAAACCCGGAAGCAAACTGCCCATCGATTGGCTGGGCGAACAAATCTTGCGTCTGGATCGTTATGATGGTGATATTGATCAGTTGTCATCACGTTTGGCAGGTATTCGCGTCTGGACATATGTGTCGCACAAGCATCACTGGCTCGAAGATGCCAATCATTGGCAGGAACGCACGCGGGCCATTGAGGACAAGCTCTCAGATGTGCTACATGAACGCCTGACCCAAAGGTTCGTTGACAGACGAACCTCGGTTTTATTGAAAAGTCTCAAGGACAAGTCTGAACTCATGTCTACCATCACTGCGAATGGTGAAGTACAGGTCGAAGGTGAATTTGTCGGCCGTCTTGACGGATTCCGTTTCATTGCTGATGAAACCGATGCTGCTTTTGAAGGCAAGGCGATCGCCAGTGCCGCACGTCGCGCGTTGACCGGCGAAATTGCCCAACGCGTTAAACAACTTGAAACTGACGAAGACGACAAGTTCGCAGTAAACGGCCAGCTCGATGTGCTGTGGAACGGTGCACAGGTTGGTGTACTGAAAAAAGGCGACACGGTGCTGTCGCCCGAAGTTCAGGTCATCGATAGCGAGTTCTTTGACGGTCCGACGCGTGAACGGGTGCGTACCCGCCTGCAGAATTTCATCAATGCCCATATCGAAACGCGTCTCAAGATGCTGACCCGCCTGCGCGATTGTCAGTTGTCCGGACCGATTCGCGGTCTGCTGTTCCAGCTGAACGAAGGTCTGGGCTGTGTGCCGCGTTCGGAACTCGAAAGCCTGGTCAAGGACCTGTCTGACGAAGACCGTAAGGCACTTGCCAAACTTGGTGTGCGTCTTGGTGTTGAAACCGTCCATGTGCTTGATGCGCTCAAACCAGATCCGGTTGAGCTGCGCGGCATTCTTTGGGCGGTTGCACGTGAACTCGATGCGCTTCCGGAATTGCCGCCGGCTGGTCGTACCTCGGTCCCGAACGACCGTGCGAATTCCAAGGGCTTCTACCTTGCGGCCGGTTACATGCCGGTAGGCCCGCTTGCCGCACGCGTGGATATGCTGGAACGCTTTGCCGCGCTTCTGCGTCAGAAGGCGCGTGAAAACGATGGCAAGGTACGTCCTGATCCCGATCTGCTGTCGCTTCTGGGCTGCACGGTCGAACAGGCCGAAGGCGTGTTCACCGCCCTTGGCTGGCGCGCCGAGGTAACCAAGGTCAAGAAATCCGAACTTGAAGCCAAGGAAGCCGAGAAAAAGGCCGAAGAAGCCGCCAAGGCAGTCAAGCCTGAGGCCGAAGCTTCTGAAGCCGCTGCAACCGAAGCCAAGGCAGATGCTCCGGCCGAGGAAACCGCACCGGCTGAAGAAGCAAAAGCAGAACCGGCAGAAGCCGCTGCTGAAAAGACTGAGGATGCAGCTGCTGAAGCCCCGGCGGTTGAAACCGATGCCGATGGTGACGAGCTGGTCGAGGTCAAATACTTCGTCCGTGTCGATCGTCGCAAACGTGGTGGCGGTCAGAACCGTGGTCAACGTGGTGGCCCGCGTCAGGAAGCCCGTGGCAAAGGCGGCCCGAAAGGCAAGGGCGGTAATCGTCCTAACCAGGGCGGCAAAGGTGGCCGAGGTGGCAAACCGGGCGGTGGCCGTCATCAGACCCCGGAAAAAGCCAACCAGATCAACGAAGATTCGCCGTTTGCCAAGCTCAAGGAAATGCTTGAAGCCAAGGGCTGATCGTATCGGACTTTATGCATTGAACGGCGACCCTTGCGGGTCGCCGTTCTGCTTTCCAAGTGTATAATATCGTGTTGTTTGCAGGAATTCGGTGATCGTGACGGAACAGGCAGAGAAGCTTCGGATTGATAAATGGCTGTGGCATGCGCGGTTCTACAAAACCAGATCGCTTGCCAGCAAGGCATGCCAGTCCGGCCATATTGTCCTGAACGGTCAATCGGTATCGAAGGCAAGCGTGACGGTGGTTGCCGGTGATCGCCTGCAATTCTTTCAGGGACCGCATCTGCGCGTGGTCGAGGTTGTCGCCCTTGGTGAACGTCGCGGCCCGGCACCCGAAGCCCAGGCGCTTTATGTTGACCATTCCCCGCCGAGAGTTCCGAAAAAGGAAGTTGCATCCGATATCCGCACTGCGCCGGTTGGTGAGCGCGAAGCGGGCGCCGGTAGGCCAACAAAGGCCGAACGTCGTGCGCTCGACCGGTTGCGTGGCGAGGACAGCAATGCATAATATGCGCTGGTATAGATAATCTTTATACCGTAACTGATCCAGACCCGCCGAGGCGGGGTAAGATGGTTCACATCAGGTTGTATTCTCGCCACGATCTTCTTGCTTTGGATGGGGCGATCCGGTATGTATCCTATCTCATTGTATATGTCCACCACTTTGGTGTGGTGGATTTTGTGAAGTTCGGGAGCTCGCCAGCCTGATGAGACGTCGGTCTCGATTGAATATCGGTACATTGTCGCACCTGCGTACAGGGCGGTTTGCGCTGTTGATCACGGCTTTGGTGATCAACCTGCTGACCCTTGCCTTGCCGATCACGCTTTTGCAGGTCTATGACCGCGTCCTGCCGCACAGTTCCATTCCGACGCTGACCCTTCTGATTTTCGGGGTTCTGGGCGCCCTTGTGCTTGAGGCGATCCTGCGTCTGGGGCGTGCTTATATCTCCTCGCTTTCGGCGGCGAAGTTCGAACATTACAGCTCTCAGCAGGCGGTGGGGCATTTGCTGTCGGCAAGCCTGACCGACTATGGCAAGACCGCACCGGGCTTGCACCTGCAGCGGCTTAACAGTCTTAACATGCTGCGCGATTTCTATTCCGGACAGGCGATTGGCGCGGTTGTCGATTTACCGTTCATTGTCTTGTTCCTGGCCTTGATCGCGGTCATTGGCGGGCATCTGGTATTTGTCCCGCTTGGCATTCTTCTGGTGTTTTTCCTGACCGCGATGTTTCTGGGGCGCGATTTGCGCGCAGCCCTTGATGACCGTAGCCAGTCCGATGAACGGCGCTATAATTTCATCATTGAAACCCTGACGGGCATTCACACCATCAAGTCGATGGCGATGGAAAACCTGATGATCCGTCGACATGACCAGCTGCAGACGCAATGTGCGGGCGATGACCTTCGGGCGGCCCGTTCGGCCCATGCGGCGGTCAATGCCAGCGCGACCTTTTCGATGCTGACCATGGTGCTGGTAGCGGCCGTCGGCAGTGTGCTTGTGATCAATGGGCAGCTGACCGTTGGTGGACTTGCCGCCTGCACGATGCTGTCGGGGCGCTCGATCCAGCCGCTTCAGCGCGCGATGACCTTGTGGACGCAGTTCCAGAACATTCGCGTTGCCCGTCAGCGGGTCAACGAACTGTTTGAAATCGAAGAAGAAGATGCCTTGGGCTCGGCCGATATGCCGTTGCTTGATGGCAAGATCGAGCTGCGCAATGTCGCGTTCTCGCATGCCGATGGCAAAAAGATCTTCGAGAACCTTGATCTGTTGGTTGAACCCGGTGATTCCATCGCGATTACTGGCGATAACGGCACGGGCAAGACAACCCTTTTGTGGTTGCTGATGGGGGCCTTGCGCCCGGATCGCGGCGAAGTGCTGCTTGATGGTAAGGATCCGGCGGATTACACCGCCGAATCCACCCGCCGTCAGATCGCCTATCTGCCCCAGCATGGCGTGATGTTCAAAGGCACGATCCTTGAAAACATCACCGGTTTTCGCAAGGAAATCGGCGTTGAGCGCGTGATCGAAATTGCCCGGCGTCTGGGCCTTGATGACATCGTTATGCGCATGCCCGAAGGCTATGACACCGAAGTCGGCGGGCAGGCATCCGAAACCCTGCCGCGCGGGGTGAAACAGCGTATTGCGGTGGCGCGTGCGTTGATTGATTACCCGCGCATTGTCCTGTTTGATGAAGCCAACAGCTCGCTTGATATCGCGGGCGACAACATCATGACCAGCCTGATGGTGGAGCTTAAAAAGCACTGCACGCTGGTGATGGTGTCGCATCGCCCGTCGCTGATTGCGATGGCGAACAAGCAATACCGCCTGATCGACAAGCATCTGGTGCCGGTTCTGCGCCGCACGAACAAAACCACGGATGTGGCCAAGGATCCCGGGCGCCCGGCTACAAGCGGAGCAGGGGCATGATCAAAAAACTCGAAAACATGGATTATGCGCTGAACTACCGTATGGGGCTTGCCAGCACCGATGCGCTTTCCGATTTCGATGCCTGTGTCTGGCCACTGCTTCAGGCGCTGGGTTGGCGTGGCTTGCCGCGTCAGGTTGCCGAAGCCCTGCCGCATATGGATCAGGCGCTTGATCTGACCGATTTCCGCAATGTCATGGCGCATTTGAACTATCAATCGCAGGAAATTGACGCGACGCTTGATCAGATTGATGAACGTTTGATGCCATGCCTGTTCGTCCCGGACGAGGGCACCGCCCTTGTTGTGATCCGGCCAGAAGAAAACGGTGTGCGCGTTTTTGACGGCGGCACAGACCGCGAATTCGTCATCAAGCTTTCGGCACTTCCGGGCAAGATTTATCAGTTCTCGGCCGCAGACCGGCGTGAACGTTATTTCGAAGATGACAAGCGCGGCTGGTTTGGCGGCATCGCCGACCGGTTCTCTGGGCTTGGCTATCAATTACTCGCCATGACGTTTGTTCTCAACATCATGGCGCTGGCAACCCCGATCTTCGTCATGGGGATTTATGACCGGGTGATCGGCACGCGATCGATCCCGATGTTGATCCAGTTTTCCATCGGTATTGGCATTGTCCTGATCCTGAGCTGGATATTGCGCACACTGCGTAGCCAGATCGTCAGTCATTTTGGTGCGCGCCTTGATACGCTGGTCAGTGGTGCGATTTTCGAACGCCTGCTGTCCTTGCCGCCGGCCTTTACCGAACGCGCACCGGTGGGTGTGCAGATTTCGCGTATTCGCGATTTTGAAAGTGTTCGTGAGTTCTTCACCGGGCCGATGGCGCTGGTGATGATGGAAATGCCGTTTGTGCCGCTGTTCCTGATTGTCATGTTCTATCTTGGTGGTTGGCTCGCCCTGATCCCGATTGCTTTGATCGGGGTGTTTGCCCTGATCGGGCTTGTAGCGTTTCCGGTGGTGGCACGGCGTGTGTCCGAGCTTGGCCGACATGGTGCGAACCGGCAGGAGTTTCTGGTCGAAACCGTCGGCAAGATGTCTGCGCTCAAATACACGGCATCGGAAAAACGCTGGTTGGCCCGGTTCCGTGATATTTCGGCGGATACGGCTCATGCCGGGTATCGGGTGGCGATGGTCAATAACGTGATCAACACGTCCGCCCAGGTCCTGATGATTACGTCTGGCGCACTCGTTCTGGCCTTTGGCGCGCAGCGGGTGATGGATGCGCAGATGAGTGTCGGTGCACTGGTGGCATCGATGATGCTGGCATGGCGGGTTTTGGGCCCGATCAATCAGGCTTTCCTGGGTATGCCGCGCCTCGCACAGTTGCGTGGTAGTGTGCGCCAGATCAACCGACTGATGACGATTGCACCCGAAGGCGACCTTGTCCCGCGTTCGGTCGAACAGCATCGTTTTGAGGGTGCGGTAACCTTCTCGCGTGTCAGTTTCCGCTATACGGCTGATTCCGATCCGGCCCTGATGGGGGTTAATTTCGATATCAAGCCGGGGCAGGTGGTTGCCGTGGTGGGGGCCAATGGTGCGGGTAAATCATCGCTGATCAAACTGATCGCCGGGATGTATCAGCCCCAGGCGGGGGCGGTTCTGATTGATGGGGCCGATATCCGCCAGATGGATCCGCAGACCTTGCGGCAGGCGATTTCATATGTGCCGCAGGATATCGAGTTCTTCCGTGGCTCAATTGCGCAGAACCTGCGGCTCGCCAATCCGGTGGCCTCAAGCGATGATCTGCGCATGGCCTGTATGGCGGCAGGCATTCTTGACGAGGTCGAGGCATTGCCAAACGGGTTTAAAACCCGTGTTGGCGATCAGCATTCCTCGCGCTTCTCGGCAAGCTTCCTGCAGCGTCTGGCACTTGCGCGTGCGCTTGTCCGTGAAGCCCCAATTATTCTGTTTGATGAACCCACCAATGGTCTGGACCAGCGGGCCGACCGTGCCTTCCAAAGCACGATCAATCGCCTGCGCGGTGGTTCGACCATCTTTTTGATTACCCATCGGCCAAGTCATCTGGATTTGGCAGACCGCATTCTTGTTCTTGATGGCGGACAGTTGCGCGGGGACGGCCCGCCCGCCCGCATCAAGCAGCAAGTGATAGACGGAGGCTACCTATGAGCGATGCAGCAACTCAGGATACCGCGATTGAACGGTTCAAGCGTTCCCGCCGGATGGCGCGATATCTTTCGCATGCCGTGCTGCTCGAAGAGGGTGGCATTTCCGTCTTTGTGCGCTCGGCCATGGTGATGCTGTCGGTTGGCTTCCTCGCCCTCGTGGCCTGGTCGGCCACGACCGAAATCAAGGAAACCGCAATCACATTTGGTCAGGTGATGCCAACCAGTGCAGTCAACAAGATCCAGCATCTTGAAGGCGGCATCATTGAACAGATCATGGTGCGCGATGGTGATCTTGTCGAAAAGGGTGAAGTGCTCGTTCGGCTCAAGGCTGACGGTGCACAGGCGGAGCTTTCCCAGACCGAAACCCGGCTTGGCAATTTGCAGCTTGAATCTGAACGCTACCGTGCCCTGGCAGAAGGTCGCGAACCTGATTTCACCGCCTTGATGGTTCAGTATCCTGAACTGGCGCAGAATCAGGCGGAAATCTACCGCATTCAGACCGAACTTGATGCTAATCAGAACGAAATCCTTCAGGTCCAGATCAAGGAACGCAATGCCGAACTGGCGCAACTGAGCGAGCAGGAAGCAACCCTTCGCAAATCGGTTGATCTGCTGAGCCAGGAAGTGACGATGCGTCGGTCGCTCTATGAGCAGGGGCTGAATTCCAAGGTGCTGTTCCTCAATATTCAACGCGAACTGAACGAAGCGCAGGGCAATCTTTCTGGCGTGGTTGCCGAACAGGCGCGCGCACGCGAAACCATTGCCGAGGCGAACCTTCGCCTCAATGAGCTTGAAAAAAGCCAGCGCGAAGAAGCGATTACCGAACTTGGCCGTTTGGGCGGTGAAATCGCGCAGGCCCGCGAGGCGCTACGCAAGCTGCGTGATCGGGTGGAACGTCTTGAAATCGTGGCACCGACCCGTGGCTATATCAAGGGCCTGCAATTCACCACTATTGGCGGGGTGATTGCCCCGGCACAGATGGTGATGGAACTGGTGCCGGTTGATGATGTCCTGATCGCGGAAACCCGCATCTCGACCGAGGATATCGGTCATGTTCATCTCGGCCAGCCGGTCACGGTCAAGGTCAGTGCGTTTGACTTCATCCGCTATGGCGGGATTAGTGGTGAATTGGTATCGATTTCGGCCTCTACTTTTGTTGATGAAGATGGACGTCCGTATTATAAGGGCAAAGTTGCGCTCGACCACGACGCTGTCGGCGAAGGTGCAACGGCTCAGAAGATCATACCCGGGATGACGGTTCAGGCCGATATCCAGACCGGGGAGCGTACTCTCCTTCAATATCTGTTGAAGCCGGTTTATGTCTCGCTTGATCAGGCGTTTAGCGAACGCTGAGCAATTTTTGGTCCCGCTGGAAATGTAATCATTTCTACTGCCTGGCCGTACAATTCACTGGTGAAGATCAGTGTTTCTATACTATTGTATAGAAGTGTGGGGCGACCTATCCTGTCCCGCGCTTTACGGAGAATGGGTTAGATGGCGGACGATCGCAACGATACTGAAACTTCACGTCCTGATGATGGTGGTCACGGTGATCTTGACCATCAGGCCGCGCCAGAGGATCTGGAGCGCTCGTTAAGTCAGGATGGTGAGAGTGATGAACTGGTCGAATTGCATGACGACCAGGACAGTTCTGCACGTCCGCAGGAACAGGAATTGGGATCGGTGCATTACGGCACCCAGATCCGCAATCCACAGGGTGAAGAACAGCAGGCTTTCCAGCGTCAGAACGCCGCCGCCCAGCGTCAGGAACGCGCCCAGGCACAGGAAGCTACTGAGCAACAGACCATCTCGCTCAACGAGAATGCCGAGATTGAAAACAATCTCGATACTGGTGCCGACACCTTCCAAAGCAACCTTGGCAATGATGGCGCGGATGAAATCTCGCTGCAGTACGAACCAAGTGCGGTAGAACTACCCGGCATTCCGCTGTCGACCAACGATACCAACGAGTTGCGCGGTGATCGCGAAGATACCGGCCCGAATGTGGACGAAGGCCTCCAGCCCGATTTCATTGCACCGGTCGAAGAAGCCCCGGCATCCGAAGCCGCAGTTGTCGAGGAAGAGCTTGAAGAAGATGACGAACTTCTTCTCGAAGATGAAATCGATACCGAAGACGAGATCGAGGTTGAAGAACCCAAGGTCGCCGATGCGCCGACGCTGAGTGCCGGTGATGTCACCGGTGCCGAAGACAGCGCGATCACGCTGGACCTCTCGGCATCGCTCAATGATCAGGATGGCGGCAGTGAAACGCTCTCGATCACGATTTCCGGCCTGCCGGACGGGGCTGTTCTGTCGGCCGGGACGGATAATGGCGATGGTTCCTGGACTTTAACGCCTGGCCAGCTAAGCGGCCTGACCCTCACCCCGCCGGAAAACTTCAGCGGCAGCATTGATCTTGATATCTCCGCCACCAGCCGCGAAGCCAATGGCAGCACCGCGACAAGAAGCTCAAGCTTCACCATCGATGTCACCGGGGTTGCTGACGGCGCAACGCTTGACGTTTCCGATGCCAGTGGCGCTGAAGACAGCGCGATTGCGCTTGATATCGATACCGAACTTCTCGACGGCAGCGAAAACCTCGCCATCACCATCGAAGGCGTGCCAGATGGCGCAACGCTGTCTGCCGGCACCGACAATGGCGATGGCACCTGGACACTGAGTGCGGATCAACTCGAAGGCCTGACCATCACGCCAGCTGAAAACTTCAGCGGCGATATCGACCTTTCCGTCCTTGTTTCGACCACGGACGGTGACGACACCGCCGTGGTCATGCAAAACCTTACGGTCGAGGTCGAAGGCGTGGCGGATGCTCCAACACTTGAGGTGTCAGATGCAAGCGGCGGCGAAGGCAGTGCGATCGCGCTCGATATCGACGCAGCGCTCACGGATAGCTCTGAGACACTTACTGTCACCATCTCTGGCGTTCCAGACGGTGCAACTTTGTCTGCTGGTACGGATAATGGTGACGGCACTTGGACTTTGAATTCAGATCAGCTTGAAGGTCTGACGATCACACCAGCTGAAGACTTCAGTGGGTCGTTTGATCTCGGTGTGACCGCGACTTCGGCTGATGGTTCTGATGTCGCGACCACGACTGATAGCATCACTGTTGATGTCGCTGGTGTCGCTGACGCTCCGACATTGGATGTCAGTGACGCATCCGGCAACGAAGACTCAGCTATTGCCCTCGACATTGACGCTGGCCTGACGGATAGCTCCGAGACGCTGACGGTTACGATCAGTGGTGTTCCTGATGGCGCAACCTTGTCGGCGGGCACCGATAATGGCGACGGTACGTGGACGCTGGGCTCGGATCAGCTTGAAGGTCTGACGATCACGCTGGCTGAGAACTTCAGCGGCTCGTTTGATCTGGGTGTGACCGCGACCTCTGCGGATAGCTCTGATGTAGCTACCACGACGGACAGCATTACGGTTGATGTTACCGGTGTTGCGGATGCTCCGATGCTGGATGTCAGTGATGCTTCGGGCAACGAAGACAGTGCGATTGCGCTCGACATTGATGCGGCTCTCGCTGATTCCAGTGAGACGCTGACGGTAACCATCTCCGGTGTCCCGGAAGGTGCAACCTTGTCGGCTGGTACCGATAATGGCGACGGTACGTGGACCCTGAATTCAGATCAGCTCGAAGGCCTGACAATCACATCGGCTGAGGACTTCAGTGGGTCGTTTGATCTTGGCGTGACAGCGACGTCTGCCGATGGTTCGGATGTTGCGACCACGACGGATTCAATCACGGTGGATGTTGCTGGCGTTGCTGATGCACCGACGCTGGACGTCTCGGATGCAAGCGGCAACGAGGACTCAGCTATCGCGCTGAATATCGATGCAGGCCTCACCGACAGCTCTGAAACCCTGACGGTGACCATTTCTGGCGTGCCCGATGGAGCGACCTTGTCTGCTGGTGCCGATAATGGTGATGGCACTTGGACCTTGGGTTCGGATCAACTTGAAGGTCTGACGATTACGCCGGCTGAGGACTTCAGTGGTTCGTTTGATCTCGGTGTAACCGCAACCTCTGCTGATGGCACTGACGTTGCAACGACCACGGACAGAATCACCGTTGATGTTGCTGGTGTTGCGGATGCACCGACGCTGGATGTATCGGACGCGGGCGGCAGCGAAGACTCAGCTATCGCGCTGGATATCGATGCAGCGGTCACGGATAGCTCTGAAACCCTGACGGTCACCATCTCTGGCGTTCCAGACGGTGCAACCCTGTCTGCCGGTACAGATAACGGAGACGGCACCTGGACGCTGGGTTCCGATCAGCTTGAAGGTCTGACGATCACACCGGCTGAAGACTTCAGCGGGTCGTTTGATCTTGGTGTGACGGCGACCTCGGCGGATGGTTCGGACGTTGCGACCACCACCGGCTCGATCACGGTTGATGTTGCAAGTGTCGCGGATGCGCCGACGCTGGATGTTTCTGATGCTTCTGGCAATGAAGACACTGCCATTGCACTCGATATAGACGCAGGCCTGACCGACAGCTCTGAAACCCTGACGGTCACCATCTCTGGCGTTCCGGATGGCGCAACCTTGTCGTCCGGTACGGATAATGGTGACGGCACCTGGACACTGGGTTCGGATCAGCTTGAAGGTCTGACGATTACGCCGGCTGAGGACTTCAGCGGATCGTTTGATCTTGGCGTGACAGCGACGTCTGCTGACGGTTCTGACGTTGCGACCGCCACTGGTTCGATCACGGTCGATGTTGCTGGCGTTGCTGATGCGCCGACGCTCGACGTTAGCGATGCCTCTGGCAACGAAGATTCGGCGATTGCGCTGGATATTGATGCTGGCCTGACGGATAGCTCCGAAACTCTGACCGTAACGATCAGCGGTGTTCCGGACGGGGCAACTCTCTCTGCCGGGACGGATAACGGAGACGGCACCTGGACGCTGGGTTCGGACCAGCTCGAAGGTCTTACGATCACGCTGGCTGAAGACTTCAGTGGTTCGTTTGATCTCGGCGTGACCGCGACCTCCGCGGATGGCTCTGATGTTGCAACGACGACCGGTTCAATCACGGTCGATGTAACCGGCGTTGCAGACGCTCCGACATTGGACGTCTCGGATGCAAGCGGCAACGAAGACAGCACGATTGCCCTCGACATTGACGCTGCGCTCACTGATTCGAGCGAGACCCTGACGGTGACCATTTTCGGTGTTCCTGACGGTGCGACCTTGTCTGCTGGCACCGATAATGGGGACGGCACCTGGACGCTGGGCTCCGATCAGCTTGAAGGTCTGACGATCACGCCGGCTGAAGACTTCAGCGGTTCGTTTGATCTCGGCGTGACCG
>NZ_PAQR01000004.1 GCF_002709775.1 Thalassospira sp.
AGCTTGATCCGGGTTTCTTCTGCGTTCCTCATAACCTTGACCTGTCCTTTTTGTATAAGCCAGATATACATACCGGTTGGTATTTTTCAAGAAATACCCGGCTAATATTGTAAATAAGTCATATGAATGTGGTAGCATAATGACAGGATTCCCGCGGATTTCTGTGACTTAGCGCAAGCCGTGTGAAATCCTCATACCTGCCAGTAAAGTGGTATGTTGGATCCAATTTTTCCGAAAAGCCAACCAAGCCACCGGTTTCCGACTCCTTACACCGGGCCCCTCCCCACAGCGCGAGCATACTGGGCAATTTTGGACCGATCATTCCACAAAGGTATAAGCCCGCTGCCCTAACGGGTGGGAAGTTTATGCCGATTAACCCGCTGTTATAGCTATATTTTCTGCACCATTGCGGCTCCGGCATCCAGCCCGACCGCCCAATCACCGCAGGCATCAAGGGCAATCACGCCTACACGTCAAAATGGCCCTGCAATTGCTTGGATAATTCCCCCAAGGGATGGGAGCAGCAGGAGAAACATCATGGTTAATATTGAAGGACAATATTCGCTGGTTGGCGGGCGGATGATTACACCGCAGCGTCTGATTGATTTCCGGACAGGCGAATACAGTGATGCCTATTCCGTCGATGAATGGAAAGCGCTTTGGCAGGAACGCCAGACCGCGTTCAGCGAGACCCAGAAAACCGCCGAGAACAATCTGAAAAATTGGCTCGATGAGCATGCCGACACCGAAGTCACACGCGCCTATTACCTTGATGGGAAATTGACCGCCGTGTTTGGCCGCGATAATGCCAACATTTCAAACGATATGAACTACGCATTTGAATATCGTTCGGCCAAAAATGACGGCGAAAAGCTGGGCCTGACGGGTGATGAGCTTGACGCATTTGTCGAAAACGACCTGCGCCGCAAATACGGCAACCGCCTGACCGTGACCGAGGGTGAAGCCGGCACCATTGGCACGATTGCCGATTATCGCGAAGAACTGTTTGGCGGCAGTCGCTGGCCATCGGCGGACAACCTGCCGCCCCCGCCCGAGATTGACTGGGATGCACCATCACCGGCCGAAGCGGGCACATGGCAGGGACCGATCCTTAATCTTGATAACGACTTGTATCTCGAAATGAGGCGCACGGTAGCCGCGGCCGAGCGTTAGAAATAAAGGAAGGGCGCCAATAAATGGCGCCCTTCCCTTTTTGCGTGTCACACCCGGCAAACCCCCGGATGCGAAAGCCTGATCAAGCCCCGGTCAAAGCCCGGATCTGTCGGTTGGCCACCGTGATCATGGCAAGATCGATCTGACCGGCAGAACGCAGTTCGTTGATCAGATCATCACAACGCGCACAGCCGCGCTGACGATCCTGCACCCAGATATCAAGCAGATCAGAACCGGCCGTGCCCTTCTTGCCCGCGGCAAGGACAGAACGGGTCAGTTCGCGTTGATGGCCAAACAGATCATCAATCACAGCCGCACGGGCCAGTTTCTGCCAATGGGTATCAGCTTCAATAGACTCGGCGGCCGAGCGCATCAGGCCAAGCTGGAAGCGTGCCCCGACCGCAAAGTAGGTGGCAGATACTTCAATAACATCGCGTCCGGTTGCCTCGGCAATGCGGACAACGTCACAGATCGCCACCAGCTGGGTTGCCGATGCCACCCGCCAAGCGATGTCTTCGTGCACGCCTTGCGCGACGAGTGATTTGGCCTTGTCTGCCAGTGCCTTGCGGGCAGCGGCATCTTCGGGAACGATTTCCTCGAAGCTTTCGATGACCTTGGACACCGCCGGGCGGAATATTTCGATCTTTTCACCGACATTGAGATCCTCGCAATTGCGCAGGAACCATTGGGTGACGTCGTTTACCATGCGGTTGATTTCGCGGAACATGCTGGTCTGGAGTTTGGCCAGAACGATATTATCAAGCGCCTCGATCCCGTCCCACAATTCCCGCAGACCAAAGACAGAGCGCGTGATGAGATAGCCGCGCGACACATCAACCGCCGACATGCCGGTAGCTTCCATCATGTCATGGACAAAGGTGCCGCCAACCCGGTTGACCAGACTGTTGGTCGCCACAGTCGCGATGATTTCGCGTCTCAGACGGTGGTTCGAGATCGCATTTGCGTATTTCTTGCGAAGCGGCGTCGGGAAATAGCGCACCAGTTCTTCGACCAGAACCGGATCATCGGGCAAATCGGACTCTAGAATTTCGTCATAGAGCCACAATTTCGCATAAGGCATCAAAACCGAAACTTCCGGACGGGTCAGGCCTTCATGCGCGTTGGCGCGACGGGTAAGTTCCTCGTCATCGGGAAGATATTCGATTTCCCGGTTCAGACGCCCTTCGCGTTCCAGCATGCGGATCAAACGCACCTGTGCATCAAGGATATCGGCACCTTCCGCATCCGAGTTCGAGATCGCCTGGCTTTGCAGATAGTTATCGCGCAGCACCAGTTCGCCGACCTCGTCGGTCATGTCGACCAGAAGCTTGTTACGCTGCTTTTCGGTCATGTCGCCTGCCGCGACCACCTCGCCAACGAGGATCTTGATATTGACCTCGTGATCCGAGCAGTTCACGCCGGCAGCGTTATCGATCGCATCGGTATTTAGGCGACCACCCGAATGGGCATACTCGATACGGCCACGCTGGGTCGCACCAAGGTTTGCGCCCTCGCCAACGACCTTGGCGCGGACTTCGCGACCATTGATGCGGATGGCATCATTGGCGCGGTCGCCGGCATCGGCATTGGATTCTAGGCTGGATTTGATATAGGTCCCGATCCCGCCAAACCACAGAAGTTCGACTTCGGATTTCAGGATGGCCTTCATCATATCGGCCGGAGTGACCTTGCCACTGCCAAGCCCGAGAAGTTTGCGGACCTCGGCAGAGGGATCAAGGGTCTTGGCCTTGCGGTCAAAGATATCGCCGCCCTTGGACAAGGTTTTCTTGTCATAATCGGTCCAGCTTGAGCGCGGCATATCAAACAGGCGTTTGCGTTCGGCAAAGCTTTTGGCCGGATCCGGGTCGGGATCGACAAAGATATGCATGTGGTTGAAGGCAGCAACCAGCTTGATCTGCTCGGACAGCAGCATGCCATTACCAAACACATCGCCCGACATATCCCCGACACCGGCCACGGTAAATGGCGTGGTCTGGATGTTTTTGCCCATTTCGCGGAAGTGACGTTTGACCGACTCCCACGCACCACGGGCGGTGATGCCCATTTTCTTGTGGTCGTAGCCCTGCGAGCCGCCAGAGGCAAAGGCATCATCGAGCCAGAAGCCGTAATCACGCGCCACACCGTTGGCGATGTCCGAGAAGGTCGCTGTGCCCTTGTCAGCCGCAACGACCAGATAGGGGTCATCATCATCAAGACGACGCACGCGTTCAGGCGGAACGATTTCACCAGCAACGATATTGTCGGTGATATCGAGCATCCCGCTCATGAGTGTTTTGTAGCAGGCAATGCCTTCTTCAAGGAATGCTTCGCGCGAGCCATCGGCGGGCGGGCGTTTGACGACAAAGCCACCCTTGGAGCCGACCGGAACGATAACCGCGTTCTTGACCATCTGGGCTTTGACCAGACCAAGGATTTCGGTACGGAAATCTTCCTGACGGTCAGACCAGCGAATGCCGCCACGGGCAACCGGACCACCGCGCAGATGGACGGCCTCAACCCGTGGGGAATAGACAAAGATTTCACGCCACGGACGCGGCAGCGGCAAATCTTCGATGATGGACGAGTTGAATTTGACCGACAGATAGGATTTCGGGTTTCCGTCTGCATCATACTGGAAGAAGTTGGTGCGCAAGGTCGCCTGAACCAGATTGAGGAAGGCGCGCAAGATGCGGTCTTCATCCGGGTTCATCACATCTTCAAGGCGGGTGATGATGTCAGCTTCAATCGCCTCGACCTCGGCTGCCAATCCCGGATCGCGGTCCGGGTCAAAGCGGGCAACAAACAGCGACACAAGGGCGGACGCCAGTGTCGGGTTGTTGGCAAGGGTCTTTGCCATATAGGCCTGCGAGAAGGCAGAGCCGGTCTGGCGGGTATAGCGCGCGTAGGCACGCAGAATAACGACTTCGCGCCAATGCAGGTTGCCCAGCAGAACAAGGCGGTTAAAGGCATCATTTTCAACTTCGCCATGCCACATGCGCACAAACAGTTCCTGGAACTTGTTACGCACGTCATGCAGGCTGAATTCGCCGTCGACCTCGACCCCGAAATCATGAATGCGGACGTCGGTATCAACATCGCGCGGACTGACCGTGAACGGGTTTTCGGTGATGACCTTAAGCCCCATGTTTTCAAGCATGGGCAGGACATCGGACAGCGGCACCGGGGCACCCGGGTTATAGATTTTGAAGCGCAGCTCGTTTTCGGCAGCTTCGATCGGGCGATAAAGGTTCACCCGCAGGTCATTGGCCTTGATGACCTCTTCGATGCGTTCGATATCAAGTTCGGCACTTTCGACCGTGAAGCGTTCACGATAATCGGTAGAGAAGCTTTCGCCGTAGCGACGATGCAGGGCCAGGCCACGTTCCTCGCCCAGTTCACGCACAAGCACCTGACGCAGGGTATCGGACCAGTCACGCGCAGCTTCGACAAGCTGGCGTTCGATATCGGCGACACTGTATTCGGGCAGTTCACCCGGATTGGTTTTAACCAGCAAATGCAGGCGTGCCAGCGGGCTATCCCCGATCAGGGTGTAATGAGCGGTCACCTTGCCATCAAAGGCGTTCTCAATCACCGTCTGGAACTTCAGGCGCAGCTTGGTGGTGAAACGATCACGGGGGCAGAACAGCTGGCAGGAGACAAACCGTTCAAAGGCGTCACGGCGTACGAAAAGCGCAATACGCTGGCGTTCCTGAAGATGCAGGATACCCATGCAGGTATGATAGAGATCATCCAGATCAACCTGGAACAGTTCATCACGCGGATAGGTTTCAAGGATATTGACCAGCGCCTTGCCATCGTGACTTGCCGGCGGGAATCCTGCGCGCTTGACGGTTTCGGCAAGCTTCATGCGCAGAAGCGGAATCAGACGCGGGCTTAGGTTATAAGCGACCGAGGTAAACAGGCCGACAAACAGATGCTGGCCAACGACCTTGCCCTTGGCATCGAACTGTTTGACGACGATGGTGTCGAGATGCACCGGGCGATGCACGGTGGATTGCTTGTTGGCCTTGGTGACCATCAACAGGTTCGGCTTGGTGACAAAGTCCTGCACCTCGGCCGACAGGTTGCCAATCTGGCGCAGCTCATCAAAAACGTGCGTGCCTTCGCGTGACAGAATGCCGAGCTGATTTTTGACCTCGACATCCACAGCAGACTTCTTGCCGCCCGGCTTGAAGCTGTATTCGCGGTAGCCGAGGAAGGTGAAGTGATCGTTATGCAGCCAGCCCAGGAAATCCTGGACTTCACGGCGGTCTTCGTCGGTCTCGGCCGCCTTGAACTCGCCGATTTCATCAAGAACCTCGGAGACCTTTTTAAGCATCGGCTGCCAGTCGCGTACGGCAAGTGCGACGTCGGTCAGGCTGTTTTCAAGGCGGTCATGGACCTTGGCAAGGACCTCTTTGTCGGTCTGCTCGTCAATTTCGACATGCATGACCGATTCACGCGGATCGTCGGTTTCCTCGACACCGGCGACATGTTGCAATTCACCCTTGTCATTACGCGCGATGCGCATGATCGGGTGGATAACAAGATGAACCGTCAGATCAAGTTCATGCAGGGCGGCCGTGACCGAGTCCACGAGGAACGGCATATCGGTATTGTTGATTTCAATGACCGTGTGATCGGACGTCCAGCCATGCTCTTCGAGATCGGGGTTATAGACCCGGATTTTCGCCGTATCGGCCGAGGGGCGCTTTTGCGCGAATTTGTAAAGTGTAAGTGCCGCGCCATAAAGCGAGTCGACTGATCGACCCGCCATGTCGTCAGGCGGAACATCCTTATAAAAAAGGCGAACGAATGCTTCTGCATCCTTCGCCATTTCGCCAGACATTCGCTGATGGATTTTTTCGACAACCTTGTCGATGACTTCCCGTTTTGGGTCGCCGTTTCGGGCTTTCATGACCTAATTCCCTTTTTCCCGGTTCTGTTTGCCAGAACCGAAACACCGATCTTTGCGACCGGTGCAACACACCACTGATTTTGTCTCTTTATTTGGGAAGGAAACTGGGGCTTTCCACCATAAACCCACGTGGAACTCCCGAGCATCCCTTCACGCCTACACATAACGGATCATCTGCCTAAAAACTATGCTTCTGCACAAAAAAAATTCATTTAACCAACAGACTAGCATGCGGCCGCAAGATCATCGGCAGGGAGCGATTGTCACAGAATTTTGCACTTTTTTGCGATGCAAAACCGGTTACACTTTGAAATGCGCCCCGATTTGAGAATTTCTTCGCACCCGCACATGATCCGAGAAGGAACCACGGCATGCTTGAAGGCAAAAAAGGGCTGATCGTCGGAATTGCCAATGAATT
This sequence comes from Thalassospira sp., assembly GCF_002709775.1. Lineage (GTDB taxonomy): Bacteria > Pseudomonadota > Alphaproteobacteria > Rhodospirillales > Thalassospiraceae > Thalassospira. The sequence goes on from NZ_PAQR01000004.1 coordinate 6,510, forward strand.
GTCCATCGCCTGGGGCTGCGCGCGCGTTTTCAAGCGCGAAGGCGCAGATATCGCGGTGACGTATCTGAACGACAAGGCCAAGCGGTTTGTCAAACCGCTGGCCGAGGAAATCGACGCTGCGATCTTCGCCCCGCTTGATGTGCGTGACGCATCGCAGGAAGACGCGCTGTTTGGCGAAATCGAACAGAAGTGGGGAAAGCTTGATTTCGTTTTGCATTCCATCGCCTTTGCCCCGGCAGATGACCTGCATGGACGGGTGGTGGATTGTTCTCGCGACGGGTTCATGGCAGCGATGGATATTTCGTGCCATTCCTTTGCACGGCTTGCCAAACGTGCAGAGCCATTGATGCGCGATGGCGGCACGCTTTTGACCGTGACCTATATGGGATCGGAACGGGTCATTGATCATTATGGCGTCATGGGGCCGGTCAAGGCAGCACTTGAAAGTACGACTCGCTATATGGCGGCCGAGCTTGGACCCAAAGGCATTCGCTGCCATGCGATTTCACCGGGGCCGCTTTTGACCCGGGCGGCCTCCGGCATTGCCGAATTCCAGTATCTGATGGATGAAGCAACCGAACGCGCACCATCACATCGTCTGGTGACCATTGATGAAATTGGTGAATTGGCAGCCTTTCTCGCCAGTGACCGCGCCAAATCACTGACCGGGGACGTGGTACATATTGATGGTGGTTATAACATCATGGGCTGATTGGCCTGTTCGCGGCTAGCGGCGCTTGATCGCGTCTTCTGCCTTGGGTGCGACGCGCTTGATCTGACGTGCAAGTGCCAGTTTGGCCTCGGCATCCGGATCAGGTTCAGCGGCGGCAAACAGATCGGGCGCATCCCCGCCATTGATCGCAATCATCCTAGCATCGGTTTCAGACTGGCTTTCAACCCGCCCTTCGACCAGATGGCACAGATCAAAACCGGCTTCTTTCAGGGCGGGCGCGATCAGAAGCGTGCGATGGCAATCCAGTGGATCCTTTTCGGCGCACATAAGGCAGATGCGGTATTTCTTCGCGCCGGAGACCAATCGTTCGATCCCGGATTTGAAATCGGGCCGTGCGGCCATAAGGCCATAATCAAGTTGCCCATCAGGATACAGTTCAGGAATTTGCGGCTTGCCGCCCATCACATCACCCATAAAGACATAGGCAATGCCGTTTTCGCGCAGGAACGGCCCGAAACTGTCAGCGTCGAACGCTGTCCAGTAGCTTGATCGCTTGAAAGTGCGGATATCGGCCACCGCCGTAATGCCATGCGCCCGAAACAGCGCAAGCAAACTGTCCCGATCATGGCCAGCATAGCCAACGGTGTAGATCACACGGTTTTCGGTATGGACGGCAGGCATTTCGGTTTGCTGATTGGTCATAAAGACAAGACAGCCGATAAAGACAGCAAAGGCAAGCCTGCAAACGGTTTTATCCACTCGCCTCGAGTGATGAGATCGGCTGATGCTTTACCATTTGCGCAATTGCGTCCGCACCGACCGGACGGGAATAGTAATAGCCCTGCACGTTATCGCAGCCGATCTTGCGCAAGCATTCCAACTGTGCCGTCGTTTCGACACCTTCGGCGGTTGCCTGCAAACCAGCAACATGCGCGAAATCGATTACCGCACGGACGAGCTCGCGATCATGCACAGAAACGTCGATCTGCTCGATGAAGACCCTGTCGATCTTGATGATATCGACATCCATGCTCCTGAGCCGCCCAAGGGACGAGAAGCCGGTTCCAAAATCATCAATCGCGACCATGACACCAAGCTCTGTCAGTTCGGCGAGGACACGGTCGCTGCGTTCGCCGGTGGCAATGATCGTTTCCGTTACCTCAATGATCAGGCGTGACGGAGCGAGGCCGGTTTTCTGCAATACGTCGCTCACACGTGCGGTATATCCGGGGTCTTCGAATTCCAGTACCGAGACATTCACAGACACAGAGATTTCTGGCCATTTAACGGCCTCTTCACATGCCGTTTGCAAGGCCCACGCACCAAGTTCGCGGATCATGCCGGTTTCCTCAGCGACAGGAATGAACCTGTCGGGGGGAATGAGGCCATGTGCCGGATGCTCCCAGCGTGCAAGGGCCTCTACCCCCAGCAATGTTTCCTCTGGCAGGCTGTAGACTGGCTGGAAATGAAGATACAACTGGGATGCACCGGCATCGAGTGCCAAACGCAGATCATGTTCGATCTGACGTTTTTCCCGGTTTCGCGCATCCATTTCGGGATCAAAGGCCACAAACTGGTTACGGCCATTATTCTTGGCCCAGTATAGCGCGACATCAGCACGGCGGATCAATTCCTCGCGGCCAAGCGCATCCTCATCATCAAAGGCAAAACCGATGCTCATGGCGATGGGCACTTTGCGCCCGTCAATATCTACCGGCTCATTGCAGGCCTGATACAATCGTTCACAGAATGCTTCCGCATCTAAGGCTGACGAAATCCGTCCCAGCAGCAAGGTAAATTCATCACCACCAACGCGCGCAATCAGCTCATCATCGGGCAGCAAGGACTCAAGGCGCTTGGCAACGGCACAGATCATCTTATCCCCGGACTGATGACCAAGGGTGTCGTTGATCTGCTTGAAGTGATCAATGTCGACAAACAGCAGCGCCACGCCCGATGGCGAGCGGTTCTTGTCTGCCAGTTCGCGGTCGACACGGTCATTGAAACAGGATCGGTTTGGCAAGCCGGTCAGGGAGTCATGACGGGCCATATACAGCATCTTGCTTGCCGCCTGTCGCTGTTCGCGATAACGGGTGCGCAATTGCAGCGAGAAGACAACCACAAGGATGGCAATGACGGCACCAAGCGCTATCAACATCGGCGAGAGGAAGGAAAATACGCGACTTCCGGGCTGGTAGGGCACCCAGATGAAATAGCCGATGGTGTTGCTATTGGCGTCCACAAGTCGACTGGAAAGCTCGCGCCCGGTGCGATCATTCATGCGCGAGAAACGGAGCTGGTCAAACAGGAACTTGTGTTCGACCTCGCTTAGGAACTCGTCATCAAGAAAGCGAATGGCAACAAAGACATTCTCGTTACCAGGAGTCTGGATAATCGTGCCATCGTCAGAAACAATCGGTTTGGCACTGATGATGGCCGGACGCCCATTGATAACCGCCATTTCGCCGACACCTGGCGATTGCAGATAGGCTTTCAGGTCGAGTTCCCATTCATCAAGCAGCTTCCGACGCAAGGACTTCACAAGGCCAAAAATCGTTTGTCCAACGATGGCGAAAGACAAAGTGTCCTTTGATTTTTCCTCGACATATTCGTGAAGCAGCTGATCGTCAGGCGAAAGAACGAACAACCCGTCATGACCGAAGTAATCCTGCATCCAGATGCCAAGATTCCACTCGACCCATTCTTCATCACCATTGCGCACCGCGTTGATCGTGTCGTTCCAGATGGTCACACTTTCCTGCTCATGGGCGACCTGATCAAGCATGTCACCTATAACGCGTTCAAACATGTATTTCTGGCGCTCATAGGCAACGTTGTCGGCTTCTTGCGTCGTCCAATACAACAACCAGAAGCCCCCGAAATTGAGCAACAGCACCGCAATCGCGACCGGCAAGGTCCGCGTCAGCAGAAAGTTTTTATGTGAGAAAAACCCGGAGTTTGGCACCCATCATCCCTTTGCAGAGCATACGCCCCTTAGAACCACCACTTTTGGATAGCATACATTAACCTGTAAGGTTTGCCGAGATAGATGATTTTTCAATAGCCGAACGTTAGAAATTGGGCTTGGTACCGGATAAATCGACGGATTTATTTCACACGCCCAAAAGACGACTCGAAACGAAAAAGACCGCCCCGAAGGACGGCCTTTTTAGAACTTTCATCATGGAGCGGGCGAAGAGATTCGAACTCTCGACCCTAACCTTGGCAAGGTTATGCTCTACCCCTGAGCTACGCCCGCATCATCATGAAAGCGATGATCTATGAAACCGGTCTGATGGAGCGGGCGAAGAGATTCGAACTCTCGACCCTAACCTTGGCAAGGTTATGCTCTACCCCTGAGCTACGCCCGCGTTCATCAGATTGTTTCTGCCCCTGTGGAGCGGCGCGGATAATAGCCCAACAAAGAGCGATTGCAACCCTTTTTTCCATGAAAACGTAACATCGGGAATTTTGGCGGTTTTCCTTGACTTTAAGGGCTTCAATTGTCGAAATCCGACCCGGTTTACGCAAATTTGCGTCCGGTTTTGAACTTGGTTATCTTTTGGCGCACAGCCGCAAGGGAAAGAGCATGAGCGATCCATCAACCCAGCTTTTCGATCACCTGGCCAAATTGGGCATCGAAACGACAACACATGAGCACGAACCGCTGTTTACGGTCGAGGATTCGCAAAAGCTGCGCGGGGACCTGCCGGGACTGCATTCCAAGAACCTGTTTGTCAAAGACAAGAAGGGTGAGTTGTGGCTGGTCGTTGCCGAGGAAGAGACCGAAATCCGCATGAACCACCTGCATAAGCGGTTGGGATGCGCGCGCCTGTCCTTTGGCAAGCCAGAGCTTCTGATCGAAACGCTGGGCATCAAGCCGGGCTCGGTGACACCCTTTGCCTTGCTTAATGATCAGGATCGCAAGGTCAAACTGGCGCTTGATGCCAAGCTTGCCAACGGGGATGTGTTGAATTTTCACCCCTTGCGAAATGACCGAACCACGACAATTTCCTCGGCAGATCTGTTAACCTTCATCGGCTCGCTTGGATATGAGGCGATGATTATTGATTTTGATGCCGAACCCGCCGCCGAATAACGATAAATGAACCCTGGACACCTGAGTAAGTCCTTAAATTCGCTTATATTTAAGTATAGGTGACACGCAATATCATATGGATGCCTCTTGTCGTCCGGGCATGGCGGTATCATCTAGAATTCAGAATTAGTGAGTGAACAATAATGTCGATCATTCTTGACGCAAATGCGCCAGATAGCGCCACCAGCCAAAATCAGGATTCCGACCTGATCAAGGACAGCACTGTTGAAACTTTCGTTCAGGACGTCATTGAACCGTCCATGGAAGTGCCGGTTGTTGTCGATTTCTGGGCGCCCTGGTGCGGTCCGTGCAAAAACCTGACTCCGGTGATCGAAAAGGTCACACGTGAGGCTGGTGGACGCGTGAAGCTGGTCAAAGTCAATATCGACGAAAACCAGGAATTGGCGATGCAGCTGCGCATTCAGTCGGTTCCGACGGTTTATGCCTTCAAGGGCGGCCGCCCGGTCGATGGTTTTCAGGGTGCGCAGCCGGAAAGCGAAGTGCGCGCCTTTTATGAAAAGCTTGCCGGCGGCCCGATTGAAAGCCCGATCGAGATGCTGCTTGAACAAGCAAGTGCCGCACTTGCGGAAGACGACTTTGAAACGGCACACGGATTTTATGTCAGCGTACTTGAACGCGAACAGGAAAATGAAATTGCCATTGGCGGGATGATACGTTGCATGGTCGGCATGGGCGAAGTTGAAGAAGCCCGCCACTTTGTTGACAACATGTCCGATCTTGATCGCATGAAGGCGCCAATTGCGGCCGCCATCAGCGCGCTTGAACTGGCCGAAACCGGTGTGTCAGGGGAAGACCTTGATGCGGCGCGCGCCAAAGCCGAAGCCAACCCGAACGACCCGCAGGCGCAATATGATTACGGCATGGCGTGCTTTGCCGCGAACAAGCGTGATGAGGCGGTGAATGCCATGATCACCATCATTCGCACCAACCGCGAATGGAATGAAGATGCAGGACGTACCCAGCTCCTGAAGTTTTTTGAAGCCTGGGGCCCGATGGATCCCGCCAGCGTCGCCGGACGCCGTGCCTTATCAACGGTACTATTTTCATGAGCATATGCGGCCCCTTTGATCCTGAACTATCGGATCTCCCGGAAACCATGCCGGTATTCCCGTTAAGCGGTGCACTGTTGCTGCCGCGCGGGCATTTGCCGCTCAATATCTTTGAGCCGCGATACATGAATATGGTCAGCGATGCACTTGGTCAGGACCGGATGATTGGCATGATCCAGCCCCGCCCTAATCAACGCGATGCCTATTTCATGAACCCGGACAATCCGGAGATCTTTTCAACAGGATGTGCGGGCCGCATTACCGCCTTTAGCGAAACCGACGATGGGCGTTTTTTGATCACGCTGACCGGTGTGTGTCGTTTTACCGTCCTTGAGGAATTGCCCGAAAACGGTCGCGGCTATCGCACTGTGCGTGGCGATTTTGCGCCGTGGCAGGATGATCTCGCACTGCCGGGTGAGGATATGTCGATCAATCGTGACCGGCTGCGTATCGCACTTGAGGCCTATTTTGCGCAACATTCACTTCGGTCTTGCTGGGATACGCTGGCTGATAGCGATGATGAAATGCTGATCACGACCATTTCGATGGGCTGTCGGCTTAGTCCGCTTGAAAAACAGGCTTTGCTCGAATGCACAACCCTGTATGATCGCGGCGATATGCTGACGACCTTGCTTGAGATGGCAGTGCACGCAGATCCCAAGCAATCGTATAGCAACACCAACTGAACATAGATGCCATTGCTACGGCATACCCAATTTGAAGGCTGAATTCATGACCGCGACCCCAAGCCCGGTAGACCCGAAACTTCTTGAAATACTTGTCTGTCCGGTCACCAAGCAGGCGCTGGAATATGATCGTGAAAATAACGAGCTGATCAGCCCGAAGGCCGGCCTTGCATACCCGATCCGCGACGGCATTCCGATCATGCTCCCCGACGAAGCCCGCGCCATCGAAGATTAAGGCAAGGACATACCCTAAATGTCCAATGACGGCTTTACCCCAGCATTCAGCCCGGTCGAAATCAATTATCTGCGCGATGACCGCATTCTGGAAATCATCTGGGATGATGGCGCTAAGACGTATCTGAGCGCTGAACTGCTACGGGTCGAAAGCCCGTCAGCCGAAGTTCAGGGGCATCACCCCTCGGAAAAGAAGATTATCTCTGGTCGCCGGCATGTCGGCGTCATTGATATCGCGCCGGTGGGAAATTATGCCGTTCGGATCAGCTTTGATGACCTGCATGATAGCGGTCTGTTCAGCTGGCAATATCTTCGCGAGATGCACGACAATCAGGACAAGCTGTGGAAAGACTATCTCGCAGCGCTTGAAGCACGCGGCCTATCACGCGATCCTTCGCGCTAGTCGACCCGGTCTTTCCAGCGCTCTCTAACCTTCACATCACACACCTAGAAGCAAAAACGGCCCTGCCAAAGACAGGACCGTTTTTTAACTGTCTGAGCGAAGCAAGCACCTCGCAGACGCGCTTCTTAGAATCGGTAACCTACACCAACACCGAAGACCCACGGATCAAGGTGCGCTTTGGATGTGTTGGAACCGTTGTCGATATTGACGTCGGTATCGAGGAAGATCTTTTTGACATCAAGGTTGACCGACCACGGACCAGAAATCGCGTAGTCAAAACCGGCTTGGAAAGCATAGCCAAAACCATCGTCATATTTGACGGAACCGAACTGGCCCGGCTTGGAGTCATAGAAGAAGGTGTAGTTGATACCTGCACCGACATACGGGCTCCAACGGCTTTCCGGCATGAAGTGATACTGCAGGGTCAAGGTCGGCGGCAGTAGACGCACGGAACCGGCATCAAGGCTCGGGTTCGACCAATCCAGATCGTGCTGGGTGGTTGCCGCAATCAGTTCGAGTGCGATGTTATCGGTAACGAAGTAGGAGAAATCCACCTCAGGAACAACATCGTTGTTCAGCTTACCTTCGCCGGTACCAATTGTATCGTCGTAGGTGTCCTCATCCGGAACCATCGCGATACCACGTGCACGGATGACGAAGTCACCGGCCTGTTTGGTTTTGAATTCGGCGGTCTGTGCGGAAGCCGGATTGGCTGCAACGAGCGAAGCGGCCATCATGCCACCCAACAACGCGGTGCCAAGAAGTTTGGATTTGAATGACATTATCTGTCCCCTGTTAGTTTGATTAACTGGGAGGGACATTGCGCTTTTCTGTTTGCTGACTTGTTGACACAAATCAAGAAGTCGAAACAAAAAACGACAGAGTTTTGAACGATTATAAGTGACCATCGATCACTTATTGCAATTTTTCTAACGAAAAAGTCGCAAAATGCTGGGCGTTTTTCTTCGCGAAATCAAACCGTTAGAGCGACTTTCCCTGCATGAGCTTTGGCAAAGTGCCCGCATAGCCCATGGCATGAGACATGAAAGTCTTTTTCAGTGGCGGGATTTTCTCGACAATGGCAAGCCCAAGATCACGCGCCCAGCGGATCGGAGCAATGTCGTTCGAGAACAAACGAGTCGTGATATCAGTTACCGCCAACATCACTGTATTATCAAAGCGGCGCCACTGTTCGTACTCGGCCAGAACATCGGCACTGCCGATATCGCGGCCGAGGCGGCGGGCATTGACCAGAATTTCGGCGAGAACCGCCACATCGCGGATCCCCATATTCAGACCCTGGCCTGCAATCGGGTGCATGCCATGTGCTGCATCCCCAATGAGTGCAAGACGATCCTGCGTATAGTGATAGGCATGCTGCAGTCCAAGCGGGTAGCAGAAACGCGGACCAATCACTTCAAGATCGCCCAGATAGCCGTCAAAGCGGCGGTGCAATTCATCAAGAAAGGTCTGGTCATCCAGATTGACCAGATAGTTGGCCTGCTCAGTCCCCTCGGTCCAGACGATCGAGCAGCGGTTATCGGTCATCGGCAAGATCGCGAACGGACCTGCCGGCAGGAAGTGTTCGACCGCCAGACCATTGTGCGGAACCTTGTGCTTAACCGTGCAGACAACCGCACTTTGCTTGTAGCTCCAGTTATAGGTCTTGATCCCGGCCCATTCGCGCAGCATGGATTTGCGTCCTTCTGCACCGATGGCAAGGGGAGCTCGGATGGACTGCCCGTCGGCGAGCGTTATGGTCATGCCCCCCTGATCGCGGGCAATGGTTTCGACCTTTGCCGGTGCAATCATCTTGACCAGATCGCTTTTTTCGATGGCACGATAAAGCGCACTGCGTGTCACAAGGTTTTCGACGATATAGCCGAGCGGCTCGTCACCAACGTCATGATGATCATAATGCAGGAATAGCGGGCTTTGACCGTCGGCAATCCGGATATCGAGGATCGGTTCCGCGCCGTCCGCCATCTTGTCCCAGGCTCCAATGACCTCAAGCACCGACTTGGAGGCAGCCGCAATCGCACAGGTGCGACCGTCATAATTGGCGGTCAGGATGGTTTTGGGGTCTGCATAATCAATCACCACCGACTTGATACCACCATGGGCCAAAGCCAAAGCCATCGAGGCGCCGTTCAGCCCACCCCCAAGAATGATGACATCGGTATGAAGTGCCGGCTGATCATGCATGTCGCAATTTCCTGTGTCGTTTGGCCTCGGCCTGTGATGCCGGTTTACCGTGCAGATCGACATCCCGCGTTGACCTGACGCAATAGGGTGCCGTGAAAGCGTTGTTTGCACATCTTTACCCTGCCCGATACGCAGCCACAACCCGCACCGATCATCCGAAGGCCGTTATCCGGCCCGCCACACCCAAAACACTATTGAAACCGGGCTGAGCTAAGCCGATCCGAACCACAATCACACCCAGAGAAGTCATCACCCCTTGGTTGCGATACCGCGATACCGACCAAGATACGAGCCGCTACAGAGCCTTGAGCTGCAAGCGCTTTTCGATTCCGCAGCAGGTTGATTAAAAAATATGCATATTTTTTGAACAGCCACAGATTTTGTGCAGTTTTTAATCCGGAGATGACAGAGAAAAGTCACAATCCCGGCAAGGAGATTCATAATTTTATCTAGCAAAAACAGATATTTATGAAATTAATTTTGAGTCTGGCACGATTCTTGGTTTGGAACGGGGGACTGCGAAATCGTGATTACCACGTTGGTACTCAACGGATATGCCGGGAGGTCGCAATATTATGAAACTTGTTACTGCTGTCATTAAGCCGTTCAAACTGGACGAAGTCCGCGAAGCGCTCAGCGCTTTGGGCGTTCAGGGTTTGACGGTCACTGAAGTTAAAGGTTTTGGCCGTCAGAAAGGTCAGACCGAAATTTATCGTGGTGCTGAATACATGGTCAGCTTCCTGCCGAAGGTGAAGCTGGAAGTCGCCATCACGGATAATCTGGTTGATCAGGTTGTCGAAGCTATCACCAAAACTGCTCAAACCGGGAAAATCGGGGACGGTAAGATTTTCGTTCTTGATGTAAGCCAGGCGGTCCGTATCCGCACTGGTGAAACCGGCGACGACGCCCTGTAAGTCCAGAGACAAGGGGAGACATTATGACTATTTCCATGAAGAAAACCGGCCTTGCTGCTGCGGCAGCTACCGCCCTTCTGGCAATCGCTTCTCCGGCTTTTGCACAGGACGCAGGCGTTCCGGCTGAAACCCAGTTTATTCTCAACAGCTTCAGCTTCCTGTTCAGTGGCGCAATCGTCATGTTCATGGCTGCTGGCTTTGCGATGCTTGAAAGCGGCCTGGTTCGTACCAAAAACGTAACCACCATTCTGCTGAAAAACATCAGCCTGTTCGCAATCGCGGGCATCATGTATTACCTCATCGGTTACAACCTGATGTACATGGATGTATCTGGCTGGATTGGCTCGCTGAGCCTGTGGAGCGCAGATGACTCCGCCGCACTTGGTGGCGATTTCTCTGGCGGTTATTCCGCAACGTCCGACTGGTTCTTCCAGATGGTCTTCGTTGCTACCGCAGCTTCGATCGTTTCCGGTACTGTTGCCGAGCGTATCAAACTGTGGCCGTTCCTGATCTTCGTCGTTGTTCTGACTGGCGTTCTGTATCCGATCACCGGTGCATGGACCTGGGGCGGCGGCTGGCCCGCAGAGATGGGCTTCTCTGACTTTGCCGGTTCCACCATTGTTCACTCCGTCGGCGGCTGGGCTGCTCTGACTGGTGCGATCATCCTTGGTGCACGTAAAGGCAAATTCGGAGCAGACGGTTCCGTTCACCCGATGCCGGGTTCGAACCTTCCTCTTGCAACGCTTGGTACCTTCATCCTGTGGCTCGGCTGGTTCGGCTTCAACGGTGGTTCCCAGCTTGCTATGGGCACCGGCGCTGACGTCATCGCGATTGCCAACATCTATGGCAACACCACGATGGCTGCTGCTGGTGGTGTAGTTGCCGCAATGCTCCTGACCCAGATCCTTTACAAAAAGGTCGACCTCACCATGGCACTTAACGGTGCACTGGCTGGTCTGGTCTCGATCACTGCTGCTCCGGACACCCCGACCATTGGTTCGGCGATCATCATCGGTGCAATCGGTGGCCTTCTGGTTGTCATCGCGGTTCCGCTGCTCGACAAACTCAAAATCGACGACGTTGTCGGTGCTGTTTCGGTTCACCTTGTTGCTGGTATCTGGGGCACGCTTGCTGTTCCGTTCACCAATGACGGTGCTTCCTTCGGTACGCAGATCACCGGTATCGTTGCAATGGGTGCCTTCACCATCGTTGCTTCGTCGATCGTTTGGCTGGCTCTGAAGTTCACTGTTGGTATTCGCCTCTCCGAGGAAGAAGAAGCCAACGGTGCAGACGCGACCGAGCTTGGCATGGAAGCCTATCCGGAATTCGGTAAGGGTTCCCAGCGCTTCTAAGCGAGACTTTCTGACGGATCCCATGTTCGCATGGGATCCAATCCATCAGATCAAAGGCCCGTCCGGGGAAACCCGGGCGGGCTTTTCTTATGGCGGAGCCAAGGGCTGCACTTATTTCACGCAAGCCTGTCAGCCGCCGTATAAAGCCGATTTCACGCCGCTCTTAAATGTTTCTTTGCACTTTTGGCATAGGGGTAAAGTCAGGGGATTTTACCCATCTTCTGAATAACGGGGCCGTGAAACGCGGACCACAGACCATGCTGGAATGACGACGAACATGTTTAACGCGCGCCTGGATCAATTGCCTGCCTATCCGTTTCCGCGATTGGCAACCCTGCTGGACGGTATCGAACCCGGCCAGCCGCCGCTTGTCATGTCGATCGGCGAACCCCAGCATGAACCGCCCGCCATGATCACCGAGGCGATGGTTAAATATGCCAGCCTTTGGCACAAATACCCGCCCGGTGCCGGTACACCCGAACTGCGCGAGGCCATCAAGAACTGGCTCGATCGCCGCTATAACCTGCCGACAGACATGATTGATCGCGATGATCACGTCCTGCCGGTCGCAGGCACGCGCGAAGCGCTTTATCTGATCGCAACCACCGTCATTCCACAGGATCAGCCGGGACCAAAACCAAAGGTCTTGCTGCCCAACCCGTTCTATCAGGTCTATTGCGGGGCGGCCGTTCTCAATGATGCCGAAATGGTACCGCTCGCCGCCGGCCCGGAAAACGGTTTCCTGCCCGATCTTGATCAGATTGATCCCAAGGACCTTGATGCCTGTGCCCTATTCTTCCTGTGCTCGCCTGCCAATCCGCAAGGGGCGATTGCATCGCGGGACTATCTTGAACAGATCATTGCCCTGGCCCGCAAACATGACTTCGTACTGGCGATGGATGAATGTTACGCCGATATCTATGACCGGACCGCACCGACCGGGGCGCTTGAGATTTGTGCGGCGCAGGGCGGCAAGATGGACAACATCCTTGTGTTCCACAGCCTGTCGAAACGTTCCAGTGCGCCGGGCCTGAGATCGGGCTTCGTTGCCGGTGATGAAAAAATCATCAAACGCTTCACGGCACTTCGCAGCTATTGCTCCGCCACCATTCCAATGCCGGTTATGGCGGCGTCCACAGCGCTTTGGAACGATGATGCCCATGCTGAAGCCAATCGCGACATCTATCGCGCCAAAATCGATATTGCCGAGGAAGTCTTTGGCAACCGGTTCGGCTTTTATCGCCCGCCGGGTGGATTTTTCCTGTGGCTTGATGTCGGCGATGACGAAGCCGCTACCCAGAAAATCTGGAAAGAAACCGGGGTCAAGGTCATCCCGGGCAGCTATCTTTCGATGACCGATGCCAAGGGCAACAATCCGGGCAAACAGTTCATCCGCATTGCCCTTGTCCATGATCTTGAAACCACGCGGGAAGGACTGACCCGCATCGCAAAGGCGTTGGAAAGCTAAACCCGGCACCTCGCCCCGGCAGAACAGCAGGACTTAACCAGAACGGATACCCAGATGAGCAGCCAGTCAAACACTCTTGGAACCGCTTTCATGCCCGGCAGTCTCGTAACACTGCTCAAGCGCAGTGGTTTGCGGTTTTGCGGCCTTGGGCTGGTATTGCTGGCCATGGCGCTGTTCGTCATGCTGATCGGCTTCCATCCGGGCGACCCATCCTTTAACCATGCCACGGACCGCACGACGGTATTTAATCCGCTGGGCATTGTTGGTGCCTATGGCGCGGATGTGATGCTGCGTACACTTGGTCTGGCGTCTGCACTGATTACGGTTTTGCTGGTTGGTTGGGGATTGCGCCTGATTGCGGTGAAACCGTTCCGCTGGATGTGGGTGCGCTTCCTTGTTCTGCCGCTGGCCCTGCTTCTGGTGGCAACCTCGGCCGCAGCCATTCAGCCGGGCATGCATTGGCCGCTCACCGTCGGACTTGGCGGCTTTGCCGGTGATTTGCTGCTGGGCAAGCTTCAGGCCGGTTTTGCCATGATCGGTGTGCCCGGTGCACGGGCATTGATTGCGCTGGCATCCATGGTGCTTGGTCTGGCGCTGACGATCTTTTGCATGGCCTATTCCCTGTCGGAATGGGAACGGTTGGGCACCGCGCTTTCCTTTGCGGGCGGCAAGGTGATTTCGGGAATTCGCGCCATTATCCCGACCGGCAGCAATGACGAACCGATTGCCAAACGTGCACCCGGCTCGCGTCAGGAACCGTCGATGGACAAGGGCAAATCGAAGCTTGGCACGGCGATTTCGACCCGCAAGTCCGAACCGACGACCACCGCCGATGACGATGACGGGTTTGACGATGATGACGGCGATCACGAACCGCCGGTACATATCGTTGCCGCCCCGGCAGCCAAGCTGCAACCAAGCCAGAAGGCCGCAGCCCAACGGCAGGCATCATTTGATCTGGGATCTGAAGAATACCGCTTCCCGCCGCTTGATCTATTGCAGGAAGCCGATCCGGCCGATGCCAACCCGATTGATCAGGAAGCACTGGCGCAAAATGCCCGCCTGCTTGAAACCGTGCTTCAGGACTTTGGCGTCAAGGGCGAGATCGTGCAGGTCCGTCCGGGCCCGGTTGTCACACTTTATGAGCTGGAGCCGGCTGCGGGCGTCAAATCATCGCGCGTCATTGGCCTTGCCGATGATATTGCGCGCTCCATGAGTGCGATTGCTGCCCGTGTTGCCGTGGTGCCGGGGCGTAACGTCATCGGGATCGAGCTTCCCAATGTGCGGCGTGAAACCGTGCATCTGCATGAAATTCTGGCATCGAGTGATTTTGAAAAGAATAGCGGCAAGCTCAATATGAGCCTGGGCAAGGATATCGGCGGCACCCCGGTGATTGCCGACCTTGCCAAAATGCCGCACTTGCTGATTGCCGGTACTACCGGTTCGGGTAAGTCGGTTGGTGTGAATGCGATGATCCTGTCATTGCTGTATCGAATGAAGCCCGAAGAATGCCGCTTCATCATGATCGACCCCAAGATGCTTGAACTGTCGATCTATGATGGCATCCCGCACCTGCTGACCCCGGTTGTCACCGACCCGCACAAGGCTGTTGTCGCCCTGAAATGGGCGGTGCGCGAGATGGAAGACCGGTATCGCGCCATGAGCCAGGTCGGGGTTCGTAACATTGCGGGCTATAACAAACGCATCAAGGAAGCCGCTGCCAAGGGCGAGCAACTGACCCGACGCGTTCAGACCGGCTTTGATCCGGAAACCGGCAAACCGATCTTTGAAGATCAGGAACTGCCGATGGAGCCGCTGCCGTTTATCGTCATCATCGTTGACGAGATGGCCGACCTGATGTTGGTTGCCGGCAAGGATGTCGAGGCCTCCATCCAGCGTCTGGCACAGATGGCGCGTGCGGCCGGCCTGCACCTGATCATGGCGACCCAGCGTCCGTCGGTCGACGTTATTACCGGTACGATCAAGGCCAACTTCCCGACACGTATTTCCTATTCCGTGACGTCCAAGATCGACTCACGCACCATTCTGGGTGAAATGGGCGCGGAGCAGCTCCTGGGTCAGGGTGATATGCTTTACATGGGTCAGGGTGGCCGTTTGCAACGTGTTCACGGCCCGTTTGTTTCCGACGAGGAAGTCGAAAGCATCGTCAAGCATCTGCGCGATCAGGGCGATCCGGCCTATCTTGAAACCGTTACCGAAGAACCTGAAGAAGACCCGGTTGCAGCCTATATGGGCGGCGGCAATGCTGGTGCTGGCGGCGGTGCAGGATCAGATGATGATCTTTACAATCAGGCAGTCGGCATCGTGCTTCGCGAGAAGAAGGCATCAACCAGCTTCATCCAGCGCAAGCTTTCCATCGGCTACAACCGCGCAGCGCGCATCATCGAACAGATGGAAGAAAACGGCGTCGTTTCGGCCGCCAACCATGTCGGCAAGCGCGAGGTCCTGATGGAAAACATGGATGGTACGCCCTACAAGTACTGATCCATCGCTGAGTTGATCGGCTGAGCGTCATTCCAGAGATATATAAAGGCGGGTCACGATGGTGGCCCGCCTTTTGTCATCAAAGGTAAAAATGAAATTGTTTGGCAGTCGACTCGAACCGCCAGGTGAAAATTGGGTTGCTTGCCGCGCGGACAGGATCATTTACCCGGGGTTGAAACCCGGCCAGCCCGTTCGGGCCAGGTCGCGATTCCCCAGCAAGACACGCACATTGCGTTCTTTTTAATATTTACAACTAAATCAAAAGAACATAATTTACCCGATTACAATATATAGATGTTTTATTTTCATACACTTAGCGTGTTTTTCTTCAGTGATTTAATTCACATCAATGTATGATTCTCAGAGTTCACTATAGCCACACTTGATCTGCTTTTTCTTCGATCAATCGGTCCACATACACTCATCATACATTCGGGTTAGGTCCTACAATGAGGCTCTCTGATTTTTCATTCGCGTGGAAGTTGCGCGGCGTAATGGTTCTGGTGGCAATCGCGCTGGCGGCGTCTTCCATTCTGAACTTGTACTCCCTTTACGAAACCATGGTCGAAGATCGCAAGATCACCCTGCGCTATGTTGTGGATCAGTCGACGAGCATCGTTCAGGACTACGCCAAGCGCGCCAAGGCCGGCGACATGAGCGAGGCCGAGGCGAAGGAAACCGCGCTTGCCACACTTGCGAGCCAGCGATTTGATAACAACAACTATGTCTTTGTCATGGAACGCGACGGCACGATGGCAATGCATCCGCTGGCCCCCAATCTGGTCGGTAAAAGTGCCGGGTCAATCAAGGATCCGACCGGCGCGACCCCGATTGCGGATCTGAGCACCGTTGCCGTTCAGGCAGGTGAGGGATTTGTTTCCTATGTCTGGCCGCACCCAAGCACGAACAATGATGAGCCGAAACTGGCCTATGCCAAGCTGGTAAAGGGTTGGGATCTGGTCGTTGCCGCAGGCATTTATACAGATGATGTTGATGCTGCTTTCTGGAATGTCGCAACCCTCGATATTATCGCCCTCGTGATCATCATGGCCGTGATTGGCGGGCTCGCCTTTGCGATCGAACGCAGCACAACCGCCCCAATGCGCGGCATCACCGCGGCGCTGTCACGCCTTGCCGATGGGGATACTTCGGTCAGTAGTGACGCTGCAGATCGTAAGGACGAAATCGGTGATCTGGCCCGCGCGCTGGAAGTCTTCCGGGAGAACCGTGAAAAAGCCGATCGTCTGCAAAAGGAACAGGAAGCCGCAAACGATGCCCAGCTTGCACGCGCCAAACAGGTCGCTGCCCGCATTGCACAGTTCGAACAGGATGTCGAAAGCGATCTGACCGTGGTCAATGCCGCGGTTGATCAACTGCGTGGCACAGCAACCGGCATGGCAGCCCAGTCTGATCAAACATCAAGTCAGGCCGCAAATGTTGCGGCCGCCACCGAACAGGCCGCAACCAACGTTGAGACAGTTGCGTCCGCTGCCGAGCAGCTGGCAGCCGCCATTGATGAAATCACCGCCCAGGTTAGCCGTTCATCGGATATTGCACAATCAGGTGCCGATGAGGCAGATGACGCCAGCTCGATCTTTGCCGAACTGGCAAATGCATCAGACAAGATTGGCGAAGTGGTTGAGCTCATCCAGTCGATTGCCGAACAGACCAACCTTCTGGCCCTAAATGCGACGATCGAGGCCGCACGTGCGGGTGAAGCTGGCAAAGGCTTTGCCGTTGTCGCAGCCGAGGTCAAAAACCTTGCCAATCAGACCACACGCGCGACCGAAGACATCGCCGGGCAGATCGAAGGCATTCAGAACAGCACACAAGGTGCCCTTGGCGCGATTGAACATCTGTCATCGCGTATGAAGGAACTGAACGAGGTTGCCGGTGGCATCGCCGCAGCCGTGAGCGAACAGGACGCCGCAACCGGTGAAATCGCGCGTAACGTCGCCGAAGCCGCCGCAGGCACCAAGGAAGTTGCGCATAACGTGGTTGGCCTTCGTGAATCTGCCGAGGAAGAACGTCAGTCATCCGGTGAGGTGCTTAGCGCATCCAACAGCCTGTCGGACAAATCGCAGGCCCTTCTGTGGCAGATCAAGCGGTTCCTTGAAGACATCCGGGCCGCCTGATTTCAAAGGCAGCGAACAGAAAAAAGGCGGGCTGAAATTCAGCCCGCCTTTTTTGATTTCATGATCCGACGAAGATCAGATCGACTGGTTGATCCAGTCGACAAGGGCGCTTTTCGGCAGTGCGCCGACTTTCATCGCCGCGACTTCCCCGCCCTTGAAGATCATCAGGGTCGGAATGCCACGAACACCGTATTTCGCCGGGGTGTTCGGGTTTTCGTCGATATTCACCTTGGCGATCTTGAGCTTGCCGCCCAGTTCACCAGCGATTTCATCGAGATATGGGGCAATCTGTTTGCACGGACCGCACCACTCAGCCCAGAAATCGACCAAAACCGGGTCGTTGGAACCCAGAACGTCGGTATCGAACGAACCGTCGGAAACTTTAATCGTGGTCATACTTTCAGATCCTAGTTGTTACGAGGCAAGGCGGGCGAACCCGCGAACCTCGATCCGCTTTATGAGGCCAAGGTAGGCAGCACGGATGCAAACGTCAAGCGCATTGGGACCCTGCGCATTATCACACCCGCGCGAAGTCAGGCATGACGCAGAGTCGATAACATCAGCAAAATGTCAAAATATGCTTGGGCAACTCCACCATCCACGGCCCGTTGGTCCAGAGGATGAAACACCTGACCTTCTTGCCCGGATACATCTGCGCAAGGGCTGCGCGATAGATCGACATCTGCAGACGATAGGCGCGTGGCGTGTCCTCAACATCGCGTGGCGGCGGACGATTGGTTTTGTAATCGACAATCATCACTTCATCATCACGCACCACAAGCCTGTCGATCTGGGCGGAAACCACGTCCCCGCCAACAATACCCACCAAGGGCACCTCGGCCCGCGATCCCGGCGCAAAGACCGGTGCGAAATCCGAGTTATCGAAGATGCCCAGCGTTTCATTGGCGATTTCCACCTGCAAATCGGCATCAAGTGCATGGATTGGCTGGGCAAGGAAACGTTCCGCCGCCTTCTGGCGGGCCTGCACTGGCAGATCGGGCAACAGTTCCAGAAGCTTGTGGATCAGAAGGCCACGCTTAAAGCTTTGGCCCTGATCGCCGCCAAGCGGGGACTGAACCGCCGGTTCGTCTTCGAGCGGACGACTGGGGGCGAGTGGCTTGGGCGGGAAGGATTCTTCGGGGGCAACAGCGCGGATCAACTGACGTTTCGTAGATTGTTTTGAATTCGAAACATCATCCGTGCGATCGGGCTTTGGCTCCTGACTTTGATCGGTTTCCCAGACCCAACCTTCACCGTTCCAGCCCGATCCGGAATAGGTCGAAAGATCAATCTGTGCTGGTTTGGCGTAGCCTTCCATTGCCTGGCTACACAGATTGTACCAGCAATGCCCCGGTGCCTTGCGCCGCCCCTGCCAGCCGCAAATGTAAAGCCGGTCTTCGGCCCGTGTCAGAGCCACATAAAGCAGGCGGTTATATTCCTGATCGCGTTTGAGCGCGATGTCATCGCGCAGGCGCGCTACAATGTCGGTTTCAAGCGCCACACGTGGCAACCAGAACATCAGGTTGCGATCTTCCTGCCAAAACAGGTTCGGGGCCTGAGTTGGCACCTGCATGGTATCGGGCAGGAAGACGATCGGGGCCTGAAGCCCCTTGGCACCATGAACGGTCATGATGCGAACTTCATCGCGACCGCTTTGTTCAAGGTCACGCTTGATTTCAGCATCGCCGGCCATCAGCCAGTGCAGGAAACCTTGAAGCGTCGGCGCATGGTCGGCTTCATACCCCATGGCGAGGTTGAGGAATTCGTCAATCGGGTCATTGGCCTCGATCCCCAAACGGCCAACCAGACGGGCGCGGACACCGCGGGCTTCTTCGCCGCGACCGCCCAGAAGTTCGGCATAAAGTTCGAACGGGCGTTCGTAATCGCCCCGGCCCAGCCACTTGAACAAAAAGGCGTAGGCACGCGCAAATGGTGATCCATCTTCGACCATGGCGGCCTTTTCACGCAAAGCATACCACAGGGTTCTGGGACGATTATGGGCAATTTCAAACAGCTGATCATCATCAAGGCCGATCAGCGGGCTTTTAAGCACCTCGGCCAGGGTCAGGTCATCTTCGGGCATCAGCAGGAACCGCCCGAACGCCACCAGATCCATCACCGCAAGCTGATCGGTGATCTGCATACGGTCGACCCCAGCGACCGGAACGTTGCGTTCCTTCAGCGCCTTGACGACCTCATCAACAAAGGCAGTCCGACGGCGCACAAGGATCATGAAGTCGCCCGCGCGGACCGGACGGCCGCGTGATGTCAGGGTTTCCTTTTCATCAATCGCATGGCGAATACGCCCGGCGATCACACGTGCCAAGCGAATTTCCGGATCTTCAAGGCGAACAATCCGGGTTGGTGGGGTCCAGGGATCTTCGGCTTCGCGTTCTTCGGGCTCAACCGCCGGCCAGAGTTCAATCCGGCCAGCCTGCCCGACGCGGAACGGGCTGTGGAGAACATCCGCCCCGTCATCGCCGACCCCCTGCTTGGCAACCGGACCGGCGAAGACACGGTCCACCGTGCCCAGCACCGCATCGGTGGAGCGGAACGAGATGTTCATCGGTACTTCGCGCCAGTCAGCGGCGATTTCACGCGCCCGATCACGGAAATATCGGCGCATTTCTGCGAACTTCTCCGGATCGGCGCGCTGGAAGCTATAGATCGATTGTTTGGCATCGCCGACGGCAAAGATGGTGCGTGGCTTATCGGCATGACGCCCGGCATCGATAAAGAATTCCTCGGCCAGAATACGCACCACTTCCCACTGTTCGGGGTTGGTATCCTGCGCCTCGTCAATCAGGACGTGGTCCAGGCCCTCGTCCAGCTTGAACAGCACCCAACCGGCAATCCCGGCCTGACGTTGCAGAAGCTGCAAGCTGGTCAGGATCAGGTCATCGTAATCAAGGCGGGCATGCAGGGCCTTTTTGGTGGCATAGCGATCCAGCATCGCATTGCCGATGGTAATCAGGGCCGAAGTCGCACCGGCCATGGCGGCGGCCTTGCGCTTGCGGTCGACCTCGATCAGACGGGCACATTCCTGCTCAAGCGCGTCCGCACCCATCGGATGGTTTTCAGCCGCTCCCTTGGTAATCAGCTTGGCACGCGGTTCACCGGCCGTGGTGAAAAAGACGCTGCGATATTCATTGAACACCGCAAGGCGGTCCTCGACAGTTGTCTTTTCAAGGAATTGCGCCAATGCCGGAACGCGGGCGATATCGGTTTTTGTTCCGGCCTCAAGCGCTGCCAGCCCTCGCATCAAGCCATCGTGATCAAAGGCATCATCGGAAAGCGCCTTGGCCAGAATGGTTTCATCATCAAGCCCAACCGGCACGCCAAGTGCCTTATAGACCGCGTCGCGCATGCGATTGGCCCCGCCAAGATTGGAGAGCATGCGTTTAAGCCGGCCACGTTCACGGGCCAGTTCGCTCATGACTTCGCCAAAGGCGCCTTCGCGGACCTGGCTAGTGACGACCGACAAGGCATGGGCCAGATCTTCATCTCGGCCGGTGCGGGCGAATGCCAGAACCTCTTCCTGCACATCGGCCATAGTTTCAGCAGCTGTACGGTCATCCATGATTTCAAAATGCGGCGCCAGACCGGCTTCAAGCGGGAAGCGGCGCAGAAGCGACTGACAGAAGGCATGAATGGTCTGGATTTTCATCCCGCCCGGCGCATCCAAAACACGCGCAAAAAGCTGGCGCGCACGAATGGTTTCATCGGCACTGGGCGCTGTGCCGGCAAGATTGGCAAGATCGGCCTGAAGATCGCGGTCTTCCATCGTGGCCCAGCGGCCCAAGCGTTCATTGACACGGTTGGCCATCTCGGCCGCGGCAGCCTTGGTAAAGGTCAGACACAGGATACGATGCGGTTCAGTGCCCGACAGCATCAGGCGCAACACGCGATCAGAGAGCACCTTGGTTTTGCCGGCACCTGCCGAGGCCGACACCCAGACCGATGCATTGGGATCAGACGCATTGCGTTGCAGGACGTTGGGATCGGTTCCGCGCATTTCGGTCATGACGCGTCCCCTTCGCCATCATCCTGTTTTTCTTCGATGTTAGCGCTGTCATCAGCATCCTCGCTGCCCATCCATTCACGCAGACGGGCGAGATGGACATAATCGGAATATTTCGGCGCGTGATCGGGGTGCGGCACACTGAGATAGGGTGTTTTGGGATCTGCAAAGGCCGCGGCAAGCCCGTTGACACCATCCACCGCCGCATGGGCAAGCTCGGCTGGCGTGGTTTTCATCCGGCCTGTGTTGATCTCAACGATCTCACCCGCCGGATCACCGCCCGAGAGTTTCCAGAACGCCATGCTGGCCGGGGGGCCTGCGGGCACATCGCCAAAGCCACCCATTTCGGCAATCGCGGCTTCAAGCGGCAATTGTGGGGCAAAGCCGTTGGCAACATCCCCCTGACTGGGCGGGGCGCCGGTTTTATAGTCAATGATTGCAATGCCACCATCGCGCAACGCATCGATGCGGTCAGCCCGGGCATAGACCTGAAAACCGCTGCTGGTATCAAGGGTTCCGGCCTGCTCTGTATAGGATTTCCGCACCGCATCCCGCCGGGCGGCTTCGGTCTGGATGAACCATTTGGCGATGCGTTCGAACCGTGGCCACCAGAAGGCCCAAAGGCCCGGACGGGCGGCCAGCGGTTTGAACACTTCACGGCCAATAATCAGCAATTCCTGTTCCCCGTCGGGCGGCAAATGTTCGGGATGACGGGCGATGAATTGATCAAGGGCCTCGTGGATCAGGTTGCCGTAATCGGCTGCACCGGGATCCTCATCGACACCATCAAGTTTGCGCAAGCCAAGGATATGACGGGCATAGATGGCATAAGGATCGCGCATCCATGTTTCGATCTGGGTGACCGACAGGCGATCCGGGCGGGCTGATACGGGTGGCTTGGGTGCCGGGCGCCCGATCTTGATACGCATATCAGGTGCGGGTTCATCAATCAGGTCGGCCAGCGCACGCCATTCGGCTGCATCGGGTTTTTCCATTGAAACGCCTGATTTCCGAAGAATGTTTTCAATCCGTAACAACCAGCGCGACGGCACAGTCGGCGTACCTTCGATACGCAGGGCACGGGTCATCACCACATCGGGCGAACAAAACAGCTGCTGGAAATCATGGGCCGATTGCCCGACCCGGTGTTCGGGCGCAGGCAAACCGAAATTACGGCGCATCGGGCGGCTCATCCACGGATCAGCGCCGGCTTCCGGCGGCCAGACGCCTTCATTAAGACCACCCAGAATGGTCAGATCGGCTTGCTGCATCTGGGCTTCGACCGTCCCCCAGATAAACAGACGCGGATGTTTGCCATAGCGCGGACGCACCGCCCGATCTGCCATAAGCGCATCCAGAAATGCGCCATACCGGTTGCCCGGCATCGAGGCAAAATCACCAAGTGCATTCAGCAATTCATGGACAAAATCCGCCAATGCCTCACCCGCTTCGCCGCGCCACAGGCGATCAGCCCCGGTTTGGGTGTCGCTGGCTGCCAGTGCCTCAGCCGCAGTGATGTGGCTGCGCAGCAGATGGACCGGCGCATGGGTTTTGTTGCCGGTCAGGTCATCAAGCGGATCAAGACAGGTTTTAAAACGGGCGACCAGATCGCTCAGCCGCGCATGATCATCGCGGATGCGCTCAATCCGGCCGATGGCACTGTCTGACCCGGAATTACTCAGTCGAGCAACGGTATCCTCGCACCAGCCATCAAGGGCGGTTTGCAACCCATCCAACCCGGGCCCGGGTCGGGCACCACGCAGAACTTCCTTTTCGAGCAAGCGGGTTAGAACGCGGAAGGTCTCGGGTGACAGCCCCGCCGCCGAGAGCGGATGTTTCAGCAATTCCAGAAGCGGAACCGGGGCGAATTCTTCCTGAACGGCACGTACGACCAAACGCAGATAGATCGCCGGTGCGGTGTCATGCAGCGGGATACCGGCCGAGTCATCAATTTCGACCTCCCACCGGCGAAGCTCGGTCGCCACACGCCGGGCAAGGCCACGATCCGGGGTAACCAGCGCACAGGTCTTTTCGGGATGTTCAAGCGCCTCGCGCATCATAAGGGCAATCGTGGTTGCCTCTTCGCGCGCGCCAGAGCAATCAACACGCAAAACGCCATCCATCACATCCGCGGCGAAGCCTGTGATATAGCGCCAGTGATGGGTGGTTTTGGCAGGTCTGAGCGCCTCGCGGGCAAGACGGCGACGTTCGATGGAGGCATCGCTTTCGGGGTCAAGGGCCGGCCAAGGCAGAACACTGTCGGCATGACGACCAATATGGCCGAGCGTCTTACCCAGAAGATGTTGTGGATGGGCGGCATCGTCAGAAATCGCCGCCCAGTCTTCGTGGCTCAGCCCCGCCATCAGACCGGGCAGAACCACGCGGCCCTGTGGCATGGCGAGAACTGCCTTCATCAAATCGCGCAAGGCCGGAAACGGGCCGGTGGAGCCAACGATCAGAACCGGCGTTTCGGGCGGGTTTACATCCCAAAGATCGATCTGTGCGGCAATCAGAGCATTACGCCGCATCGCCCTGTCACTGACATCCTGCGAAGCCAGAATCCCCGGCCAGTGGATGGTGAGAATTTGCAGAAATTCGAGGGTGAGCTGCCAGTGTTCGGCGAATTCTTCGGGCACCAGTCCCTTGAGGTCGTCAAAGGCGCAGTTTTCGGTTTGCACCTGATCAAGAAAGCGCGCCAGTTCGCCAGCAAGACGGGCAGCCTGATCGGCAGTTGGTTTTTCACCGCGATGATCGGGACGGCCCATGATGAGCTGGGTCAGAAGCAACTTGCGCTGCAGATCGGGGATGGCGGGCGGCAGATCAAGAGCCGCCTGTTCGCCGCCCGCACCATAAATCGCCAATTCATCCTCATCTGCCTCGCCCAGCGGTCGAATGGTTGGAAGCAGGGTTACGGCACCTTGCGATTGCCGCAAGAAGGCATCGCGCATCACCTTGGCGGAACGCCGGTTAGGCACCATCAGGACATAGTCAGGCAGCGCATCTGGCTGATCAGCGGTCTCAGTGATCAGCTGTTTGGCAATCAGATCGGCAAAGGCAACTCCGGGCGGGATGAAAAACAGGTTTGAGGGTGGCGTGACCTCGCCGGCGAAGGAGGCTTCGTCATAGTCGGGCGCGTCCATGTAATCAAACAGGTCGGCCATCAAACTCCCCCGGATGCAGCTTTCTTGGCGCGCTCAGTCTCAAGCGCCTTGGCGATGACAGGCTCGGAATCCTTAAGCGCCTCTGGCGTACCGATATGGAAATATCCACCATCATGCACCAGACCATAACCCCGACCAGCCGCAAGCGCCTTGTCATAAACGACATTGAGCGACCAGGCGCCATCGGGTGTGCTTTCAAACAGGTGCGGTGCCAATACCTGCACACCGGTAAAGAAATAAGGGGCTGACGGCGCATCACCGCGCCGTTTGAGCCGCCCATCCACCTGCCAGAAGAAATCGCCTGCCCCGTCATAACCATAGCCATCTGCAACCGGATAAAGAGCCAGAAGCGCGTCCATATGTTCCGGGTCAAAGGCATTGATCAGGCGATCAAACAGTGGCTCGGAACCCTCGGTCCAGAAGACATCGGCATTGGCAACCAAGACCGCATCGTCATTAAGCTTCGAGAGCGCATTTTTAACCCCGCCGCCGGTTTCAAGTAGATCCACCTCGGGCGAGGTGACAATGGCGGGCGCGGTTCTGTCGGCAACATGATCAATGATCTGCTGACCAAGATAGTGCGAATTAACCACGGCCTGCGTGACACCGGAATTTGCCAGTTTATCAAGCACGTGATCGAGCATCGGCTTGCCCGCGACCGATATCAGCGGCTTTGGCATTGTATCGGTGATCGGGCGCATGCGCTTGCCAAGGCCCGCCGCCAGAACCATGGCCTGTGCCTTTGTTTCTGGTGCGCTCATGAGTTTGCCTCTTTGCCGGATGGGGTTTGGTTTTTCACAAGTGCCGGGGGCGGTGCGCGCATCGGTCGGGATATGGGCATCCACCCAATCCTGAAGGGCTGGCAAGTGATCAGAAGCCCCACGCAGGATCATGTCCCAACAACGCGGGATAAAGTCGAAATAGCGGGTTTTGCCAGCCTTGATCGCAAGCCAGCCAAACCGGCCAAGGATGCGGAAATTGCGCACCATCGATGTCGCGATATAAGCCGTTTCGAAATCAGAACGATCAACATCCGGGAACGCGGCGAGATAGTATTCCTTCATTCGCGTTTCAAGATCCGGGCCGATATCATAGCGCACATCGCGCAGGAGCGAAGCCAGATCATAGGGCCTTGGCGCAATGGCGGCGTCCTGAAAATCAATGATGCCGCAATCATCGCCGCCCTCGCCATTTTCGACCAGCATCAGGTTATCAACATGATAATCGCGGTGAATGATCACTTCCCCCACCTGCCAGCAGAGCGGCAAGACGGTTTCAAGAAGCTGATCAAAAGCGGTACTTGCCGCCTCGCGCTTGGCCGCATCCGGGATGATCAATGGCAGATAATCGGTCTTGAAGCTTGCCAGCATCCGGCGCAGGTTTTCCGGGCCATAGCGCACCAGACGGCAATCATTCATCCCGCCCGCGTCGCAGAAGCGATGCAGGGTGATCAGTTGTACGACGGCACGCAGATAAAGCGCATCCTCAGTTGTGCTATCAAGCATCGCGCTTCCTTGAAGCGCCTCGGCAAAGGTGATGTCACCGAAATCCTCGATCAGGACCAGCCCGCGCTTTTCATCCGCCGCGTAGATTTCCGGCACCCGCCAACCGGCCTTTTGAAACAGGCTGGTGGTTTGCAAAACCGGGCTTACCGAGGCCGGGCGTTCGGGACTGTCATGAATACCATGCGGATCGACATGAATGGCCGAGGGCGGAAAATCCATCAGAAGCGCGGTGTCATGACGCCGTTCAAGGCGGAAATATTTCCGGGCCGAGGCATCATCAACCAACGGCATGACCTGCGCGGTCTGCCAGCCACACGTGACCAGAAAATCATGGCGTTCGGCGTTGCGGCGTTCCTGATCGGGGCTTGCGCGGTTCATGACGGGCTTACCACCAGATCATTGATCCGCGCGGTCCAATCCTCACCATGCGGTTCAAGGTTAAACACACGCCCATCGGGGGTCGATCCGGGTTCGATATGAATATCAAGTCGGTTTTCCGGAGTAAGATATTCCAACCGATCCGGCCATTCGATCAGACTGATGGCATCGGAAAAGGCATCCTCGATATCCAATTCATGGACTTCTTCGGGATCGGACAAACGATAGAGGTCAAAATGCCAGACCGGCACACGATCAAGCTCATAGATCTGCACAAGTGTGAAAGTCGGACTGGGGACTTCTTCATGCGGGTTATCGGCCACGGCCCGGATGAAGGCCCGGCAAAAGGCACTTTTGCCCATGCCCAATGTGCCATGCATCAAGATCACATCGCCTGCCCTGGCAACAGCGGCAAGCTTGGCGGCAAGGGCTTCGGTCCCGTTCTGATCGCTGACAGTGACTGTCCTGGTCATGATGTCCGTCTTTTGAATGGCTCTTGCACTCTGTTTTAGGGGGTTGATGCGGCCTTTCGCAATGAGTTTTGACCCATGTGCTGCAATTCACGACGCAAAGCCGGAAAAAGGCCGGTTTACATTGCGATATCGTGCCCCAGATGCTATCTGGCTGCATAAGAAATCCCGCACACCGCCGGGCTTGGGGTCAGCACCCTACCCAAATTCGATTTTATTTGGATGGAAGAAGTATGTCAGACGCATCGCATAGCACAGATATTGCCATTATTGGCGCAGGCCCCGTCGGGCTTTTTGCGGTTTTCGAAGCCGGTATGCTGGGGCTTAAATCCCATGTGATTGACGCGCTTGATATGGTCGGCGGCCAGTGCAGCGCGCTGTATCCGGAAAAGCCGATTTTTGACATTCCGGCCCACCCGCAGATTGCCGGTCAGGACCTTATTCATCAGCTTGCCAAACAGGCCGATCCGTTTGAGCCGACCTATCATCTGGGTCAGCAGGTCACCAAGCTTGAGAAACGCGACGATGGTCGTTTCACGCTGGAAACCACCAAGGGCACCGTGATTGACGCCGGTGCGGTTGTGATTGCAGCCGGTTGCGGTGCATTCGGCCCGAACAAGCCGCCGATGGATGGTCTTGAGGATTACGAAGGATCGGGTGGCGTTCAGTATTACGTCAAACGTCGTGCCGACTTTGCCGGCAAGAACGTCGTGATTGCCGGTGGCGGTGATTCAGCTGTCGACTGGGCCCTTTCGCTGCATGACATTGCGGCCAAGGTGATGGTTGTCCATCGTCGTCCGAAATTCCGTGCCGCCCCTGACAGCAGTGCGAAGCTGCAGGCGCTGGCCGAAGCCGGCAAGATCGAGATGGTCATTCCCTATCAGCTGAAAGGCCTTAAGGGTGAAAACGGCATCCTGTCACACGTGGTTGTCGCGACGCTCAAGGGTGAAGAGCGCGAGCTTGAAGCCGATCATCTTCTGCCGTTCTTTGGTCTTGCCATGGAACTTGGCCCGATTGCCGATTGGGGTCTTAATCTTGAGAAGAACCATATCGGCGTCAAACAGGCGACCATGGAAACATCGGTCCCGGGCATCTTTGCCATCGGCGATATCGCGACCTATGAGCACAAGCTCAAACTGATCCTGTCGGGCTTTGCCGAAGGTGCAAGTGCGATCCACGCCGCGCGCTCATACCTGTTCCCGGACAAGGAATTCCACTTCGAATATTCGACCACGACGGGTGTTCCGAACGAATAACCCGACATTTGGTCAAAGTTTTCAAGGAAGCGCACCATGACCACAAAACATCCCGAACATCATGGGGGTTGTCTTTGTGGCGCGGTGCGCTTTGTTGCATCCGGGGAGCCGATTGGCGGCAATCATTGCCATTGTGGCATGTGTCGAAAGGATAGTGGTTCAGGTGTCTCGACCTTTGTCAGCTTCCCGGCCAGCGCCGTTTTGTGGGACGGCAAACCGACCGATTATGAAAGCTCGCCCGGCAAGTATCGCGGCTTTTGCCCGAAATGCGGATCAAGCATCACCTGGCGCAAGGACGATGACGACAGTTTCATCGATTTCCGCCTTGGAAGCTTTGACGATCCAAGCCCGTTCAAGGCAAAGAAGCATCTTTGGATGCGCACAGCCCTGACAAGCTTTGCCGGCGTTGATCCCGATATCGAGCATTTCGACTGAGTTATCTCAGATCGAAACACCAAGATGCTCAGCCAGAACATCAACAATCATGCCGTGATCTTCGTGCGATGCGAGACCCGAAACCGTAATCGCGCCAATCACACCCACACTGGCAACGCGGATCGGGAAGCTGCCGCCGTGATCGGCATAGTCGGCAAAATCAATACCGTGATCGGCCAATGTTTTACCCTTGGCTTTCAGTTCCGCACCAAAACGCATTGAGCTTTGATGTTCGCGCAGCACCAGATT
The DNA here is from genome assembly GCF_002709775.1 of Thalassospira sp. GTDB lineage: Bacteria > Pseudomonadota > Alphaproteobacteria > Rhodospirillales > Thalassospiraceae > Thalassospira. The sequence continues at coordinate 35,729 of NZ_PAQR01000004.1, forward strand.
GCTTTTGCGGCGCGCCCACGCATCATTTGCCGGTTTCGCACCGGCAAGGGATGCATGAAACAGGGTGCGGTCCGGGGTGCGGATATTAACCGCGACCGGGGCATTTTTCGCCTGCGCAACCCCCACCAGTTTGGAGCCGATTGACCAGGCGGTGTCTTCGTCAAAGCGGTCAAACACCAGAATGTCTTCCTGTCTGGCAAGCTGGTCCAAATCCATCGGGGGCTCCTTGGTCAAATAGCGGGTTGGTCTGGCCATCCATAACGCAGTAAGGGGGCTATGGGAAACCACAAAGAAAAAAGGCTGCATCCGCGAGGGAATACAGCCTTTGTTTCGATATCGTAATTTCGACTTACTTGTCGTCGCCCATCTTGAGCGCGTTGATAAAGGCCGATTGCGGAATTTCGACCTTGCCGAACTGACGCATCTTTTTCTTACCGGCCTTCTGTTTTTCAAGAAGCTTACGTTTACGCGAAACGTCACCGCCGTAACATTTCGCCGTCACGTCCTTACGGAGTGCGGATACGGTTTCACGGGCAATCACCTTGCCACCGATGGCGGCCTGAATGGCGATGCGGAACATTTGGCGCGGGATCAGGTCCTTAAGACGCTTACAGATCTCGCGACCACGATATTCGGCGGCCGAACGGTGAACCATGAGCGCCAGTGCATCAACCGGTTCTTCATTGACCAGGATGGAAACCTTGACCAGATCGCTTTCATCGTAGCCGGCGATCTCGTAATCGAAGCTGGCATAGCCACGCGAGATCGATTTCAGACGGTCATAGAAGTCAAAGACGACTTCGTTGAGCGGCAGTTTGTAAACTGCCATTGCCCGGTTACCGACATAGGTAAGGTCAAGCTGAACACCACGGCGTTCGGTGCAAAGGGTCAGGATGCCGCCAAGATATTCGTCCGGCACCATGATCGATGCCTTGATCCAAGGCTCTTCGATCGCCTTGATCTTGGTGACGTCAGGGAAATCTGCCGGGTTATGCAGCATGATTTCTTCGCCCTTGCTCAGCGTGATCTTATAAGACACCGACGGGGCGGTGGTGATCAGATCAAGCTCGAACTCGCGTTCCAGACGTTCCTGAATGATTTCAAGGTGAAGCAGACCAAGGAAGCCACAACGGAAGCCAAGACCAAGAGCAGTCGAGTTTTCCGGTTCGAACTGGAAGGATGCATCATTGAGATGCAGCTTTTCGAGCGCATCCCGCAGCACTTCATATTCGCTGGTATCGACCGGGAAGATGCCACAGAACACAACCGGGATGGACGGCTTGAAACCGGCCAGTGGCTTGGCGCAGGGGCGTTTTTCCTCGGTAATCGTGTCACCGACTTCACATTCAGCAACGGTTTTCATACCGCAGTTGATAAAGCCGACCTCACCCGGGCCGAGTTCATCAAGAGCAAGCGGTTTTGGCGTAAAGACGCCAACACGTTCGATCTGATGGGTGACCTTGGCGTTCATGAAGCGGACTTTCTGACCCTTTTTCAGGGTACCTTCCTTCACGCGCACCAGAATCATCACACCAAGATAGGTGTCATACCAGCTATCGACCAGAAGCACTTCAAGCGGCGCGTCCGCATCCCCGGTCGGGGCCGGAAGACGATGAACAAGGGCCTCAAGCACGTCAGGCACACCCAGGCCGGTCTTGGCCGAAATCATCACCGCGTCAGAGGCATCAATGCCAATCACTTCCTCGATCTGTTCCTTGACCTGATCGGGTTCGGCGGCCGGAAGGTCGACCTTGTTCAGGACCGGGACGATTTCGTGGTTGTTTTCGATCGCCTGATAGACGTTGGCAAGGGTCTGTGCTTCAACACCCTGGGCGGCATCAACAACCAGAAGCGATCCTTCGCACGCAGCAAGCGAGCGCGACACTTCATAGGCAAAGTCAACGTGGCCCGGCGTATCCATCAGGTTGAGGGTATATTCCTGCCCGTCCTTGGCAGTGTATTTCAACCGAACGGCTTGGGATTTGATGGTGATGCCACGTTCGCGTTCGATATCCATCGAATCGAGAACCTGATCGGCCATTTCACGTTCGGTCAGGCCACCGGTCAACTGGATCAGGCGGTCGGCCAGGGTAGATTTACCGTGGTCGATATGGGCGATGATCGAAAAGTTACGAATGTTCTTAAGGTCAGTCATTTTTGGCTGCTTCTGGCACTAAAATTGGCTGGCATTTCGCCGCGTGGCACATTGTTTCGAAACGGTGTGATCACCCGATACCCGGTTGAGCAACAACGCGCAAATCGCAAGTCTTTGCAATATCCCCTGCCCCGTCAGCCAGCCGTTTTTGGCAGCGACGTCAGGCCGCATCACATGTTGGATGCAAAAGGGCATGATCTAAAAAACCAGCATTACGCGATCATTGCATCGTTCGGGAAATCGGTTTTGTCATTTCCCGGATCAATCACCAGCGGGTTTATAGGGGTTTTTGCACGGAATTAGAAGCGTTGTGTTATGTTCCAGCCATACACAAATTGCCTGCGGGTGACTTGCACTGCCATGACCGTTGCGCGGATGTCGCGATTGTTCGGGTTTTTGCCTGATCCCAAGCGGCACAATCGCGGGCTGCGATGGCGTCAAACGCATGAATTCATTTGTTTGCATCCTTTTCAACCGGGTGAAAAGGTCTTAGATTTCAACCTGAAGGAAACGTTTTTTCTGTCGGCAGGACCTCGCCAAAAACATGTTCATAACATCCATCGAGCCATCCCTGTCCCGACGCAGCCTCGTGAAGCTGCGCAAACGACTTGCGGCCCTGACTATGACGGGTGTTTTTGTCCTGCTGTTTTCCTTCTTCTTTATCCAGAAAACGCTTTATGACAGCGCGGTCGAACATGCCAGTGCCCAGCTTGAAGCGACCGCGTTCCGGCTTGGGTCGATGCTGTTGCTTCATGATGATGTCGATCTGCAAAAGATCGTCTCAGACAATTCAGATATCATTGTCGGCCTGCTTGATAATGACCTGAACCAGATCAAGGGATTTATCCCGCCGCATTTGCTGGGCGATCTTGGCGAATATATCAGCACCCAGGACACCGACCGTGATTCGCTTCTGTGCGTTCATGGCAGCGAGGTCATGGTGCTGGCCTATAGCAAACTGCCCGACATCAACCGGATTGTGGTCACCTACACACCGCGAAGCACGCTGTTACATAACTGGCGCGATGCCTTCATCTTGCATGCCCTGATGTTTGTCATGGCGATGACCATCCTGTGCGGGCTTGCGATCTGGTTGTGGCAGCGCCTTAAACGCCAGCACATGCGTGCAGCCCACCTTGCCGAACATTTCAGCGATACGGAAAATACCCTTTCGGAATGTGGTTGTGCGGTGATCAGCTGGCCGGTCGACACAAGCGACGGCAAACTGACAACCCAGTTGAACTGGCCGGAAATTCTGGGATCAAGTTCCGAAAATCTGGCCCCGACCATGACCGATTTCCTTGATCGGCTGGCACCGGCATCGCGCACCAAATTGCGCGGCCCGTTGATCGAGAATGTCTGGCCCGATGCGCGGGTTGGCACGATGGTTGATATCCGCACGGCCAAAAACCTGATGCAGCGTTTTTACCTGATGGCGCATCGCTATACCGAACAGGATGAGCAATTCATTTCGGTGCTGCTGCTTGAAACCGCATCCCAACAGGAACTGTGCCATCCGTTCGAGACCTATTTGCGCCATACGCCGGAACCGGCAATCGCGATTGATAGCGAGGGCGTTCTGCGTGGCTTCAGCCCGGCGCTGGAAGAACTGATGGGGCTGCCGGTGCATGACATCGTCAACAAGCAGTTCTTCAAACTGTTCGTGCCGGAAGACCAGCAAACGGCAATGACCGCCATGCGCCAGAAAAGCGGGACAGCGATGCTGGGTGATGGCAAATCCATCCTGCGTGTTCTGGACCGCAAGGGAAATACCCACTGGCTGGCCTGGCATTGTGTTGGCCCATTTGACGACATGATCTTTTGCAGTGCGCGCGACGTGACCGAGTTCGTTGAAAACGCCAACAAGCTGCGCGACACGCTTGATCAGCTCAAACGCAGTAACGAAGACCTTGAACAGTTCGCCTATGTGGCATCGCACGATTTGCAGCAGCCGCTGCGCATGGTGGCAAGCTATACCCAGCTTCTCAAACAGCGCTACAGCGGCACCCTTGATCAGGAAGCCGACGAATATATCGACTTTGCCGTCGATGGCGCCAAGCGCATGCACAAGCTGATCAGCCACCTGCTTGAATATGCCAAAACCGGCACCAGCGAGGAATTCAGCGTCATTGACTGTAATCAGGTTCTGAACGAGGCGCAGGCGGACCTCAAGGACGTGATCGGACGCGAACATGCCACCATCACCCATGATGACCTTCCAACCATCAAGGGCGACCGCATAGCACTTTCGCGGCTGTTCCAGAACCTGTTGTCCAACGCGATAAAGTATCGTCGTCCGGGTGTACCGCCGCATATTTCCATCACGGTCGAACCCGATCCGGTAATGCGCGATTACTGGCGTTTTTCGGTCCGCGATAATGGCATTGGCATTCATCCCGAACATGCACAGCGGATTTTCCGCCTGTTCCAGCGCCTGCATAAGGACGAGTTTTCCGGAACGGGACTTGGGCTTTCGCTTTGTCGCAAGATCGTTGAACAACATGGGGGTCGCATCTGGCTTGATACCAGCCGCCCTGTCAGTGATCCGGGCACGACCATCATCTTTACCCTGCGGGTCCATCACCCTGATCAACGCGAAAGCCGGTAAGCTTATCTGCTGACCGTTTTTGCCCGGGCCTCACACGCCCGGATGGCAAGTATCTTGCTTCGTCTTTTGCATGAGACGGGCAGACAGGTAAAAGCTGCCCTGTGCCTGTTATGGAGCGTTAAATGTTCAAGACCGTGATCCTGCCCCGCCCGATCCTTAAACCCATTCTGGCGATGCTCGGCCTTTTGGCACTCAGCGCATGCGGCTCGGACATGCGCACCATGAATGACAGCCACATGCAGACACTGGCCTATTACTTTGCCGAACATGAACCGGGCGAGCCATTGCCGCGCGGCTGGCGGCGGTTGGATGGCGCAGAAATCAATTACCGTTTTGCAAACGAAACGTATGCGGTCTATTCAATTGACGAGGACGAGCAGCTTCTGGTCATGCATCTCTATGACGATGGCACCGGCCGCTTGGAGGCCGATGACGATCGCGAACGGTGTGAATGGAACAGCATGGTCGATCAGCTGACCATCGAATGCGATGACACCGATATGGAATGGCATATTTTCACCAATGGCCCGGATCTGATCGCGCTTGATTTGGATGAGGACGAATATGCCATCTTGCGCAAACGTCCCGGTCGGTAATTTTGACCGGTTTGCCGCAAACAAAACGGGCTGCCCCACAAGGAGCAGCCCGTTTTTATTGAGATATTCAGTGCAACCTTAAGCGCGCAGTGAACCGCCGGTGGCCTTTTCGACCGCCTCGACAACCTTTTTGCAGACCGCTTCGATTTCTTCTTCGGTCAGGGTTGCCTTGGTCGGCTGCAACGTGATCGAGAAGGCGAGTGATTTTTTACCATCCTCAATCCCCTTGCCAGCATAAAGGTCAAAGATCGTCACATCCGTAATCAGATTGCGATCAGCGCCCTTGGCGGCCTTGATGATTGCTTCGGCCTTCACGCCTTCATCAAGAAGGAAGGCAAAGTCACGCTCGACCGACTGGAAGCTTGAAGCATTCAATGCCGGACGGGCCGTACCCTTTTTCTTGGGCATTGGCACGTTTTCAACAAACAGTTCAAACGCCACAACGCGGCCTTTGACACCAAGCGCCTTAAGCACCTTCGGATGCAGTTCACCAAAATAGCCCAGAACGTTTTTCGGACCCAGCTGCAGGGCAGCTGAACGACCCGGGTGATACCATTCCGGCGCACCGTCGGTATTGACCTGAACATTGGCGGCATTGGTGCCAAGTGCTTCGATCAGGGCTTCGGCATCGGCCTTGACGTCAAAGACATCAACATCACGGCGCGAACCGGTCCAGCTGCGAGGGGTCGTCGCACCGGCGCGCAGACCAGCAGCCACCAGACGCTGATCACCCGGCTGATCGCCAAAGAATTCCGGACCGACTTCAAACAGGGCAAGGTCAGAAAAACCACGTGCCTGGTTACGACCGGCAGCCGCGATCATGTTGATCAGGGCGTTCGGGCGCATGATATCAAGATCTGAGCTGATCGGGTTGGCCAGATACAGACCTTCTTTAAGCTCGCCAAACAGCTTGGCCCAACGCGAGTCCGTAAAGGACCAGGTCACGGTTTCATAAAGACCTCGCGACGCAAGTACACGGCGGGTCAGACCGACACGCTTTTGCATCGGGGACAGAGCCGGCACCGGCAGGCTGCTTTCACGTTCCAGCGGCACGGTCGGGATTTTGTCATAACCGACAATGCGCAGGACTTCCTCGACCAGATCGGCTTCACCGATGATGTCCGGGCGCCAGGTCGGTGCGACGGCAGTGATAACCGGTGCGGAACCACTGACCTCGAAACCAAGCGATTTCAGAATGTCGATGGCACGATCGGCCTCAACAGCAACACCGCCGAGCTCGAGAATACGGTCAATGCGCAGATCAAATGAATTGCGCGGGTTGGGTACTTTGCCTGCCTTAACGACATGCGAGACTTCGCCACCACAGAGTTCGGTAATCAGTTGGGTGGCAACTTCCATGCCCCATGCGATCGACTGCGGATCAACGCCGCGCTCAAACCGATAACGGGCATCGGAATTGACCTGAAGCTTACGGCCGGTCTTGGCGATGCTGATCGGATCGAACAGCGCACATTCGACAAACACATTGGTGGTTTCTTCAAGGCAGCCGGTTTCTTCGCCGCCGATGATCCCGCCAATACCAAGTGCCTTGGCCTGATCGGCAATGACAACCATGGAATCGGAAAGTTCGTATTCCTTGTTATCAAGGGCTGCGATCTTTTCACTATTGGTCGCGTAGCGCACATTGATGTCACCCGACAGCTTGTCGGCGTCAAATACGTGCAGCGGGCGGCCCAGATCGTGGGTCACAAGGTTGGTGATATCCACCAGTGCCGAGATCGGACGCAGACCGATGGCTTCTAGGCGGGCTTTTAGCCATTCCGGGCTTTCGGCGTTTTTCACACCACGGATATAACGACCATAGAATGCCGGAACCGCGTTGTTGCTGGCGATATCGCCGCTGATCGCAACGCCAATCGGGCTGTCAAACGAGCCTGCGACTGCTTGCTCGCGCGGATCAGCCTTAAGGGTTCCGATACCTGCTGCGGCCAGATCGCGGGCAATGCCACGCACACCGGTGCAATCAGGGCGGTTCGGGGTCAGGCCGATTTCAATGATCGGATCATCCGCACCAAGGACGCTTGCGACCGATGCACCGATTTCAGCGTCTTCTGGCAGTTCGATGATGCCGTCATGGTCTTCACCAAGGCACAGCTCACGGGTGGAGCACATCATGCCCTGACTTTCGACACCACGGATCTTGCCCGGTTTCAGCTTGGAACCATCAATCGGAATGATCGCACCCGGCTGTGCCAACGCGACCTTGAGGCCCGTACGTGCATTGGGTGCACCACAAACGACCTGAATGATTTTATCGCCGGTATTCACACGGCAAAGCTTCAGACGGTCGGCATCAGGATGCTGGCCGGCTTCTTCGATGTGGGCGACGCGGATGTCGGCAAGGGCTGCCGCGCGGTCGGTCACGCCTTCAATTTCGAGACCGATATCGGTCAGTTTTTCGGCGACAACCTCGATCGACGCATCGGTATCAAGGTGCTGTTTCAGCCAATTCAGTGTGAATTTCATAATCTCAGCCCCTTACCATGTTCGGTACATCCAGCGGCACGAAACCATAATGTTTCAGCCAGCGAAGATCGGTATCGAAGAAGGTGCGAAGATCGGGAATACCGTATTTCAGCATCGCGATGCGTTCGATCCCCATGCCAAAGGCAAAGCCCTGATATTCTTCGGGATCAAGACCACAGGCAGCCAGAACACGCGGATGAACCATGCCGCAGCCAAGGATTTCCAGCCAGTCGTCGCCTTCACCAATTTTCAGTTCCCCACCCTTGCGCGAGCAACCGATATCCATTTCGGCACTCGGTTCGGTGAAGGGGAAGAAGCTCGGACGATAGCGGACCGGCACATCATCAAGTTCGAAATAGGTTTTGACGAACTCAAGCAGGCAACCCTTCAGATGACCCATGTGGGTCTTCTTGTCGATGACCAGGCCTTCGACCTGATGGAACATCGGCGTATGGGTCATATCGCTGTCAGAGCGATAGGTACGACCCGGCGCAATGATGCGGATCGGCGGGGTTTTGGACTGCATGGTCCGGATCTGCACCGGCGAGGTATGGGTGCGCAGCACAAGGCGCGAACCGTCTTCCTGTTCAGGCAGATAGAAAGTGTCCTGCATTTCGCGCGCGGGATGTTCCGGCGGAATATTCAGCGCGGTAAAGTTATGGAAGTCGTCTTCAACATCCGGACCTTCGGCAAGGGCAAAGCCCATCTCGCCAAAGATCGAGACGATTTCATCAATCGTCTGGCTGATCGGGTGAATGCGACCCGCAGTTTCATCCGGACGCGAGGACAGGGTGACGTCGATCCGCTCGCCCGACAGACGCGCTTCAAGGGCAGCATCTTCAAGGGCAGTTTTGCGGGTCTCGATTGCGCCAGCGACCTGGTCCTTGACGGCATTGAGCGTCTGACCAAATTCACGACGCTGGTCCGGGTCCATCTTGCCAAGGTTTTTCATCAGACCGGTAATGCGGCCTTTCTTGCCAAGGGCGCTGATGCGGACGTCTTCAAGCGCGGTAAGATCCGCTGCCTTTTCGACTTCCGCCAGAACCTCTTCGCGCAATGCTTCGATGTTTTCCATAACTTCCGACGCTTTGGCTTGGGTTTAAAAATCACAAAAAGAAAAGGGACGGCCAATATGGCCGCCCCTGATCAAATCAGGCAAGTGCCGATGAAACCTTTTTACAAAGGTTTATCAGTCCAGTGCAGCCTGCGCCTGGGTGACCAGAGCTTTGAAAGCTTCCGGCTCACGCACTGCGATGTCGGCAAGAACTTTACGGTCCAGCTCAACACCAGCCTTTTTGAGGCCGTTCATGAACTGGGAGTAGCTCAGACCGTTCTCACGCGCGCCAGCGTTGATACGCTGGATCCAGAGCGAGCGGAACTGGCGTTTCTTAACGCGACGATCGCGGTATGCATACTGCAGACCTTTTTCCACAGCCTGAACGGCGGTGCGGAAAGTATTGTTGCGGCGACCGCGGTAACCCTTGGCAGCCTTAATAACCTTGCGGTGACGAGCGTGCGAAGACACGCCCCCTTTTACACGAGCCATTTAACTCTCCTTCAACCTTAACCGTACGGCAGGAATTTTTTGACGATGCGGGCATCTGCGTCACAGAGGATCTCCGTGCCACGTGCCTGGCGCTTCATCTTGGTCGGTTTCGCAGTCAGAAGGTGGCGNTTGTTTGCCACGTTGTGACGGACTTTNCCGCTNGCNGTCAGGCGAAAGCGTTTTTTCGCNCTCGNTTTGGTCTTCATCTTGGGCATTTTTCTATCCTTGCANAAGCAATGAAAACGAAATCCCCTACGGCGGCTGGGCATGCCCTGAAGGATCAAATACANACCTTCCAGCCTCACCACCTGTTTTGGGGACGGGTGGTTATAGACTCCGACTTTACCTTTTTCAAGGGCCAATTCAGCCCTTTCCCCTTGCTTTTTGCGGCATTGAGCCGCCATTGTGCCCAAGCACGGCTTTTCAAGGCCCGATCCGCCATCCCCTTATTCCCCATCTGACTGATCACATGTCGCAAATCACATCAATCATTTTGCCGTTCTTTGCGCTGATCGGCCTTGGCTGGATTGGCGGCAAGTTCAAGATCGTATCGCCGGATGGTATGCGCGGCATTAACGGCTTCGTGTTCTATTTTGCCCTGCCGGCCCTTCTGTTCAAGGCGCTTGCCACCCGAAGCCCTTCAGAAATCTGGCAGCCCGACATCATGCTGGCTTATGGCGGTGGCACCCTTGTGGTCTATGGCATTTCGCGCCTGATCGCCGCCCGGGTGTTCGGCCTTGATCCCACCAGCCGAACACTGTTTTCCTTTGCCGGGACCATGGGCAATGTCGGGTTCATGGGACTGCCACTGATCATCGGCCTGCTGGGTCCGGCGGCGACTGTTCCGTTGATTGTGGCACTTGCGATTGATCTGGTTGTGATGCTGCCGCTCTCGCTTTTGCTGCTTGAGGGTGCCAAGCACGCCCAAGACAGCAACACGATCGGCAAGATTGTACGTGGCACATTCACCAACCCGGTGGTCCTTGCAATTATCGCAGGGGTCCTGGTGAGCCTGCTTGATCTTGATTGGCCTGATGGTGTTGACTACCTGCTTGATCTTCTTGGGCAAAGTGCCGGTCCGGCCGCCCTGTTTGCGATTGGTGTTGCACTTGTTGGTCGGCCGATTGCGCAAAAGCAGGCCGAACTTGCCACCATGTCTGTCGCCAAACTGATCGCCCATCCCGTTGCGGTGTTTATCGGGTTCTGGATTGTTGGTTCTGTTAGCGGGTTTGAGGCAAAAGCAGTTCTGTTGCTCGCCGCCTTGCCAACTGCCGGGAATGTTTTTGTGATCGCGACGACCTATGATCGCTATATCGTGCGCAGTTCATCAATCGTGCTGGTGACCACTGCACTTGGCGTGATCAGCTTTTCAGCATTCTCGGTCTATATTGATATGATCGTCGGATGGCTCGGTTGAACTACCAAAAAGGCAGGACTAAAACGGACCTGCTCAAATGGGGCTCGATCAAGAGCAGCCGTAGAAAACCGATTAGATGGCGGTCTTGATGGTATGCGCCCGACCAACCCATTTCTCGATTCGGCTCATCAGCTTTTCACGGTTGATCGGCTTGAGCACGAAATCATTCCCGCCAGCAGCAACACCACCACGCAGGTCTTCCTCACCCTGACGGGCGGTGACATAAATGATCGCACAGGACAGGTCGGGGAACTGGGTCCGGACATTGATCGCGGTTTCGAAACCGTTCATGTCAGGCATCATGATATCCATCAGGATGATGCGCGGACGTTTGGTCTTAACGAGTTTGAGAAGTTCCTTTCCAGAGGAAACACCCTGAAACGAGAACCCGCCACTTTCGACGATTCGTTTCAGTAGAACCAGACTCTTGGGATCGTCATCGACGCCCACGATCAGAAGATCATTTCCGACTGGCATGGCATTCCCTCTTTGGCTTGAACCTTGGGGTAAAAGGCAAAACGCCGCGTCTTAACGCGGCGCCAGCACCATAATCATAACACGGCCTTCCATCTTTGGCATCATTTCCGGTTTTGCGAGGTCTTCAAGATCCCCCGAAAAACGCTGGAGCATGCCAAGACCAAGGTCCTGGTGAGCCATCTCACGTCCGCGGAAACGCAACGTGACTTTCACCTTGTCTCCACCGCCAAGAAACTTCTGCGCAGCTCGCAGTTTGACGTTGTAGTCATGGACATCGATGTTCGGACGGAGTTTGATCTCCTTGACCTCGATAACCTTCTGTTTCTTTTTGGCCTCGTTCTGCTTCTTGCTTTGTTCGTATTTGAACTTGCCGTAATCAATCAGCTTGCAAACTGGCGGCTCGGCATTCGGAGCGACTTCGACAAGGTCGAGTCCAACTTCCGCTGCCATTTCAATGCCTTCACGCACCGTAATCGGGTCGGACATGTTGCCTTCGGCGTCAACGACACAGATGGAACGGGCTTTGATATCCTCATTGACGCGCGGACCTTCCTTGGTCGGCTGCATCGGTTTGCGTGGTCGTGCTATGGATAATCTCCTATGGTCATCAAACAAATCGGTCAGAAACAGAAGCAGGAAAGCGCACATGGAAGTACAGAAGCACCATGGTGTTTTCCATGAGACCTCACCTAGCATATCCACGCGCGTTCAGAAAGCAATGATTTTAGGCAACTAGATCGGCCTCAAAGCGCCATTTTCCGCGCCTTTGTTCCCGAAAGCCAAAACAGATAAATTCCGCAATCCTAGTCGGTGAGATCAAGACGCTCGCGAATGACATCCATCACGCGGTTGACGGTGAGTTGGCGCAGATCGTTTTCGCGAACAACACTGACCGCATTCTGCCCATGACCGCGCGGCGCACTGAGCTTCGGATCAGACTCGCGCGAAAACAACACAATCGAAGGCGCACCCGCCGCTGCGGCGATATGCATAGGCCCGGTATCATTACCAATCGCCAGCACCGAACGCGCGGCAAGGGAGGCGATATCAAGGAACCCGGTCCGGCCCATCAGATTACGCGCCTTGGGGCACATCTGATCAATGCGGTTCAAAACATCGGCTTCGCTGTCGGTCCCGATCAGAACCGGCGTCAGCCGATAGTCCGCCAGCTTCTTCGCCAAAAGACCAAACCGCTCCGCTGGCCAACGTTTCGCCGGACGATGCGGCGCCCCACCAGGACAAATCAACACGAACGGGCTGCGAATACCAAATCGGTCGAGATCAATATCCGGCCCGGAAATATAAGGGGCAGGGACATCCTTGATACCGGCATCAGCAAGCTGATCCGCATGTCGATCAATCGTATGCATGTTTGAGCGTTCAGGATTGGCATGTGGATGCGAGCACCCACGCGCAATCCCGGACCATTCGGGCTTTGGACCCGGCCAAAATAGTTTGTAGTAAAATCCGGATCGATCCGACGTCTGCAGATCATAAACCCGGTCAAAATTGCCATTGCGCAGGAACCGGCGCAGCGCCAGGACTTCGCGCACGTTGCTCAGTTTCGGACGGCGGTCGATGGCAATTGAGTCAAAAAAGCCACTCGCCTTCATCAAATCAACATACGGCCGCGTAGTCAAAACCGTGATATGCGCATCAGGGTGAGCCGCACGGATGGCCGCAAACGGCCCCATGGCCAATACAACATCGCCCAAAGCAGAGAGCTTGATAACCAGAATACGCTCACGCTTTGGTTCCTCCATTGCTGCAACCGTCTGACCATCATTCTCTGAATTTTGCGCGTCAGCAGGCGAAGTTTCAGTTTGCTTGTCGGTCATGCAGCGTTCCTGATAACCCGCTTGAGCGCCTTGGCGTAAACATTCAGAGTCCGCTCTGCCATTTGCTCTAGCGAGTATTCGGCAATCACATGATCACGCCCCTTGGCAGCCAGTTTGGCACGTTTTTCTGGTGTCAGGCTCAAGACCTGCACAAGCGCACGCGACAGCTGATCAACCTCACCCGTGCTCACCAGCCAACCGGTCTCCCCCGGCAAAACCGTTTCCATCGCCCCGCCATGTGCGGTCGAGACAACTGGACGCCCCATAGCCTGTGCCTCGGACGGAATACGACCGAAGGCCTCTGGCTCCACTGAAGGACAAGCGACAACATCTGCCAGCATGTAAGCAGCTGGCATGTCATTACAGTGATCAACGATGTGAACGATGTCTTCTAGGCCAAGCTTGCGGGTCATCTGCAAGACTTCCTCGCGATATCCGGTACGTCCTTGGTCAGAACCGACGATCAGACAGCGGACCTTGCGGTGTCCGAGGGCTTCAAGAACAGAGGGCAATGCGCGAATCAAGAAGCTATGGCCTTTCCAACGGGTGATCCGTCCGGGCAGCATGATGACATACTCTTCCCCGTCCAAACGCCACAGGTTTGACAGGGCGATCAAGCGCTCCTGGCTGACATTTTCCGGATTAAACAGATCAACATTCGTGCCGCGCGGTACAATGTTCAGTCGGTCGGGTTCGACCTTGTAATATTTGTTGATGTGATTGGCGATATGCTTGGAGATCGCGATCACCTGATCCCCCATAGTCATGATCGCGTTATAGCGACGCTTGAACGGGTTGTTGTAACCGGAATAGGTGCCATGGAAGGTCGTGACAAACGGGATACCGGTCTTGCGCGCGGCAAAAACCGCGCTCCATGCCGGCGCGCGCGAGCGGGCGTGGATGATATCGACACCTTCATCACGGATGACCTTGACGAGCGCATCGATATTCTTGCGCATGGTCAGGATGTTTTTTGATTTGAGCGGCAGAGTAATGTGCTTGGCACCAATGCGATCAAGTTCGCGTTCCAGCCGACCACCCTGTGATGCAACCAGCGCCTTGCCGCCACCATCAACGATGGCGCGCGCGATATCTACTGTGCCGCGCTCGACACCACCGGCATCAAGTTCCGGAAGGACCTGTAAAATAACGGCAGGTCGATAGTCCCCGCCTTGCGCTTGGGGCTCTGATCGATAGACTGTCTCTGTCATTACTTCTGACGCGCTCATGCAACTCCAACCACCAACACCCAAGGACAGACGCCCCGGATGACACATGACCTGCCGACGCAACAGCCCGCAAAGCCCGAATATCTCAACCGGCCAGATGGTTTAAAAATCGCATACCATCACGTACCGGGCAAGCCATCTAACGTACAGGTGCCCAATACGCCCGGTGTGATGTTTCTTGGCGGTTTCATGTCGGACATGACCGGCACCAAGGCAACCCACCTTGAGGCGCACTGCATTCGGCAGGGGGTGGCTTATACCCGCTTTGACTATTCCGGTCACGGACAATCGTCGGGCAAATTTGCCGATGGCACCATCGGACAATGGGCCAGTGATGCCATTGCAGTTCTTGATGAAATCACCTCTGGCCCGCAGATTCTTGTCGGCTCGTCGATGGGGGGATGGATCATGCTTCTGGCGGCCCTTGCACGTAAGGAACGCATTGCGGGACTGGTCGGCATCGCTGCTGCCCCCGACTTTACCGAAGACCTGATGTGGGCGCAGTTCAGCGAAGAGCAGAAAAAGACCATCATGGATGAAGGCGCGCTGATCGAGCCGACCGAATATGGTGACGATCCCTATACCATCACCCGTGATCTGATCGAGGACGGCCGTAACCAGCTTTTGCTGCGCCAGCCGATTGATCTGAAATGTCCGGTCCGACTGGTTCAGGGCATGCAAGACCCGGATGTGCCCTGGCAAACGGCGATCCGCCTGACCGAGGCACTGGTTACCGATGATGTCCGGGTGGATCTGATCAAGACCGGCGATCATCGCCTGTCAGAGCCTGATCAGCTAGACGTCATCACCAAACATATTGATGAAATGATCGCAAAGACGTCGGGATAACGCACCGTCTATGCTTCAAGTTCGGATATGACAGACGATCAGGCCAGAACGACCTGATCGTCATTTATTTTCACTGCAACCGGCTCAAGCATATCGCCCGTGCACGGGCCGGATACACATTCGCCATCCTCGATGCGAAAACGCGCGCCATGGGTCGAACAGATGATTTCATCACCAAAATCGCTGATGAACTCGTCCGGTTCCATATCCAGCGGCACGCCGATATGCGGGCAGCTGTTGATATAGCCAAAGACGTCATCACCACTGCGTACGACAAAGATGCCGGTGCCGCCAAGATTAAGGCCCTTGGCACCGGTGGCATCAAGATCGCTAAGCGTGCAAAGCACCGTGCCAACCGCAGGCAGATCGCTCATGGGTCAACCCCGCCCATTTCGCAGATGGCGGCCCATGATGCATCATCAATCGGCATCACCGACAAACGCGACTGCTTGAGCAAGGCAAGATCAGCAAAACGCGGATCGGCCTTGATATCGGCAAGGGTCACGGCGGTTTTCAACGGCTTGACCGTTTCGAAATCCACCTGGACGAACTTCCCCTTTTCATCGGTCGGGTCCGGGTAATATTCGCGCACCACTTCGACAATCCCGACAATGCGTTTTTCATTCACCGAATGATAAAAGAACGCCTTGTCGCCAATCTTCATCGCACGCAGGTTCTTGGCAGCCTGATGGTTACGCACACCATCCCAGCCTTCGACACCCTTTTTGACCTGGTCGTCCCACGACCAGCTTCCCGGTTCGGTTTTGACCAGCCAGTATGCCATGGATCAGAAGACCTTCTTGAACGGGCGAATGACGACGGATTCGAACAAGCCTGCCTTTGCATAGGGATCATTGGCGGCAAATTCGCGCGCATCTTCGATGGCATCAAATTCGATGATAAAGACCGAACCATTCATGCCTTCCATATCGGGATCAAGGGTCGGGCCCGCGGCAACGATACGATCAGCAAAGCCGCCTTTGATATAGGCCAGATGGTCTTCACGATTGGCCTTGCGCACATCAAGGTGGCCCGGCTTGTCAACGCAACGAATATAGAAATGCATGAACGGTTTCCTGCTTCTTTATGGGATCAATGTCCGTAAAGTGCCAGAAGCCCCATGTATTCTCAAGCCGAACCGCGTTGCACATAATCGTGATGACGGGATTTAGTTGGCGTTTTCAAGCTCGTCACGGAAGGGGCGCTGCAACAGGGCATTGATCGTGCTGCGCAGATCGGCGTCATGATTGGCCACCTGATCAACAGCCGCACAGATCGGCATTTCCACGCCATATTTATTGGCAACGGCAGTAATGGATGCTGCCGTATGCACGCCTTCAGTCACAGACCGACGCTCCGCCAGAATGTCTTGCGCCTTACGGCCTTCGCCCAGCGCAACGCCAAAGGTGTAGTTCCGTGACAGCGTTCCGGTGCAGGTCAGGGTCAAGTCGCCAAGACCTGCAAGCCCCAACATGGTTTCAACCCGACCTCCCATGGCCGAGGCCAATCGTGACATTTCGGCAATCCCGCGGGTAATCAGAGCCGCGCGTGCATTGTCACCCAGCTTCAAACCAGCTACCACGCCACTGGCAATCGCAAGAACGTTCTTGATGGCACCTGCCACCTCAACACCAGCGACGTCAGTGCTGAAATAGGGTCGGAACTCCGGGGTTCCAATCAACTCAACCAACCGTTTGCCGAGCGCGCGATCTTCGCAGGCCAGCGTAATCGCCGCCGGCAGACCAACAGCAACCTCCTGGGCAAAGGTCGGGCCGGACAGGACCGCAACCGGGACATCGCCAAGCGTTTCGGAAACGACCTGCGCCATCAGTGCGCCAGTTTCCTTCTCAATACCCTTGCAGCAAATCACCGCCGGAAGCTGATCTGGCCAATGCGCCGACAATTTGGTCAGGGTTTCGCGCAAATGTTGTGCGGGGGTAACCAGCAGGACCGCATCAGAATCGCGCAAACCTTCAACATGGGTGGTTGCACGAAGCGCGCCCGGCAACTCGATGCCGGGCAGATACAGGTCATTTTCACCCGTAGTATTGATCCGATCTGCCAGTTCTTCATTGCGCAAGATCAGTTCAACATCTTCGCCAGCTCGCACAGCCTGCACGGCCAGGGCTGTTCCCCAGGCACCGCCACCCACAACTGTAATGCGCTTTTTCATGATCAAAATTCCGGCAAAAGATGAAGTCGTGCAGTAATTCGGATGGAAGCTTTAAGCCTTGACCCCGGCACCCGGGCGCTTGGGCGCTTCGGGATCAAGTGGCCAGCGCGGGCGCGGCTTGAAATCAAGATCATCGCGTTCGCCCATACGGAAACGTTCAAGCCCGGCCCAGGCAATCATTGCAGCGTTATCGGTGCAAAGATTAAGCGGTGGTGCGACCAGTTCCATCCCGGCCTGATCGGTCAGTTCCACCAAACGGGTACGCAGATATTTGTTTGCCGCAACACCGCCCGCAAGCACCAGCGTTTTGCCGCCGGGGTAACCGCGCATGAATTCAAACACCGCGTTGCGTGCCCGATCAATCAGCGTATCGCCCACCGCCCGCTGGAAGGACGCGGCAAGATCGGCTTTGACTTCCTCGGTCTGTTGTTCGACCGGGAAACTGTCGAGATAGGTGCGCACAGCCGTCTTAAGACCCGAGAAGGAAAAATCACAGCCCGGCCGCCCACGCAGCGGACGTGGCAGCCCAAAGCGGTTGGGGTCACCCTTGGCGGCAATCTTTTCAAGTGCTGGGCCACCGGGGTAACCGAGCCCCATCATCTTGGCAGTTTTGTCAAACGCCTCACCAACCGCATCGTCGATGGTGGTTCCGATACGTTTGTATTTGCCAACACCCTCGACAATCAGGACCTGACAATGCCCACCGGACACCAGCAACAGCAAATAAGGGAATGCCACATCATCCGTCAGGCGGACGGTCAAGGCATGGCCTTCAAGATGATTAACCGCTAGGAACGGCTTTTGCGCGGCAAAGGCAATCGCCTTGGCGGTCATGGTGCCAACCATGACCCCCCCGATCAGGCCCGGCCCACCAGTGCAGGCCACGGCATCAAGATCATCAAAATCAACACCGGCATCGTCCATGGCCTCGGCCACCAGACGATCAAGATGTTCAAGATGGGCACGCGCGGCAATTTCGGGCACAACCCCGCCATAGGGGCGATGATCGTCAAGCTGGGACAAAACACGGTTTGCCAGAATTTCGCGCTTGTCATTCACGACAGCGGCGGCCGTTTCATCACAGCTTGTTTCGATACCCAGAACGATCATGATCCTGATCCATTTACCAACTCTGCCGACATGCGCGGCAATCGGAATCCTATTACAGGTGTGCCGATGATGTAGCGGAAAGTTTCCGCGCTTTCCACCCCTTCACGGCGCAACTGCCATATGCAGTTATCGCGTTTCGCGACGCTTGCGAAGTTTTCGACCCGCGACCTAAATCAATGCAGCCGAATTTCGAGCAATTACAATCAGCGAAAATTTGCACCTTTTGTCGGGGGCACTCAGCTCCCCGCAGACCTTGTTTTTAAACAGTTTTAAGACTAAGACTTCACCCATGACAGATACAGCAAAACTTCGCATCGGCACCCGTGGTTCGCCCCTCGCTCTGGCGCAGGCACATGAGGTCCGTGACAAACTGGCAAAGGCCCATCCGGAACTTGCCGAGGAAGGCGCGATTGCCATCACCGTGATCACCACCACCGGTGACAAGATCCTTGATCGTGCCCTGTCGGAAATTGGCGGCAAGGGATTGTTTACCAAGGAAATTGATGACGCCCTTCTGGGTGGCGAGATCGATCTTGCGGTTCACAGCATGAAGGATGTGCCAACGGTTCTGCCCGATGCCATGATCCTGCCGACCATTTTGCCGCGTGAAGATGTCCGCGATGCGTTTATTTCGCTGAAGTATAAAAGCTTTGCCGAAATGCCGGCTGGCTCCGTAATCGGATCGGCTTCCCTGCGTCGTCAGGCAATGATCCTGAACAAATATCCGGATCTGAAGGTCGTGACCTTCCGCGGCAACGTTCAGACTCGCCTGCGCAAGCTTGGCGAAGAGCAGGTTGATGCCACGCTTCTTGCCATGGCCGGCCTGAACCGTCTGGGACAGCCCGACATCGCAACCGCCCCGATATCCGAAGACGATATGCTACCCGCCGTCGCGCAGGGTGCCATCGGCATCACCATCCGCGAAAGCGATACCCAAAGCAAAGACTGGCTTTCCGCCCTTCATTGCGAAACATCCGCCATTCGTGTTGCTGCCGAACGCGCTGCGCTCAGAGCGCTTGATGGTTCATGCCGTACACCGATTGCCGCCCTGGCCGAGTTTCAGGATGATGGCAGCATGCGCCTGCGTGTATCGATTGTCCGCCCGGATGGCAGCGAGCGCCTTGATACCGAACGCATGATTGCCAAACCAGACATGGAAACGGCTAGTGCGGCGGGCACAGATGCGGGCGAAGAACTCAAGCAACGTGGCGGACCGGACTTCATTTCCGCCTGACGAGAATTAAGGACCCTTGGCAACAGACAGGGACGCAGATGGGACCCTTGGTACTAAATACCCGGCCCGATACCGACTCTGCCGACCTTTTGGCCGCGCTTGATGAGCGCGGCTATCGCCATCTGTCTGCGCCGATGCTTGGCATCACTTTTCCGCAACCGGATACCCCGATTGATATCGCGGCCTATCAGGGCGTGGTCTTTACTTCGGCAAACGGGGTTCGGGCCTTTGCCAAACTGAGCGATGACCGATTGCTTCCGGCCTATTGCGTTGGCGATGCCACAGCCCGCACCTGCGCCGAATATGGTTTTAACGATGTGCATTCGGCCAATGGTGACATCCATGATCTGGCCGCGCTGATTCGCAAAATAGTTGATCCCGCACGCGGACCGCTTTTCCATCCAGCCGCCCGTAAAACTGCGGGTGATCTGGGTCAGATGCTTTTGGCGGATGGGTATAGCGTTGATCGACAAACCGTCTACGAAGCCAACGAAAGCAGCACGTTTCCAGAAGAGGTCATTGAAGCCCTTCGCGGACATCATGTTGAAGCCGTTTTATTTTTCTCTCCCCGCACTGCGGAAACCTTTGTTAAGCTTGTGCATAGCTATAAGCTTGAGAGAGACTTGGCCGGAACCAGTGCGATTTGCCTGAGTCCGGCGGTGCAATCGAAGATATCCGATCTTACATGGCATAGAACGCGCGTTGCATCACAACCGACACAAGAATACCTTCTTTCCGAGCTAGGGTCCCTGTCGTGATGGCTTCCTGCGCCTGACGCCGTTTTGGGAATAACCGCAAACTGCAATGGTCTGATCGTGAAAACACCAGAAACGCCAAAAACCAATGCTTCCGCAAAATCGGCCGACACCAAAGAATCGTCCGATACCATTTCCGTCGATAGCAAGGGCAATGCGAACTCGACCACGACAAAGCCCGAGACAGCGACTGCTGCCAAATCGAGTGTGCCAAACACCGGGACGGCCAAGTCCGGCGAAACCACATCGACAAAGGAAACCGGTTCCGCGGACAAGACCGCAAGCAGCCCAAATCCAGCAGCAGGCAGCACGTCAAAACCTGACGCGAAAGCCGGTGATAGCGCAAAGGCGTCTGCAACAAAACCGGGCACACCGGCAAAACGCAAAAGCGGTGGTGGCAAAGCACTACTCTTGTTTGTGATCATTATCGTTGGTGGGTTGGCAGCAGGCTGGCTGACGCGCGCAATCTGGTGGCGCGATGCAGAACCGGTTCTAGCCCAGTATGTGCCGAGTGATCTTCTTGCCCAAATCGCGCCAGAGGGCACTGCCCCGAGCGCAACAACCGATAGCGAAATCACGGCAACCAACGCCCCTGCCGATAGCGGTTCTTCGGATGACGCAACCCTTCCGGCACCAAACGAAGATGCCGCCATGACGGAAAAGGGTGATGGCGAGGTTGCGACCGAGGAAATGCTGCCCGATGCATCATCTGACAATACCACAACGGCGAATGCCGAACCCATCCCGGATGGGTCGGTTGTCATTGATCCGGACCTGACCGAACGCCTGTCGCGCCTGGAAGGTACGATTGACGCCCTTCGCGAGCGCCTGAACAACGAACGTGGTGATACACTCAGCAACACGGTTGCGCGCCGCATGGCCGAAATCGAAACCCGTACCGCCCCGATCGAGGAACTGGCACGGGTCGAAAGCGAACTGGCGGGTGTCGCCAATGAAATGCGCGAACTGTCTGCCCGCCTGTCGACCATGGAAGAAGAAATCCGTGCGACCAGCGGTCTGCGTGTCGAAAGCCGCGGTCAGGCAATTGCCATGGCGGTTACCATTCTGCGTGATGCTCTTCAACGGGGGGGACCGTTTGTCATTGCGCTCAACCAGCTCGAACGCAGCGCTGGCGATGACGCGGTGATCGCAGAACAGATCGCAACCCTGAAACCACTTTCCGAACAGGGCGCACCAACGCTTGAAAAACTGCGCCAATCCTTCCCGGTCATGGCACAGGAAGCCGTTGCTGCTGCCACCGATGATCATTCGGGCAGTGTGCTTGATGCGACCTGGGCGAATATCAAGAAACTGGTTCCGATCCGACGCGTTGATGCAGCAGGCGAGGAGTCGCTTGAAGGCCGTCTGGTTCTGGCCGAGAACGCGTTGGCACAGGATGATCTTGATGCTGCAGTTGCAGCCCTTCAGGGTGTTGAAGGCGATCACGCGGCCGCAGCTGTAAGTGACTGGCTGCGGGCGGCTGAAAACCGTCAGACCCTGAATGCATCAATTGCAACGCTGAGCTCGCACGCAATTGGCATTCTGACCGGTACGGGTCCGGAGGGCAGCCAATGATCCGCCTTCTGCTTTTCATTCTGATCACGGCGGCACTGGTATTCTGCACCGTCTGGTTTGCAGATAATCCGGGCAACATGACCATTGTCTGGCTGGGCTATCGCTTTGACGGATCCATCGGCATGGTTGCCCTTGGCTTGCTTGCGCTGACTGCTGTTCTGGTTCTGCTGTGGCGCGGCTGGACGATCATTGCCAATTCGCCGGGCTGGCTTGGCCGCCTGTTGGGCAGCCGCCGTCGCAAGAAGGGCCAGCAGGCACTGACCATGGGGTTGCTGGAACTGGCATCGGGTGATGTGCGCCAAGCACTGAAACATACAAGGGCAGTTGACCGTTATCTTGAAGATGACACCCTGACCCGGCTTCTGACTGCGCAAGCAGCAGAGCTTGATGGCAATAATGACGCAGCCAAACGCCAGTTCGAAGCCATGCTGGAAAAGCCCGACTCCGCGTTCTTTGGATTGCGGGGCCTTTTGCAGCTGGCGCTGAAGGCCAATGACCGTGAAGCAGCCCTTGACTATGCCGAACGTGCACATCGTCTGCGTCCGCGCAATCCGGCTGTCATCGTAACACTGTTTGATCTGCTGCTGACCTCGCGCCGCTGGGATCGGGCGCTGGGCCTGCTGGTTGATGCGCAAAAGGCATCGGTCTTTAGCGAAGCCGAACTGACCCATCGCCGTGCCCTTCTGATCACGGCAAAGGCCGAAGATGCCATTACCGCAGGCGAAAATGCAGAAGCCATAAAACTGCTGCGCAAGGCGTTGAACTCGGCATCGGATTTCACCGGTGCAGCAGTTCTGCTGGCAGGGCTTTATCGTGATCTGAAACAGGATGGCAAGGCACGTGATGTCGTAATCCAAAGCTGGCGCGCGGCACCGTCTGCCGCCTTGGGGGCGATTTTCCGTGAAACCCTGACCGGTGATCCGTTGGCGAAAGTCAAATCGGTCGAAAAGCTGGTCGCGAACAATCCCGATCATGTCGAAAGCCAGATTGTTCTGGCCGAAGCTGCCCTTGAAGCCGATCTTTGGGGGATTGCACGCGGCAACCTTGAAAAGGCCATGGCAACCAAGGCCCAAGCACGTCATTACCGCCTGCTGGCCGATCTTGAATTGCGCGAAAACCAGGATGGTGCAAAGGCCCGTGAATTACTGATCAAGGCAAGCCATGCCAACCCTGATCCGGATTGGCGTTGCGGGGCCTGCGGGGCTGAAACGGATCGTTGGGTTGTGTCCTGCCCGTCCTGCCATTCCTTTGGCAGTGTCGACTGGCGTGCGCCGCTGCGCGTGCATCAGGACGAACCAAACACCAAACCGTCCAAGCCGACACCCGCCGTTGCAATTGAGGGGGATGTGATCGACCACGCCCCGGACGATCAGGCGACAACCGACAAACACGCCGCCCAAGGCACATGAGGTTAAACCGGATAAGGTTGCACACCCCGGATGAGCGAAAAATCAACGCATGAACCGGTCAATCTGGAACAACCCTTTCCGTTAAGGCGGTTGTTCCAGCGCCGTTTCATGCCGATGGCTGTTCTTTTCCTACTTTTGTCGGTATTGCTGATCGGGATGACCGCCCGCGAAATCGTCGGGTCAATTTATCTGGAGCTTGCCCAGCGACGCGCGCAAACAATCGCACGCGCTGTCGAAGACGCCGCACCGACCGCCTGGCGATCATTGATGGCGAGACAAACGGCCGAAGAACTCAGCCACCTTGCCGACGCATCGCTGCTTCTTCGTGCATTTTCCGATGAGGTGAAAGAGCTCAATCTTCCGGAGCTCAAGGTCTATGATCTTGAGAAAAAGGTTCTTTTTGCTACCAATACGTCAGAGATCGGCACCACGGAAGATGGTCCTGCCCTGATTTCCGTGATCGACAATGCCGCACCTGAAATTGTCACCAAGGATCTGGCCGACGGTGCCCAGCAATACGAACTGTATGTCCCGGTCTTTGATACCGAAAACACCCTCCGCGCTGTTTTCGAACTTTATGAACCGGTCGGTTATCTCGACAAGATCTTTGCCCGCACGATCATCCCGTCCGTCGCTGTACCGCTGGTGTTGCTGCTAGGGCTTTTCTGGGTTCTTAACCGGCTCGTCGGTCGTGCACAAAGCGATATTGATGCCCGCACGGGTGCACTTAACGAATTGCGGCGACGGTTGGAATCCTTTGTTTCGAAATCAGCGGCTAATGCCGCACGCGGAACTGGCCAGCACGGCGAAATAACCTCGCAGAATGTGATAACTACGCTGTTCTTTTCCGACATTCGCGACTTTACCGGATTTTCCGAACAGAACACGCCCGAGGACGTTGTCGACTTTCTTAACGAACTGATGTCGCTGCAAGTTCGCATTTTGCGTGCTCATGGCGGGGATATCGACAAGATGATCGGGGATGCGATCCTTGCACGGTTTGACGGCGATGATGGCGCAAAAAATGCCCTTCGCGCGGCTGAAGAAATCCTGACAACCATGGGCCGGTTCAATTTCCCACGCGCCTTGGGCATCGGTGTTTATCGCGGCTCAGTTATTTCAGGGGCCATTGGCCCTGAGGACCGCCGTGACTTCACCGTCATTGGGGATTCGGTCAATGTTGCAGCACGGCTCTGTTCTGCGGCAGAAGCCAGAGAAATCGTTGTTGATGCCAGTCTGACCGAAGAGAATTTCGGCCCGCTTGAGAAACTCACGGTCAAGGGCCGAACCGCACCGCTTGTCATCCGGCGCAAACATATCCCAACAAAAACGGCGTCTCCGGAACGCTAACCGGAGACGCCGAATTTTCAAAATGACCTTGTTGGCAGAACCAGCCGCTTAGTGGCGGAAGTGGCGCATACCGGTAAAGACCATTGCGATGTCATTTTCATCGGCAGCAGCGATGACTTCCTCATCACGCATGGAGCCGCCCGGCTGGATCACAGCGGTGGCACCTGCCTTGACCGCTGCGAGAAGGCCATCGGCAAACGGGAAGAACGCGTCCGAGGATACGACCGAACCCTGTGTCCGCAGATCGCCTTCACCGGCATTCTTGCCAGCTTCTTCGGCTTTCCATGCGGCAATGCGCGAGCTGTCGACACGGCTCATCTGACCGGCACCGATGCCGACGGTTTTGCCGTCTTTTACATAAACGATGGCGTTCGATTTGACGTGCTTGCCAACACGGAAGGCAAACAGAAGGTCATCAAGCTCTGCCTCGGACGGCTTGCGCTTGGTGACAACCTTGAGCTCTTCGCGTTTGACCCGACCCGCATCGCGGTTCTGAAGCAGGTAGCCACCTGCAAGCGAACGAAGCGTCATGTCTTCACCAGCCGGATCGGCCATGCCGCCGGTGACCAAAAGACGCAGGTTTTTCTTTGCTGCCAGGACTTCCTTGGCGGCGTCATCTGCATCCGGGCAGATCACGACTTCGGCAAACAGCTTGGCGATTTCTTCGGCGGTTTGCTTATCAAGGGTGCGGTTGACCGCGATGATGCCGCCAAATGCCGATACCGGATCGCAAGACAGAGCCTTGTGATAGGCATCAATCAGGCTTTCGCCTTCGGCAACGCCGCACGGGTTGGCGTGCTTGATGATCGCGACAGCCGGCTTTTCATCGAACTCGGAAACCAGTTCGAAGGCAGCATCGGTGTCATTGAGGTTGTTAAATGACAGTTCCTTGCCCTGCAGCTGGGTCGCGGTGGAGACACCCGGGCGGTTTTTGCCGTTGGTGTAGAATGCGGCCTGCTGATGCGGGTTTTCACCGTAACGAAGCGTCTGTTTCAGTTCGGCAGAAACATTAAGACGCTGCGGGAAGGTTTCACCAAGTTCACCGGCAAACCAGCTTGAAATCGCCGAGTCATAAGCACCCGTACGGGCGAACGCCTTGGCGGCCAGAACGCGGCGGGTCTCAGCGGTGGTGGCACCACCATTGTCGTTCATCTCGGCAACGACGCGGTCATAGTCGGACGGATCAACAACGACTGTCACCGATTCATGGTTCTTGGCCGCAGAGCGGATCATGCTCGGCCCGCCGATGTCGATGTTTTCGATGCAGGTGTCGAAATCGGCACCCTTGGCAACGGTTTCCTCGAACGGATACAGGTTCACACAAACCAGATCGATCGGGGAAATGTGGTTATCTTCCATCGCCTGCATATGGCTGGAAAGAGAACGGCGACCCAGAAGGCCGCCGTGAATCTTCGGATGAAGAGTCTTGACGCGACCGTCCATGATTTCAGGAAAACCGGTGTGATCGGCAACTTCCTTGACCGGCACACCAGCGGCTTCGATCGCCTTGGCAGAGCCGCCGGTCGAAAGGATTTCAACACCCTGTGCGTGGAGGGATTTGGCAAATTCGACCAGACCGGTCTTGTCGGAAACGGAAATAAGCGCGCGCGCAATACGAGCAGTCATTGGGTTCGCTTTCATGCATCAATGTGATGAAGGTTGCGGACCCATTGATGATATATCGGCCCACAAAATCAGGAATGCGCATGGCTGCTCGTGCATGCGAAATGACAGTGTTGCGGGCAAACCGGCCTTTTAACGGGACCAGATAACAACGCATCCGATCCGGGCCGACACATGATCAATGAGTCCGAACCATGTTTCGCGCGGAGCTTTAGCATGTGCGGCGCAAAATGTGGACCCCGAATTCTTGCATGGCGGCTTTTAACAATCAGACCATCAAACCCTGTGCCCCACGCAAAACGGGGCGACATCGCTGCCACCCCGTTGCGATTTTAACAAGTACCCGATCAGGCAACGTTTTTACGCACACCGAGCATTTTGAGTGCATAGTCAAGCGAGTCTTGCTCAAGCCCGGCATACAGGGCAAGTTCATCACCCACCGGCGCGCCAAGGCATTCCTCGAACACGTGCTGGTTGGATTGTTCGGAATAGTTTTTCTGCTCGTCACTGCCGAGGTTGGACTGGAAGATCCCGGCGGCACTGACTGGCAGGAAATCCTCGTAAATGATCGGATCGGCCCGCAAATAGCCCTGATCGACCAGTTCATTGACCGGGGTTGCCGGATCAATATCGCCTTTCTTGGCTGCATTCAGCCCGGCCTTGGTCACGTTATAGCGGAAGAAGGCCAGTTTCTCGACGCGAAGCGTCTCGTAATCATCGGGGAAGGCGCGGAAACGTTCTGCCAGTTCGGTTTCATAATCACGCGCGTTTGAGCCACCGGCATTGATCTGCACAGCGTGACGGGTTGCGGCCAGAAGCGTGTCATAAAGCTTGCGGCCCTCTGCCGTCAGGGCGATGCCGCGTTGCTCGATCTCGCCAAAGCGTGCTGTGTGGGTGCCAAGCGATTCATCAAAACTGTCGCCGATAAACTTCACCCGTTCTTCAAGCGCCTTGAAACTGGTCTGACGCAGCAGGATCGGGCAGGACCGCGCGGGCGGACCCTCGACGATTGCTTTGGGCGTGATACCGCGTTTGGGCATGTCCTGCTGCACGGCATCGATATCCAGGGTGCGCGGGGTCAGGTGGTTGATATGCGGACCCTTGAAGCAGACAACATCGGCAATCAGACGATGGGCGTCATGAAGCTTCTGATAGGTTTCAAGCGTTACAGTCGCATTGCTGTGCCAGCGGAAAGTTTCCAGCGCCTCGGCAACGAACTGTTCGGCCTGTGTCCGGGTCAGGCCGCCATTTTTCTCTGCCAGGTAAATCAGCTTGATGGCATCTGCGGTAAAGATGTCACGCTTGGCAAGGATGCTCTCGGCCTGATGGCGCAGATCTTCGTCTTCAATCAGTTCCAGACGCAGGAGCGAAGTAAAGACACGAAACGGATTGCGTTTCAGTGCTTCCTCGTCAATCGGGCGAAACGCGGTTGAATGTACCGGCACACCGGCGACAGACAGATCGTAATAGCCCACCGGATGCATGCCCATGACCGCAAACAGGCGACGCATATTGAAAAGCTCTTCGGGTTTGCCAAGCCGGATCGCCCCGTGGCGTTCAAGGTCGATACGCTCAAGCTCGCCATTATAGTCAAGGCTTTCGGCAAGCTTGGAATCAGCATCGAGTGTGTTCTGATTGATCTCGGAAACCAGTTCCATCAGGGTGCCGTATTGGGGTACTTCGCTGCGATACATGTCAGACATCGCGCTGGAAAACATCGAACGGATTTCATCAGGATGGACAAAGGCGTCTGTCGACATGGGGCCTCCAAAAGACGGGATCATATTGAACCGATGGAATGGCCTTGTCGGGCAAGATCATTCCCATTCATCATCAGGATGGCAAAATATGACCCGGTTTCGGGCATGACAAACGACAATTTAGCACGAATTCATTCCATGAAAGAATGAACATAGAGATTATTGAAACAGCAATCGGAAATGAACTCAGACGCTGTTGGCACCTAGCCGCGTCGAGACAGCCTTAAGAGGCCGTCTCTGTTTCGCTGCCCTTGTTATCGGCGAAGATCGACTTCACACCGATCTCGGGCGGCTGGAATTCCGGTACCAGCTGACTGATCAGCTCCAGCGTTTTTACCGTGTCGCGGTTGGTGGCACTGTCTTCGAGCGCATCAAACACCTGCTTGATCAAGCTATAATCCACCACACGCGGGGCCGCCAAAAGCACCCCGTCGGTTTCGGTCGGCACGGGGGGTTCGGAATCGTGGAACAGCTCTTCGTATAGCTTTTCGCCCGGACGCAAGCCAGTAACCTTGATTTCGACATCCTTGTCGGGCTGCAGACCCGATAGCAAAATCATCTGTCGGGCCAGATCAACGATCTTGACCGGGCGGCCCATATCAAGAACGAAAATCTTGCCACCTTCAGTCACGCCATGGCGCCCGAGTTCAGCAGATTGCAGAACAAGCTCTACTGCCTCGGCAATGGTCATGAAGTATCGGGTGATGCCTTCGTGGGTGACGGTCAGCGGCCCACCGGCTTCAAGTTGACGCTTGAACAAGGGCACCACAGATCCGGTCGAGCCGAGAACATTGCCAAAGCGTACAGTGACAAAGCGGGTCGATCCGCGTTGTTCGAGCGGCAGGGTTTCCAGCGCCTGACAATAACATTCCGCCAGCCGTTTTGAGGCCCCCATGACATTGGCCGGATTGACCGCCTTGTCAGTCGAAATCAGAACCATCGTGGCGACACCAGCGGCGCGACAGGCCTCCGCCACATTACGTGTGCCAAGCGTGTTGGTCAGAATGCCTTCATTGGGGTTGTGTTCGAC
This sequence comes from Thalassospira sp., assembly GCF_002709775.1. GTDB lineage: Bacteria > Pseudomonadota > Alphaproteobacteria > Rhodospirillales > Thalassospiraceae > Thalassospira. The sequence continues at coordinate 64,950 of NZ_PAQR01000004.1, forward strand.
CAGCGGCACATGCTTGTAGGCCGCTGCATGGAAAACGATTTCCGGTTTGTAACGGGCAAAGACCTGACCGATCCGGGTTTGGTCGCGAACATCGCCAAGGATGCTGTCACGCGGCAGGTCAGGATATTTTTCCGCCATTTCCATATCAATGGCATAAAGCTGGAACTCCCCGGCATCAAGCAAGGTCAGGCTGCTTGGGCCATAGGATGCAATCTGACGCACCAGTTCCGAACCGATTGACCCCCCGGCACCGGTGACCAACACCCGCTTGCCAGCAATCATTTCACGAACGCGATCCCGATCCAGTCGTGCTTGCGGGCGGCCGAGCAAATCCTCAATCGCCACCGGGCGGATTTGCATCGGATCAGCAAGGCCTTCGCGCAAATCGCCAAGCTTTGGCAAACGGGCCAAAGTCATGCCATAGCGATCTGCAATCTCGACCCACTTGGCGTTGTCTTCGTGACGCAGTGCATCCCCGCTCAGAACAAGACGCCGAGGAAGGCCATGCCGGCCCTTTTGCAGCTTCTGAATGACGTCTTCGAGCTGATCGACAGTCGCCAGAACATCAACCCCATGCATGTTGCGCCCAACACGGCCCTGGGTCAGGGAAACGATGCCGATGACCTTGAAGGGGGAGTCAACGGATCGTTCGGTTTCACGGATGAAAGCTTCGGCCTCATCCCCTGCCCCGATCAACAGAACCGGCAGAAGTGACGTGCCCTGGCGCACCAACGCACGAGCGGTCGATTTGTCCTTGGCAATCCGGTAGGTCAGACGCGACCCACCCAAAAACGCCATCAGCAGGAACCACTGAATGATCGGTGCCGAACGCGGCATCCAGTCGAGACGTGTTGTCAAAAACAGAACAAGGAAAAGAACAGCCACCGCAACCGAAACCGCCTTGGCAATCCGGATCACATCATTGAGCGATGCATACCGCCAGATGCCCCGATAGAGCCCGAAATACCAGAAGGATGCCGCCGCAATCAGCGTAAAGACCCCTGCCGAAAACAGAACGCTATGGGGAGTATAGTAAACCACACCATCGCCGACCCGCAGGTACAAAGCCAACGGGAAAGAGATTGCCGCCATGAATATGTCATGGACAAAGGCGACGTAACTTCGAGGAAACAATCGCGACATGCGGTCCCTTATTCGCAAGGTTTCTGTTTTTATAAGGATATACCCGCTTTGCGACCGGCGGATAAGGCTTTCTTTTCGCGCCCTGCCCGGATCAAGTCAAGCCGTGCGCGCATCAGATGAACGTTCTTCAGCTCGCATTGCCGCGCACCGGCATTCGGACCATCATGCCAACCAATCCAAGCACAACAATCAGGGCAGCAATCACGCGCATCCAGCCTGGCGTGTCGCTTTGGGCAAAGCAAACACCAATCAGGACAAGATTGCTGATCAGAACCATCATCGAGACCCTGGCATGGGAAAAGCCGCGCTGGGTGGCTTTCTGATAGAAATGCTCACGGTGCGCCTGCCAGATTTTCTCTCGCCGCAAGGCCCGTTTGATCAGGGTAAATGTCGCATCAAACAGGTAATAGGACGGCAGGATCAGGGCGATGGCCCACGCCCCCTCAGAAGCGACCTTTAACAAGAGCCAACCCAGAATAAACCCAAGCGGGATTGATCCGACATCACCAAGAAACAGCTTCGCCGGATACCAGTTCCAGATCAGGAACCCGATCATGATCGCAAGAATACCAAGCCCGATATAGCCAAGCCCGATGAATTGCGGCAGCGGGACAAAAAGGGCGAGGATAAAAATCCCAAGGCCGATCGATCCGGCCTCAACCCCGGTAATACCGTCGATCCCGTCCATGAAATTAAACAGATTGATGAACCAGACCCAGGCCAACACCACCAGAACATGATCCAGCCAGATTGGCACCAATCCGCCCAGAACCGGTTTATCAAGCGCCAGCATGCCAATGATCACGGCAACGAATTGCAGGGCAAACCGTTTGGCGGCAGAAAGATCATGACGGTCATCAAGCCAACTGAGCAAGCCAAGCCCGGTACAAGCCCCCAGCATCAACCAGTCGCCAATGGCCGTGACACCGGTCATGGCAAAGACACCTGCAACCAAAACAATCAAAAGCGGTGTTACGGCAAGCCCACCACCGCGCGGGGTGGGGACAGCATGACTGGAACGGTGGTTGGGCATATCAAGGATGGCCTTGCGCCGCAGATAGTTCAGCACCACCCACGTCAGCAACATCGAGCCGATCAGAAAGATGCTTGCAAAGGTCGCAATTCCTGCAAAAGTCATCGTTGGGTTGCCCTTGTCCCTGCCAGTTTGATCCGTCTGGATTAGCCGGACCCATTGCCCATCGCAAGGCTTTTCACCCGATGATTGCGGCAAGCCCAACCGCACAAGGCAGCCATGTCGCGCAAAACCGTGCTTGATGCTTTACAGTTTGCCATGCTGGGCTTAACTACAGCACATAAACTGAAACCGGAGATATCCTTTGGCAGAACGTCGTTCCCGTCCATCCCAGCGCAACGCCCCCCGCAAACAGGTGGAGGCCCCGGATCCGCGCATGCTTGCGCTCAAGACCCTGCAGGAATTGCGCGGCGGTGAAGTGACGTTGGATGAACTTCTGTCAAAGCATGGCTATGGCCTGCCATCGCTTGATCGAAATTTCCTACGTCAATTGCTGGGCACAACCCTGCGCCATCTGGGCGAAATTGATGCGGTGCTTGCCCCGCGCTATCAACCGCCGCAGGACCGGGTTGCCGCACGTCTGACCAACATCCTGCGTCTGGGTGTCGCGCAGTTGTTCTTTATGGATACATCCGACTACGGTGCGGTCGACAGTACGGTCAATCTCGCGCGTGATGCGGGTTTGCATAAATACACCAAACTGATCAATGCCGTTCTGCGCGGCTTGCAGCGCGATGGCTTTGAATGGCCGGAAGGCGTCGAAGACTGGCAGCTCAACATCCCGGCATGGCTGCGCGGATCCTGGAAAAAGGCCTATGGTGCGGAAACCGCCCAAGGCATTGCCGAATCCTGCCTTGGTCATGCGATGCTCGATCTGTCACTCAAGGATCGCACGCAGTCGGCCGATTGGGCCGAAAAGATGGATGGCATTGTGCTGCCGACCGGGTCGGTACGGCTTGAACCGGGTCGCCGCATTCGCGACCTGCCAGGCTACAAGGATGGTGACTGGTGGGTGCAGGATGCAGCAGCAGCCATCCCGGCAACCCTGTTTTCGGCCTATAAAGACAAAACCATCTACGATCTTTGCGCTGCACCGGGTGGCAAGACCATGCAGCTGGCATCCCTTGGCGCCAGTGCGATTGCGGTTGATAAATCCGAAGGCCGCCTGAAACGCGTTTTCGAGAACCTTGAGCGTGTCTCGCTCGGTGCCGCGGTCGTCACCGGCGATGCCACCGATCTGGCGCCTGATACGCCGCGTGCAGATGCCGTCCTGCTTGATGCGCCATGTTCGGCCACGGGCACCATTCGCCGCCATCCCGACATTCTATTGCGGCAGAATGACAAACTGATGCAATCGCTTCTGCCGATCCAAAGCAAACTTCTGCGTCAGGCCGACAAGCTTTTGAATGTTGGTGGCGAGCTGATTTATTGCACCTGTTCCCTGCAACCCGAAGAGGGCGAGCATCAGGTAAAATCCTTCCTTGCCGATCATCCGAACTATGAACGCAAAGCCATTTCCGCCGATGAACTTGGTGGCTGGGATGAAGCAATCAATGAGGTCGGTGAATTGCGCATTCTGCCGATCCACATGGCCGATTTTGGCGGCATGGACGGCTTTTTCTGCGCCCGCTTGGTCAAAAAAGCCTGATCTTCTGCCAGAAGATCCGCGTTTTGCGCAGACAAGGCAGCCATGAGTCCCATTCGGGTGACATGACGGGCAATCTGGGGTATCAAGGCCGCGAATTTCCCGTATCCCATATCGCTTCAGGACCTGTGACGCATGACCACGTCAAACATTAAAATCGCACCTTCGATCCTTTCGGCCGATTTCGCCCAACTTGGCGTTGATGTTCGCGCTGTCGACGAAGCCGGTGCCGACTACATCCATATCGATGTGATGGATGGTCACTATGTACCGAACATCACCATTGGCCCGGACGTGGTCAAGGCACTGCGCCCACATAGCGACAAGGTGTTTGACGTGCATCTGATGATCGCACCGGTCGATCCCTATATCGAGGCATTCGCCAATGCCGGTTCCGATATCATCACGATCCACGCCGAAGCCGGCCCGCACCTGCATCGCTCGCTGCAGCTGATCAAATCGCTGGGCAAAAAGGCCGGTGTGTCGCTGAACCCATCGACCCCGGAAAGTGTGATTGAATATGTCATGGACATGGTTGATCTGGTTTTGGTGATGACCGTGAACCCAGGCTTTGGTGGTCAGAAATTCATTCCGAGCCAGCTTGAGAAGATCAAACGCATCCGCAAGATGATTGATGCGACCGGTCGTGATATCGACCTTGAAGTCGATGGCGGCGTAAACCCGGAAATCGCGCCGAAGGTGATCGAAGCCGGTGCCAATGTTCTGGTCGCAGGTTCCGCCACCTTCAAAGGCGGCCCGGGCGAATATGCCAACAACATCAAGGCCATCCGCGGCGCCTAAATTGCAGACGCGTTGATGACCTGAAAAGACAAAAGGCCGGAGCAAAATGCTTCGGCCTTTCTCTTATCTACGTTCAAACGCTGCGATCAGAAATCGATGCAGCGGCCCTTGTTTTCCCAATCGCCAAAGCGGGTCGGCTCCGGACCTTTGGGTCCGCCGATTTCGCGGGCCTTGGCGGCGGCTTCCTTGGCGGCTTTGGCTTCCGCCAGCGCATTGATTGCATCCTGAGAAAGCTTGGGTGCTTCCTCTGCCCCGGCGATCGCATCAGACGCCGGATTGGCATCGGCCTGCGGTTCTGCCTTTTCCTTGGGAACTTCGTGAATGACGGTTTCGCGGAACTTTCCGGCCATTCGTCTTCTCCTGCTTTGGGCGTGGCCCGATAAATCACATTTGCCAAAGAAATAACGTGCGCGACCCATATCGGCAAGTCCGCGTGACCGTGGGTAAAAGCACGCACAAACCCATGTGATTTCAGGCCTTTGGAATCAAACAGGGAATCCTGATGTGGGCGTACCCGAAAATTTGCGGAAAACAGACTCTTTTCGAGTGCGCTCAAAGCCGCTATTCCAAGCGTACGAGCAAAACAAGGAGAAACCATGCGTCCAATTCCCCAGCGTATCGCCGAAGAACTTTCGGTTCGTCCGGAACAGGTCATTGCCACCATCGAGATGCTCAATGAAGGCTCGACCGTTCCGTTCATCGCCCGTTACCGTAAAGAGAAAACCGGCGGGCTTGATGACACCCAACTTCGTACGCTGGAAGAACGCCTGCGCTATCTGACCGAGCTTGAAGAACGCCGTGCATCCGTGCTCGAAAGCATCCGCGAGCAGGAAAAGCTTACCCCGGAACTTGAAGCCCAGATCAACGAGGCCGATACCAAGACCCGCCTTGAAGATTTGTATCTGCCCTATAAGAAAAAGCGCCGCACCAAAGCCCAGATCGCGCGCGAAGCGGGGCTGGAGCCGTTGGCCGATAGCCTGTTTAACGATCCGACCCTTGATCCGGAAACCGAGGCCGCCAAGTTTGTTGATGCCGAAAAGGGCGTGGAAGACACGAAAGCTGCCCTTGATGGCGCACGTCAGATCCTGATGGAACGCTTTGCCGAGGATGCCGATCTTGTCGCCAAGCTGCGTGATCATTTGTGGAATGAAGGCGAAATCACCGCATCGGTCATCGAAGGCAAACAGGCCGAAGGTGCCAAGTTCTCGGACTATTTCGAGCATTCCGAAAAAATCAAAACTTGCCCGTCGCACCGTGCGCTCGCCCTTTTCCGCGGCCGCAATGAAGATATCCTGCAACTGAAACTGACCCTTGGCAAAGAGGACGAAGACCGTCCGCGCAGCCAGCCGGGCCGGGCAGAAGTCATGATTGCTGCCCATGTCGGCATTGCGGACAAGGGCCGGGCCGCCGACAAGTGGCTGATGGATACTGTGCGCTGGACCTGGCGCGTCAAACTGTCGCTGTCGATCGAGCTTGATCTGTTTGGCACGTTGCGCGATTCCGCCGAAGAAGGTGCGATCAAGGTGTTTGCCGATAACCTCAAGGACCTGTTGCTGGCAGCCCCCGCCGGGCAAAAGGCCACCATGGGGCTTGATCCGGGTGTGCGTACCGGGGTCAAGGTCGCAGTAGTCGATGCCACCGGCAAGCTGGTTGATACGGCAACCGTCTATCCCTTCCAGCCGCGCAATGACGTTGAAGGGGCGCTTAATACCCTTGCGGCGCTCGCATCACGCCATCAGATCGAACTGATCGCGATTGGCAACGGAACCTTTTCACGTGAAACCGACGAGCTTGCCGGTCAGCTCCTGAAACGTTTCCCGGCCCTTAAGGCCACCAAGGTCATCGTCAATGAGGCCGGTGCGTCGGTTTATTCAGCATCCCAGTTCGCAGCCGAAGAATTCCCCGATCTGGATGTGTCGCTGCGTGGAGCGGCATCCATCGCCCGCCGCCTGCAGGATCCGTTGGCAGAACTGGTGAAGATCGAACCAAAATCGATCGGTGTCGGGCAATATCAGCATGACGTATCGGAAACCAAACTGGCGCGTTCGCTCGATGCCGTGGTTGAGGATTGCGTGAACGGTGTCGGTGTTGACCTTAACACCGCCTCCATCCCGCTTCTGACCCGTGTCGCTGGCCTGACCGAGACACTGGCGCGCAATATTGTCGGCTATCGCGACTCCAACGGTGCGTTCCAGTCGCGCGCCGACCTTAAAAAGGTCGAACGTCTGGGACCGAAGGCGTTTGAGCAATGTGCCGGCTTCTTGCGTATTCGCGGGGCGACCAACCCGCTGGATGCATCGGCCGTACACCCGGAAGCCTACCCGCTGGTCGAAAAGATCAGTGCGAAGGCCGCCAAGCCTTTGGCAGAATTGATCGGGGACTCGCCCTTTATCAAGACGCTGCGGGCAGAAGATTTCGCCGATGAGACATTTGGCGTTCCGACCATCCGCGACATCATTGCCGAGCTTGATAAACCCGGTCGTGACCCGCGCCCGGAATTCAAGACCGCCAAATTCACCGAGGGTGTGAACGAGATCAAGGATCTGCGTACCGGCATGAAGCTTGAAGGCACGGTCACCAACGTCACCAACTTCGGCGCGTTCGTGGATATCGGTGTGCATCAGGATGGCCTTGTCCATATCTCACAGCTGGCCGACAAGTTCGTCGAAGACCCCCGTCAGGTGGTCAAGGCGGGTCAGATTGTCTCGGTCACTGTCATGGAAGTCGATGCCCCGCGTAAACGTATCGGGCTTTCGATGAAATCGGCCCCCGATTACGAAGGCACGCGTGAAAAGCGCGCCGACAATCGTGGTGCGGCACCCCGTGGCGGCAACCGTCCACAACATTCATCGGGTAACCGCCCGCAAGGCGGCCAAGGTCGCGGCAATGCCGGTGGCAATTCCGGCGGTGATGGTAGTGCGATGGCAGCAGCGCTCAAGGCCGCAATGGAACGCCGCAAGTAAGCCAACGGCCTTAACGTGAAATGATGGAAACGGCGGGATGGACGGATGTCCTTCCGCCGTTTCTCTTTTGCCGGGTCCTGCCCATCGGATGAATTGACAGAAAGCGCAATAAAACCCATCTTGGGCACTCACCAAGGGGAGCCCCGACAGGGGGCTGAGAAACTGCCGTGTGAAAGCAGCGCAGTGACCCGTTGAACCTGATCCAGTTCATACTGGCGTAGGGACGGTGCGAACGCGGATCACGACGTTCTCCATCTTTCCGACTTCGAACTGGGTCTCCAACCGCAAAAGTTCTGCATTGGAGCCTCGACATGACGACCGAAATTTCCCAAACCGCGACCGATTTGTTTGAACGCATGCGTGCGACCAATCCGCTGGTTCAGTGCATCACCAACTATGTCGCGATGAATTATGCCGCCAATGTCCTGCTGGCCGCCGGTGCCTCGCCCGCCATGGTGCATAGTCCCGAGGAATCAGGTGAGTTTGCCGCCATCGCAGGTGCGTTGACGGTCAATATCGGCACCCTGTCGCCCAACTGGGTTGAGGGCATGATTGCCGCTGCCAAGTCGGCAAATGACGCCGGCAAGCCTTGGGTGCTTGATCCGGTCGCCCATTTTGCCACCGGCTATCGCCGGGACACTGTGGCAGCGCTTTTGAAACTCCACCCCACCGTCATTCGTGGCAACGCATCAGAAATCATCGCCCTTGGCGGCGGTCAAAGTGCCGGTCAGGGCGTTGATAGTGGCGATCCGGTCGAACAGGCCGAAGAAGCTGCACGTGGACTTGCAAGCAGTCAAGGTTGCGTTGTTGCCGTTACCGGAGAGGTCGATTTCGTAACTGATGGTACGCGTTCGGTGCGCATTGCCGGCGGGTCGGACCTGATGCCGAAAATCACAGCCACGGGGTGCTCGCTGACCGCCCTTGTTGGCGCCTATCTGGCCATCGCACCTGATCAGGCGTTTGAAGCCACCATTGCCGCACTTGGCAACTTTGCCGTGGCAGGCGAGATCGCAGCCAAGACGGCAAACGGCCCGGCATCCTTCATGACTGCCTTTATTGATGGCCTGCACAATCTTGACGCCGAAACCTACGCCAAAACCCTTCGGATTGATCCGCAATGACGCCTTTTGATCTGTCGCTTTATCTTGTGCTTGATCCCGACCTTTGTCGTAACCATTCGATGGTCGAAACCACGATGGCTGCGATTGCAGGCGGCGCCACCATCATTCAGCTGCGCGACAAGGAGGCCGGAACTGACGGCCTCATTCGCGTTGGCCGGGAATTGATGCAGGCGATGGAAGGCACAAATGTGCCACTGATCGTCAATGACGATCTTGAGGCTGCCATCGCGATTGGCGCACATGGATTGCATGTCGGGCAGGACGATCTGCCGTCCCAGATCGCACGCAAACGCCTTGGCCCGGACAAGATCATCGGCCTTTCGATCGAAAGCGAAGAGGTTGCGCAAAAGGTTGACCGCACCATTGTCGATTATGTCGGCATCGGCCCGGTATTTGCCACACCCACCAAGCCGGATCACAAACCGGCCATCGGTTTTGACGGGCTGGAAAAACTTGTGCGGATGGTCGGCCTGCCCTCAGTGGCAATCGGCGGACTTAAGGGGGAGCATGTCCTGCCGGTTCTTGAAAGCGGTGCGGACGGGCTGGCGGTTGTGTCAGCCATCTGCGGGCAGGATGATCCGCAAAAAGCCACCGCAGACATCGCGGAAAAGCTTAAATCTGCGCGGGGACATCTGACCTAGGTAACCCACCAATCAACCGGCTCGTCCGCGCGCCAGACGCATGGCTGTCACGCCCTGATTGCTACCGTCGGCACGGAAATGCCCTATTTGCGCCGTTAATTTTTCGGCTTCGTAGCTCAGATTACTACGCATGAACCAAGCACAACCGCGCGAGGAAGACATGCTTAGATCTCTGCGCAGCAAGCCGGTTGCCATTGCCTTGATTGGTCTTATGACGATCACGACAGCCGCGCTGGCTGCAATCAAATCTGCACCGAAACCAACGACGGACAGCGTCACCATTCATTCCGAAATGGCCAAGGGTGAAGTCACACTCAGCCATCAGGAAGACGGGACCGTCGCGATCAAACGCGATTGCGTTCGTTTCCCGTGCAAGATCGATATCTCCTCGCTCAAGCGCGGGGAATATGACGTCACCCTGACAAATGGTGATGAAAGCCAGAAGATGGTCGGACTCTACAAGGAATAGGCAGACGGCCTGTTTCCATGTCCGACGCCGTCAAAAATTTCCAGGATTTCCGGGAACGTTTTTGGCACAGGAATGTTCATCATATATCGATCTATCGAACGTTAACGCAGCCCCGCATTGCATAAACGCCAATGCGCGCTAGATAAAAGATCACAGGTAACGCGCCTGATGCACCGATAACGCCTGCAACAAAGGTTTCCAACATGTTGCACGGGATTTTCACTTTTATCGAAGGCGCAAAAAGGGATATGTTGCGTTACCGCACAGATTAATAATGAAAGTCGAGGAACTGTATCATGGCATTTGAACTCCCAGCACTTCCGTATGCATATGACGCGCTTGCACCGGTCATGTCGTCTGAAACTCTCGAGTTTCACCATGACAAACACCACAACGCCTATGTTGTGAACGGCAACAAGCTGCTCGAAGGTTCGGGCCTTGAAGGCAAGTCGCTTGAGGAAATCGTTGTTGCTTCTTATGGCGACGCTTCCAAAGCAGGCCTGTTCAACAACGCTGCCCAGCACTGGAACCACATCGAGTTCTGGCAGATGATGAAGGGCAATGGCGGCGGCGCCATCCCGGGTGAACTCGAAAAGAAAATCGTTGAAGATTTCGGCTCTGTCGATGCCTTCAAGGAAGCCTTCATTCAGGCTGGCGTCACCCAGTTCGGTTCCGGCTGGTGCTGGCTGGCAATGGACAAGTCCGGCAAGCTGGTCGTCACCAAGACACCGAACGCGGAAAACCCGCTCGTTCACGGTCAGACCCCGCTGCTCGGTTGCGATGTTTGGGAACACTCCTACTACATCGATTACCGCAACGCGCGCCCGGACTATGTCAAAGCCTTCCTCGACAGCCTGGTAAACTGGGAATATGTCGCAGAGCGCTTCTCCAAAGCCGGCTAATCAAGCCCTGCTTTGAGACGAAATTAAAGAAAGCGGCTCCTTCGGGGGCCGCTTTTTATACGTTCAGAATTCTTCCGGCCAGCGGCGCGAAGCATGCAAGACCGCAATGACGGTAATCGCCTCGTCACCAATTGCATAAGCAATCAGATAAGGTGTGCCGTTAACAATCATTTCGCGCGTCTCGGTTACCCGACCAACCCGACCGATAAAAGGATGGGTTGTCAACTGCGAAACCGATCCTGATATCAACTGATAGGTCTTGAGTGCCGCAGTCGGGTTACGTTCTTCGATATAGTCAAGAATGGCCCTTAGGTCTCCGACAGCCCTGCTGTCCCAGACAATTCTCATCCTGCCTTCTTACCGACAAACCGTTCGTCAAATTCGGCGAGCACATCCTCATGACCAACAAGCGTCGCATCGCCAGAGGCGATACTTTGGGCGCGTTCTGCAATCAATTCCACTTGCCATTCTTGATGATCAGCAAACTGACGCAGCGCATCATTAATGATACTCGACCGTGTTTGACCAAAGGCATCGGCCAGCTTATCGAGGCGTTCGCGTAACGCAGGATCAACCCGGACGGCCAAGGTATCCTTGCTCATGATAGCTCCTTTCGGCTGGCGGTGTTTGCGACGTAATACAACGTATTCTAGCGCAAAAATGAACAAAGAAAAACCCCGCCAGCGAACCGGCGGGGTTTGAACCGAAGCTGATCAGGCGCGAGATCAGATATCAAATTTGATGCCCTGAGCCAGCGGCAGCTCGCGGGAGTAGTTGATGGTGTTGGTTGCGCGGCGCATGTAGCCTTTCCATGCGTCCGATCCGGATTCACGACCGCCACCGGTTTCTTTTTCACCACCGAAGGCACCACCGATTTCCGCACCGGACGGGCCGATATTGACGTTGGCGATACCGCAATCGGAACCAACCGACGACAGGAACAGTTCAGTTTCACGCAGATCGGTCGAGAAGATGCACGATGACAGGCCCTGCGGGACGTCGTTCTGAAGCGCGATGGCTTCTTCAAGGGTCTCGTAGGTCATGACATAGAGGATCGGTGCGAAGGTTTCATGACGCACGGTGTCGGTCTGACCCGGCATTTCAACCACCGACGGGGTAACATAAAACGCGTTCGGATATTCCGATTCCAGGGTACGTTCACCACCATGCACGGTGCCGCCGTCTTTCTTGGCGTTGCCAAGGGCGGTCTGCATGTTGGTGTAGGCTTCTTCGTCGATCAGCGGACCAACCAGAACACCATCGGCCAGCGGATCGCCAATTTTCACCGACTTGTAAGCCGCAATGATTTTCGGCAACAGCTGATCCTTGACGTCCTTGTGAACGATCAGGCGACGAAGCGACGTGCAACGCTGACCACAGGTGCCAACAGCGGAGAACACAACTGCGCGCACGGTCATGTCGAGATCCGCCGACGGGGTCACAATCATGGCGTTGTTGCCACCAAGCTCAAGAATGGTGCGGCCAAAGCGCTCAGCAACGCGCGGGGCGACTTCGCGGCCCATGCGGGTCGAACCGGTGGCCGAAATCAGCGCGACGTCGCGGCTGTCGGTCATGATTTCACCGATGGCGCGATCACCGACAACGACCTGATGCAGGTTGGCCGGAGCATCACCGAATTTGGCAATCGCCTTTTCGAGGATTTTCTGGCAGGCAAGGGCGGTGACCGGGGTCTTTTCCGACGGTTTCCAGATCACGGCGTTACCGCAAGCCAGTGCAAGGGCGGTGTTCCATGCCCACGGTGCCACCGGGAAGTTAAACGCGGTGATCAGGCCGACAACACCCAGCGGATGCCAGTTTTCCATCATTTTGTGGCCCGGACGTTCGGACGCGATGGTCAGACCATACAGCTGACGCGACAGGCCAAGGGCGAAGTCGCAGATATCGATCATTTCCTGAACTTCACCAAGACCTTCCTGATAGATCTTGCCGCATTCAAGCGATACCAGACGGCCCAGCGGTTCCTTGGCAGCGCGCAGCTCTTCGCCCAAAAGACGTACCAGCTCGCCACGACGCGGACCGGGAACCTGACGCCATGCGCCAAATGCCTTTTTGGCATTGCCGATGACATCGGTCATCTCGGCCGGGGTGGTTTCGGTTACGCTTGCGAATTCCGAACCGTCAACCGGGGTCTGGACACTGAGGGTGCCATTGGCAATCTCTGCTTCGGACAGACCAAGTTCGGTCAGAATGGATTTGTAGCTCACAGTAAAACTCCCTTCGTTTTAAACTTTCCGGCGCGGATCACCGGCAAATTCGATCTCTGTTCAATCCTTGATTTCGGCTACTTTTGGCAGCAGCTTGGCGATGATGGCAAAGGCCTCATCAACCTGATCAAACGGAATGGTCAAAGGTGCCAGCAGCCGCACCACATTGGCGTGTTCACCACTTGGCATTAACAATAGCCCGTTTGCGCGGGCCAGTTGCAACAAGCTTTGCAGACGTTTGGGTGACGGTTTGCCGTCATCTGCAATCAATTCAAAGGCACGCATCGCCCCAATCCCGCGCATATTGCCGATCACATGCCCGCCGGGCAGGTCGCGCAGCCATGCGATATGGGTGGCGTATTTTTCACCAAGCTGTTTGGCGCGTGCGATAAGCTTGTCAGCCTCAAGCACCTCAAACACGCCAGCTGCCGCCGCACATGCGACCGGATTGCCCGAATAGGTTCCGCCAAGCCCGCCCGGGGCCAGCGCATTCATGACATCCTCAGCCCCGGTGATCGCAGCCAGCGGGAAGCCACCGCCAATCCCCTTGCCCATAACAAGGATATCAGGCGAAACCCCGGCATGCTCGATGGCAAACATCTTGCCGGTCCGGGCAAAGCCCGACTGGATTTCATCAGCAATCAGAACCATGCCGTTTTCATCACACAGGCGACGCAGCGCGACGAGAAACTCACCATCGGCGGCCCGAAAACCGCCTTCGCCCTGTACTGGTTCAATTACCACCGCGCCGACCGATGCCGGATCAGCGGAAACGGCAAACAGTTTGGCGATGGCGGCCATCGCATCGTCAACCGATACACCTGTTTCCGGGCAAGGATATGGCAAATGCCACACCGGCCCCGGCAACGGGCCAAGTCCGGTTTTATAGGGTTTGGTTTTACCCGTCAGTGCGAGGGTGGCCAGAGTTCGGCCATGGAAGCCGCCCTCAAATGCAATGACCCCGGTGCGACCGGTAAAGGCACGCGCAAGCTTCAGCGCATTTTCCATCGCCTCTGCCCCGGAATTGGTCAGCATTGATTTTGCCGGACCTTCGATCGGGCAGTTCGCCGCCAACCATTCGGTTACCGCGACATAGGGTTCATGTGGCAGCGCGTTATAGCAGCTGTGGGTAAAACGTTCGCACTGGGCGACAACGCGTTCCATCACCACCGGGTTGCGATGGCCGACAGTCAAAACACCGATCCCGCCAATGAAATCGATATAGCGTGTACCTTCGACATCCCATGCCTCGGCATTGAGTGCGCGATCAAGATAGACCGGATGCACGTTGCGCACGCCAGCCGAAACAGACGTGGCCGCACGGTCGCGCATCTGCGCGCTGTCCTGGGTTGGTTTGGTGTTTTCGTCACGGGGCATATGGGGCTGCTCCGACCTTTTCAATGATGATTTAAATGACGTTCAGTTCAAGCACTGGGGCGTTGTCGCGGATGCGCTCATAACCAAACACCGACAGATCAAGGGTTTCATAGCCGTTTGTTGCAATCAGCTCGGCAATGCCACGGCCAACCGCCGGGCTTTGCTGCAGGCCATGACCCGAGAACCCGTTGGCAAAGATGAAGTTTTTAACATCGGTATGGCGGCCAAGAATCGCGTTCTGATCCAGCAGGTTATAGGAATAATGACCCGCCCAGGCATTGACGACCTTGATCGCCTCGAACCGTTCGCACCGCTCATAGAGGCTGGGCCAGATGATGTCGTCAAACAGGCTATGGTCGACCTCAAAATCCCAGCATTCCGGATCGCGATCCTTGGGCGGGGCAATGCCGGTAATGAAGAATTCACCTTCCGGGCGGACATAAAGACCGCTTGGGTCAATCAGCATCGGGCAAGTCGCGTTGATGTCCTCGGCATCCCGGCAATTAAACACAAAGATGCAGCGTTTGCGCGGCTCGACCGGGATTTCCAGACCCGCCATCCGGGCGACCTTTGATCCGCCTGTACCTGCCGCGTTCACAAGCTGACCACAACCGAAACGACGACCGTCTTTCAGCACCACACCCGTCACCTGATCGCCATCGCGCAGGACCTCGACCACTTCGCCGTCGATATAATCGGCACCGCGGCGACGCGCCTGTTTGCGGAATGACTGCATCAGGGAATAGGCATCAAACCAGCCCTCCCCCGTGCGGCCCCAGCACCCCGCCGAAAGATCGGATGTATTCATCCACGGGGATTTCGCGGCAAGTTCGTCGGGTTCCATCCAGATGATGTCGCCGCCAAATTCGGTTTGCGTCGCATGGTTCTGACGCAGGATATCGCGGCCCTGATCGGTTGCGAGGATGAGATAGCCCTTCTCATGCAGGGCAATATCAACGTCCGGGTCCAGATCGCGGTTCAGATTGTGCAGGAACTGAATGCCATAAGCCGACATTTCGATATTGATCGGTGTTGAAAACTGCTGGCGGATCGATGCCGCCGAAAGGGCGGTCGAACAGAACTCGTAGGTCGAGTCTTTTTCAATCACCAGAACCCGACCCTTGAAATCATCACGGCCTGTCAGATGCCATGCGATGGAACTGCCAATAACCGCACCACCGACGATGATCACATCATAATTTTCGTCAACAGAACCCATTCTTGCCTTCTACCCGATGCAAATTGTTGCTTTCCGGCCATTTTCGGACCGGCATTTTGCGACATTGCACTGAAATCCGTTACCCAAATGAAGGGAAGCCATCCTTCCAAAACATTCCAAAGTAACAGTATTCCAGCGCGGTTGGCTTTTCGCCCAAACGCATCTTGGGGTGGCGCGAGGGGGCTTGGAACCGTTTAAAACGGTACGCCTTGGCTGCAAAGCAAACAAACGATATATTCGCACCATATCATTCCGTTTTGTTATGAACTGGTTTCACCATGCGCCGCGTCCTGCCATCGCTTACCGCCCTGCAATTCTTTGAAAGTTCGGCCCGCCATTTGTCCTTTACCCGGGCGGCCGAGGAACTCAATGTCACGCAAAGTGCAATCAGCCGTCAGATCCGTGCGCTTGAGGAATATCTGGGGCGTGATCTGTTTCGCCGGGTGAAGAAACGCCTCAAGCTGACCGCAGCCGGTGAAGCCTACGCCGCCCAGGTCCGTGATCTTCTGGATCGGGCCGAGGCCGCCACCTTGCAGGTCATGGCCTATTCCGATGCCGGCGGGATGTTGAATGTCGGAACGCTACCGACCTTTGGCGCACGCTGGCTGGTTCCGCGACTTGGTGATTTCAAGGCAACCTGGCCTGACATTCAGCTCAATCTCATTACCCAGACGCGCGAGTTTAATTTCGACCGCGAGGGTATTGATATCGCCATTCACTTTGGCGAAGACAACCTGCCCGGCTGTGTCACACATCGTTTGATGGGCGAAACCCTGATCGCGGTTTGTGCACCCAAGCTGCTTAAGGAAAATGACGATCTGCCGATTGCGCGTGAACGGGTACGCAACTGTACCCTTTTGCAGCATTCCACCCGCCCGCGCGCCTGGCAGGACTGGCTGGCGGCGACCGGCGTTGCCGTGGTCGATGAATTGGCTGGCCCACGGTTTGAACATTTCCACATGGTGATTCAGGCGGCTGTGGCGGGTCTTGGACTGGCACTATTGCCGGAATTTCTGGTGCGTGAAGAACTTGAAAGCGGGCGTCTGGTGGCACCGTTTGATGTGGCGATCCCCAATCAGCATGCCTATTACGTTGTGTATCCCAAAGAGAAGGAAAACAACTTTGCGGTCCGCGCGTTTCGCGACTGGCTGATTGCCACGTGCCGGACCGAACAGGATGGTCGCACCATCCCGTCCGGCTCTGCGGCCTGACACCCCCCGATATCAGGCCGATTGACTGACCAGCACGATGCCCCCTGCCGGGTCCTTGATGGCCCGGATCGGGCTTTTGAACACCGATGACAGCAAATCCGGTGTCATGACATCTGATACCGATCCCTGTTCGACGACTTCGCCCGAACTCAGGATCGCGACCCGATCGGCATAGGTCAGGACCTGATTGAAATCATGCAGGATCATCAGGACCCCAACGCCGCGTTCTTTCGCCTCCTGGCGGGCAAGGGCCAGAACCGCATGTTGGTGGGAGACATCCAGACCCGCTGTCGGCTCATCAAGCAGCAGGAAGCGCACGACAGACGGTTGCTCATCGTCGCCATTGCTGGCCGCGCTGCGTTGACTGGTATCTGTCATGCCCCAAAGCTGCACCAGCGCGCGTGCCAGATGCACACGCTGTTTCTCGCCGCCTGACAAGGCCGGATAGGCCCGATCAGCCAGATGGGTGATATCGGCAAGCTCAATCGCGCGGCGCACCTGTTTCTGATCAAACTGGCGGGTAGACACCTTGCGATAGGGCGCACGACCCAGTGCAACAACATCAAACACCGTGAACGGAAAGGTCATCGAGGCAGCCTGTGGCATCACCGCGCGTTCCTGCGCCAGCTCCAGTGCAGAAATACTCGAAAGCGCCCGTCCGTTCTGAAACACCTTGCCACCACTTGGCGAAAGTTCGCCTGCCAGGACCTTTAGCAAGGTCGACTTCCCTGCCCCGTTTGGCCCCAGAATCGCCAAAACCTCACCCGGTTCGACAGCAATCGAAACATCGCGCAGCAGGTAACGCCCGCGCGCCTTGAAGTCTGCCTTATGCGCCATCAGGGTCATAGACGACGCCTTTTCTTTTCAACGATCAAAAGACCCAGGAAAAACGGCCCACCGACAATGCCGGTAACCAGCCCAATGGGTAGTTCGGCCGGAAGGACGATAATGCGCGCCACCGCATCTGCCGCGGTCAGAATAATCGCCCCGCCCATCGCAGATGCGGGCAGCACGTAACGGTTATCCGGCCCGGTTGCCAGACGCACCAGATGCGGGGCGACCAGCCCGACAAAACCGATGATGCCGGAAACCGCCACCGCTGCACCGACGACAAGGGCGGTAATGACGGTGGCCCGACGTTTAAGATGTTCGACCTCAACACCCAGATGGCGTGCTTCGGCCTCACCCAGCAAAAACAGATTAAGCGGCGTACCCAGCCGGATCAGATAGGCAATCCCGAGCGCCATGACGATCAGGGCCGGCATATCGGTCGGACCATTGCCCGAAAGTGCCCCCATCTGCCAGAAGGTCAGGCTGCGCAGTTGGGCATCGTCGGCCATATAGGTAAAGACACCGACCCCAGCGAAGGCGATGGCATTGATCGCAACACCGATCAGCAACATGATCGCTGCATCGGTGCGGCCATCCTGACGTGACAGAATGCTGATCACGACCGTGGCAAGAACTGCCCCACCGAAAGCCGCAATCGGCACACCATAGGGCCCGATGGCCGCATAATAGCTGCCGAGAATCAGGTGACCTGCGACAATCATGCTCACCGCGCCAAAGGCGGCACTGGCTGAAACACCAATAATGCCGGGATCAGCTATCGGATTGCGAAACAGGCTTTGCATCACTGCCCCGGCAAGCCCCAACCCGGCACCAATTATAATTGCGCGCAGTATCCTTGGCAGACGCAGGCTATCAAGAATGCGGGCATCAAAGGCGTCAATGCCGACTTCGGTGATACCAATGCGGTGCGCTAGATGGACAAACACATCGCCAACCGAAATCTCCATCCCGCCCATGCCAAGTGACATCACAGTGGCAGCACAAAGCCCTATCATCAAAAGCACCAGAAACAGCGCCGATCGGTTGACCGGCAGCTGTATCTGCAAGGTAGCGACCCTTTGTTTCACAGCGATCACGATCCCTGTTCGATGCTGCGAAGATGGGCCGCAAGATCGCGAATTTCTTCGGCTGACGCCGGACCAAAACCAAGAATGGTCGAGGCTGAAATGGCAAGTACCCGGCCATTCGCCACCGCCTTGTTCAGACCAAGGATCGGATGGGCCTGAAGTCCCTCAAGCCCGCCCAGTTGATCAAGGGTCGACTGGGTCACCAGCACATAATCGGATGCGTCCGATGCAATCACCTCGGGCGAGACGGGCTTGAAACCATCAAACCCCGCCATGCTGTTGGTCCCGCCAATCATGGTTATGATTTCATCTGCCGTGGTTTCCTGCCCAGCCGACAGTGGCTTGCCATGGCCGACCGCCATCAGGAATACGATGCTTGGCCGATCAGCGCCATCACTGCCCTTGAGTTCGGCTAGATCAGCCTGCACCCGATCAGAAAGCGCCTGCGCCGCATCAACCCGACCCAGGGCATCGCCCACCTGCACAATGGCACCCGGCAGGTTTTCCATCTTTGCCAGCGACGGCAGGATGACAATCGGAATGCCAAGATCAGTCAGTTCAGAAAGCACGACATCCGGGCCGGATTTCTCGACCGCAACAATCAGGTCCGGCTTCAGGCCAATGATGCCCTCGGCCGCCAGATTGCGCATATAGCCAACCTTCGGCAGGGTCAGCACCGGTTCTGGTCGGGTGCTTGTTGTATCAGTCGCAATCACGCTATTGCCCGCGCCAAGGGCAAAAACGATCTCGGTTGCAGGCGCCCCGACAGTGATCACACGCTGGGGCGTATCATCGGCAAGGGCGGGTAGGCACAGCCCGACAAAGCCGATGATCGCCAGGATAAATCCGGTGAAATGACGCATTAATTGGTTACTCCGCCACTGCTGCCATGGTGGTTTCCAAACGCGGCAGGCTCTCGGCCAGTTTCTGCCAATCGGGATTTTCCGGGTCCTTGCGTTTGCGCTCCCCACAGAAGATCGCGAAATTGTTCAGATCGGCGTCATAAAGCTCGACCGTCGTCACCACACCCTCGCGGATCGGCTTGCGAACAATCCATGCTTCGAAAATCTGATCCATACGCAGATGCAGGGTAAAGGTCGGATCCATGATGTTGATCCAGTCGCCCATTTCGCGAATGGTTTCGATCGGGCCGGTATGGATCTGAATGGCACCGCTATTGCCAACAAAGACCATGATCGAAATGCCGCTTTCCGATGCCTTTTCAAGCAGGGTTTTCAGCGCATCGGCACTCAGCCGTTCGGCAAATTCCGACCCAGCCAGACGCATGCCTTGCTGACGGCCGACATTAAAGTCCTTGAGCATCCCGTGATACTGATGGACGTCTGTCATGCGACGCCAGTGCGCGCGCAGGTTTTCAACATCAACATCCTGATCGGGTAGTGTGACGGCCTTTGGCAAAGGTGGCAGGACTTCGATGCCGGGCGACTGGTTGTCCGCCTTGAAATCACTGATCAGCTTGTCATAGGCAGCTTCATCAGACTGCTCGGTCAGGAAAATCTTGTGAACGGCGCGCCCGTCCAGATCAAAGATCTGGAAGCTGCGGCGGCGTCCCGCGCGCGGGTTGTTGGTTTCAACGGCAAACGCGTGACCCCAATGACCCAGGAACAGGCGCAAATCAACATCGTGATTAAGCACAAGCCCCATCTCGCCATTAATACTGACCTTGCCAAAGGTGCCGATCTTTTCGTGCACGACACTGGGGTTGCGCGTCAGGATCTTGACCTGACCCAGTTCTTCGAGGCGGGGAATAAAATCCCCCCAATCGGCATCAAGGCGCACGACATTGGTGCCGATGCCCGCTGCAACCAGCTCGCCCTCGCTTAAGCCAAGCTCGGCCGCGATATCGACGGCATATCCCTTTGCCTCACCTGCGGCAAATGCCGCCCAAGCTTCATTGGCAGTTTTGAAATTGTTTTCACTCATGGCGTTTATACCTCCTGCAAGATCAGACGAAGCAGAAGCTGCTTCGTCTGATGCTTTGGCTTAGAATTTCATGCTTGCGGAAATTTTGAAGTTGCGACCCGGCTCGTACAGCCCGTTGTCCGCAGTCTGGTAATTGCGATCCAGAAGGTTATCGATGCCAGCGTTGAGGCTCAGACCTGGCAGGGTTTCATCTGCATCCCAACGAACAAACAGGTCGAAAGTTGCGTAACCCGGCACTTCGTACCCCGACGAAATGTGGGTCAGACGATCGACGATATTTGCCCTGCCGCCCACTTCGACAGACTGGTCGGCAAACCGATAGCCGCCAGAAAGGGCAACCTTGTCAGCCGGAATATTGGAAAGGTTTGCACCAGTCCGGGTGTTCTCACCGCGAATACGCGACGCGACCAAACCGGCAAACATCAGCCCTGTGTCATATGAAATCTCGGCTTCGAAACCTTTGATTTCAGCTTCCGGTACGTTGACGCTTCTGGTTTCCGAACTGCCAAAAGTCGCACCCTGTTGTTCGATATAGTCTTCGATATCGTTCTGGAAATACGCGACCTTGGCGCGAAGTGCGTCACCGGTACTGAACAGATTGTCGGACTTGAAGTTCGTCCCGAACTCCCACGTTTTAGCTTTTTCGGCTTCCAAATCCGGGTTTGCGACAAAGTTGTTGCCAGGGAAGTGATAGCCGCTTGCGTACATTTCGGTCATTGCAGGCGCGCGGAAGGCTTCGGCGTAGCTGATGTAAGGCTGCATCCATTCGGTCACGCGGTAGCTTGCAGAGAAGCGCGGCGAAACTGCGCTGTCTTCGCGCGAACGCTGGCCGGACGCTGATAGATCATAGGAGTCAAATCGCACACCTGCTGTCACATCGAGCGCGTCGGTGACAGCAAAGGCGTTATCGACATAGACACCATAAATAGTCATGTCTGCGTCAGGGAACAGGTTGGAAACAGCAACACCATCACGGCGCCCCTCCTGCGAGTCCTGATAGATCTCGCCACCGACCGTTACGGCAAGTTCACGACCGGAAAGGTCAAAGCGCGAGGTATTGCTGCCGTCAAGACCGATGGTATCGAGGGTACGTTCATCGTGGCGGCCATCACTGACGCGTTTTTCATCAAGATCTGTGCGCATGCCATAGGCATTTACATTGGCATCAATCAGATCATTGCTGCTGTCGTGATAGCTGTAACCAAGCACCATCGAGGTTTCTTCACTCTCGCGGTTCACGAGATAGTTGCTAGTGGAGTTCACCGCCGCGCCACTATCAGGGGCTGCGGGTAATTGATGATCATCACTATAGCGCTGCAGGGCAAGGGTCAGGCGGCTTGCATCATTGATATCGATCCCGCCTTTAACGAGACCATTGATGTAGTCGTCATCGGTGTAAGGTTGCTTGTTGCCGTCGCCGGCTTCAAAGTTACCGGTGCTCTCACGCGTCAGACTTACAAGAAAATCTGTATTTTCGGTCGGACGGCCATAAGCCATACCATTCGTCGTCAGACCATGGTCGACAGATGCATAACCAACTTTGACCCGTGCCCCAAGATTTTCACCCGCTTCAAGCAGATCATTGGCATCCTTGGTGGTCAGTGCAATGACGCCGCCAAGCGCACCGGTGCCCTGCATGGTTGAGGCTGCGCCGCGATAAACCTCGACCGATTTCATCACTTCCGGGTCAAAGAAAAACCGACCTTTGTGCCCGACACTCATGTTGGCACGAACGCCATCGACACGTACAACGACCCTGTCACCGGTCAAACCACGGATGATAGGCTCCTGCACCGTACTGCGCGGGCCGCCATAGATTTCAACGCCCGGGAGTCCGCGAAGAATGTCGCTCAGATCGGATGCCTGACGACGTTCGAGTTCGTCCTCGTCAATCACCGAGATGGAAGCCGGTGCATCAATAACCTTGGTATCGCGTTTGTTGGCAGTGACAGTAACCGTATCAAGCACAACAGCCGTTTCAGCAGCCGGTGCGTTTTGGCTTTCCGTGGTCTGGGTGTCGGTGGTGGGCGCTGACGCCGGTTCCTGGGCATGGGCGGCAACATTGAGAGCGAGTGTGGAAACTGTCGCCAGAAGAAGGCGCACAGAAGTGGTTCGAACCATAATGATTCCCCTGTAAGGCAGCTTTAGCTTTGTACCGATTTCGGCTGGCTGGCTGGCTTGTGCAGGGCACTGGCGCGCTGGCTGGCAAATGGTGTGGTGTGAGACGGCGTTTGGACGCCTATTTGGTCAGGATCAGTTTGTTATTTGATGTCAGGCGCAGTCTGTATTCTTCCCCCTGATGAACGATGATGACTTCACGGTCATCGCCCATCAGTTCCTGCACCTGCATCTGTTTCACTGTTTCGGACTTTCCTGCATGCCCCGGTTTTGCTGCGATGTCGGGCATCGCAAACTCCTTGCTGATGGAATGTTATTAATAATGATTTGCAGTGCTATATGTTTGTTGCGAATGCAAGTCAAGTTCATTTTGGAATATGCGTAGGTTGTGGTGATCAAGATCACGCATCAAAAAAGGCACCCCGACGAATACCGGTGGTGCCTTTCTGCGTTCTGCAAGATGCCGAGATCACGCTGCTTTTGCTAATCAGCACCGATCTTCTTGGCAGATCCGGCACGCATCGAAGCACAAAGCTGCACCGCGACAACGACAAACAGGAAGTAAAGTGCGACCTGCCAGTCGCCCAGAAGGTCATGCAATGCCCCGAACAGAACCGGGCCGATAGCGGCAAACAGATACCCCACCGATTGCGCCATACCCGACAAGCGCGCAGATGTTTGCGGATCCGCCCCACGCATGCCGACAAGGGTCAGGGCAATACTGATCATGCTGCCCTGTCCAAGCCCCATGCACACCGCCCAGACATAAGGAAGCTCCGTGGTGGCAAAGACAAAGCCCGGAATAGCGATGATCAGCGGGATATGCAGCACCAGCATCGCCAGTTTCTTGTTGGCGATTTTCGAATAAATCAATGGCGCGCCAAACGCGGCCGGAATGCCAAATACGTTAAACAGCGTGAGCAGGGTAGCCGCTTCGGCCTCGGAAATGCCGTGGTCGATGAAGACTTTGGCAACCCAGGCAGTGCCGGTATAGAACATCAGTGACTGACAGCCGAAAAACAGCGCCAACCACCAGGCTTCGACATTTTTCCAAAGCGAAATGCGCGCAACAGGGCTCGGTGCCGCCCCGACATGGCGATAACGCAGCATCGGCAGCCAGCAGACAAAGGCAATGGCGGCAAACACTGCCCAAACACCCAGCGACCAGCGCCAGTCGCCGTCAGCTGCATTTCGGATCGGGATCGAAACAAATGCCGCAATCGTCGCACCGCTTGACATGGTAAAGGTATAAAGGGCTGTCACCAACGCCACATGGGTCGGGAAACTGCGCCGCACCAGCGACGGGGTAAGTACGTTCAGAACCGCAATCGCTGCCCCAAGGATAATGGTCCCGACCACCATGATGTCATAGGCACCACTGGCCCGAAGCCCCTGCCCGATGGCAATGAACAACAGCATGGTCAAAAGTGTCGCTTCAAGGCCGAATTTCTGCCCCAGACGCGGGGCAAACATCGACAACACACCAAAGCTCAGAACCGGAAGGGTTGTCAGCAAACCCAGCTGCGTGCCGGAAAGCGACAGATCCGTACCGATGATTTCCGCAAGCGGGCCCAAGCCGACAATACTGCCGCGCATGTTCGCAGCCAGAAGCAGGATCGCGAGCAAGAAGCCAATATGTGCGCCCAGATGATGGAACCCACGCCCGGCATCAGGCGCGTTGTTTCTTCCCGCTGATGCTGCGTCGGTAGAGGTCGTTTTCGGGGCAGTCTTGTCAGTCATCTGGGTGATCCGTGTTACGTCGTGATGGCGGTGGTGGCGCGATCAGAATTTTGGGTGGGTACAGGTTCAGGCGCTAAGCATCCTAAGGCGCGACAACACCCCACAATACGCGAAACGCGATCAGTACGAACAGAACCGCAATGATGCGTTCAATCCAGGCAGCATGATCGCGCAACCACGGCAAAACGGCCCCGTGCGAAAGCCCGACCGCCACAAGGCAATACCACGCCCCATCAATCACCGCTGCAGTCATCGCCAGCAGGAACTTGCCGGCCCATTCAAATTCGGGCGAAACGAACTGGCTGAAAAGGGCGAGGAAAAACAGCGCGATCTTGGGATTGAGGAACGCGATCATAAACCCGTCGCGTGCGGCCTGCAGGATTGATCCCGATACCTTGCCAGACCCATCAACATCAAACTTCGCCCCTGCCTTCGCACCGCGCCATGCCTTGATCGCAAGCCAAATCAGATAAAGCGCACCAAGAATGCTGACCGCATTGTGAAAGACCGGCACTGTCTGAAACAGGATGCCAAGCCCGGTCATGGTGATGACGGCATAAAAACCGATCCCCAGCGCATGCGCGAAGGCACAGGCAAAGCCCGCCTGACGTGAATGACCGACGGAATAACGCAACACAACAGCCAGACTGGGGCCTGGTGTCATTGCGCCAAGAACACAGATGGTTGCAACCGACAACCAGGCGGCGAAGCTCATGACGTTTCCTTTGGATGGCGCAGGTTTGGTTCCCGCTTGGTTTTATCGAAAGCTATCTGCTTGCCAGAACCGTTTCAACGGAAATGAACTATCGCTATGATGCGCATCCGCGCCATCCCGCCACCTGAACGCTGCTTTTCGTAAAATACGGTTTTAAAACATGTTTCTGCTTCTCAAGAATGCCAACGTCTTCGCCCCGACCCCGCTTGGCATCAATGATATCCTGATCTGTGACGAAAAAATCGTTGCCATTGCCCCGGATCTGGTTGTTTCGGTTCCAGCCGAAATCAAGACCATCGACCTTGGTGGCAACATGACCGTACCGGGCTTTATCGACGGGCATGTGCATCTGATCGGCGGTGGTGGCGAAGGCGGTTTTGCCACCCGCACACCGGAAGTCGCAATCGGCAAACTGATTGAGGCTGGCATTACATCTGTCTGCGGACTACTCGGCACCGATGCTGCCACCCGCCATATCGCATCGCTTTATGCCAAGACCAAAGCACTTCGGACCGAAGGCATTTCTGCCTGGTTCTTTACGGGTGGCTATCGCGTGCCCTCCCCAACCCTGACCGGTAATATCGGCGATGACGTGACGTTTCTTGACGCCTGTATCGGCCTTAAAACCGCCATTTCCGATCATCGCAGCAGCCAAAGCACGGTCGACGAACTGGCCCGCATCGCATCGCAATCACGCATTGGCGGTATGACATCGGGCAAGGCCGGGTCGGTGGTTGTTCATCTTGGGGATGGAGACGGTCACTTTGATCCGTTGCTCGCCGTGATTGATCAAACCGAAATCCCGATCGGTCAGTTCATCCCAACCCATGTGAACCGCAAACGCGCCCTGCTTGATGCCGCCAAACTCTGGGCCAAGCGCGGCGGCAATATCGATTTCACTACCGGGATTGATGCCGAACTCGATCCCAAAGGGGCAAGTAAAACATCAACCAGCATTGCCGAGTGTCTGGCGGATGGCGTACCGCTTGATCGCATATCCATGACGTCAGATGGCAACGGGTCGCTTCCGGATTTTGATGCCGATGGCAATATGATCGGGCTTTCTGTGGCAGGATTTGAAACCGTACCGCGCGAATTTGCCGATCTGATTGCCGTCGAAAAACTTGATATACCGACGGCCCTCGCCCCGATCACGATTAACCCGGCCCGGATGCTGGGCCTTGCCGCACACAAAGGACAAATCAAGGTCGGTTATGATGCCGATATCCTTGTTTTGGATGATGCGCTCACCCCCGACAGCGTAATTTCCCGCGGAAAACCGGCCATGATTGCCAATGAACGGCACCTTCGCGGCACTTTTGAGGACTAAACGGGCCTGAAACACCCAAATGGCGCTCGAAAACACGGATTTTCGCTTCGGAAAGCCGTGTGAGCTGCCTTTTTATCGACATAACTGCCCCAAACAGCCCCTATTCCGGCCAAACTGCTTCCCGTTTTCTTATCCATGCTCGCTTACCTCAAAAAGGTCCTTGAATGACCAAGCAATAAGAGCAAACACGAAGGGATACGAGAGATGCGAAAGACAGCCACGATTATTGTCGTTGCCGGTGCATTGGGACTGTCCGCGTGCAGTGGATTGAATGACCGCGACCAGAAAATGCTCAGCGGCGGTGCCATTGGTGCCGGTGTCGGCGCCGTCGGAACCGTGATCACCGGTGGCTGCGTCACCTGCGGTGCTGTTATTGGTGGCGCGGTTGGTACCGGTGCCGGCTATATCATGCACGAGAACGAAAAGGCCCGCGAATGATGAAGCGGGGCATCCTTCTCGCAGCCGGTCTTGCACTCGCAATGCCGCTAGCAACACCGGTTCCGGCAAAAGCCGATCCGCCATCATGGGCACCAGCCCACGGCTATCGCGCCAAGCAGCATAAGGGCCACAAACGTGACTATACCCGTCACGGCAATGAGCTTTTTGTCTCGGACGGTGGCTTCCTACGCTGTAACCGTGATGTGGTTGGTGCAATCATTGGTGGTGGTGCCGGTGCAGTTCTTGGATCGACTGTCGGCAAAGGAAGTGGTCGGGATGCGGCCATGATCGGTGGCGCCATTCTTGGCATGCTGAGTGGCTATTCGATTGGCCAGACCCTTGATCAGGGTGATCAAGCCTGCACAGGATACGCCTTGCAGCGCGCACCCGATGGTCAACATGTTCGCTGGCAAAACCCCGATTCGGGGCGCAGCTACAATGTTGTGCCGACGAACAGCTGGCAAAATGCCGAAGGACGCTATTGTCGGGAATACAGTGCAACGGCCAATATCGGCGGGGAACTGCAGAAAACGTTTGGCACCGCATGCCGTCAGGCGGATGGTTCCTGGCAAATTGTGTCCTGACGTCATGGGACTGCCAAGCGCAATGCAATCTGAGGTTTTATCTTGCAAAAAGCCCGGCAGTGCCGGGCTTTTTTGTGTGCTTTTTTCAGTCGGAACCGTATCTTAAATAATTGCAATTCAATGTCTTAATCGTCGAACGAGTTTCGCATTCGTTATTTGTTTTACGTTAACGTCACTTTGTATTACAGTCCTGACATAATCAAAACAAGAATACCAGCTGACTGAGGGAGGCGTTCGTGGATGACATCCTCGAAACCGTAAAAGAAAAACTGCCGCAACTCCGCGGTTTGAATGCTGTCGTCGCCTTTGATTGCGGCGATGATGGGCATATTGTTGTTGATGCCACCGGTGATGAACCGGAAATCAGCGACGACGACCTGTCTGATGCCGATTGCATTCTTAAAATCAAGAAAGCCAACCTCGAAAAACTGATCGCCGGAAAGCTTGATCCGATGCTTGCCTTCACCATGGGCAAACTCAAGATCAAGGGTTCGATGGGCGTGGCAGCCAAGCTGTCATCCATGCTCGACTAACCGGTCGGGATGATACGTTTTATGGGGGAAACATGCGTAATCGCATCAAAAATGGCAGCCTATCGGCCCTGATTGCCGGATTTGCGATCCAGCTTGCGGCACCTTCGCTGGCATCAGGAGCGGAAATACTGAACTTTCGCGTTCTTAAGGACGGGGAACCAATTGGCTATGAAAAAGTCGAAATCACCCCGACTGCAACCGGCCAGACCGTCAAGGTTGAAACCCTGACCGATGTTCGGGTGCTGTTTTTGAAGTTCCACTACGATCATCAGCGGACCGAGCAATGGCAGGACGGAAAGCTGGTCTCGGTCGAAACCACCACCAATGATGACGGCACACACTACACCTGGCAGGCAAGCTATGACGCAGATTGTTATGCGCTGGCTGGCAAGGGTGTCGGTAAACGCGATTCCTGTGACGGGGCCTGGCCACTGACCTTGTGGCACGAGGACGTTACTGGCAAAGCCGACCTTTTCAGCGTCATCAATGCCGAACCCTATACCGTCGACACACAAAGGGTCGCTGAAGAAACCGTCATGGTCGAAAGCCGGGAAACACCGGCAGTCCATTACGAAATGTCTGGCGATGTCGAACGGGATCTATGGTACGGCACCGACGGAAAACTGCTCAAAACGAGTTTTAAAAGAAAGGGTTACGACATCGATTTTATCAGGGTCGATGCGATAAACCCTCAGCAATAAAAGCGGGCGTTTTAAATCATGGATTTGAAGCGTTATAAAAGATTAAGGGAGAAACAGATGTCCTACTTCAAGAAGGGCTGCCTCTGGGGAGCAGCTTCGGGTACCGCACTTCTATGCGCGCTTGCCAGCGTTGGCACCGCACATGCATCAGGTTTTCAGGTCCGCGAAACCAGCGGCACCCTGCAGGGTTCAAGCTTTGCCGGCATGACCACCCTGTCCACCGATGCATCTACGGCATTCTATAATCCAGGTACTATCGGCCAGTACGAGGAGACGACCTATAGCGCAGGTGGATCCTTGATCGTACCGCGCTCAAAAATGGTCAGCGGCAAAGGTACAGCGAGCGGTCTTTCCACTGGTATCGACCTTTCGCGCACTGACTATGGAGATATGGCAGTTGATGCCTTTGTTCCAAACGCACATGCGGTATGGAAGCTCACGGAAAATATCAACCTTGGAATGTCCATTACATCTCCGTGGGGTCTTGTAACCGACTATGAAAACGATTTTGCAGGCCGCTACTTCGGTACAACTTCAGCGATAAAATCGATCAACTTGAAACCGGTCCTCGCCTATCGCTTTGACAATGGTCTCTCGATTGGAATGGGACCACAGATTCAATACTTTGAAGCCCGTTTTGACAAGGCTGTTGCTCGCGCAACGGGCGTCGAAGGTAATAGCTCTGTCCGCGGCGATGACACCGCCATGGGATGGCAGGCCGGGCTGAATTGGCAAGTTCTGCCGGAAACCCGTATCGGGTTGGCCTACAATTCCTCAATCAAACACACACTGAAGGGAAAAATCGATTTTGACAGCGCTGCAGAAGGCTTGTCTTACGTTGATCGCGATGTAACCGCAAAAGTCGAAACCCCAGAAGCAATTGCTTTTGGCATTTCTCAGAAGTTTGGAGAGAAATGGACTGTTATGGCAGATGCCCAATGGACGAATTGGAACAGCATCGACACATTGACCTTCAACTTTAGCGGTGACACGAATACCGCGATTGCCGGAAACCAAAACTCCAGCTCGGACACATTTAAGTGGGGCACAGGATGGTTTTACAGTCTAGGCGCGCAATATCAATACGATGAAAACTGGCGATTTAGTGGTGGTTTTGCTTTTGATGAAACTCCGGTCACTGACCTTCATCGTTCCGTGCGTTTGCCGGATTCCAATCGATATTGGACATCTCTTGGAGCCAGCTACAAAGCTGCCGACTGGGCAGAGGTTTCGCTAGGATACACGCACATCTTTGCTCACACTGCTGACGTAAACCTCTCTAGCACCTCAGTCGGATCATTCTCCGGAAAATACGAATCCGAGGTCGACATCATCGCGCTGCAGGCGAAATTCAAGTTCTGATCTGCTATGCTGTCCGGTGCGGGGTGCTGAGCGCTTCGCATCGGGCTCCCTTTTTTTGCCCGCAAAGTGACGTTAACGTAATGGAGTTAACGCAAGTGAACAAAGTAAACGTTCAAGAATCCCCGATCCTGCGCGATGGCGTTGATATCAGCTCGCCCGTCAAAACGCGTCCTGTGCATGAAATCTTCGACAATGCGGCTGCCCGGTTTCCGCTGCGCCCGTGTCTGGATTTCCTCGGTCGGATTTATGATTACAAGACTATCTCCGAGCAGATTGACCGTGCTGCCGAAGGCTTCAAACAGCTTGGCGTGCGCAAGGGTGACAAGGTCGGGCTGTGCCTGCCCAATACGCCCTATTATGTCGTCTGCTATTACGCGATCCTGAAATGCGGCGGTGTGGTTGTGAATTTCAACCCGCTCTATGCCAAGCGCGAGATCGCCTATCAGATTGAGGATTCCGGGTGTCGTCTGATGGTGACGCTGAACCTCAAACAGATTTATCCCAAGGTCGCGGCTTGTCTGGATGAGACCTGCCTGAAGCGAATTGTTGTGTGCGAAATGAGCAACATTCTGCCGCCGGTCAAAAGCGTTCTGTTTTCGCTGTTCAAGCGCAGCGAACTGGCCGATGTGCCGACCGACCTGCGCCACATCCCCTATTCACGGGTGATCGGATGCAAACCGATTGATCGCGTGATCGATATCGACGTCCATGATCTGGCGGTTCTGCAATATACCGGCGGCACCACCGGGCGTCCCAAGGGCGCGATGCTGACCCATGCCAATCTGAGTGCCAATGTCGATCAGTTGACCCGCTGGATGCCTGACGCCAAACCGGGACAGGAAGTAACACTTTGTGTTTTGCCATTCTTCCATGTCTTTGCCATGACGGTGGCGCTCAACACATCAGTCAATCTCGGAGCGGAAATGGTGTTGCAGCCACGCTTTGAACTGAATTCCCTGATCAAGGCGCTGGACAAGAAAAAGGCCACCATCTTCCCGGGTGTTCCGACGATCTATACGGCGATCAACAATTCGCCGGAAACACTCAAACACGATCTGTCGCACATTCGTTGCTGTATTTCGGGGGGCGCACCGCTGCCGGTAGAGGTCAAACACCGGTTTGAGGAAATCACCGGCTCCAAGGTCGTGGAGGGATACGGCCTGTCGGAAGCAAGCCCGGTTTGCACTTGCAACCCGCTGAAGGGCGAGAACAAGGAAGGCTCGATCGGCCGCCCCTTGCCGGGAACAGAGATCGAAGTCCGGTCGCTCGACCGTCCGGAAAAACCCATGCCGCTTGGCGAAAAGGGCGAGGTCTGTATTCGCGGCCCGCAAGTCATGCCGGGCTATTGGCAGAACGACGCCGCCACCAATGAGACCTTTGTTGATGGATGGTTACGCACCGGCGATGTCGGCTACCAGGATGAGGACGGCTACACATTTCTGGTCGATCGCCTCAAGGACGTGATCCTGTGCAGCGGCTACAACGTCTATCCGCGCGCAATTGAAGAGGCGCTTTATCTGCATGACCAGATCGCCGAAGTCACCTGCATCGGGGTGCCCGATCAATATCGTGGTCAGGCGCCCAAGGCATTTGTCCGGCTCAAAGACGGCGTGACCGATGTGACGGCCGAAGATTTGCGAGCATTCCTTGATGACAAAATCTCGAGAATCGAGATGCCGCGCGAAATCGAAATTCGCGAAGAACTTCCCAAGACCATGGTCGGCAAACTGTCGAAAAAGGAACTGGTCGAGGAAGAACGCCAAAAAAGAGAAGGAAATACGGCTTAGTTACAATGCGTTAGCGTCACGGCACACACACTGAAAAAATCTAAGTGACGTTAACGTAAACTAATTGACGTAAAGTGAAAAATAGATACCATTAGGGGCGAACAATGACCAAAATTGACGAACGGTTTTATACCGTTCCCGAACTGGCCGACGATCTTGGCATCACACCGCGCACCATCCGGTTTTACGAGCAAAAGGGGCTCCTAAACCCGCAGCGTGCCGGCACGACCCGGGTCTATACCCGGCAGGATCGCGCCAAGCTGCTCCTGATTTTGCGGGGCAAGCGACTGGGCTTCAGCCTGAAGGAGATCGCGGATTATCTCGATCTTTATGGCGCGGACCCGACCCAGGCAGAGCAGATCAAGATGCTTCTGGGGCGTGTACGGGAACGGATTTCTGACCTGGAAGAACAGCGTCAGGCACTGGACGTCACACTGGATGAACTGCGCGAAATCGAACAGCAATCGGTTGATGCGCTTGAAGAAAAAGGAATCGATCCGGCAACGTAACAACAATGCCGGATCAGAGGAAAGCTCAGGAAGGAAGACAAAGCCATGACCAACGCCGTAATTGCCGGATATGTCCGGTCGCCCTTTACCCCGGCCCGTAAAGGGGCCCTTGCCAAGGTCCGTCCTGACGACCTTGCGGCACAGGTCGTCAAAGGTCTGGTCGAAAAGACCGGCATTGATCCCAACGCGATCGAGGACCTGATCCTTGGCTGCGCCTTCCCCGAGGGTGAGCAGGGCTTTAACGTCGCCCGTCTGATCACGTTCCTTGCCGATCTGCCGCGCTCTGTCGCCGGTGTGACGGTCAACCGGTTCTGCGGTTCTTCCATGCAATCAATCCATCAGGCTGCTGGCGCAATTGCGATTGGCGCTGGTGATGCCTTTATCTGTGCCGGTGTTGAAAGCATGACCCGCGTTCCGATGATGGGCTTTAACCCGCTGCCCAATCCGGAGCTTTATAAAGCCATGCCCGAAGCCTATATGGGCATGGGCGATACCGCCGAAAATGTTGCGGCCAAATACAGCCTGACCCGTGCCGACCAGGAAGCCTTTGCGGTTGAAAGCCACAAACGTGCCGCAGCGGCACAGGCAGCCGGCAAGTTTGTTGATGAAATCATCCCGATCCAGACCAAAGACGGCGTTGTCTCCGAAGATGGCTGCATCCGTGGGGAAACCACCGCCGAAGGTTTGGCGGACCTCAAGCCTGCCTTCAAGGCAGATGGTGTTGTAACAGCAGGAACCTCTTCCCCGCTGACCGATGGCGCGTCGGCGGTTCTTGTTTGCTCCGAAGAATATGCCGCCAAAAACGGCCTGACCCCGATTGCACGCGTCAAATCGGTTGCGGTTGATGGCTGCCTGCCGGAAATCATGGGCATCGGCCCAATTGGGGCATCGAAAAAGGCGCTTGCGCGGGCTGGTCTGACAGCGGCCGATATTGACGTGACCGAGCTTAACGAAGCCTTCTCGTCCCAGGCGATGGCAAGCATTTCCGATCTGGGTCTGGATGCGGCCAAAGTGAATATCGATGGCGGCGCGCTTGCAATTGGTCATCCGCTGGGTGCGACCGGGGCGCGCATCGTTGGCAAGGCTGCTGCAATCCTCAAACGTGATGGCGGCAAATATGCGCTGGCGTCCCAGTGCATTGGCGGGGGTCAGGGGATCGCGACCATTCTGGAGGCGATGTAATGACCACCATCAAACAGGTCGCCGTTATTGGCGCCGGTGTTATGGGGGCGGGGATCGCTGCCCATATCGCCAACTCCGGGACGCCTGTCCTGCTGCTTGACATCGTGCCCGAAGGGGCCAAAAACCGCAATGCGGTTGCCGAAGGCGCGGTTGCCAAGATGCTTAAAACCGACCCGGCACCCTTCATGTCCAAACGGGTCGCCAAGCTGATCACGTGCGGCAATATCGAGGATGACCTTGATAAGATCGCCAAATGTGACTGGGTGATCGAGGCTGTCATTGAACGCCTTGATATCAAGCAGGATCTCTATCGCAAGATTGATGCGGTGCGCGCCAAGGGATCGGTGGTGTCATCGAACACATCGACCATTCCGCTCGCCACTTTGATTGACGGGATGGATGAAAGCTTCGCACAGGACTTCATCATCACCCATTTCTTCAACCCGCCGCGCTATATGCGTTTGCTGGAGCTGGTTGGGTCGGGTGTCACGCGTGATGGCGTGATTGATGCGGTTGCCGATTTTGCCGATCGCAAACTGGGCAAGACCTGTGTCACCTGCCATGACGAGCCGGGCTTTATCGCCAACCGCCTGGGTGTCTACTGGATTCAGGCCGCCATGGTCGAAGCCATGGACCGCAAACTGACCGTCGAAGAAGCCGACAGTGTCATTGGCCGCCCGTTTGGCATTCCCAAAACCGGGGTATTTGGCCTGATGGATCTGGTTGGCCTTGATCTGATGCCCCACGTGCAATCAAGCATGGCCGGCCTTCTCGATAAATCCGATCCGTTCCACGCCATCTACCGCGAAAGCGATCTGGTCAGCAAACTGATTGCCGATGGCTATACCGGGCGCAAGGGCAAGGGTGGTTTTTACCGCCTGAACCGTGATGGCGGTCAGAAGGTGAAAGAGTCGGTTGATCTGCAAACCGGTGAATTTGCCAAATCCGAAAAGGCGCGCCTTGGCAGTGTCCGGGCCGCTGGCAAAGACCCCCGCAAGATGATGGAAGCATCTGACAAGGGTGGCCAATATGGCCGCGCAGTCATGGGCAAGACCCTTGCCTATGCCGCCTTTATCGCAGAGGCAGCAGCAAATTCCATCGTTGATGTAGATGACGCGATGAAGCTGGGTTACGCTTGGAAAACCGGGCCGTTTGAGCTAATGGATGCCATCGGCGTAGATGCCCTGATTTCGATGCTCGAACAAGACGGCGTCGAAATCCCGGCCTTGTTGAAAAAGGCCGCAGGCAAGTCGTTCTACAAGATCGAGGATGGTGACCTTTATTTCCTTGGTTTCGATGGTGAATACGCCAAGGTCACCCGCCCGGATGGCGTCATCCTGCTCGAAGATATCAAACGCAAATCCGAACGCGTTGCCGGCAATCGTGCAGCGTCACTTTGGGATATCGGCGATGGTGTCGCCTGCCTTGAATTCCATACCAAAATGAATGCGCTTGATGCTGACGTGCTTGGTGCAATCAAGACATCCATCCGGACTGTCAAAAAGCAGTTCAAAGCGATGGTGATTTATAACGAAGGCAGCAATTTCTCAGCAGGCGCCAACCTTGGTCTGGCCCTGTTTGCCGCCAATATCGCCGCCTGGCCAGAGATCGAAAACCTCGTTGAAACCGGTCAGGAAACCTACAAGGCGCTGAAATATTCGCCCTTCCCGGTTGTTGGTGCCCCAAGTGGTCTTGCCCTTGGTGGTGGTTGTGAAGTTCTGCTGCATTGTGATGCGGTTCAGGCGCACGGTGAAACCTATATCGGGTTGGTTGAGCCCGGTGTGGGCCTGATCCCTGCCTGGGGCGGGTGTAAGGAAATGATCCGTCGCTGGGCGGAAAATCCGAAGTTTGTTAAAGGCCCGATGGCGCCAAGTGCGAAGGCGTTCGAGATCATCTCGGTCGCGACCGTTGCCAAATCGGCGATGGAGGCCAAGGAAAACCTGTTCTTCCGCGAGGGTGACGGCATCACCATGAACCGCAACCGTTTGCTGGCTGATGCCAAGGAACGCGCGCTTTCCATGGTTGATGGTTACGAAGCACCCGAGGAATTCACCTATCGTCTTCCGGGCGAAGCGGCCCGGGTTGCCTTTGAAATGGCGGTCGATGGCTTCCACCGTCTTGGTAAGGCCACCGATTATGACCGTGTGGTCGCCGGTGAATTGGCAAAGGTTCTGGCCGGTGGTGACACCGACGTTACCGAGGAACTTTCCGAAGACGATATTCTTGAACTGGAACGCGAAGGCTTCATGCGTCTGGTCCGCAACGAAGGCACCATGGCCCGGGTCGAGCATATGCTGCTGACCGGCAAGCCGTTGCGCAACTGACCGGTCCGGGAGGAAACATAAAATGGCTGAATATAAAGCACCCCTGCGCGATATGCGCTTCGTCCTGACCGAGCTGTTTGATTACAACGATATCAATCAGATGCCCGGTTGCGAGGATTTCACCCCTGATGTGGTCGATGCCGTCCTCGAGGAGGCCGCCAAGGTCTGCGAAGAAGTCCTTTACCCGATCAACCGGTCGGGTGATGAGGAAGGCTGCACCTGGGATGACGGGGTTGTTACAACCCCCAAGGGCTTCAAGGAAGCTTACCAAACCTTTGCCGAAGGCGGCTGGACCGGGATTGCCTGCGACCCGAAATATGGTGGTCAGGGCGCACCGAAATCACTTAATGCCCTGGTCGAGGAAATGATCTGTTCGACCAACCTGTCCTTTGGCATGTATCCGGGTCTGTCCTTTGGCGCCTATGCCGCCATGCATGCCCATGCATCGGACGAACTGAAAGACAAATACCTGCCCAAGATGGTCGAAGGCACCTGGTCGGGCACCATGTGCCTGACCGAACCGCATTGCGGTACCGATCTTGGCATTATCAAGACCAAGGCCGAACCGCTGGGCGACGGGTCCTATGCGATTTCCGGAACCAAGATCTTTATCTCGGCGGGCGAACACGACCTGACGGAAAATATCATCCATCTGGTTCTGGCCAAACTGCCTGACGCACCAAGCGGCACCAAGGGCATTTCGCTTTTCCTTGTGCCGAAGTTCATGGTTGGCGACGACGGATCGCTTAGGCGTCGCAATGCGGTCAAATGCGGCTCCATCGAACACAAGATGGGCATCAAGGCATCATCCACCTGTGTGATGAACTTTGATGGTGCGGTTGGTTATCTGGTCGGTGAGCCCCATCAGGGCATGCCCGCCATGTTCACCATGATGAACCAGGAACGCCTGTCGGTTGGCATTCAGGGTCTTGGTTTGGGCGAAGCGGCCTATCAGGGTGCACGTGCCTATGCCAAGGACCGCCTGCAGGGTCGCGCCCTGACTGGTGCGAAATCCCCCAATCAGCCCGCGGACTCCATCATCGTTCATCCCGATGTGCGGCGCATGCTGCTGACCGCCAAGGCAACCAATGAAGGCTGCCGCGCGATGGGCATGTGGGTCGCGCGTGCACTTGATACCGCCAAGCATCATGCAGATCCGGTCAAACGTGAAGAGGCCGACGAGTTCGTTCAGCTGATGACCCCGATCGTCAAGGCGCTGTTCACCGACTGGGGCTTTGATAACACCAACCTTGGTGTGCAGGTCTTTGGCGGGCACGGCTATATCCGCGAATGGGGCATGGAACAATATGTCCGGGATGCCCGTATTGCCCAGATTTACGAAGGCACCAACGGCATTCAGGCACTTGACCTTGTCGGCCGCAAAATGCCGACCAAGGCCGGTCGTTACCTGCGCCGTTTCTTCCATCCGGTGCAGGAATATATCGAAGCCAATGTCTCGAACGGCGAACTTGGTGAGTTTGTTCAGCCACTGGCAAAAGCCTTCATGCGCCTGCAGCAGGCCACTGGCGAACTGGCTCAGCGCGGCATGAAAAACCCGGATGAAGCCGGGGCAGCCGCAACCGAGTTCTTGCGTCTGTTTGGTCTGGTGGCTGTTGGCTTCATGTGGGCCCGGATGGCGGAAATCGCCCTTGCCAAACAGGGTGATGACGAAGACGGCTTCTATAAGGGCAAGCTGGTGACGGCCAAGTTCTATATGGAACGCGTCCTGCCGCAATCAGGTGCGCTGTTCAGCCAGATCATGTCGGGGTCTTCGACCATGATGGAACTGGACGAGGAGCTGTTCTGATCATGGCTGTGGGCCGCATATATCAAGACCGGTCATCCGCGAACGGAGCTTTGTCGTGAACCTGATTTTCCGACTGATCCGTGTGGTGATCCTGTCCTTGTTGCGGCCCCGCCTGCACCCGCTTGATCCATCGACCCTGCATTTCCGGGCATGGCCGCTGGATCTTGATATCAACGTGCATATGACCAATTCGCGCTATTTCGCGCTGATGGATCTGGGGCGGACGGAACTGATCGTGCGCAACGGCATTGCCAAACAGATGCTTAAACGCAAATGGCAACCGGTCGTGTCGGGATCGACCATGCGGTTCAAACGCGCGATCAAACCGTTTCAGAAATTCGCCCTCGAAACCCAGGCGCTCTATTGGGACGACAAAGGGTTCTATCTTGAACAACGCTTTGTCGCGAATGGCAAAACGCTAGCCCTTGGCGTCGTGAAGGCCGTCTTTGTCGGCCCGGATGGCATTGTGGCCCCCGAAGATGTCTGTCGGATGGTGGGTGCGGATGAAACATCCCCTTCCATGCCCGACTGGCTTTCGGGATGGCCTGATATGGAAACCGCGATTGAAGCACGACTGGCGATTTAACACACACCAACAACCGGCAAACCGGGACACATGCGGAAAAACCGCGCAGGAGGAAACACCATGGCTTCTGATGACGCCGTATTGCTTAACATCACTGATGCGGTCGCAACCATCACGCTGAACCGCCCGGACCGCATGAACGCCCTTGATCAGGCAATGGTCAGCGGTCTGTCCGCCGCCATTGACAAGATCGAGGCCAATATTGCCGATATTGGTGCGGTTATTATCGAAGGATCGGGCGGCACGTTCATGGCCGGCGGCGATGTGAAGTTCTTCCATCAGGTATGCAAAGGTCCGGTCGAAGATGCCCGCTCCCTGATCGAGGCACTGATTGATCGGGTCCATGACATTGTTCTGCGCATCAATGACCTGCCCCGTCCGGTGATTGCCAAGCTCGAAGGGGCCGTTGCCGGATTTGGTGTCAGCCTGATGAATGCCTGCGACCTTGCGATTGCGGCTGAGGAAACCGTTTTTACCCTGGCCTATATCCACATCGGCACCTCGCCCGATGGCGGTGCGACCCATTCGCTAACCCGGTTGGTCGGCATGAAAAAGGCCAAGGAAATCGCCCTGCTGGGCGACCGGTTTGGCGCCGACGAGGCCCATGATTGCGGCCTGATCAACAAGGTCGTCCCGGCCGATCTGTTGCCATCGGTTACCGCGAAATACGCCACCCGGCTGGCAACCGGCCCGCGCGATGCGATTGCGCGCACCAAGGCGCTGCTCAATGCCGCCCCCAATGCCGATCTGCAGACCCAGCTGAAGGCCGAGGCCAAATCATTTGGCGATTGCGCGACAAGTGCCGATTTCCGCGAAGGCGTTACAGCCTTTGTCGAAAAGCGCACAGCGCGTTTTGGCAAATCATAAAAAGAATTCAGGGAAGAATTTGATGACGAGTCTTAAAGGCAAAACACTGTTCATCACCGGCGCATCGCGCGGGATCGGCAAGGAAATCGCCCTGCGTGCCGCACGCGATGGGGCCAATGTCGCAATCATTGCCAAAACCGATGAACCTCATCCGAAACTGCCCGGCACCATCCATAGTGCTGCAGCCGAAATCGAAGAAGCCGGTGGTAAAGCACTGGCCCTTAAGACCGATATCCGCGACGAAGACCAGATTGCCGAGGCTGTTGCCAAAACAGTCGAAACGTTCGGCGGGATCGACATCCTGATCAACAATGCCAGCGCGATCAATCTGACGCCGACGCTGCAAACCCCGATGAAGCGGTTTGATCTGATGCATCAGGTCAATACGCGCGCGAGCTTTGCCTGTGCACAGGCCTGCTTGCCGCACCTTTTGAAATCGGACAATCCGCACATACTGACGATGTCGCCACCGCCAAACCTGTCGCCGCAATGGTTTGCCAATCACACGGCCTATACGATTTCAAAATACGGCATGAGCCTGATCACCCTTGGTCTGGCGGCTGAATTTGTCGATGAAGGGGTTGCTGTGAACTCGCTTTGGCCAGTCACGGTGATCGAGACCGCAGCCCTCAACATGATCCCCGGCCTGGAACAGGGCCGGGCACGCACACCGCAAATCATTGCCGATGCAGCGCACGCGATCCTGACCGCACCCGCGCGCGACGTCACGGGTGGTTTCTTTACCGATGAAAGCGTGTTGGAAGCCATCGGCGTAACCGACTTCGAACAATACAACCTGACACTGGGCAAACCGCCCTATCCGGACTTCTTCCTTGAGCTTGATTGCAACGGCAAGAACGACCCCGAGGTTGCAAAACTTCTTACGAAACTGGGCCGCTTTCACAAAGCAGCCTGACCGTCATGGCGCCGGGGAAGTGTGTGCTTCGGCGTCTCGTAGGGGCCTGATTTTACGGCTGTAGATGATCTGCACTGAAAATCGGGCTCACTCGCCCGCTGAACTCAACCCGCCCTTTGTGGCGGGTTCTTTTTTGCGCAAACAGTATACAAGTTGCGCACATAAAGGCACCGCCACGGGGATAATGGCGGTGCCGCCTTCGCTATAAAACGCCAAACGTTGAGGGAAACGTTGAGGGGTATGATGAAAAAGCGTGAAGCGAAGGAATAGGTATTTAAGGGGTCAGGGCGGTTCAGGAGGCGCGGCGTTCCAATGTCTGGCGCGGCATTTCACAAGCTACAAGGCTTGGTGTCGGAAGCATCATCTGGACCGAAAGCGCCATACCAAGGTCGCGGTGATCGCGTTTGGTATCGAGGAAATCTTCCGACCAGATGCCATCACAGTTGGCCGAAAGAAACGCACAACGCAGCATCGAAAAACGGCTTGAGCCATGGCAGTCATGCTCGCCTGTCACCTGGGTCAACCAGCTGGCAATTGCATCATGGGCGGCCTGATCAAGAATGTCCTGCATGCTGGCCCGGTCATTGGCCGCAATGCTGTCTTCTGCCAGTGCTTCACGAAGGGCATTGATCATGCGCTGACTGGCCTGCGGGGCAGTTACACCAAACGACCGCAGCCACGCACGTGCCGTATCTTCGATCAGGCGCGTCATCGCCGCCGATTCAAATGCGGCATAGGTGAAACCCTGTTTTGCAACGGTCATGTCAGTCATTCGTAAGGCCCTCCGGGCGGTGAACAATCAGCAATATTTAACGTGTTGTTAAGGATGAGCATCGCTGAAAAAACGCGGGATAATTTGCTCGAATCTGGGCGTTTTTGTGGCGCACAAAATCTTTTTAGAACAAATCACTAGCTGGCCGTTTTCGGCCCATCAACCGCCACGTGATCACGTCCTGCCATGATCTGATCAAGCGGTTTGACCGGCCATGACAGGATCAGAAGCTTTTCATCCCGCGTCAGGCTTTCGACACCAAGCCTCGCAAGCTTTTCATAGATGATCCCGATCTCGATCGCAGTCCGGGCATCAGGTTTGCGCACCGGCAACAAGGCCGAATGCAGCGCATTGGCATACGGATCTTCGATCAGGCGCAGCAACCCGTCTTTGACGTCTTCATCACCGCTTTCGGCGTTGATGCGTTCCAATGCGCGCAGCTCGTCCGGGCTGTCATATTCTTCGGGCGTGACAAAAAGCTTCATCCGGCGTGCGGCCTGCCCGATGGCAAGGCTGCTGGAATAGTGAGTCAGCCAGGGCGACAGAACCAGACCAGCCAGAATTGGCGACAGCCACCAGAAGAAAGCCGTATCAACAAAGACGGCAATCGCACCCCAGACCAGACCAAGCACGATAATGGTGCGGTGGGTTTTAAGCGCTGCCTTGAACGGCACCCCGGCATCATCGCGTTCCTGAGCATCCCAGCCAACCTGATTACCGGTCAGGACCGAAAACACGAACTGTGAATGCAGCATCATCATGATAGGGGCCTGCAAGGCGGAATACAGGGTTTCAAGCAGACCACTTGCCAGCACCATCACACCACCATACTGCTTGCGATCGCGGCCCAGACACACCATCAGGATCGAGATGATCTTGGGCAGAACCAGCATGCCGATGGTAAAGACCAGCAACACCAGCATTTCAAACGACCGGTCCACCGGCCATTGCGGGAACATGGTGAACTGACCGGGGAAGAAGCTATAGGTCAGCTGGGTGTTCTGAAGCGTCGCAATTGTCGAGCTCAGCAACAGCAAAAGCCACAGCGGCGATGACACAAAGCTCATCACCCCCATAAAGAAATGCAGACGGCTAAGCGGTTTGAAACCGGGTGCCACCATCAAGCGCGCATGCTGCATATTGCCCTGACACCAGCGACGGTCCCGGATGGCAAAATCAATCAGGTTGGGCGGCAATTCTTCCCAGCTGCCTTCAAGCTGCGGGATCAGCCAGCACCGCCAACCAGCCTTGCGCATAAAGGCAGCCTCAACGAAATCGTGGCTCAGGATATGGCCACCCATCGGCGGCTTGCCCGACAAGACCGGCAGGCCGCAGCATTCGATAAACGCCTTGGTGCGAATGATCGCGTTGTGGCCCCAATAGTTCGAGCTGCCCATGCACCAGAATGACAGGCCTGCCGACATGGTCGGGCCATGCACGCGCGAAATGAACTGCAGGATGCGGGCAAACAGGGTCTGACGCCCGGTCGGCTGCGGCGGGCTTTGAATGATGCCGGCATCCGGGTTGTTTTCCATCAGATAGGCCATATTGACCATGGCCTCGCCCGACATGACGCTGTCGGCGTCAAAGACGATCATGTGATCGTAATTTGCCGCATAGGTCTCGCAGAATTCCTTGAGGTTGCCGGACTTGCGTTCGGTGTTCTCAGCCCGGCGGCGGAAGAAAATCTTGCCCCGTGCATTCAGATCCGAACACGCCTTGGCCCATGCCATTTCCTCGGCAATCCAGATGTCTGGATCGCGCGTGTCTGACAGGACAAAGAAATGAAATGCATCAAGCTCGCCGGTTGCGACCAGACTTTCATAGCTTGCACGCAATCCGGCAAAGACGCGGTTGGGATCTTCGTTATAAACCGGGATCACCACAACGTTCTTCGATCGCAAACGACCCTTGCGCACAATGGGTTTAAGCCGTTTGAGCGTGATCGCATCAAGTTTAAGTCCACGCAAAACCAGTCCGACAATCCCGGTAAAGAAGGACAGCGAAATCCAGGCGAAGTTGATGGCAAAGAACGCCACCACCACCATTTCCATGATGGTCAGCTGATCCGCACCCAGAACATCGGTCATCAACCACGCCGCATAGGCTGTCGCCGCAATTGATGCACCAAACAGGAAGAAACGTCGCGC
>NZ_PAQR01000005.1 GCF_002709775.1 Thalassospira sp.
CTCAATAAAGCGCTTGTTTTCGCGCTGTTTACGAACCGGTGTTTTTGCCCCCTCTGTCCCTTGACCTGAGATTATCCGCCAGTGCCCGATCAAGATCGGCCAAATGGCGTTCATCCTTCGGTGGAAACCTTTATGCGCCTTCTCCCTGACGCTTATTGGTTTCTCTCTCCAGAGCCTCTATCCGTGACGGTCCATCTGCCTGAGAGTGTTTATGAGGCATTGCTCCTTCGGCGCCGGGCATCATGCAAGTCGCGTGATATCCGAACTCTCCCGTCACGGTGCGAAATGGCATTTCTGCCACCTCTGAGGTTCACCGTCAGATTGAACACTATCTGTGTCTTTAGACACTGTCAAAAGAACTGGTTTGCATCTGCAAAATTTTCTGTGCCGAATGCTGTTAAGCACCGGTAATCGTGCTAGATTGCCCGTGTAATTCATGTACCTGTCATGCGCGAAGGTTCGCCCACCCTGTTCGCATGGCAGGATTGATGGCGAAATATCCCCTAAGTCACCATATTTACGGGACATTCAGCCTTTTCCTTTATCTGTGGGGTTTATGAACGTGACTGTATCGAATTCCGTAAAGCGCCCGCGCCCTGTGGTGCTGTGCATTCTGGACGGCTGGGGTTATCGCGAAGAAAGCAAGAACAACGCTGTTGCGCTTGCCAACACGCCTGTCTGGGATGACCTTTACGCCAATAATCCGACCGGCTTCCTCAAGGCCTGCGGTCTGGACGTTGGCCTGCCCGAAGGTCAGATGGGCAACTCGGAAGTCGGTCACATGAACCTGGGTGCTGGTCGCGTGGTCATGCAGGAACTGCCGAAAATTGACGAAGCCGTCAAAACCGGCACCATCGGCGAAACCGACACCGTCAAAAAAATCATCGCAAAACTTTCCGATTCCAAGGGCGTTTGCCACATTGCCGGTCTTCTGTCCGAAGGCGGGGTGCATTCCCATCAGGCCCATATGGCCGCCCTTGCCAAAATCGTTGCGGGTGCTGGGGTCCCGGTGAAAATCCACGCCTATCTTGATGGTCGCGATACGCCGCCGAAAAGTGCAGCCAAATTCCTTGAGAAATTCCGCGCCCTTCTTGGTGATGCCAATGTTGAAATCGCAACCATCACCGGTCGCTATTACGCGATGGATCGTGACAACCGTTGGGAACGTGTGAGCCAAGCCTATTTCGCCATGGTTCAGGGCACCAACTATGCCGATGGCCGCACAGCAGAAAGTGCCGAAGCCGCGATTGCCAATGCCTATGCATCGGACACCACCGACGAATTCGTTCTGCCGACCGTGATTGGCGATTATGCCGGCATGAAGGATGGCGACGGCCTTCTGATGACCAATTTCCGCGCCGACCGTGCGCGTGAAATTCTCGCAGCCCTGTGTGCGCCCGAATTTGACGGCTTTGATCGTGGCACCCCGGTGAAGTTCGCGGTTCAGGCCGGTATGGTCGAATATTCGTCCGAACATGCCAAATACATGGATGCGATCTATCCGCCGCAGACCCT
Organism: Thalassospira sp.; assembly: GCF_002709775.1. Lineage (GTDB taxonomy): Bacteria > Pseudomonadota > Alphaproteobacteria > Rhodospirillales > Thalassospiraceae > Thalassospira. The sequence goes on from NZ_PAQR01000005.1 coordinate 1,516, forward strand.
GCCAAATATCTTTGGCGAAGTGGTTTCCAAGGCCGGCATGAAGCAGCTGCGCATCGCCGAAACCGAAAAATACCCGCATGTGTCGTTCTTCTTTAACGGCGGCGAAGAACAGGTATTTGAAGGCGAAGACCGCATTCTGGTCGCATCGCCAAAGGTCGCGACCTATGACCTGCAGCCGGAAATGTCCGCACCGGAAGTGACCGAAAAGCTGGTGGCGGCCATCAAGTCGGAAAAATACGACACCATTATCCTCAACTTTGCCAACCCGGACATGGTCGGCCATAGCGGCATCCTTGAAGCAGCCATGAAGGCGGCCGAGGCGGTCGACACCTGCCTTGGCAAGGTGATTGACGCCATCAAATCGGTCGGTGGCGTTGCCTTTGTCACTGCCGATCACGGCAACTGCGAAGTGATGGTCGATCCCGAAACCGGCGAACCGCACACGGCACACACGCTTAATCTCGTTCCGACCATCCTTGTTAACGGTCCGGAAGGGGTAACATTGGAAGATGGCCGTCTGGCCGATGTCGCACCGACCCTGCTGCAATTGCTGGGCGTGCCGCAACCGGCCGAGATGACCGGAAAACCCTTGCTTAAGGGCCTGAAACAGAATGACGCGCTTCTTGCGAGCTAAATCAGCTGCGAAGATCGCCCCGTTTGCCATGACCGCTTTTGCGGTGCTGCTTGCGAACGGGGCAGCGCCTTCTTTTGCCCAATCGCTGCAAAAGGTTGATCAGAAGCTTGATCAACTCGAAAGCCAGCTTTCCGAACAGCAAAAACAGGAAGAATTCCTGTCGCGTAAATCGCGCGAACTCTGGACCGAAGAACAGGCCCTTCAGTCCGAAGCAATTTCGGTCGCCAGACGGACCCAGCGCCTTGAAACCACGCTGACCGATCTGGAAGATCAGCTTGAAACGCTTGAATCCCGTGAAAAGATTGCTGCCACCAGCCTAGAAGACAAGGCTGGGCAATATGCCCGCATCCTGATGGCCCTGCAGCGACTTTCCACCACCCCGCCCGAAGCTGTGATTGCCCTGCCGACCTCGCCGCAGGATACCCTGCGTTCTGCGGTCTTGCTGAAGGCCGCCTTGCCCGGGGTAGAACAACATGCGCGTGATCTGCGCAAGGAACTGGGCGAAATTGCCACCCTGCGTGAAGATATCCGCGAACGCAGAAGCGACTTGGCATCGGCCACCGAGGAACTACAGCAGGAACGCGCGTCCCTTGCCTCCTTGCTTAATGAAAAGCGCCGCCTGCGCGCCCAGACAGAGGCCGAAGCAGAAGAAGCCGCCAAGGCTGTCAGCGCACTCGCCGACGAGGCCAAATCGCTGGGCGAGCTGTTGCGCAATCTGCAAAACCGCGCCGAAGGCCTGCCAAATCCAAGGATGCGTCCGGAAGTCCGCGTGGCTGCGCGCACCGAACCCGATGCAGATACGCTTGGCGCAACAACAATTGCCAGAAATACACCGCCACCGCCGCCCGAAAGCAAGACCGATACGGGCAACAGCAGCAGTGGCGATGCCGACACCAGCGAAGAAGAATTCGCCGTTGGCAGTTCAATTACGCTCGCGCAAGGCAACCTCAGGATGCCTGCCAGCGGTAAAGTGGTTACACTTTTTGGTGAGAAATCACGCGGTCCGGATGGTTTGACCGTAAACCGATCCAAGGGAATTGAGATCAGCACGCGCGCAAATGCGCAGGTTGTCTCACCTTTTGACGGCAAAGTTGTCTTTGCCGGGCCCTTCCGCGGATACGGCCGACTCTTGATTATCGAACACGGCGAAGGATACCATAGCCTTATCGCCGGTTTTGATCGGCTGGACAGTGTGGTAGGACAATATCTGTTGGCGGGCGAACCTGTTGGTATTATGGGTGAAACTTCGCCAAAACTATATCTGGAGATGCGCCAGGACGGGGAAGCAATCAATCCGCTTCCATGGCTGGCCTCGAAAAACGGCAAGGTAAGTGGATGAAAACCTCTCGATTGGCAGTACTCGCACTCGCGACCGGCATGACTTTCGGCCTTGCGTCGCCAGTTTTGGCGCAATCTTCAACCTCCTCGGCGGAGACCTATCGCCTGCTTAATCTGTTCGGCGACGTGTTCGAACAGGTCAAAGGAAAATATGTCGAAGAAGTCGATGACAAACAACTGATCGAAGCGGCCATCAACGGCATGCTGACATCGCTTGATCCGCATTCCTCCTATCTGAACATGGATAATTTCGAGGAAATGCAGGTCGATACCCGCGGTGAATTTGGCGGTCTTGGCATCGAAGTCACAATGGAAGACGGCTTTGTCAAAGTCATCGCGCCGATCTATGACACCCCGGCCGAAAAGGCCGGCCTGCAGCCGGGCGACTTCATTACCCATATTGACGGCACCGCCATTCGTGGCATGACGCTTAATGATGCGGTTGAGATGATGCGTGGCAAGGTCAATACCGACATTGTCCTGACCATCATCCGCAAGGGCGAACAGACGCCGTTTGACGTCACCCTGACCCGTGCTGTGATCAAGATACAGTCGGTACGCGCCGAACCGAAAGACGATATCGGCTATATCCGCATCACCAAATTCAACGAACAGACCTTTAGCGGCCTGCAGCGCGCCATTGCCGACATGCGCGAAGATATCGGCCCGGAAATCAAGGGTCTGGTGATTGACCTGCGTAACAACCCGGGTGGCCTTCTAGATCAGGCGATCTCGGTTTCCGACGCCTTCCTTGATAAGGGCGAGATCGTCTCGACCCGCCCGCGCGACACCCAGAATACCGAACGCTATAACGCACGCACCGGTGATCTGGCCGAAGGCCTGCCGGTGGTTGTGCTGATCAATGATGGCTCTGCCTCGGCATCGGAAATTGTCGCTGGCGCCCTTCAGGATCACCGCCGTGCGGTCATCATGGGCACGCGCAGCTTTGGCAAGGGATCGGTTCAGACCATCCTGCCGATGCCGGGCAACGTCGCCCTTCGCCTGACCACGGCGCGCTATTACACGCCGTCAGGCAAATCCATTCAGGAAGTGGGCATTGTGCCGGACATCATCGTTCCGCAGGCACGTGTCGAGAGCATCGAGGCAGATACCCGTCGTTCGGAAGCATCCCTTAACGGCGCGCTTCGTAACGAGGACGAAGGCATCACCGATGCGGAACAGGACGCAAATTCCCGCCGTGACGAGGCCGAGCAGCTGGCAATTGATGATTATCAGCTGTCGCGTGCGCTTGACATGATCCGGGGTATTTCCCTGTTTGGCCCGCGTCCGAACGGGTAAGGTTGGGCCTGGCATCGTGAAAGACTAGCTGTTCGTGTTCAGGAAAATCCTAAATTCCTTGCCGTTCCGAAAGAAGAAGGACGGCGACATCGACGGGGACATGGCCGATGATCTGGCCGACGACCTTGGCGAGGGGATGACTGACGCCGAAGACGGCGAAGACGTCAATCTCGATGACCTGCCCTTTAACGAACTGCCGATCGAAGTCCAGTTCAAGAAACTGCCCAAGCGGCCGAAATCACGCCGAAGCTGGCTTTCAAAACTGCTGATCATCACCCTGTTCCTCTCGCCCTTCGGGGCGACGGCCGTTGCCATGATCCCCGTACTTGATCCTGAAACCGGCTGGCGCCTGTTCCATGAAGGTAGTCCTGAAACCACAATGACGGTTCCGGGTACCGAGCGCGAACTGCAAGAAGAAATCGCGCGCGGCGTTCAGGACGTGCAGGATCGCGATCGCGCAGCCCAGGAAGCAGCCAACGGCGCAAATGGCGAAGGTCAATCTGCCGAAGATATCGCAGGCAACCTTGATGGCGTGTCCGATCTGATTGGCACGCCGGGAGCGACCGACGGCACCGGCGATAGCGCACCTACGCCCGAAGAACTCGCAGCCCTGATCGAGGAAGAAGGGTCGCTCGACGAGCCGATCGAGCCCGATCCCCTGCGTCCGGCCCCGTTGCCCGGCCTTGACGAAGAAGGCAGCTTTGGCCGCGTTCCGCGTATTGGCGATGATGGCACAACACCATTTGATGCCTATAAGCGCCCGTTTGAACTGCCCCAGGACACCCCGGTTGTTGCGGTGATGCTGACCGGTGTGGGGCTGAATGATCAGCGCACCGAAACCGCCATCAATGATCTGCCGCTGAACATCTCACTGGCGATTTCGCCCTATGCCCGCGATCTGCAAACCGTTGCCCGCGATGCACGCGCGATGGGCCATGAAGTGTTCCTTGAACTGCCGATGGAGCCGGCCGACTTCCCGCTTTCCGATCCGGGCCCGCGCGCCCTTCTGACGTCGCTGTCGGAGGGGGAAAACCTTGTCCGTCTGGAATGGCTGATGGCGCGCTTCCCCGGTTATGCCGGTATGGTCAGCCGTCAGGGATCGAAATTTGGCAGTCTTGATAGCGCCATTCGCCCGGTGATCGAATTCATCTCGCGCACGGGGCTTATGTATGTCGAAGGATCGGGCAGCGGGGTTGCCAGCTACGGCGCACAGTTGGCGGCAAATGCCGGTACACCAAATGCAATCGGCAATGTCATCATTGATGATGTTCCAAGCCGTCGACAGATAGACAGCCGCCTGAGCGAACTGGTCGAGATCGCCAAACGCAACGGGGTCGCGGTCGGGATTGCACAATCCTATCCGGTCACGATCCAGCGCCTGCGCAACTGGGCCTTCCGCCTGCGCCGTCAGGGTGTTGTTCTGGTCCCGGTCAGTGCGATCGCAAGTCAGCAGGTTGCGGCACAATCGGCTGACGAGGCCGAAGCCGCCCGTCAGGAGGCCGAGCAACGCGAACGCGAAGCCATGGCTGAGCAAGCCGCCCAGGAAGAAGAAGCCGAACCCGCCAACACAATCGAGAACTAAGGACAGGCACCCGGCCCAGCCGACCTGTCAGTCAGGAGCAATCATGGCAAAGGCAAAGAAGTCCGATAAACCCAAACAGACGGAAAACGGCACGCCGGATAAAGTCACGGCTGACGACCTTCCGTATCGTCCGTGCGTCGGCATTGCGCTTTTTAATGCCGATGGATTGGTCTGGATGGGCAACCGGTTCGGGTTTGAAGGTGCCTGGCAATTACCGCAGGGCGGGATTGATGATGGTGAAACCCCGATTGAGGCCGCCCTTCGTGAACTCAAGGAAGAAATCGGCACAGACAAGGCTGAAATCGTTGCCGAAACGCCAAACTGGCTGACCTACGATTTGCCTGAACATCTGGTTGGGAAGGCTTTCAAGGGTAAGTATCGTGGCCAGAAGCAGAAATGGATCGCCATGCGCTTTACCGGCAAGGACAAACACATCAACATCGATGTGCCAAACCCGGAATTTGACAGCTGGCGCTGGAACGACTTTGCCACCTTGCCCGATCTGATCGTGCCGTTCAAAAGACCGGTTTATTTGCAAATCGCAGCCGAATTTCATGATGTACCGCAAAGAATTCGTGAAATGGGTCGGGCATAAGACGACGTTTGCGGCTTGATCGCTGCTGAGTTTTCGCTAGATTTAATAAACAGACATTCGGCTTAGAGGAGTTCCAGCATGGGTATGGATCGGTTGATCTTTGGTGTTCTGACCATTGTGGTCGGTCTTTTCGGCCTGTTTTACGCGTCAGGTTCGCACGACGGTTATTCCTATTTCGTCGGCTTGACCGTGTTCATTGGTGCCGTGCTGTTCATGTTCCATCTGATCAAGGGCCACTATGACCAGCTCGAAGCAGCCGATCACTGATCGCTGTTTCTGAAGTAACGTCTATTTGCTGCGCCCCAACCTCTGGTCTGGGGCGCATGTTTTTGTGCCTGCCTCTTCTCAATGCTTCAAACGACTCCCGAAACGCGATAAGACTTCCCCATGAGCAATACACATTGGGACCCTGCCCGTTACGGTTTGTTCGGCAATGAGCGCCTGCGACCGGCCATTGATCTGATTTCACGTTTGCCCAAACCGGCAAGCGGGTTCTCGCCCCGTCATATTGTCGATCTTGGCTGTGGTCCGGGATCGGTTACCGCCCTGCTTGTCGACGCATATGGCGCAAGTGATGGCGAAGGACCGCGCATCACGGGTGTTGATTCATCTGACGAGATGCTCGAAACCGCGCGCAAGCGTTCTGAAAACATCACCTGGCAAAAGGCCGATATCGCCCACTGGCAGCCCGATGAACCGGTGGATTTGCTGTTTTCCAATGCGGCGCTTCATTGGGTGCCCGATCATTCGAAGCTTTTCCCGCGCCTTCTTGAACATGTCCGCCCTGGCGGCATGATCGCCATTCAGGTGCCCAACAACTTCCTCGCCCCCAGTCATCAGCTGATCGGCGAAGCCGGCATGGACTGGCGCAAGGAAGTGGCCACAGCCATGCATGCGGCCCGCATCATGCGCCCGGGTGATTATTTCGATGTTCTGGCCCCGGTCTGTGACGAGGTCGATCTTTGGCAGACGCAATATTGCCATGTCCTGACCGGTCCGGATGCCGTCTATAACTGGACGAGTTCGACCATCCTGCGTCCGGTCATGGATGCCCTGCCCGATGACGAGGCACGCGAAAAATTCACCGCGAAATACAAGGAACGCCTTAATCAGGTCTATCCGTCCCGCGATGACGGACGTACCCTGTTTCCGTTCAATCGCCTGTTCATGATCGCACGCAAAAAATCCACGTAACGACCAGAACCAGACATCCCTGACAAGGAGCACACCATGGCCGATTTTCGCGAACATTTCGTCAAATGCTGTGGCTATGAAGTGCATGTCAGGGCGTGGGGTGATCCGGCCAATCGACCGCTTCTGATGATGCACGGGCTTGCTCGTCTGGCCGATGACTTTGATCATGTCGCGCCGCATTTCACCGACAAATATTATGTGCTGTGCCCATCCATGATCGGGCGTGGTTTTTCCGGTTGGGCCAGTGATCCGGATGCGGAATATACCGTGCCCTTCTATGTCGCGCAGATGTTTGAACTGCTTGATCATTTCAACATCGACACCTGCGACTGGATCGGCACATCGATGGGCGGGCTTATTGGCCTTTATGCGACAACCGAGGTCGCCGGACGCATCGAAAGGCTGGTGCTAAATGATATCGGCCCGGAACTTGATCCCGATGCGGTCGCACGCATCAAATCCTATGTCGGGGCGGCACCTGAATTTCAAACAATTGACGAAGTCGAACAGCTCGTCCGGCTTGTTTATGCATCCTTCGGGGTGGCTGATGACGCCACCTGGGCGTTTTTGGCCTCGCGATCGGTCCGCCGTCTGCCGAATGGCAATTTCATGATGCATTACGACCCGGAAGTCATGCGGGTCTTTGCCGAACATATTGATAAGTTTGATGCATGGGCCGAATTTGAAGCCCTGCCCTGCCCGGTCATGCTGATCAGCGGCGAGCAATCCGACCTTATTCCCAAGGCGATTGTCGAGAAGATGAAACAGAAAAAACCGGAAATGCCGGTTTTTGCAGTGGCGAACTGCGGGCACGCTCCCCACTTAAATGATAAAGCGCAAATCGACGCAATTCGGGACTTTCTGAGCAAGAGCATATCCTGACCGGCCAAAGGCCGAAAAAAGGCAGGATCAAGTCACGCCTGAAATCCCCGTCCGTCATAAACCCAGCGATATTTGCCGCGCGCCAAGAACGCGGCACGGGTTTAACGGTTGTTGGTTGGGACCGACAAAATCAAACCATTCAAGCGTCCGGGACGGGACGCAGTCTGGCTGTTGCCTCGAATTTTGTGGTTGTTCAATCACCTGTGGGAACAGGCGACATGACAAAGCTGCATTGGTTAGATTGGCTAAAAAGACACCGGACCGTGACGTTTCTGACGACCTTGCTTTTCGCAGGTCTGGCTCAGAACCCCAGTCTATTGGCTCAAACCATTGAAAATGCGCCGACGTCAAAACCCGGGATACAACTGGTTCCCGGCGGCTCGGCCTTTGGCCCCGGTGGTATTTCATCAACGGTGCCGCACGGCTTTGATCAGAGCTTCACCCCTTCGTCACGCTATGGCATTGCACTTGCTCCCACACCAACCGATCCCGAAAACACATCGCAATACTGGCTTGAATTTGGCGGCGTTCCGCGCACGGATCGCGGCATGAATGCGCAGATCGGGCTTGGCTATTCGCCATCCCCTGACCTTGGGTTTACGGTCGGTCCGTTTCTGGATCTGGATGCCGCAACGCCGGGCAATGTCGGCATTTACCAGACCGACCGGTTTGGCGCCCAACGCCGCATTCGCCCGGGCTTCGGTGGTTCCGGGACGGGTGATGCGCATGATGCCGGGCTTGCAGGGTCGCTATCCTATATGCCGCTTGAAGATATCTGGATCGGCCTGCATGGGTCGGTTTCGCGCGATCTGACACCCCGTAATTCAGAAGACGGTCTGCTTGATGGCATTGATGCCATGCTGGGCCTGACCGCACGGTATCGGATCGAATTCTGATCTTGCGCGGGCCGGGCAGTTCTGTATGACTGGCTTCTGAGGTCAGGACCGATTAACCTGATCCAAGGAAACCCAAGGGGACATTCAGACGCGCATGAGCCATTCGCTTCCACCAGAACATGCTGTGCTTGGCGCACCATTTGATGCCTGTAACGATCTGGCCGCGGCGAAAAACGCCAATCTCTATCGCGCGGCCATGCGTCTTAGCCCGGAACGCCAACGATTCTTTCTGGCTGCCTATGCCTCAATGCGCGTGATTGACGATATCGTCGATGACGGGTTCCTTGAACTGCCTGATGCCCAGCGTGACGCCGAACGCGAAACCGTTCTTGAAACCGTTCATCAATGGCAAGCTCAGGTCATGGCGGCCAAGGCCGATATGGACAATCCGATGCCCGAAGGCGGCCCGTTGACCGGTGCGGTTTATGACGCGCTCCGCCTTACCCTTGGCCGCAGTGACCTTCCCGCTGATCCGTGGATCGAACTGGCCGATGCGCTTCATCGCGATATCGCCGAAGAACCGATGGATGAATGGGACGATTTCATCGCCTATTGCGAAGGGGCGACGGCTGCACCGGCATCGATCTTTGTTTATCTGCTGTCAGCACGGCATGATCCGGAAATAGGCTATACCTCGCCGCTGACCAATCCGCCACTTTATCACGCGCGCGATATGGCGATCTTTTGCTATATCATTCATATCCTGCGCGACCTGCCCGAAGACATCAAAGGCCCGGACCGCCTCGTCACCATCCCGTCCGAAATGCTGATTGCCGCCGACATCACCCTTGGCGAAATCCGCAATGCGATCGGTCAGGGCAAATATGATGATCTGGACTACCTTGGCAAAATCCTGCTCGAACACGCTTGGGAGCATTTTGAAACCGGTCAGGCCCGATCCAGTGAATTGCTGTCGGTTCTTGATACAGACGAGGCCGATACGCTATCGCGCCTCTTCACCGTCTATATCGAACTGGCCGGTGCGATGACTGAAAACGGCTATGCCGCGTTCCTCAAGGACCGCGATGCCATTATGCAAAGCACCGCGCAAAACAGCCTGCCCGACGTCAAAAAGGATTAGGGTCCGGGGCCTTCCCGAACCCACCAAAAGAAAACCCCGCCAGTTTGGCGGGGTTTGTCGTTTTGCATCAAATGCGACAGGCTTAGCTCGCGCGAAGTGCTGCCACACCCGGAAGGGTTTTGCCTTCAAGCCATTCAAGGAAGGCCCCACCAGCCGTCGAGACATAGGAAAATGCCTGATCAGAATCGGCATGGCGCAGGGCTGCGACCGTATCACCGCCACCGGCAACCGACAGAAGCTTGCCTGCCTTGGTCAGTTCTGCGGCATGCTGGGCGACCGAAACGGTTGCGGTATCAAATGGCGTGATTTCAAACGCACCAAGCGGACCGTTCCAGACCAGCGTTTCACAAGACTCGAGACGCTTGTTCAGATCGACAATGGTTTTGGGCCCCGCATCCAGGATCATGCCGTCTGCGGCAACGTCATTGATGTCGGCAACATCATGCGGTGCGTTGGCGGCGAATTCCTTGGCAACCAGACCATCAACCGGCAGAACAATTTCGCAATTGGCAGCTTCGGCCTTTTTGAAAATCTCGCGCGCGGTTTCAAGCAGGTCATGCTCACACAGCGACTTGCCAACATTCACACCCTTGGCCGCCAAGAAGGTATTGGCCATGCCACCGCCAATCACCAGCTGATCAACCTTGGCAACCAGATTGCCCAGCAGATCAAGCTTGGTGGAAATCTTGGCCCCGCCGACAATCGCCATCACCGGATGTTTCGGCGCTTCAAGCGCATTGCCAAGCGCTTCGAGCTCTGCCTGCATCAGACGGCCGGCATAGGCCGGAAGCGCACGTGCCAGACCCTCGGTCGAGGCATGCGCGCGGTGCGCACAAGAGAACGCGTCATTGACATAAACGTCACCAAGTTTCGCGAGCTCGGCCACGAAGGCCGGGTCGTTCTTTTCTTCTTCGGCGTGATAGCGCAGGTTTTCCAGAAGGGCGATTTCGCCATCTGCAAGGCTGTTCACAACGCTTGCCGCCGCATCACCAATGCAATCATCAGCAAACTTCACCGGACGGCCCAGCTGCTTGGCAAGCGCTTCGGCAACCGGTTTCAGGCTCATTTCCGGAACGCGGGCACCTTTCGGGCGGCCGAAATGGGTGATCACCACCAGTTTCGCCCCGGCATCTGCCAGTTCGATCAGGCCCGGTACGGTGCGGTCGATACGAGTCGTATCACCCACAACACCATCCTTCATCGGAACGTTAAGATCAGCGCGCAGCAAAACGCGCTTGCCAGCGACATTGACACCGTCAAGCGTATTGAAGTCAGCCATTATCTGAACCTGCTTTTGAGTTTCACAAAAGACGGGATTGGGTGTCCCGACATGGATTGAACCAAATCCTGATGCGCCCTGTTTTGCCCGATCAGCGCCGGGGACGCAAGGATGGATGGACTCCGCAAAAATACGGGCCGGAAAACCGCAAACGCCATCAAACGGCGCACGGTTTTCGAAATCAGATCAGTGATGCCCCAACAGGGACGCGTGCAAAAAGCCCGAGAAACTGGTCGCCACCGGACCGGTCATCAGGACGTGATCATCGGGCAGCCATTCAATGGTCAGCGGACCACCATCAAGGATCACTTCAACCTTGCGTCCGGTCAGGCCACGGCGCGCGGCCGCAACACCCGCCGCACAGGCACCGGTGCCGCACGCACGGGTTACCCCGACGCCACGTTCCCAAACCCGCATGCGCAGTGTGTTTTCGTCAATGATGCTGCAAACCTCGATATTGGCGCGTTCCGGGAACATTTCATGATGTTCAAGCACCGGCCCCAGCTTTTCGATATCAATCGCCTCGGCATCATCAACAAAGAACACCCCGTGCGGGTTGCCAACATTGACCCCGACCGCATCCGAAAGCGGACCCAGCGAAAGCGGAATGTGATTGGTATCGACCGCTTCGGACAGCGGAATATCACGCCAGTCCAGCTTGACCTGGCCCATATCAACCGTCACCCGACCATCGGCCAGACCATTGGCATCAAGCAATCCAACAACGGTTTCGATGATGACTTCCTTGCGGCCCAGTTCGCCCATAATCACATTGGCGACACAGCGCGTGGCATTGCCACATGCCTCGACCTCGCCGCCATCATTGTTGCGGATGCGCATAAAGGCATCGGCCAGATCATCGCGTGCCGGCTCGATGACGATCAGCTGATCACAGCCAACACCGGTCTTGCGGTCGGCAATGCGGGCCGCGGTCGCGTTATCAAGTTCAAGCACAGCGGGATCGCGTCGTCCGTCAAAGACAACGAAATCATTTCCCAGACCATGCATTTTGACAAAAGGAATACCGTTCATACCCGCCTTATAATCCTGAATGCGCAACGCGTCCACAGGTGGAATCCCCGATGGATAGGGGATTCATGCAACGATGATAGATCAGAACGGAAAGGAACTCGAAGGTAACTTAGGCCGACATGCGCGGGGCTGCCGGGGCGCAATAACGCACCTTGCTTGGCGCATAGCCCGAACGCGCGAAATAGGTCCTAAGGCGGTCGTCCGGTTCACCAAGCGAGACATAGACATTGCTGCATTCATGCACACGCGCAAGGCGGGACATGGCATCACGCATCGCATCCAGCACATAGTCGCCCGACACGATTTCAACCGCCATGACGTTGTCGACATGCAAAACAAGGCCATCGGTCATGTCATCGCGAACATAATAGGAAAACAGGCCGTGGATATAGCCGCGCTCGTTGGCAATCACGATGATGCCCCGCTGGCGCTGCCAGAGGATGTCATCGGCGTCGGCTTTGGCCCCGACAGAGTCCTTTGCCACCGGCATGCAATACTGATCGACGAATGCACGCCAACGATCAAATGACATGTCGACTTTCAACATCTGAACCAACGGATAGGTCATATCCGCGGTCTGTGCTGTAAGTGGAAGTGACTTATAGGCTTCTGACATGATCCTGCCCTCTAGAATTTATCAGATCATGCCGGAAATAATTCGCGCTCACCTTGATGTGCATCAACACCTTTTAAGGGTTTGGCGCGCATAAACACAGCCAGTACAGAAGTACCCATCCGAAGGGCCAACACGTTTCCTCCGATTGAATTTCTGACGGGTTAGCAAGCCAATATTGACGTAGGTCAATGGCTTTCGGACGAACAGTCCGCATACTCATCGAACGAATTAGGAAACCTCGCCCGGAATAACGCGCCGCGACATTGAGCCAAGGCGCATTTTGGGTGGGGCTTTTTGTGCAGGTGAACCGAAGATCAAGAAAGGTCGTCGGTTCATCAGGACTATTGAAACTGCCCAAGAGGGTTTTGGGCAGTTCACCCGACCACCTTGAACGGGAGTCAAGTATGAGCCAGGGGAGCATGGCACAGGCAGCATCGCCTTCAGTTGCTGTCGATTATAATATGGACGTTGTGCGCTGGGCCGCACTTGCGACCGTATTTTGGGGAGTAGTCGGATTTTTGGTGGGTGATGTCATTGCATGGCAGCTCGCCTTTCCGGTTCTCAATTTTGATACCGAGTTTCTGAACTTCGGACGTCTGCGTCCGCTACACACCTCGGCTGTGATCTTTGCCTTCGGCGGTAACGCGCTGCTGGCAACGTCATTCTATGTGGTACAGCGCACCTGCCGTGCACCGCTTTATGGCGGTCGGGCACTTCCGGCGTTCGTGTTCTGGGGTTACCAGCTGTTCATCGTCATGGCCGCGATCGGCTATGTCACCGGCACCACGCAGGGTCGCGAATATGCCGAACCGGAATGGTTCGTCGATATCTGGCTGACCATTGTCTGGGTTGGTTATCTGGCGATGTTCGTCGGTACCCTGCTCAAACGTAAAGAGCCGCACATCTACGTTGCGAACTGGTTCTATCTGGCCTTTATCGTAACCATTGCGATGCTCCATCTGGGCAACAACCTGGCCATTCCGGTCTCGTTCATGGGCGCGAAATCCTATTCGATGTTCTCTGGCGTGCAGGATGCGCTGACCCAGTGGTGGTACGGCCACAACGCTGTGGGCTTCTTCCTGACGGCTGGCTTCCTCGGCATGATGTACTACTTCATTCCGAAACGTGCCGAACGTCCGGTTTATTCCTATCGCCTGTCGATCATCCACTTCTGGGCGCTGATCTTCCTGTATATCTGGGCTGGTCCGCACCACCTGCACTACACCGCACTTCCTGACTGGGCACAGACCCTTGGCATGACCTTCTCGATCATGCTGTGGATGCCGTCATGGGGCGGGATGATCAACGGTCTGATGACGCTTTCGGGCGCTTGGGACAAACTGCGCACTGACCCGGTTCTGCGCTTCATGGTGGCTGCTGTCGGTTTCTACGGCATGTCGACCTTCGAAGGCCCGGTCATGTCGATCAAGGCGGTCAACGGCCTGTCGCACTACACCGACTGGACCATTGGTCACGTGCATTCCGGTGCGCTTGGCTGGGTTGCCTTCGTATCGTTCGGTGCGATCTACTTCCTGATCCCGGTCCTTTGGAACCGTGAACGCCTGTACTCGATGCGCCTCGTTGCTCATCACTTCTGGCTCGGCACCATCGGGATCGTTCTTTACATCACCTCGATGTGGGTTTCGGGGATCATGCAGGGCCTGATGTGGCGCGCCTATGACGAGCTTGGCTTCCTGCAGTATTCCTTCATCGAAACTGTCGAGGCAATGCATCCCTACTACATCATTCGTGCAACTGGTGGCCTGCTGTTCTTGCTGGGTTCGCTGCTGATGGTCTGGAACGTCTATAAGACCATCAAGGGTGACCTCCGTAACGAAGCACCGATCGGCACACCTGCAACCGTTGCAGCCGAATAAGGGGGGAAACAGAGATGCTTCTTAAAAAACACCATATCGTAGAGAAGAACGTCTTCTTTCTGATCCTTGGTATCTTCATGACCATCATCATCGGCGGTATCGTTGAAATCGTACCGTTGTTCACGATGGAACAGACCATTGAGAAAGTAGAAGGTGTCCGTCCTTATTCGCCGCTCGAACAGGCCGGTCGTAACATCTATATCCGCGAAGGTTGCTATAACTGCCATTCCCAGCAGATTCGTCCGTTCCGTGACGAAGTCGAACGTTATGGCCATTACAGCCTTGCAGCAGAATCGATGTATGACCATCCGTTCCAGTGGGGTTCAAAACGTACCGGTCCGGATCTGGCCCGTGTTGGTGGCAAATACTCCAACGCATGGCACGTTGCCCATATGATTGACCCGCGCGCTGTTGTGCCGGAATCGATTATGCCGGGCTATCCGTTCCTGGCGGAACGCAAACTGAATTTCGATGACGCTCAGGCACATCTCGAGACCCTCAAACTGGTAGGTGTTCCCTACACAGACGAGATGATCGAGGCGGCCAAGGCAGACCTTTACCTGCAGGCCAGCGAGGATGCGGCCTATGACGATGATTTCCTCGCGCGCTACCCGAATGCGGCAACAGGTGATTTTGACGGCAACCCGGCAGAGCTGACTGAAATGGATGCGCTTGTCGCATACCTGCAGGTCCTTGGTCGGATGGTCGACTTCACCACCTACAACCCGCAGATGAACCTGCGCTAACGCTAGGGGATCGTCATGGAATTCTTTACGCAACTCGCTGACTTTTTCCGCCCTCTGTGGGGTTTGTGGCTGATGCTGCTGTTCGGCGCGATTATTGCCTGGGTCATGTGGCCTAGCAAAAAGCGCAACCAGGACATGGAAGCACATGCGCAGATCCCCTTCCGGGATCAGGATTGAGGGGAGAACAGAGCAATGTCGACTAAAGTCGAGAAAGATCAGGTATCCGGAACAGATACCACCGGTCACGAATGGGATGGCATCAAGGAACTCAACACTCCGCTGCCTTCCTGGTGGGTCTATGTCTTCTGGATCACCGTCATCTGGTCCGTTGGTTACTGGGTGGTTTACCCGTCCTGGCCGACTGCCAATGATTATCTCAAGGGTATGTTTGCGACCACCAACCGTACCCAGCTGCACGAAACCATGGCCAATGTTGCGGCCGAACGTGCACCTTACATGGAACGTCTGGCAGCCCTGGATGTCTCGGAAATCACCAATGACAGTGAACTTCTGAACTTCTCCATGGCTGGCGGCAAGGCGGTCTTCGCCGACAACTGCGCACCGTGCCATGGCACCGGTGGTTCGGGTAACCCGGGCTTCCCGTCGCTTCAGGACGATGCGTGGCTTTGGGGCGGTACGCTTGAGGCGATCAACGAAACACTGCATGTCGGTGTACGTTGGGATGCCAACGAAGATACCCGCTTCAACGACATGCCGGCTTTCGGTCGTGATGAACTGCTTGAACGTGACCAGATCGAAGATGTGGTTCAGTACGTTCTTGCCTTCACCGATCGTGCAACCGACACCGCTGCTGCGGATCGTGGTGCGGTCGTCTTTGAAGAAAACTGTGCATCCTGCCACGGTGAAGATGCCAAAGGCATTCAGGATCTCGGTGCACCGAACCTGACCGATGCCATCTGGCTCTATGGTGGTTCGAAAGAAACCATCACCGAAACGGTCATGAATTCCCGCCGCGGCGTCATGCCGGCATGGGGTGGCCGTCTGGACGAAGAAACCATCAAAATGCTGACGGTTTATGTCCACTCACTTGGTGGCGGCCAGTAAGCCAACATTTCCGAAAAAGGCCAGTGATCACAGATCACTGGCCTTTTTCTTTTTCAGCCCGTTTTTACGGGCCTCCTGATCTTGCGGTTTGTCCGACACATTTCATACGAATATGCGCGATTAAATTGACATGTGTCATGGTGTCTATGCCGGGCCTCTCGTATTTTCTGCCTGAGATTTGAATAATTAGAGTTTGCCCTGCAAAGCTGCCAGAAACCCAACTTCTCCTGACAGCCTAACCTTCAAAGCGACTGGCGGGTCCGTCCCGCACAGAGAGCAGTCGCAAGGTTCAGAGCAACAACCAGGTAGCGAAAATGGCCATGTCCAATTTGCAGCATTCCGAAGTCCCCCCGCAGGCTAATCCGGACCTTTCGCACGAGGCGGAAGAAGACGAAATCCCGCTTTATAAAAAGCGCGACAAAGTCTATCCGAAACGCGTATCCGGACGGTTCAGAAACCTCAAATGGTTTGCTCTGATCGCCCTTCTTGGCATCTATTGGGTCGTGCCCTGGCTGCGCTGGGACCGTGGGGCAAGCGCCCCGGATCAGGCTGTTCTGATCGACATGGACCTTGGCCGCGCCTATTTCTTCTTTATCGAAATCTGGCCGCAGGAAGTCTATTACATCACCGGCATCCTGATCATGGCGGCTGTCGGGCTGTTCCTGGCGACCTCGCTGTTCGGGCGTATCTGGTGTGGCTATGCCTGCCCGCAGACGGTCTGGACCGACCTGTTCATGCTGGTCGAACGCTACATTCAGGGTGACCGTAACGCCCGTGTCCGCCTCGACAAGTCGAAATGGACCTTTGAAAAAATCTGGAAAATCAGTGCAACGCATCTGGCATGGATTGCGATTTCGCTGGCGACTGGCGGTGCTTTTGTTCTGTATTTCCACGACGCACCGACGGTGATGGTCGATATCTTCACCGCCAATGCATCGTACGGCACCTATGTCACGATCGCGTTCCTGACCGGCTCGACCTATCTTCTGGCCGGCTGGGCGCGTGAACAGGTTTGCACCTATATGTGCCCGTGGCCGCGCTTCCAGTCTGCCATGCTTGATGATGAAAGCATGATTGTCACCTATGAAAGCTGGCGTGGTGAAACACGTGGTCCGCTCAAACGTAAGAACCTTGTGCGCGGCGAAGTGCCGGAAACCGGCCACTGCATCGATTGCCATGCCTGTGTGAACGTCTGCCCGACCGGCATTGATATTCGCGATGGCCTGCAGCTTGAATGCATTGGTTGTGGTCTGTGCATCGATGCCTGTAACGAGATGATGGACAAGGTCGGCTTCCCGCGGGATCTGGTGCGCTTTGACTCCGTCCAGAACTCCCAGCTTCGTTCGCAGGGCAAGGCAACCCGCGTGCGCATCATTCGCCCGCGCACCATCTTCTATTCGGTGCTGCTGGTGATCATTGCATCGGTGATGATGTTTGGCCTGGCCAACCGTTCGGTCCTTGAACTCAATGTTCTGCGTGACCGCAACCCGCTGTTTGTTGCCCTGTCGAACGGTGACGTACGCAACGGTTACACGCTTAAGGTCCTGAACAAGGAACAGGCTGAAAAAACCTATGTCCTGTCCCTTGAAGGGATCAACGCGACGGATCTTCAGATCATTGGTCTGACCCCGAACCAGGACGGCACCTATGATCTGGATGTGGCCCCTGACCGGGTCGGCAGCTTCCGCGTCTTTGTAGCAGCAAGCCCCAAGGCACTTGATGGTAAATCGACACCGTTCGAATTCACGGTGACCGATAAGGAAACCGGCAACACCGAAACTTATGATACAGTGTTCGCCGGTCCGGAAAACGACCGCTGATCGCAAAAGCGTTTCAGTACAGGAGACAAGAAATGGCAATGCAGATGACATCACCTTCCACAAATCAGAATGGCCCGCGTAAATCGGACCGCTGGATTCCGTGGTATTTTGTCGGTGGCTTCGCCGTCATGCTGATTGCCAATATCTCGCTGATCACGTTTTCAATGACCAGCTGGAATGGCCTTGTGACCAAGCATGCCTTCGAAGAGGGCAACAACTATAACGCGGCCATTTCCGGTGCCGCCCGCCAGGAAGAACTTGGCTGGCGCAGCAAGCTGAGTGTCGATGGTGTCATTAATCAGAATGGCACCATCACCATCCTTTTCCGTGACAAGGACTCCAAACCAATCACGGGTGCCAAGATGTCTGTCATGATGTCGCGTGCCGATCGTGATGACCTCGATGCCACCATCCCGATGGCGGAAATCGCTCCGGGTGAATACCGTGCAAGTGCCTCCTTCCCGGTTTACGGGCGTTGGCAGCTGCGCACCGTCGCCAATGCGATGGGTGATGATTATCAGACCGTCGAGTATGTCGTCGTAAATCCATGAACGCCCCCCTTCAGTCCTGTCGCCATTGCGGCGAGCCGGTGACAGCCATGTCACCCGCAGCCCCCGACTTTTGTTGTGCCGGGTGTGCGGGTGCCTATGAGCTTCTCGGTGAGATGGGGCTGACATCCTATTACAACCGACGTGCCATCGACCCCAAAGTCCGCGCCCTTCGCCCGGACGAAGAAGAAGTCGCCAATTTCGATTTCACCGAACTCGCCAGCACTGATAACGAAGGCCACCATCACCTCAACCTGATGGTCGATGGCATTCATTGTGCGGCCTGTGTCTGGCTGATCGAAACCCTGTTGCAGCGAAACAGTGCGGTAATACAGGCGCGTGTCAATATGACGACCCGTCGTCTGCGCCTCAGCTGGCAGGGCGAAGTCGCCGATATCGAAGACATCATTCGCCCGGTCATGCAGATGGGCTATCGCCTGATACCGTTTGATCCGGCCGCCCTTGAACAGGCCACCACATCGCGCAACAAGGAATTGTTGCGTTGTCTGGCGGTTGCGGGCTTTGCCGCTGGTAACGTGATGTTGCTGTCTGTTTCGGTCTGGGCCGGGTATTTTCAGGGCATGGGCGGGGCAACCCGTGATTTGTTTCACTGGATTTCGGCCCTGATCGCCCTTCCGGCCGCCGCTTATGCCGGATTGCCGTTTTATCGCTCGGCAATTGGCGCCATTCGCAATCGCCGGGTCAATATGGATGTGCCGATCAGTCTGGGCGTCATTCTGGCCCTTGGCATGAGCTTGGCCCAAACCATTCGCGGCGAACCGCATGCCTATTTCGACAGCGCGATAACCCTTCTCTTCTTCCTTCTGATCGGGCGTTATCTTGATGGGCGCGCACGTGGTCAGGCCCGCTCGGCGGCCGAACATCTTCTGTCACTGAATGCCCGCTCGATCACGGTGATTGAGCCTGATGGCACTCGGCGTCTGATCGCGCCGCAAAAGGCCACACCGGGCATGATCGTTCTGGCCGCAGCCGGCGAACGCATCGGCATTGATGGCACGGTCATCGAAGGTCAGTCCGATATCGATACCAGCATCATCACCGGTGAAAGCATTCCTGTCCTGACCCGTCCGGGCACCACCGTTTTTGCCGGCACCACCAATATTTCCGCCCCGCTGCGCATCGAGGTGACGGCGACCGGCGGCAATACGTTGCTGTCGGAAATTGTCCGCCTGATGGAAAATGCCGAACAGGGCCGTGCACGCTATGTCGCGATTGCCGATCGTGTGGCAAAGGCCTATGCGCCGGTGGTTCACACCCTGTCGCTGGCAACCTTTATCGGCTGGTGGCTGATTGGCGGCATTGGCTGGCAGGATGCGCTGATGAATGCCATCGCGGTTCTGATCATTACCTGCCCCTGTGCGCTGGCGCTTGCCGTTCCGGTCGTGCAGGTGATTGCCACCGGGCGTCTTTTGCGGGCCGGGATCCTGGTTAAATCGGCAACTGCCCTTGAACGCCTGACCAAGATCACCGGCATCATATTTGATAAAACCGGCACACTCACGACAGGCAAACCCGAACTGGTTGGCCAGCCACCCGAAGACAAGCTGATGCTGGCCGCCGGCATGGCAGCGAACAGCAACCATCCGCTATCGCGGGCACTGGTGCGTGCGGCCGGAAACGTCACCCCCCAAGCCAATGTCAGCGAGCAGGCCGGTCTTGGCCTGATGATGCAGGGCCCGGCGGGTCCGATCCGCCTTGGCAGCCGGACGTTTTGTGACATTGCCGAAAATGCCGATGTCCCGTCCGATATTACCGGGCCGGAATTATGGCTGGCCGAGCCGGGCGTTGCCCCGACCCGCTTTGTTTTCCGCGATACCATGCGCAGCGACGCACCCGATGTCGTCGAGACGCTTCGCAAGCGCGGCTTTGACATGACCCTGCTTTCGGGTGACCGCGAAAGCACGGTACGCCAGCTTGCGCAAACGCTGGGTATTCCAAACTGGCAGGCCCGCATGTCTCCGACCGACAAGGCCAACCATATCCAGACCCGCTCAGACGATGGCAAGCATGACCTGATGGTCGGTGATGGCATCAATGATGCCCCGGCCCTTGCTGCCGCCCACGCCTCAATGTCGCCAGCCACCGCCGCCGAGATTTCGCAAAATGCCGCCGACATCGTTTTTCAGGGCGACCGGCTTGGTGCCGTGATCGAGGCGATCGACGTTGCACGCAAGGCCGATCGACTTGTGCGTCAGAATTTCGCCCTGTCATTCGCCTATAACGTGATCACCATTCCACTGGCGGTATCAGGGTTTGTCACCCCACTTTTCGCTGCAATTGCAATGTCATCTTCTTCACTCATCGTGATCGCCAATGCCTTGCGTTTACACGTAAAATCGGGCAAGCCTGAAGGGGTCGACATCAAACCGGCAACCGAATTGTCGCAGCAGGCAGGAACTTGATGCCATGAGCAACCTTCTTCTCCTGATCCCGATTGCATTGTTTCTTGGACTTCTGGGCCTTGGGGCATTCTTGTGGTCGTTGCGTTCAGGGCAGTTTGACGATATGGAAGGTGCGGCAAATCGCATTCTGTTTGATGACGATGATGTCAAACCGTCAGGCAATTCGAAAAAGTTCCATCAGGACGAGAGTTAGAATTGCTTGAAACAAGGCTATCTCATCGGATAGATTTGTGCCTAATCCGCCTACCGGGTCACCAGCATCGGAGTCTGCGATGGCAGTCCGCCCCCAAATCTGCGAAGCCTGTTCTATCAAGGACTTAACTTTCTGCTCGGCGCTACATGGCGACGAACATGATCAGTTGCGTCAATTGCTGACCCATGCTCATTACGACTCGCACAGCACAATTTTCCACGAAGCCGAAGAAGCTGATTACGTCTTTAACGTTACGGCCGGCTCGGTAAAGTTGTATAAACTGCTTGGTGATGGTCGTCGTCAGATTACCGGCTTCCTGTTTGCAGGTGACTTCCTCGGCCTCGCGCTGAACTCGAACTACAGCTATTCCGCCGAGGCGATCGAACCGGTCACCGCCTGTCGCTTCCCGCGTCAGAAACTTGAAAAGCTGTTCGACAAGTTCCCGCATCTTGAAAAACGCATGCTGGGCATGGCGGTCGATGAACTGGCAGCAGCCCAGGACCAGATGCTTCTGCTTGGCCGCAAGACCGCCAAGGAAAAGGTCGCATCCTTCCTTCTGATGCTCGCCCGCCGTCAGGAGCATCGTGGCGAAAGCACGGAAACCATCAACGTCCCCATGAGCCGGTCTGACATTGCCGATTACCTTGGCCTGACGATTGAAACCGTGTCACGCACGCTGACCCAGCTGCGCAAGGAATCGACCATTTCGCTCAAGGATAACCGCCATATCGAGGCGGTCGGTCTGGACATGCTTGAAGATCTTGCCGAAGGTCTGTGAGTTTGGCGTGCCTGTAAACGGCCAATAGCATTTCCTGGTGCAGAATCGTCGAACCAATTGCCCGAACGCGCCAGAAGTGCCGGTTATTGGCCGAATTGCCTATTTCGCGATTGCAAAAAAAGTTTCCCGATTGCGGCTGTGATATTGTACACATGACCGCACGCCTGACAAAGATCGGGCAGCGAAATCCGGTTGAACCGGGGGAGAAACGTCATGAGTGCCACCAGCAAGAAAATGGGTCGGACCTCCGTCCCAGAACTTCGCGCCCGTAAGGGCAAAGATCCGATTGTCTGCCTGACGGCCTATACCGCGCCCATGGCGCAACGCCTTGATGAACATTGCGACCTGCTTCTGGTCGGCGATTCACTGGGCATGGTTGTCTATGGCATGGAAAGCACGCTTGCCGTGACCGTCGATATGATGGTCAACCATGGCAAGGCCGTGATGCGCGGCTCCAAAAACGCCTGCGTTGTTGTTGATCTGCCCTTTGGCAGCTATCAGGAAACCAAGGAACAGGCGTTCCGCACCGCATCCCACATTCTGGCTGAAACCGGCTGCGCTGCCGTCAAGCTTGAAGGCGGCGCGGAACTTGCTGAAACCATCGAATTTCTGACCATGCGCGGTGTGCCCGTCATGGCCCATATCGGCCTGATGCCGCAACAGGTCAACACCATGGGTGGCTTCAAAAGCCAGGGCCGCGACGAAGAAACTGCGATGAAGGCCCTTGCTGATGCCAAGGCCGTTGCCAAGGCCGGGGCTTTCTCGGTCGTGATCGAAGGCACGGTCGAACCCGTCGCTCGTCAGATTACCGAAACCATCGACATTCCGACCATCGGCATTGGCGCCTCGGTCGCTTGTGATGGTCAGGTTCTGGTTACCGAAGACATCCTTGGCATGTTCTCGGACTTCACGCCGAAATTCGTCAAACGCTACGCCAATCTTGGCGATGCCGTTTCCGAGGCCGTCGGCCAATATGCCGATGAAGTCCGCACCCGCCAGTTCCCGGCGGATGAACATTGCTTTGGTGTGGCGAAAAAAGGTAACTTGCGCGCGGTCTGATCAAGCCCGCCGCGATTTTCAGCAATCTTCGGTACGACGATAACGATGTCCCTTACGACTGTTCACACTGTCGCTGATTTGCGCGCGACTGTTGCCGACTGGCGCGCGCAAGGTCTGCGTGTCGCCCTCGTTCCGACCATGGGCGCGCTTCATGATGGCCATGTCAGCCTGACCCATCTTGCCCGTGAACGTGCCGACCGGGTGATCGTATCGATCTTCGTCAATCCGACCCAGTTTGCGCCCAACGAGGATTTCGGGGCCTATCCGCGCACCCTGCCTGCTGATCAGAAGCTGCTTGATGCCGCTGGTGTCGAGCTGTGCTTCGCCCCCTCGGTCGAGGAAATGTATCCCGACGGCTTTGCCACCAAGGTCTGCGTTGATGGTGCCATGACCAATGTGCTTTGTGGGGCGGCCCGCCCCGGTCACTTTGATGGCGTGGCACAGGTCGTGACCAAATTGCTGCTGCAGGCCCTGCCGGATTGCGCGATCTTCGGGCAGAAGGATTACCAACAACTGATGGTCATCCGCCGTTTCAGTGCTGATCTGAATATCCCGGTCGAGATTATCGGGGCGAAAATCCTGCGCGAAGACGATGGTCTGGCCATGTCATCACGCAACCGCTACCTGACGGCTGAAGAACGCGCGATTGCCCCGACGCTAAATGCGGTGCTCGCCGAAATCACCGCCAAGGCAGCCAAGGGTGCCGAACTTGGCCCGCTTCTGGCCAAGGGGCGCGAAGATATCCTCAAGGCCGGCTTTGATCCGATTGATTATCTTGAAGTCCGCGATGCCGCGACACTCGAACTGGTCAGTGACACGGTTCGGAAAACGGCGCGAATCTTCGTCGCTGCCCGGCTTGGAAAGGCACGTTTGATCGACAATCACGCGATTGAACCTGCGTAACTTCGGGCATGACGGCAAGCATGACCGGGGGTTAAACACCCGGGCACAGTGGCGGAATCGCCAATTGCACGGCAAAGCCGATGAAAAGCGCAGAATAACGCGCTTTTGCGCCCGATTGCGCTTGACTCCCACCCCCTGATCCAATAAACCCTCCCCACCAAAGGTCGCCCAAGAGGTGACTCCCCCAGTCCTCGAGTTTCGAGCACTGGGTTTTAGTTTTTTGTGCGCACACGGTGGAAACACCAGCAACACAGACGGGATTTGGAATGTTTGAAGGACTAAGCGATCGCCTTGGCGGGGTTCTCGATAAGCTGCGCAAACGTGGCGCGCTGAAAGAATCCGACGTCAAGGAAGCCATGCGCGAAGTACGCGTCGCCCTGCTTGAGGCGGACGTGGCACTTCCGGTCGTTAAAACCTTTATCTCCAATGCTACCGAACGTGCAGTTGGTCAGGACGTTCTGCGCTCGGTCACCCCGGGTCAGATGGTCGTCAAGATCGTCCATGACGAACTGAAAAACATGCTGGGCGAAGGCGAGGAAATCAATCTTGCCTCCACCCCGCCGGTGCCGATCCTGATGGTCGGTCTGCAGGGTTCGGGTAAAACCACCAGTTCTGCAAAGATCGCGCTCAACCTGACCAAGAAGCGCAACAAGAAAGTCCTTCTGGCATCGCTCGATATCTATCGTCCGGCCGCCCAGCAGCAGCTGAAGGTTCTGGCTGACGATAACGGCCTTGGCGTTCTGCCGATCATCATGGGCGAAAAGCCGGTGTCGATTGCCAAGCGCGCCATGGATACCGGTCGCAAGGAAGGCTATGACGCGGTCATCCTCGATACCGCCGGTCGTCTGCATATCGACATGGAACTGATGAGCGAAGTCGCCCAGGTCCGTGATGCGGTCAACCCGGTCGAGACGCTGCTGGTCACCGATGCGATGACCGGTCAGGACTCGGTCAACGTGGCCAAGGAATTCGCCGAAAAGGTCGGCATTACCGGTATCGTTCTGACCCGTGTTGACGGTGATGCCCGTGGTGGTGCCGCCCTGTCGATGCGTCAGATCACCGGCTGCCCGATCAAGATGATCGGTATCGGCGAAAAAATCGACGAGATGGAAGCCTTCCATCCTGATCGTATCGCCAACCGTATTCTCGGCATGGGCGATGTTGTCAGCCTGGTTGAAAAGGCTGCTGAAAACATCAAGGCCGAAGACGCCGAGAAAATGGCCAAGAAGCTGCGTAAAGGTCAGTTTGACCTGAACGATCTTCTGGCACAGCTCAAACAGCTTCAGAAAATGGGTGATCTTTCCGGCATCATGGGGATGCTGCCGGGCATGGGCGCGCTGAAAAAACAGATGTCGCAGACCAAGCTTGATCCCAAACTTCTGACCCACCAGGAAGCGATCATCCTGTCGATGACGCCGAAAGAACGTGAAAACCCGGCTCTGATCAAGGCATCGCGCAAAAAACGTATTGCTGCGGGATGTGGTCTGACGGTTCAGGATGTGAACAAGCTTCTGAAGCAATATCAAACCATGTCCACCATGATCAAAAAGATGGGCAAAATGGGCAAGAAGGGTCTGTTTGGCGGCATGCCGAAAATGGACCCGGCAATGCTTGAGGGCGGCGAAATGCCGGACCTGGGCAACCTGCCAAAAGGATTGACCGGTGGCGGGGGCGGATTGCCGCCCGGGTTGCCGGGATTGGGAGGCGGCGGTGGCCTGCCTCCGGGATTCCCGGGGTTCGGCAAAAAGAAATAGCCAAGCCCCCGGTTCTAAAATGAGTTCTTCCGGAATTCCTCTTACGAACCAAACCCGGCCCTTAAAGCCGGATCAAAGACCAAGTGAATAGGCCCCTCGGGGTCGTGATTTAGAAGACTACAAACCCAAGCTGAAAGGAACTTATCCGAATGGCTGTCAAGATTCGTCTTTCCCGTGGCGGTGCCAAAAAGCGTCCGTACTACCGTATCGTAGTTGCTGACGTTCGTTCGCCGCGTGACGGCAGCTTCATCGAGCGTGTCGGTACCTATGACCCGATGCTCCCGAAGGATGCTGACAACCGCGTGACCTTCAAAGAAGAGCGCATCAAATACTGGCTGTCTGTTGGCGCACAGCCGACCGAACGTGTTGCACGTTTCCTGGGCAAAGCTGGCCTGGCAGAAGCGTTCAAACCGACCGAACAGCCGCAGAAGTCTGCTCCGAAAGCGAAAGCTCAGGAACGTCTTCGCGAGAAAGCTGAGAAAGCCGAAGCTGCTGCTGCCGCTGCTGCGGAAGCCGCTGCCGAAGCAGCAGCACCTGCTGAAGAAGAAGCTGCAGGCGAGTAATCGCTGAACGCACGCTTTGATCAGATACCAAAAACTTGTGAACCGAAATGGCTGAAACCCGCAAATCCAAAAACGACGAAGCTTATGTCTGCGTCGGCATGATCACCGCCCCGCACGGGGTGCGTGGTGCCGTGCGCGTCAAAAGCTATACCGTCGATCCGGATAACCTTGTCGGTTACGGCCCGTTGTTCGACGCCAAGGGACGCGTGAAATACAAGCTGTCTCCTGTCGGACATGTCCGCGACCAGCTGATCGCCAAGATCGAAGGCGTGGACGACCGGGACGCTGCCGAACGGCTGCGGGGCACCAAGCTGCATGTACCGCGTGCTGCACTGCCTGACACGGTTGAAGAAGATGAATTCTACCTTGCGGACCTTGTCGGTCTGAAAGCGTTCCACATTGATGGTTCGATTTTCGGCACCGTTCGGGGTGTGGCTGATTTTGGCGCTGGCGACGTAATCGAAGTCGCGCTCGAAGAAGCCAAGAACAAGGTGGTTGTTCTTCCCTTCACCAAGGAAGTCGTGCCCGAGGTCATTCTTTCGGAACGCAAGATGGTGGTAAATCCGCCCGAGGGGCTACTGCAGGATGAGGACGGACCCGGTAATCGTAACCGTCGTCCGAACAAATCCCGCAAGGACTCTCAGGCCGACCGCGATTCTGAGGCCGTTACTGCAGATGCAGTAGGCGCGGAAACCGCGACCGGCAGCGGGAAGGAGGCCTGATCGATGTCTGTGTGGCAGGCAAAAGTTGCAACCCTGTTCCCGGAAATGTTCCCGGGTGTCCTTGGTCAGTCTCTGGCTGGCAAGGCGCTTGAGAACGGGATCTGGTCGCTTGATGTCAAAGACATCCGTGATCATGCAACCGACCGCCACCGCACTGTAGACGACAATCCCTTCGGGGGCGGGGCCGGTATGGTCATGCGCCCGGATATTGTCGACGCCGCCCTGCGTGAATTGCGTGCCGAAGCACCGCAGTTACCGCTGATTTATCTCAGCCCGCGGGGAAAAGTGCTGAACCAGAAACGCTGCCGTGAATTGGCAGCAGGCCCGGGTGCCATCCTGCTTTGCGGTCGTTACGAAGGTATCGACCAACGGGTTCTGGATGAACACGAGGCCGAGGAAATCAGCATCGGTGATTACATCCTCATGGGCGGCGAACTGCCGGCCATGGTCCTGATTGAATCGTGCATTCGCCTCATCGAGGGAACGGTCAACAAGACCGAGTCTGTCGACGAGGAAAGCTTTGAAACCGGGTTGCTTGAATATCCGCATTACACGCGCCCGGCCAATTGGAACGGGCGTGACGTGCCGGAGATCTTGCTTTCCGGACATCATGCCAAGGTACAAGCCTGGCGGCATGCTCAGGCAGAAGAAATTACCCGCGCGCGACGCCCGGACCTTTGGGACCGGTACGTGGCAAACGGGAACATCAAAGAGGGTTAAACCATGACCAACATCATCCAGCAGCTCGAGAAAGAGCAGCTCGACAAAATCGCTGAAAAGCGCGAAGTTCCGGAATTCGATGCAGGTGATACCGTTCGTGTGCACCTGAAAGTCGTTGAAGGTACCCGTGAGCGTATCCAGCAGTTCGAAGGCGTTTGCATTGCGCGTAAGAACCGCGGCCTCAACTCTTCCTTCACCGTGCGTAAAATCGCATCGGGCGAAGGCGTTGAGCGTATCTTCCAGTCCTACTCCCCGGCCATCGACAAAATCGAAGTCGTTCGCCGCGGTGACGTACGTCGCGCGAAACTCTACTACCTGCGTGGTCGTACCGGTAAATCTGCACGTATCGCCGAGCAGACCACCGGCCACAAAGGCAAGCTGACCGCAGCAGAACGCGCGAAGAAGTAATTCGCACGTTCCGCAACGTCGGACGAAAAAGACGGGCTCACCTTCGGGTGGGCCCGTTTTCGTTTGCAACGCTTGTCTCCTGCCCGATCACCGGCCAGCCTGCATCACAGCCCGGCCGGGGGATCAAAACCCCGCAAATACACGTTAAAATTGCATTATAGCGAATCGTTCGATTCACCGCTGTTGCAGGCAGTTCCGCAGAAACCCGATGATAAATTCATCAGGTTCCGTTATATCAGATATCCCTTACCTATATCGCAAAAGCCTGATTTGGCTACTTTGGGATGCTGCAAAATACCGAACTCTATTTCAGGGTGTATTTCCGCCAAAAACACGCGCCCCACACCTTGCGATTTGGAAGGCGGCGTGTATAAAGGCACTCCCGCGGCAAAAACGATCAAACCCGCGTGGTTCTGAATAATAAAATTTCGCAAACCGGATAAAGCCGGTTGCGCCGGAGAAACGACAAGTCCCGCCCGCCAATCCCGGCAGGTATTGCACCGATCTTCGAGACATTCGGAACCGCACCTGACGGATTGAGAGTTGCTGCTCAAAAGATCGATGTTTTATGAGGAGGTCGAGATGGGTCAGCCTAAAACCCTTTTTGACAAGATTTGGGAAAGCCATGTGGTCGACACGCAGGATGATGGTACCTGCCTGCTTTATATTGACCGTCATCTCGTCCACGAAGTGACCAGCCCGCAGGCTTTCGAAGGCCTGCGCAATTCGGGCCGCAAAGTGCGCCATCCCGAATTGACCCTTGCTGTGCCTGATCACAACGTTCCGACGTCTGACCGTTCCGAAGGCATCAAGGAAGAAGACAGCCGTATTCAGGTTGAAACCCTTGATCAGAACGCCAAGGACACCGGCATTCACTATTTCCCGATGAACGATCTCCGTCAGGGCATCGTGCACATCGTTGGCCCCGAAGAAGGCTTCACCCTTCCGGGCGTGACCATGGTTTGCGGTGACAGCCACACCTCGACCCACGGCGCATTTGGTGCGCTGGCGTTCGGTATCGGCACCTCGGAAGTTGAACACGTTCTGGCCACCCAGACGCTGGTTCAGAAACCGGCCAAGAACATGCTGGTCAAGGTCGAAGGCGATCTGCATCCGGGTGTGACCGCCAAGGACATCACCCTTGCGATCATCGGTCGCATCGGAACTGCTGGTGGTACCGGCTATGTCATCGAATATGCCGGCTCGGCCATTCGTTCGCTGTCGGTTGAAGGCCGCATGACGGTCTGCAACATGTCGATCGAAGGCGGCGCACGCGCCGGCCTGATCGCACCGGACGAAAAGACCTTTGAATATATCAAGGGCCGCCCGATGGCACCGAAGGGTGCCGCATACGAGCAGGCAGTTGAATACTGGAAGACCCTGCCGTCTGACGAAGGCGCTCATTACGACAAGATCATCGAAATTGATGCTGCCGACATCGTCCCGCAGGTCACTTGGGGCACCAGCCCGGAAGACGTCGTTCCGGTCACTGGTACCGTTCCCTACCCGACTGACGCCAAGGATGCCGGCAAGCAGAAGGCCATTGCCCGTTCGCTGGAATATATGGGTCTGACCGCAGGCACCCCGATCGAGGAAATCAAGATCGACCGCGTCTTTATCGGTTCTTGCACCAACGGTCGTATCGAAGACCTGCGTGCAGTTGCCGAAGTCGCCAAGGGCCGCAAGGTTTCCGAAACTGTCAATGCCATGATCGTTCCGGGCTCCGGCCTTGTGAAAGAACAGGCAGAAGCAGAAGGTCTCGACAAGATCTTCATCGAAGCAGGCTTTGACTGGCGTGAGCCGGGCTGCTCGATGTGTCTGGCGATGAACCCGGACCGTCTGGCCCCGGGCGAGCGTTGCGCTTCGACCTCGAACCGTAACTTCGAAGGCCGTCAGGGCCGTGGTGGTCGTACCCACCTCGTCAGCCCGGCCATGGCAGCTGCGGCTGCGATCACCGGTCATCTGACCGACATTCGCAAACTCGGTTAAGGAAGGTTCCCATGGCCGAACAGACACTCATCAATTTCCGCGAAAGCGCGCCTCGTCTGGGACGCGCACCGGTGCTTGAGCACCTCCTGCCGCAACTGACCGGTATCAACCTGCCGGACTTCGTTGCACAGGAACTCGACGCGACCGAAGAATTGATCGAAGCACTGGGTCTGGCCTGGGAAACTGGAAGCAAGGGATAAGACAATGGAAAAATTCACCAAGCTCACCGGTGTTGCAGCACCGCTGCCGATGATCAATGTCGATACCGACATGATCATTCCCAAACAGTTCCTCAAAACCATCAAACGCTCCGGCCTTGGCAAGAACCTGTTTGATGAAATGCGTTACGACGACAACGGCAACGAAATCCCGGATTTTGTTCTGAACAAACCGGCGTATCGCAATGCCCAGATCCTTGTATCGGGCGATAACTTCGGCTGTGGTTCTTCGCGTGAACACGCTCCGTGGTCGCTGCTTGATTTCGGCATTCGCTGCGTGATCGCACCGAGCTTTGCCGACATTTTCTATAACAACTGCTTCAAGAACGGCATCCTGCCGATCCGCTTGCCGCAGGAAGATGTCGACAAGCTGATGTCTGATGCCGAACGCGGTGCGAACGCCACTGTCACGATTGATCTTGAAAATCAGGAAATCACCGGTCCGGATGGCGGCTGCATCAAGTTTGAAGTCGAAGAATTCCGCAAGCATTGCCTGCTCAACGGCCTCGACGATATCGGCCTGACCCTGCAGAAGGGCGACGCCATCAATGATTTCGAAGCTAAGCGCGCTGCCTCGCAGCCCTGGCTTTCGCTGTAATTGCAAAACGGGCGGCAAACATCGGTTTGTCGCCCGTTTTCTGATCGTTACGGGGTGAGCGACCCCAAGAATATGGGAAGGAAGCATTTATGAGCACCACCAAAAAAGTACTGATGCTGCCGGGCGACGGCATTGGCCCGGAAGTCATGCGTCAGGTTCAGCGCGTCATGGACTGGATGGCGAAAAAGCGCAGCGTGAATTTCGAAATCACCGAAGGTCTGATCGGCGGCGCATCCATCGATGCCCACAACAACCCGCTGACCGACGAAACGCTGGCTGATGCCATGGCGGCTGATGCGGTTCTGCTCGGTGCTGTTGGTGGTCCTAAATGGGACGACATGCCGTTCGACATCAAACCGGAACGCGGTCTTCTTAAAATCCGTAAGGAAATGGGCCTGTTTGCCAACCTGCGTCCGGCACTGGTGTTTGATGCGCTGGTTGGTGCATCGACGCTGAAAGAAGACGTGGTCAAGGGTCTGGATATCATGATCCTGCGTGAGCTGACCGGTGGCATCTATTTCGGTCAACCGCGCGGCATCGAAGAACGCGACGGTGTCCGTCACGGCTTCAACACCCTGGTTTATTCCGAGCCGGAAGTCGAACGCATCGCACGCGTTGCCTTTGACATGGCCATGAAACGCGACAAGCGCCTGTGCTCTGTCGATAAGGCCAACGTTCTGGAATCCACCGTTCTGTGGCGTGAAGTTGTCGAACGTGTTGCCAAGGACTTCCCGGAAGTCGAACTGAGCCACATGTATGTCGATAACGCGTCCATGCAGCTGGTGCGTAACCCGAAACAGTTCGACGTGATGGTCACCACCAACATGTTTGGCGACATTCTGTCGGACTGTGCCGCCATGCTGACCGGATCTCTTGGCATGCTGCCATCCGCATCCCTTGGTGCTGCCGATGATAATGGTGCCCGCAAAGCACTTTACGAGCCGGTACACGGTTCGGCACCGGACATTGCTGGTCAGGACATCGCCAACCCGCTGGCAACCATCCTGTCATTCGCGATGATGCTGCGTTACTCGTTCGACATGGGCGATGATGCCACCCTGATCGAAGACGCAGTTCAGAACGTCCTTAAGGGCGGGCTTCGTACCGGCGACATCATGCAGCCGGGCATGGCCAAGGTCTCGACCACCGTCATGGGTGAGTCGCTGATCAACGAACTCGACAAGCTCGTCTGATCGTTCTTTACGATCCCGAATATGAAAAGGCCGGATCGAAATCCGGCCTTTTTGCGTTAAAGCGCAATTTCATTGGCATCGGCCAGAACCGCTGAAAACAATGCCAGCTTGTCCGGGTTGCGATGGACAAACAAATCAACAATCTGCCCGTCGCGTTCAGTCGCACTGATCGCGGTCGTCACAATCCCGTCCTCAACCATCAGAAGCCAGCATGCATCAGCAAGGGTGATGGCAAACACCCGCTCATCCGGGCTGCGCTTGCCCCAGACACCGATGAAGAAGCGCGAAACATGATCCGGTCCAAACAGCGGATTGGCTGTCGCCAGTGCCTTGCCGCCACCATCGGAATGCAAAATCACATCCGGGGCCAGAAGATCCAGCAACCGACCAACATCACTGGTCCCGATGGCCGTAACAAATGCATCCAACCGGTCGCGATCGCACGCTGTCCCATCCGGTTCCGGCGTCGCATCACGGTCACTCTCGCGCTGCATCTTGCGGCGCGCACGAAACAGGATCTGGCGGGTATTGTTCGGCGTGCGTTCGATCAGGGGCGCGATGTCATCATGCATCCACTCGAAAACCTCATGCAGCACAAGTGCCACCCGCTCGATCGGTGCCAAGCGTTCGAGCATCAACATGTAAGCCTGGCCAAGGCCATCACGCTCGATCAGTTCGGCTTCGGCTTTGGGTTGTTCGGGCGGCAACCACGGTTCAGGCAACCAGTGACCGACATAATTCTCGCGCTGACGGCGGGCGGATTTCAACACATCAAGGCAGATGTTGCTGCACACCCGCACAAGCCACCCTGTGGCGTCTTGAATCGTGTCCTGATCCTGATTGCGCCAGCGCAGCCAGACATCCTGAACCGCGTCTTCGGCATCGGCATGACTGCCCAGCATGCGATAGGCAAGGGCTGTAAGCCGTCCGCGATGTTGTTCAAAAATACGATCTGCCAAGGATGTCCCACCAAACGCGTGAAGCGACACGGGCAAATCCCGTATCGCTGTGTGTGTCTGATTGTAGGGGCTTTTCCCAGCCCCGTCAGGAAGCTTGCGAAGATTATGCAAATTCATGCTGCGCAATGCCCAACCGGTTCCATGCATTCATCGTGGCAATGATGCAGGTCAGCTCGGAAATCTCCGCCTCTTCGAAATGATCCAGAAGCATGCGATGGCATTTCGAAATCGTGACCTGGCATTCTGCCCGGGTCAGGCATTCGGCCCAGACCAGTGCAGCACGCTCGGCCGCACTAAACCCGTCCGCACTTTGCCAAACCGGCAGCATCGCCAGTTTGATCGGATCACCGCCATGTTTGGCAAAGCTGTCTGAATGCATCCGCACGCAATAGGCACAGCCATTGATCTGCGACACCCGGCATTCAATAAGGTCACGCAACACAGGTTCAATCAGCGGCGCGTCGCCAAGCTCTGTGGCAACGGCCAACTGGGCCTGAAACAGTTTCGGGCTGACTTCGTGAAAGGCAAAACGGGTCATGATAATTCTCCTTGGTGGCACGAGGAATAGCGGAGGAAAACTCCCCTCTGCCAACAAGGACGAAATACGGGCGGCCCGCGTTACACGACCCGCCCGCAAAGTTCGAAATTTATAAATTCAGGGGTCTTTTAAGCTCAGACCATGCCCGCATCTTCAAGCGCGCGGACGACATTGTCATGCATCACCCATGTCCAGTCTTCGCCATCGCTTTGCGTGCCATCGGCAAGGGTAAAGATCGCTGCCAAATAGTCACTGACATCGGTTTTGCACATTGGCAAACCTGCGGCTGTTGCGATCTTGGCGGCAAGGCGACCGTATTTCTTGTTACCGATCCGGCAGCCGAAATGCCCGACCGTTTCGGCCAGTTTCAGACCGGTAATCTTCCGCCCCGGTGCATTGGCATGCGCGCGCAGCATATCGCGTTCGCAGCTCGACATTTCAATTTCGGCCAAGGCGCGGACATAGTCCTCTGGCCGGCCGATATGCGGGGCGAGGTTGGCGTTATCTTGTGTCTGATGGTCGGCGTCATCCCAGGTGATCACTTTAAGCATGTCGTTTCCTCCCGACAAAATGACCGGCCTATCGATTTTGATCGTCTCTTTTCACATCTGTCGTGCCGGTCCATCACGCGATGTGGCTTGGTTTGAAGGCACGTTTGCGACTGCTTTGGTTTGATTTTGATTTGCAGTCATGCTGCAGCTTTCACCGCAGCAATTTCGAGCACCGCATTATTTGATATGGGAAGCGGTACGCGTAAAACAAACAGGGCGGGAAACCGTCGTTCCCCGCCCTGTATCCTTAGGCATATTCAAAGCCCGGCTTGGTAAAGACAAACTGGCCTACCCGCATGCCACCGCCGCCCTCGGCATCATCAAAGGCATTGATGCAACCCGCCAGATAGAATTCCCACATGCGTTTGAATTCATCGTCATATTTTTCCGGGTCCAGATCATCGGCCACCTCGCGGAAACGATCCCGCCAAGCAATCAGGGTCTGGGCATAGTTCCGCCCGGGATGGAAATGCGATGCTTCCACCGTCAGGTTGGCATGCTCGGCCGCCTCGACCACTTCATGCACCGCCGGGATATAACCGCCCGGGAAGATGTATTTGTCGATCCAGGGGGATGTGAATTCCGCGCGTGGCTTGATGATCGTATGGATCACTGCACGCCCGCCGGCCTTGAGAAGCTCGCCCACCTTTTCAAAATAGGTTTTGAACTGATGGCGACCGACATGCTCGAACATACCGACTGAGACCACCCGGTCATACTTCCCGGCATTAGCATCGGCAAACAGGCGATAATCCAGCAGATGGTAATCAAGCCCCGCCTTCATGTTCGCACCCATCTCGGCGCGTTTTTCCTGCGCCCAGTTAAACTGCTCGGTCGAAAGCGTGATGCCATGCACCTCGGCCCCGGTTTCCCGGTGGATAAAGCGGCTTAACCCGCCCCAGCCACAGCCGATATCAACCACCCTGAGGCCCGGTTCATTGATCTTGAGACGCTGGGTCGTCAGGCTCATTTTACGGTGCTGGGCTTCTTCAAGGGTGTGCGCCCCGTCATCCCAGAAGGCACATGAATATTGCATCTCCGGATCAAGGAACCGGGTGTAAAGATCATTGCCGATATCATAGTGATGACGCACACGGTGCGACGCCGCCCGGACAGATGTAAACTGCCCGATCTGGAATTTCAGCGCCTGCAGCTTTTCAATAAAGCTGCCAAATCCGCTGGTCGAATGGCCGCCTTCAAAATTAAGACGCAAGACCCTGATCAGGTCCTCCATCTCGCATTTCACAAGATTGAAGCCGCCATGCATGAAGGCCTCGCCAAAGCCCGGGTCGGGGCTCAGTGCCATTTTAAGTGTGTTGGTCCAGTCCGGGACAGTCATGCCCGCCCGTGGGTCTGTCCCGTCCCCCAGCACGATTTCGTGCTTATCATCCACGCGAAAAACCAAAGTCCCGCGTGTGACATGTTCCCGAAAGAAATCGAGAACCTTTTTCTGTGTCCAATCCAAAGTCATCGGGTACGTCATTGGCCGTCCTTTTTGCAAAAGTCGGAATAGTGATCGCCCCATATGCAGCGTTACTGCATATCTGCATCTAACCTTTGATCAGGAACGTTTTGGCTGGTCGTCCGGAAAAGTC
The DNA here is from genome assembly GCF_002709775.1 of Thalassospira sp. Lineage (GTDB taxonomy): Bacteria > Pseudomonadota > Alphaproteobacteria > Rhodospirillales > Thalassospiraceae > Thalassospira. The sequence goes on from NZ_PAQR01000005.1 coordinate 37,164, forward strand.
GTCAGGTGGTGGCACGGGTGGCGCCAACGCCCGCCAGGTAGAAAGTCAGAAATCAACCTGGCAAATGCAAAACGATTCTGATTTCAGGTTCCATGCAAGAACCCCTGTAATAATTCTGCCAGATTTTTCAACAATCTCAAGTAGTAATCATTATCGCCTTTCCAACGATACGCTTGCGCAATCGCCCAGAAACCCTTACATGTCGCCCCAGATTATCAGACATTATTCACAGGCCAGCGCGCGCATTGCCGCGGCCTGACAGACTGAAAAGAGGCACCTTGATGGGCTATAAAATCGCCGTTGTCGGCGCGACCGGAAATGTCGGGCGCGAGATGCTCAACACCCTTGCCGAACGCAAATTCCCGGCAGACGAAATCTTTGCACTGGCCTCGTCGAAATCAATCGGCCGCACGGTTTCCTATGGCGAAGATGACGACCTGTCGGTGTCCGATGCCGCAACCTTTGATTTTTCCAAGGCCGACATTGCGCTGTTTTCTGCTGGTGGCGAAACCGCCAAGAAACTTGCCCCCAAGGCAGCCGCTGCTGGCTGTGTCGTGATCGACAATTCCAGCTACTGGCGTATGGAGCCGGGTGTGCCGTTGGTCGTGCCCGAAGTAAACCCCGAAGCGCTTTCGGGTTATGGCAAGAAAAACATCATTGCCAACCCGAACTGCTCGACCATCCAGATGGTGCTGGCCCTTAAGCCGCTCCATGACATGGCCGAAATCAAACGTATTGTCGTATCGACCTATCAGTCGGTATCGGGTGCCGGGCGTGCCGCCATGGACGAGCTGTTTAACCAGACGCGCGGCATCTATGTGAACGACCCGCCCAAGAAAGAAGAATTCACCAAGCAGATCGCCTTTAACGTCATCCCGCATATCGACAGCTTCATGGATGATGGCGCGACCCGCGAAGAATGGAAAATGACGGTCGAAACCCGCAAGATCCTTGCCCCGGAAATCGCCGTCCACGCAACCTGTGTCCGCGTTCCGGTCTTTGTCGGCCACGGCGAAGCGGTCAATATCGAGTTTGAAAAACCGATCACGGTTGAAGACGCTCGCAAGGCAATGAAGGACTTCCCGGGTGTTTCCGTCGTCGATTACCGTCAGGACGAAGGTTATGTCACCCCGCAGGAAGTCCAGGGCGAAGACAATGTCTTTGTCTCGCGCGTGCGCAAGGACCCGACGGTCGAGAACGGCCTGTCGCTTTGGTGCGTTGGCGATAACCTGCGCAAGGGTGCCGCACTCAATGCCGTGCAGATCGCCGAAAAACTCATCGCCGATTTCCTGCCGAAGAAATAAGCGATCATTTGATCCCTTCATCGATTTGAAACCAGAACCCGCCCATCATTGGGCGGGTTTTGTCGTTCCGTATCCCGGCAAGATGCTGGTCAGACGCAGCAAAAGGCGCTAGGGAAAAAGAACACGACATTTCAAAAGCAAAAAACACCCGGCGTCCTTGCGGCGGCGGATCAAAAAAATCTGGGGAATCGGATGGTCAAACGCACACGTAAGGAAGCGGCCCGCCTGGATGAAGCAGCCCGTGCTGGCTGGCTTTATTATTGTGCTGGCAATACGCAGGATGAAATCGCCCACAAGCTTGGCGTGTCGCGCCCAACCGCACAGCGTCTGGTGTCAGCCGCAGTCAGCGAAGGGCTGGTAAAGGTTCGCCTCGATCATCCGATTGCCCATTGCATGGAACTGGGCAAGGCGATCTGCGAAACATACGGCATTGCCAGTTGCGATGTGGTCCCGACCGATCCTGCTGCCCCCGATGCAATGTTTGGTATGGCGCAGGCAGCCGCCAACTATCTTGAACGTGCGCTGCATTCAACCGACCCGCAAATCATCGCACTCGGTACGGGTCGTGCCATGCGTGCCATGGTCGATGAGATCGGGCGCATTGATGCCCATCATCACAAGATCGTCTCGCTGGTGGGTACAATTGCCCATGATGGCGCCGCCAGTTTCTATGACGCGGTCACCGACCTTGCCGATCGCACGCGTGCGCCGCACTATCCGCTGCCGATCCCGGTCATCATTGCCGATCCGCAAATGCGCGAACGCATGCAAAATCAGCCGCCGATGGACAATATTCTCAAGCTCGCGCGTGAGGCCGATATCCGCTTTATCGGGGTTGGGCATCTTGGCGATGATGCACCGCTTCATATTGATGGCTTTATCTCGAAAGACGAACTGGTCTCGCTGCGCGACAGCGGCGGCATTGGCGAGGTGATCAGTTGGTCCTTTGATCAGGACGGCAATATCCTTGATCATCCGGTCAACCATTGTGTCACCAGCGCACCTGCGCTGCAGCCCGCAACCAACACCATTGCAGTCGCCAAGGGCGCAAAAAAGGTCGCAGCGATTCGGGGTGCGATGCGCGGTAAACTGATTTCAACTCTCATTACCGATGAAGCCACTGCCGAAAGTTTGCTGCGCTAGCACGTGGCGGTTTTGCACATGGTTCGAATACCTTTACGCCCTGACAGCCCCGCTGCCGGGGCGTTTCTTTGTGCGCCGCAAAAACGATTTTGTTTGACAAGACATAGTGAAATTGAGTGAATGCTCATCACCTGAACAAATGATCAACATGAGCAGCCGAAGTTGCTCAGCGGGTAAATAGTCCTTTGGGAGGAAATATGAAACGCGTAATGGGAGCAGCGCTGTGTGCGTTGCTGGCTGGCGGTATCGCACACGCCAATGCCGAAACGAAACTGACCATCGCAACCGTCAACAACGGTGACATGATCCGCATGCAGAAGCTGACGGATGATTTCACCTCCAAGAACCCCGACATTTCCCTTGAGTGGGTTACGCTCGAGGAAAACACCCTGCGTCAGCGCGTCACCACCGACATCGCCACCAAGGGCGGTCAGTATGACGTCATGACCATCGGCACCTACGAAGTTCCGATTTGGGCTGAAAAAGGCTGGCTCGCACCGCTTGATAATCTTGGTTCCGACTATGACGTCGATGACCTGATGCCCGCGATCCGCTCCGCTGTTTCGAACGATGGCAATCTTTATGCTGCACCGTTCTACGGCGAAAGCTCGATGATGATGTACCGCACCGACCTGTTCGAAGAAGCGGGCATTGAAATCAACGGTCGCCTGACCTGGGACCAGACCCTTGAGATCGCCAAGAAACTCCACAAGCCTGACGAAGGCGTGTACGGCATCTGCCTGCGCGGCAAGGCCGGCTGGGGTGAGAACATGGCGCTGATCTCGACCATGGGCAACGCCTATGGCGCACGCTGGTTCGACGAAGAATGGAAACCGACCTTCGATGGCGACGCATGGAAAGATGCGCTCGAGATGTATACCAACATCCTTGGTAACTACGGTCCTCCGGGCGCGACTTCGAACGGATTTAACGAAAACCTTTCGCTGTTCAACTCCGGCAAATGCGGCATGTGGATTGACGCCACCGTTGCAGCATCCTTTGTCACCAACCCGAAAGAATCCAAAGTTGCAGACAAGGTCGGCTTCACCGAAGCACCGTGCGCTGTAACCTGCACCGGTGCCAACTGGCTCTGGGCTTGGAACCTTGGCATTCCGATGGGCTCGCAGAAAGTAGAAGCCGCACAGAAGTTCATCTCTTGGGCAACTTCGAAAGCTTATCTGGAACTCGTTGCTTCCAAGGAAGGCTGGGCAAACGTACCGCCGGGCACCCGTATGTCGCTTTATGAAAACCCGAAATATCTCGAAGCGGCACCGTTCGCAGACGAGACCCTTCTGGCGATCGACAGCGCAGACCCGATCAACTCGACCCTGGAACCGAAGCCTTATGTTGGCGTTCAGTTCGCTGCAATCCCTGAATTCCAGGGCATCGGCACCACGGTTGGTCAGCAGTTCTCCGCAGCCCTTGCCGGTCAGATGAGCGTTGAGCAGGCCCTGTCGGCTGCACAATCCTCCACCGATCGCACCATGCGCAAGGCTGGTTACTACTGATACACTTCCCAGACCGGAATTCTTTACCTGATTGGAATTCCGGTCTGCACCTCCTTAACCTGAGAGAAACTTGGGTGGTGGTTGCAAAACGCACCGCCCTTTTTTTCCCTTAAGGGCAAGGACAAAACGTAATTTCGGGGAGCACATCATGTCGACACGGGCCTCGACCCTTACCGGGCGCATCATGTCCGCACCGTCGATCATCGTCCTGTTCTTGTGGATGGCCGTCCCGCTGGGCATGACGATTTACTTCTCCTTCCTGCGCTACAACCTGTTGTCGCCAGGTATGGAAGAGTGGATCGGAACACTTAACTACGAATTCTTCCTGACAGATCCGGCATTCTTCGCGTCCCTCGCCAACACCCTGTTGCTGGTCGGATCTGTTCTGGTCATCACCGTGGTGGGTGGCATTCTGCTGGGCCTGATGCTTGATCAGCCGATCTTTGGCCGCGGCATCCTGCGCCTGCTGGTGATCGCACCGTTCTTCATCATGCCGACCGTGAACGCGCTGGTGTGGAAAAACCTTTTGATGGATCCGGTGTCAGGCATGTTTGCCTGGATCGCAAGCCTGTTTGGCCTGCCCGCGATCGACTGGTTTACCAATGCACCGCTGACCTCGATCATCATCATGGTGTCCTGGCAATGGTTGCCCTTTGCTGTGCTCATCCTTCTGACCGCGCTGCAGTCGCTTGACCGCGATCAGAAAGAAGCCGCCCAGATGGACGGTGCCGGGCCGATCTCGATCTTCTTCTATATCACCTTGCCGCACCTGAGCCGTGCGATCACGGTGGTTGTCCTGATCGAAACCATTTTCCTGCTGACCGTCTTTGCCGAAATCTTTGTCACCACTGGTGGTGGCCCGGGTCTGGCAACGACCAACATCGCCTTCCTCGTCTATACGCAGGCGCTGTTGCAGTTCGATGTGGGTGGTGCTTCTGCTGGCGGCATTGTTGCGGTCATTCTGGCCAATATCGTGGCGATCTTCCTGATCCGCCTTATCGGCAAGAACCTGGATAATTAGGGGCCACGACATGGAAAAAAAACAAACACCCCTTGGCTATGTCAGCTTCTCGGTCTTTGCGTGGATTGTGGGTCTTCTGATCTTCTTCCCGATCTTCTGGATGGTGCTGACCAGCTTTAAGAGCGAACTCGAAGCGGTTTCCATCCCGCCGAGCTTCATCTCCTTTGACTGGACGCTCGAAAACTATGCCGAGGTCCAGGAACGCTCGAACTATTTCAAGTTCGCCATGAACTCGGTGATCCTCGCGGTCGGTTCAACCCTTGTCGGTCTGGTCTTTGCGGTCACCTGTGCCTGGGCGATGGCGTTTAATCCGACCAAGCGGACCAAGGATGCGCTGCTCTGGATGCTCTCGACCAAGATGATGCCGCCGGTCGGCGTTCTGGTCCCGATCTATCTGATGTTCCGCGATTGGGGACTGCTTGATACCCGCTTTGGTCTGATCATGGTTCTGTTCCTCATGAACCTGCCGATCATGGTCTGGATGCTCTACACCTACTTCAAGGAAATCCCGACCGACATTCTCGAAGCGGCCCGCATGGATGGCGCAACCCTGCCCAAGGAAATCATCTTTGTGCTGTTGCCCATGGCGGTTCCGGGCATTGCATCGACCATGCTGCTCAATGTGATCCTGGCATGGAACGAAGCCTTCTGGACGCTCAACCTGACAACGTCTGATGCAGCCCCGCTGACAGCTTTCATCGCCTCCTATTCAAGCCCCGAGGGCCTGTTCTGGGCGAAGCTTTCAGCCGCATCGACGCTCGCGGTTGCTCCAATTCTCGTGATTGGCTGGTTCTCTCAGAAACAGCTGGTTCGTGGTCTGACATTCGGCGCGGTCAAGTAACCGCAGCCTGATAGAAATCTGGAAGAAGGAACACCAAAATGGGTGCTATCCGACTGGAGAAAGTCAAGAAAACCTTCGGCACACTGGACGTCATTCCCGGTGTCGATCTTGATATCAATGACGGCGAGTTCGTTGTCTTTGTCGGCCCGTCGGGCTGTGGCAAATCAACGCTTCTGCGATTGATTGCAGGCCTCGAAGACGTCACCGACGGCAAAATCCTGATTAACGGAACCGACGTCGCAAACGAGGCCCCGGCCAAACGCGGCCTGTCCATGGTCTTTCAGTCCTATGCGCTCTATCCGCATATGACGGTCTATAACAACATTGCCTTCGGCCTGAAAATGGCCGGCGAAAGCAAGGAAGTTATCGAAGAGAAAGTCCAGTCTGCGGCCAAGATCCTGAACCTGACCGACTATCTCGAACGCCGCCCAAGCGCGCTTTCAGGTGGTCAGCGTCAGCGTGTCGCAATCGGTCGTGCGATTGTCCGCAATCCGGCTGCCTTCCTGTTTGACGAACCGCTTTCCAACCTTGATGCGGCCCTTCGTGTGAATATGCGGCTTGAAATCACCGGTCTGCATCAGGAACTCAAAACCACCATGATCTACGTGACCCACGATCAGGTCGAAGCCATGACCATGGCCGACAAGATTGTGGTTCTTCAGGCTGGCCGCGTTGAGCAGGTCGGCAAACCGATGGACCTTTATAACAGCCCGGCAAACAAGTTTGTCGCGGGCTTCATCGGGTCACCGAAAATGAACTTCCTGGGCGGGGAGCTTGCACAAAAACACAGCTGCCACGAAATCGGCATTCGCCCGGAACATGTCGCCGTTAGCACGGAAAACGGGGAAATCCCCGCAACGGTCAAAATCGCCGAGCATCTCGGTGCAGAAACCTATCTGCATGTCGAGGCCGACGGTTATGGCCCGATGACAGTCCGTGCGACCGGCGAAGTTCCGCTGGGCGAACATGACAAAATTTTCCTGACCCCGGAACAGGATCGCATCCATCGCTTTGATGCCCACGGGCTGGCTTTGGGCAATTCCTGATACGTGCATGAACCGGATCGCAATGTCCCACACGCATTACGGTCCCGTCTTACCAACCAAGTTAATTGTGAGTCCAAAATGTACCTGAAAAAGTTCGACCTTACCGGCCGTCGGGCCTATGTCACCGGCGGCGGTCGCGCCATCGGCCTTTCCTGCTGCGAAGCCCTCGCCGAAGCAGGCGCACATGTCATCATCGGCGACATCAGTGACGGCGTTGCCGAAGAAGGCCGCGATTACCTGAAATCCAAAGGCTATTCGGCTGACATCGACATCATGGATGTCACCAACACCGATCAGGTCCGCGACAGCGCCGAAAAGATGGCCAAACAGGGCGGCGTTGATATTCTTGTCAACAATGCCGGTATCGCACGCTCCGAAACGCCGGCCGAAACCGTGACCGACGAACATTGGCTCAATGTCATTGATGTCAACCTCAACGGCACCTTCTGGTGCTGCCGTGAATTCGGCAAGCAGATGCTGGCCAAGAAAAATGGCGTCATCGTCAATGTCGGTTCCATGTCGGGCTTCATCGTGAACAAGCCGCAGGAGCAGGCCTATTACAACGCGTCCAAGGCCGCCGTGCATCACCTGACCAAATCGCTTGCCGCCGAGTGGGGCGCACGTGGTGTCCGCGTCAATGCGGTTGCACCGACCTATATCGCAACCCCGCTTAACGAGTTCGTGAAATCCAAGCCGGAAATGTATGACGCCTGGATCAATGGCACCCCGATGGCCCGTCTGGGCCTGACCGAAGAAATCGGTTCGGTCGTGCTGTTCCTTGCGTCAGACGCTTCCAGCTTGATGACCGGGTCCATCGTTCTGGCAGATGGGGGTTACACCTGCTGGTAAGGCCAGGTGCAACAATAATGACCACAATGTCCTGAAGCTTTTGTGGTCAGCCAGAATGACGGATAGACGGGGCGCGGATGTGGGACCTGCGCCCCGTTTACCTTATCGCCACACTGGCGAGGTACTTGGAAAAATTGTTAGCGGGCATGACTTCGACCCCGTCCAGTCCCAAGAAAACCGAAAGCCGCACAAGGTTTTCCATCAGCGGCCCGGCCACGTCCCCGGCCTTGGCATGGTCTTCCAGATGCGCACTTTGCACCCGAAGCCCCCCGGCCTGCCGATCCGATTTCAAATCGACCCGCGCAACAAATTCGCCATTTAACATGAACGGCAAAACGTAATAGCCGTATTCGCGTTTCTCGGCCGGCACATAAATCTCGATCCGATAGGTAAAACCGAATATCCGCTCCACCCGGTCACGTTCCCACATCACCGGGTCAAACGGCACCATCAGGCAAGTCGGCTTGGCGCGCGACCTCGGATTGACCTTCGGGCACAAATAGCCCGGCTGTTTCCAGCCTTCAACATCGGCCCGCAACAACCGGCCTTCTTCGACAAGGCGCACCAGACAGGCCTTGGTTTCATCGGTTGGCAGGCGGAAATATTTGCGCAGATCAATCTCGGCAGCCACCCCCATGGCGGCAATCCCCTGACAGATCAAATCACACATCGCGTCCTGCCGATCCCGGTCGGGTTCGTGGGCCGCATCGCAGATAATGCGATGGGGCAGATCATATTCGCGCTCGAAACTGCTGCGCCGTTTGCGCGCCATGACCTGACCGCTCCAGAACAGATATTCCATCGCGGTCTTGGTATTTGACCAACCCCACCATTTCTCGCTGCTACGGTCCTCTGTTTCCAGTGAACTGGCGGCAACCGCCCCTTCACGATCAATATGGCGCAGGATGTTATCAATCAGATCAGGCTGCTCTCGCTGAACCCGTGCGATATTGCCCCAGGTCCCCAAGCCCTGCTCGGCATCGCGCATCCGCCAACGATAAAGATGATAATCCTCAACCGGGATCATCGATGCTTCATGCCCCCAATATTCAAACAGCTTGCGCTGCCGGGCATTCCCCCAGACCATTTCATCAAGCAATTTCGGGTCATAAACGCCCAACCGGGAAAAGATCGGCATGTAATGTGCGCGCGTCAGAACATTGACACTATCGACCTGCAACATGTTGGTCGCCCGGATGGTTTTCAAAATCCGGCGCTTGCTCACATCCCGGTCGGGATTGGCATCAAATCCCTGCCCGACAAGGGCAAGATTGCGCGCCTGTTTGGCGGAAATCGAAACGGCGGGCGATGGCATGGCGGCACTGTCAATTGGCATTGGGGTACACTTGGAATGTCGAATAAAAACAGATGCATGCTAACACAGGCTCCTGACAATTCTGGCAGGATGATTTTGCGGTTCCCCCTGCTCGCGAACTTGACCGCACACAACGACGCTCATAGGCTCGAGACAGCATTTTACAAATGACGCCCCAACAAACAGGACAGCCCGAATGACCACCCCGCAGATCATGATTCTGGCCGTACTGCTTGGCACGGTTGTGCTGTTTTTGTGGGGCCGCTGGCGCCATGACATGGTCGCCATGGCGTCCCTTCTGGTTTGTGTGGTTTTGGGGCTGGTGCCAACCGATGCGGCCTTTGTGGGCTTTGGCCATCCGGCTGTAATCACGGTGGCCTGCATCCTGATCCTGTCCTCTGCCCTGCAACGATCCGGTGCGGTCGATACCTTGTCACGCACGGTCTTGCCGCAATCGGCTGGCCCGTTTGTTACCATGGCCGCCCTTAGTCTTCTGGCCGCCATCCTCTCGGCCTTCATGAACAATGTCGGCGCATTGGCGCTTTTGATGCCGATCGCCCTTCAGGTCGCCAACAAACAGGATCTGCCGCCGGGAAAAATCCTGATGCCGCTGGCCTTTGGCTCGATCCTTGGCGGCATGACGACCTTGATCGGCACGCCACCCAACCTGATCGTTTCGGGCTTCCGGGCCGAGGCGACCGGATCGGGCTTTTCTATGTTTGATTACAGCCCGGTCGGTATCGCCATTGCGCTGGCGGGGCTCGCCTTTGTCATTCTGTTTGGCCGGTTTCTGGTGCCCAACCGCGAACGTGCAGGGGCCGAGGGATTTGAAACCGGATCCTATCTGACCGAGGCCCGCATTACCGAGGGCAGCAAGGCCACCGGCATGTTGCTGCGCGATATCAACGAAGAGCTGGAAAAGTCCGACGCCCAGATCATCGGCCTGATCCGCAACGAAACCCGCATCCCGGCCCCAAGCCAATACCGCGAACTCAAACAGGACGACATCCTTCTGATCGAAGCCGAACCGGAAGGATTGGCAAGCGCGCTTGGTAGCCTCGAGCTTACCTTGGAGGCCGAATGGCGCGACGCCCGCGCCAAGGAAGCCGCCAAGGAGGCGGAAAAACAAAAGGCGCTTGAGGAAAAAGAAGCCGAGAAAGAGGCCGAGCAATCAGACAACGCAGAAGAGCCGGCAAAGACCAAGGCACAACAGGCAACAAAACCTGCTGAGAAGGAAATTGCTGCGCAAAAAGACGATGCGAAAGACAGTGCGGATAAGGGCGACGAACACGACGACAATGAGGCCGACAAAAAAGCCGAGCCGCATAAAAAGCCCGTCCAGTCCGATGACATTTCCCTGATCGAAGTCGCGGTACTGCCAAACGCCGCCTTCATTGGCCGGTCGGCTGCCGATATCCGCATTCGCAGCCGCTATGGCGTTAACCTGCTTGCGATCTCCCGTCAGGGCCACCGCTCCATGAGCCGCCTGCGCACCATGAAAATGCGCGCCGGTGACGTGCTTCTGATGCAGGGCACACCGGCCGCCATTCATGAATTTGGCAACCGCCTGGGCTGTGTACCGCTGGCCGAACGGTCGCTCAACCTTGGCGACAAGACCCAGGCGCTGAAGGCGACCGGCATCATGGCGATTGCCATCGCCCTTGCCGCCTTTGGCATCCTGCCCGCCGCCATTGCCTTCGCACTCGGTGTGCTCGCAACCTTGCTGACCGGTGTGGTGTCACCACGCACACTTTATGACGCGGTCGATTGGCCCGTGGTGGTGCTGCTCGCGGCCCTCATCCCGGTCGCCAATGCCATGGAAAGTACCGGCAGTGCCGATCTGATTGCGCGCTTCCTGCTGGAATCGGTCGCCCAAGGCAATGCGGTGATCGCCGTCGGCCTGATCCTTGTCGTCACCATGACGCTTTCTGATTTCATGAATAATGCCGCGACCGCAGCCGTCATGTGCCCAATTGCAATCGGCAGTGCCGCCCAACTCGACGCCAGCTCCGACCCGTTCCTGATGGCGGTCGCCATCGGCGCGTCCTGCGCCTTCCTGACCCCCATCGGCCATCAGAACAACACCCTCATCCTCGGCCCCGGCGGCTTCCGCTTCGGAGACTACTGGCGCCTAGGCCTGCCGATTGAGATCATTGTCGTGGCAGTTGGGGTGCCCACCCTTCTATGGGTTTGGCCGCTTTAGTTTGTCTCGCTCGCTTTCTTCAACGACCCATGAAACGAACTTTTCGGCGTAGTTGTCTTCACGACCCTCATCCCCTGGGGCTCTGATGGCGAAGTACCCATATCCATTGCGATAACTGCAGCCAAATGGCTCGGTAAGGATGCCGGTTCTCAGGGCCTCATTTACCAGTGGCCTCCCCACCAGCGCGATCCCCTGCCCGGCAATTGCAGCCTGAACGACGGCATTATAATCATTAAACCGCGCACCACCGCTAAGCGGTAAGGCAGGCCCACCGACAAGGCTCACCCAGCGTTGCCAACTGAGCTGAATTTGCGCCGATTGCGTCCAGTCAAAATGAAGCAGCGAAAACTCGGCCATAGATGCAATATCAAGCGGACGCTTCTTGTCGGCGATCAATGACGGGCTGCAAACGGCAATGGTTTCATCTTCGAAAAACCTGACCACCTTCAGATCACCTTGAACTTCTTTTGTGTATCGCAACGCGACATCCGCATGACCATGCGCCACATCCGCAAAGCGCGTTGTTGAATCCAGAAGAATATCGATCTCGGGATTGTCCGCCTGAAAACGGCCAAGACGCCCCACAAGCCATGCCTGTGCGAAAGACGGATCGACCGAAATTCTCAATTGTCGCCGTCCATCATATTCACGAATTTTGCGCACCCCGGCGCTGAGATTTCCAAAGGCGACGTGAAGCTCGGCCAAACCGGCCTCGGCTGCTCGTGTAATAGCCACGTTGCGACCATCGCGAATGACAAGGTCCTGCCCAATCACATCTTCAAGACCGCGCACCAACTGATGAACGGCCGCAGGACTAACCCCCAGTTCCTCTGCGGCCTGCTGGAAGCTTCCGTGTCTTGCCACGGTTTCTAACGCGCGGATGGATTTAAGAGATGGCAACCACCCGGATATTTCAGAATTTAGTTTTTCTGACTTCATTGCAAATTTCAAATGATTGGATTTCACCAAATTTCTTTTGGAATATTGGATCACAACATCCGATCTTGAACAATCACAACTTAATTGAACTTAAACGTGAAACCTAAACATCTGCTTCTGGCAGCCCTGATGTCGATCATCTTTGGCATGGGCTGGGTTCTGGCCAAGGCCGCACTCGACCACTTCCCGCCCATCCTCTTGGCAGCGTTTCGCTTTGCTGTCGCAGCCATCGTCTTGATCTGGTTTGTCAAACCGCCATTCGGCCAGATGCGCAACATCATGCTCATCTCCGCCCTGGCCATTACGGTTCCCTATGCCATGATTTATGTCGGCCTCAAGGACCTTGATGCGTCAGCGACCATTCTTCTGGTCCAACTTGAAGCACCGGTTTTGATTATGCTCGGTGCCCTCATGCTTGGTGAAATGCCGGGCTACAAAAAAACCATCGGCACCATGATCGCTTTTGCTGGCATCGTTTTGATCGCTGGCGACCCTCACATTCGGAGCAACATTACCGCTGTTGCATGGGTGCTGGGCAGCATCCTGACATGGGCTGTCGGACAGATTAAAATCCGCAAACTTGGGCAAACCGGCGGCTTGCGGAATCTGGCATGGATTTCGGCTTTTGCTTTTCCTCAGCTGCTCTTGACTTCCGCACTTCTCGAAGACGATCAGATAGGCTTGATTCTGAATGCCACGCCAGCGGTCTGGATGACGGTGATCTATCTTGGCATGGCCATGACAGTCGGCGGTGTCGGTATCTGGTATCACCTGATCGGGAAATATCCGGTGGCGTTTGTCAGTCCGTTTTTGCTGCTGGTGCCTGTCACGACAATCTTTGGCGGGGTTCTATGGCTCGATGAAAGCCTAACCCGGATGTCGGTAATAGGGGGCGCCATCATCATCGCAGGTGTTGCGTTGGTTATTGTCGAACGCCCCACTGCGCGGAAACGGCTCAAGGCAGGCAAGACCGCCAAATAGGCTTGGCAAAACAAAAAGGGCAGCCGATGGCTGCCCTTCGCATTTCGATATGGTCGTGCGGCTTAGCTGTCAAAACCAAGGTTCGGCACCGCAACGCCATTGGCGCGGCAGGCCGAGATCAGGGTGTTGTTGAGCAGGCACGCAATGGTCATCGGGCCGACACCGCCCGGGACCGGGGTAATGGCGCCAGCGACCTTGGATGCGGTTTCAAACTCGACATCACCGACCAGTTTGGTTTTGCCGTTTTCCCCGTCGATGCGGTTGATGCCAACATCAATCACGGTGGCACCCGGAGCGATCCAGTCACCCTTAATCATGTTCGGGCGGCCAACGGCGGCAACGACGATATCGGCACGACGGACTTCATCAGGCAGGTCGCGGGTACGCGAATGCGCGATGGTGACCGTGCAGCTTTCCTTCAGTAGCAGCTGCGCCATCGGCTTGCCAACGATGTTCGAACGGCCCACAACGACGGCGCGTTTCCCCGACAGATCCCCAAGGGTGTCTTTAAGCAACATCAGGCAGCCATAAGGTGTGCAGGGGGCAAAGCCTTCGCCGCCTGTCGCCAGGGCGCCGGCATTGACAACATGGAAGCCGTCGACATCTTTGGTCGGGTCGATGGCGGCCAGAATGGCCTGTTCGTTGATATGCTTGGGCACGGGAAGCTGACAGAGAATGCCATGCACGTTTTCATCGGCATTGAGCTTGGCGATCAGCGCCAGCAAATCAGCCTCGCTGGTTTCCGCCGGCAGCTTGTGCTCATAGGAATTCATGCCGCATTCAAGGGTCTGCTTGCCCTTGTTGCGCACATAGACCTGGCTTGCCGGGTCTTCACCGACCAGAATGACGGCCAGACCCGGTGTTACGCCATGTTCGGATTTAAGCTTTGATACTTCGGCTGTGATATCGGTGCGCAGGTTGGCTGCGAATGCCTTGCCGTCGATGATTTTCGCGTCACTCATATGTCTGTCCGCCCCGTGAGTTGGGATATTTTCGCCATCAGCTCTTCGGGATTTCCGTCGATCAGCAGCGTTTTGGTGCGATCAGTTTGCCCGGAAACAATCCTGACCGACGATTTAGGACATTTGGCCGCTTTTGCCAAAAGTTTTATCAGCGCCTGATTGGCCTTGCCGTTCTCGGGCACGGCCGTCACCGACACCTTTAGCTGCTCCTGCCCGTTGGCATCGACCATGACATCACCAATCGCGTTGCGTGATGCCTTTGGCGTCAACCGAACGAACAGTCGAACCCCTGATGGCTCGGACCGTAACACGGGCGCGGGATCAGACATTGTCTAAATGAGACAATTTAATAGGTGAAATGAGACATCAATACCCGACAAGCGCCATCCGGACGTCGGTCTGGATCAGCATATTGGCAAATTGCAGGACCAAGATAAGGATGATCGGCGAGATATCAATACCGCCAAGATCGGGCATGATCCGCCGGATCGGGCGCAGTGCCGGTTCGGTGACACGATACAGGAAATCACCGACCATATAGACGAACCGGTTGTTGGTGTTGATCACGTTGAACGCCACAAGCCATGACAGGATTGCCGAAGCAATCAGCATGAAAATGTAGATCCCCACCACAGTGTCAATCAGCCAGAAAATCGCCAGCATCGCCGCTCCTTACAATCGCCGGGCACATGGATGTTTTGGGCCCGGAAAGATGTTTGCACGCAGCAAAACCTAGTCGGCAATGGCCGCTAACGCAAGCACACAGCGTTGATTTTGGTGCAATTGGCGCCAAGTTTTCATCGCTTTGTGATCATGCTCACCAAAGGCGCTAAAAACGCAGGCCCTTAACGCCCTGCCAGAAACTGTCAGGAGATGTCAGTCCCGCCCCGATTACGCCTTGTATACAGGCCCGCTTCAACGCCAGAATGTGGCCATTGAAGGAGGAGCTATCATGTCGAATACCGATCACTCGCGCTGCGGCTGGGCATTGAGCCATGCCGACAAACCGTTTTATGTCGACTATCACGACAGCGAGTGGGGTGTTCCGGTGCATGACGACCGGCATTTCTTTGAAATGCTGATCCTTGAGGGTGCCCAGGCAGGCCTGAGCTGGCTGACCATTCTGGCCCGGCGGGATACCTATCGCGCGGCTTATGACAATTTCGATGTGAAAAAGGTCGCGGCCTACGACACCGCGAAGCAGGAGGCCCTTCTGGCTGATCCGGGGATTATTCGAAATAAATTAAAAGTCGCGGCGTCTATTCAAAATGCGCAAACATTCATCGCGATCCAAAAAGAGTTCGGAAGCTTCGATTCCTACATCTGGTCATTTGTAGGAGGAAAGCCGGTGATCAATCACTGGAAAAGCATGTCGGATGTTCCGGTCTCGACCGAACTCAGCGACAAAATTTCCAAGGATCTGAAAAAACGCGGCATGAAGTTTGTCGGCACCACGATCATCTATTCCTT
Source organism: Thalassospira sp. (assembly GCF_002709775.1). Lineage (GTDB taxonomy): Bacteria > Pseudomonadota > Alphaproteobacteria > Rhodospirillales > Thalassospiraceae > Thalassospira. Next base: position 52,746 of record NZ_PAQR01000005.1, read on the forward strand.
CCTGCAGGCCACCGGCATCGTGATGGACCACACCACCGACTGTTACCGCTACGAGGCGCTAAGCTGAGGTTGAACCGCGCAGTAACAGGCTGGTTTCAAGCGTGATGGTCTTGCCCTGCTCTTCGGACAGGGCCATTTCGGCCGCCAATCTGCCCTTTTCAACGGAATCCTGATGCATAGTGGTGAGTGGCGGATCGGTGCGTTCGCCGGCTTGAATGCCATCAAAACCAATGATCTTGAGGTCACCCGGCACGTTGCGGCCGATAGCGCGTGCGGCGTCGATGGCGCCGATGGCGATCACGTCCGACATGGCGAGAATGCCGTTGATGTCGGGATGGTCTGCAAGAAGCTCTTTCGTCATTTTGGCACTGTGATCGGACTGGTTGTCGCATTCGATATGGACAACATCACTTGCCGCAATCCCGGCGACCTCAAGGGCAGCGTGATAACCCGCCAAACGTTCGCGCACCACCCGGTGGCTGGCAGCGCCCAGACGGTTGGGGCTCATCGGGCCGAAGTGATCATGTTCGGTTGCCTGCAGAGACAGGATGGCGAATTTCGAAGCACCACAATCAAGCAGGTGCCGGGCGGCATTTTTGGCAGCCGAAAAGTCATCAAGCCCCACGGTGCCCGCCGCACCGGCAATGTCGGTATCGATGCTGATCAGCGGCTGATTACGGCGCTGGATAGCTTTGATGATGTCATTATTGTCGGAATAGCAATGCACCAGAAAGGCATCGACCGCCGCATTGTTTACAGCCGTAATCGCTTGTTCGGGATTTTCGGCCGAGATGATCATGACATTGACACCATGGCGCGCGCATTCGCGCCCGATCCCGCGCAGTAATTCAATCGCCACCGGATCGCTAAAGGCATATTCAAGATTATCCGGGAAAACGACACCGAGTGCCCCGGCCTTGCCGGTACGCAGCATGCGCGCCATGACATGCGGGCCGCGATAGCCAAGCTCACGCGCGGCTTCAAAGATGCGCTCGCGGACTTCCGGGCGGACAAGATCGGGCTTACCAAAGGCGTTGGAGGCCGTGCCCTGCGAAACCCCGGCCGCCTTGGCGACATCGAGAAGTTTTACGCGTTTTGCCATGCCTGCCTGATCCCCGAAACCGTCATTACTCGTTTGAATTGGCGACACTATAGCCAGAAGCAAGGCCCCACGACCAGAGATCAGTGACCAAAGTTTTTCAACAGCCCTCTGAAAGCCCTAACGGGACTCAGGCCGGGTATTGCGGAAGGTCAGGTTGATACGCGGACCAACTTGCCGGGCGGTTTTGGGCAATTGATGGACCCAGCAATGCTGTGTCGAACCCGACATGATCAGTGCCGAATTATGGGGCAGATCGACGCTGATGCGATCCCCGGTTTTCTTGTGCCGGAAATGAAAGCGGCGTTCCTGCCCGAAGGTCAGGCTGGCGATCACCGGGTTTTCACCAAGAACTTCCTCGTCATCGGCATGCCAGGAAACACTGTCGCGCCCGTCACGATACTGGTTGAGCAACACGGTATTAAACGCCACACCGGCGAGGTCTTCGGCCAAGGTTCGCAACGGGGCGACGATGCGGGGAAACGGGCTTGCCGGGTGATAGACGCCGCTATAGCGATAGGCGACTTCGCCATACCAAGCGGTCAGGCGCGGGACCGCAATTTCTTTGCCATGGATTTTGGCGGTTTCCTGTTGCCAGACGATGTTGCTTTGAAGGCGGGCAAAGGTCTTGTCGGCCTCATCATCAGCCATGATGTCACGCAGCAACAGCACTTCGCCATCGAAGGGCAAAAGGTTGCGTGGTGGTTCATTGGCAAACAGATCGCCGGTCATGATTTTCCCCGGAATTCAGATTGCCAAAGACCTAGGATGTTCCTTGCTGAAACTCAAGCCACAGTTCGCTGATATATGCGTTTTTGCAACAGCTTCTAGCCGTTGACGAGGGTAACACCCGCCTCACTGGCATAGCGCTCGACGTCCTCGACACTCAGGCCCGCTGCGCTATAGAGATTGATGGTTTCAAGCTCGAGATCGGTTTCGGAATCGGCAAGCGATTGCAGCGATGCGGTCAGGCTGCGCTGGGAATCGAGCACATCAAGGAAGTCCGAAAGCCCCTGCACATAACGCACACGCGACTGTTCAAACGCGTCGCGGTGATATTGCACCGATGCGATCAGGGAATCACGCTGTGCCACCGCCCCGACATAACCGTAAATCGCGCTTTCGACTTCCTCGATCGCGGTCAGAAGAGTCTGGCGATAGGTGAGGAAGGCTTGTTCTGCCTCTTCCTCGGCAACAGAGATATTGGCCCGGCGTTCCCCGCCATCATAAAGGGTGGCATCAATCAGGGCTCCGATGGCGGCCATGGCGGTGCGGACAATCGGGCCGGTGCCATAGCCGGTCACACCAAGGGCAAGCGAACCATCAAGGGACAATTCCGGATAGAGTGTCGCCGTCTCCACGCCGATTTGCGAGGTCGCGGAAATTAGCGCCAGTTCGGCTGCACGCACATCCGGGCGACGGCGCAGCAAATCAGCCGGGATGCCGATTGGCGGGCTGCTTTGAAATTCCGGCAGGGGCGATGCATCCAGCAACAGATCGCGATGGGTGCCCGGCTGCGCCCCAACCAGAATGGAGATCGCATTGATCGAGCGGTCAATGGTGGTTTGCAGGATCGGAACCGTGGCCTCAAGATCAGCGACCTCGGCCCGGGCGCGCGACAGATCGAGTTCCGATCCAAGACCGGTCTGCAAGCGGACCTGAACAATGTTGCTGGTCTGGCGTTGCAGATCAAGCGAGTCCTGCAAAAGCGCCAAACGCCGCTGCGCCCCGCGCAGTTCGATATAGTTTCCGATGATGTCGGCAATCATGGTGCGATAGACATCTTCGCGCAGATAGACTTGCTGAAGGTAATCCGCCTCGGCGACTTCTTCCTCACGCGTCTGACCGCCCCAGATATCGGCAGTCCAGGAGAAATCAATGCCCGCGCCATAGCCCATATCTGTTACCTGATCACCGCTGGCGCGGCTGGATGTCGACCGGCTGGCAGAGCCATCGACCGATGCGCCAACCTGCGGACCATTGGCCCCGGCAACACCGCGCGCGGTTGCAGCAGCGGCCCGGATGCGGCTGACCGCGATCTGAAGGTCGAGGTTGTTTTCGACCCCTTCATTAATCAGACCATTTAAAACCGGATCGGTGGTGCTTTCCCACCAGCGACCCTGTTCGGTCTGATTGGCGGCAATCACCGGGATTTCCGGCGTATAGGCCCCGACCAGATCAAATTTCGGTGCAGTGTAATCCGGCCCGACCGACTGGCACCCGGCAAGGGCGAGCAACAGGGCAAGTCCCGAAACAGCAGAAATGTGAGGATTATTCATATTATTTCGCACTTCCTTGAAGGCCGCCACTTCCGGGCTCATTCGCCACATGTGATGCCGCCTCGCCGTGATCGGGAATGGCTTCTGCGGCGCGCAACTGGCTTTGCAGTTTCTTGCCGCCATCAGCACGGGCCGAAACCAGTGGGGCGAGCAAAAGATAGAGCACCGGGGTCAGGAACAAGGTAAAGACCGTGGCAAAGCCAAGACCGCCAAACACGACCCAACCAATGGCTGCGCGGGCTTCTGCCCCGGCACCCGAACCAAGCACGAGCGGCAAGCCGCCCAGCACGGTCGAGATCATGGTCATCATGATCGGGCGCAGACGGACCATGGCGGCATCATGCACTGCTTCACGCACCGACTTGCCCGCATCACGCAGCTGATCGGCGAATTCGACAACCAGAATGCCGTTCTTGGCCATCAGACCCACCAGCATCACCAACCCGATCTGGCTATAGATATTGATCGAGGTGCCACTAAGAGCCAGCGCATAGATGGCCGCGGCCAGACCAAACGGCACGGTCAGGACCACCACAAGGGCGGAGGTAAAGCTTTCGAACTGGGCTGCCAGCACCAGCAGCACGACCAGAACCGCAATCAGGAAAGTGATCTGCACATCATTGGCGGTTTCGCCAAGGGCGGCCGCATTCCCCAGGAACAGGATGCCGACACCGGGTGGCAGCAACTGATCACCGACCGCGTTCACGTCTTCGACCGCCTCGGCCAGGGTATAGCCCGGTGCGAGGTTGGCCGAGATGGTGACAGCGCGTTGCTGGCCTTCGCGTTCAAGTTCGGAGGCGACAGCTTCCTCACTGAGCGTAATCACAGAAGACAGCGGCAGAACGCGACCATTGGTGCCGGTGACAAACAGGTTTTCAAGATCGGACGGGTCATTGATGCTGCCGAGCGCGCTGCGCAATTTGATCGGCACATTCTGGTCATCGACATTGATTTCGGTGACTTCATACCCCTCGATCATGGCGCGCAGCGTGGTATCAAGTTCCTCGATCGGGATGCCAAGATCAAAGGCGCGCTTGCGGTCAATATTGACCAGAAGCTGTGGCTGGGTGGTCTGATAGGACACCCGAAGACCGGTGAGGCCGGGATAGTTTGCCTCGATCTCCTGCTGCATGGCGCGCGCGTTATCGGCAAGGGTGCGATAGCTTGTCCCGGTCAGGGCAAATTCAAGCCCCTCGCCGGTGCCACCGCGCAAGCCCAGACTGTTGGGCTGCCAGACATAGGCCTGCACCCCCGGCAGCGCATTCAGATCACCCCGAATTGAATCGGTAATTTCCTGTTGGGATCGCGTGCGTTCTTCCCATGGTTTCAGCGGTGCAATCACAAGCGCGCGGTTCGGATCCCACAGGCCGACAATGGTGTAGATGTTATAGGCATCGCCCGCCTCGACCACCGGGCGCAGGATGTTTTCCACTGTCTCGACCTGGCGATCCATATAGTCGATGCCAACACCATCCGGCCCGCGCATGGACACCAGAATACGGCCGCGATCCTCATCGGGCAGGAGTTCCTGTGTGACACTGGTATAGACGCCAAAGGCAAGACCACCCGATACGATACAGATCATCACGGTGATGACCGGACTGCCAAGGGCGGCTTCGAGAATGCGGCGATAAATCCCGGCAAAGAAGAAGCCGACACGTTCCAGCATATTGGGCGCATCATCGGTTTTGCCGTCATGCGGATCGATATGCTTAAGCCGTGATGCCAGCATCGGACAAAGCGAGAGCGCGACAAAGGATGACACCGCCACCGCAAAGGCCAGCACAAAACCGAATTCACGGAACAGGCGGCCCGCCGTGCTGGGCAGGAAGGAAATCGGCACAAACACCGAAATCAGCGTCAGCGTGGTGGCGATGACCGCAAAGAACACCTGACGGGTTCCAAGAACCGCAGCGGCCATGGAACCAAGGCCCTGATGGCGGCGGCGCTGAATGTTTTCCAGAACGACAATCGCGTCATCAACGATCATACCGGTCGCCAGAACAAGTGCGAGAAGGGTCAGGATGTTGATCGAAAAGCCCATCGCCCAGATGGCGGCCACCGTGCCGATCAGGGCAATCGGAATGGTGATGGTCGGGATCAGCGTCGCGGTAAAGGAACGCAGGAAGAGGTACAGCACCCCGATCACGATGACCACGGCAAGGCCGAGGCTATAGATCACTTCCCACAGCGCGCCTTCGATAAAGACCGCATCGTCGGAGTTCACGAAGACATCAAGGTCGTCATATTGCGCGTTCAGGCGTTCAACGACGTCGCGCACACCTGTCGAAATGGCGATGGTATTTGATTGTGCCTGACGGGTAATCGAAAGCCCGATCACGGTGCGGCCATTCAGGCGCACATAGGACGACGCATCATCCGGGCCGTAATAGATATCGGCAACATCGCCCAGAAGAACGCTGTCACGCACCAGCATCTGATTAAGCTTGTCGACTTCCCAGACCGATGCATCAGCACGAACAAAAAGCTTCTGATCGGAGGATTCAAAACTGCCGGCCGGAATATCGAACTGGGCGGTACGCAGCAGATCGGCGACATCCTGAACCGAAAGACCGTAACTTGCCATGCGCAGCGGATCGACGCGCACATGCAAGACACGTTCACGATCACCATTGACGCCGACTTCGGCGACACCGGGCACTGACAGCAAGGCCGGGCTGATCTGGTCTTCGACGATATTGGCGAGTTCTTCTTCGGTCAGGCGGTTGCTGACAACCGCAATGCGCATAATCGCACTGGCATCGGCGTCGGCCTTGACCACGCGGATGTTTTCAACCCCGTCGGGCAGGCTGCGTTCCGCCCGGCTGATGGCTTCGCGGATGTCGCTTGCGGCATCGTTGATTTCAACATCGGGATAGAATTCGATGCGGATGCGGGCATTGGCCTCTTCGCTTTGCGAGCTGATTTCCTTGATGCCACTGACGCGTGATGCCGCACTTTCGATGATGCCGGTGACTTCGGCATCAACGGTTTCGGGTGATGCCCCGTCATAATCGGCGGTAACGGTAATCGTCGGGCGATCAACGTTGGGCAGTTCGCGAATTTCCACACCCAGCATGGCAGCCAAGCCCGCCAGAATGATCAGCATGGCGACCACACTGATCAGAACAGGGCGGCGGATACTGAGCGATGCAAGGTCGTTATGATCGTGATTGTCGGTTCCCGTCGTCATGATCAGGACCCCTCGCCCGCACCTTCGCGGGTGGCAACGCCACCGCCGTCGGACTGAACATTATCACCGCGGATTGAGGCCGAAACGGTTCGGCCCGGACGCAGGCGCAAGACGCCCTCGACCACGACCAGATCGCCTTCGGCAATGCCACCATCCAGCAGGATGCGGCCATTGGTACGTTTCACCACACGGACCGGTACGCGCGAGACCTTGTTTTCATTATCGATGCGCCAGACATAGGTGCCTTCGTCGCCCCACAGGACGGAAATTTCGGCAACAGCCGGGTATTGTTTGCCTTCGATATCGACGTAAACCGCAAAGGACATGCCTGCGAGCAGGCGGCTATTGGGGTTGGGCACACGCGCGCGCACAGCAAAGGTGCGGCTTTCGGGATCGATGCGGCTTCCGATGGATTCAACAACCCCGGTAAAGACTTCACCCGGAAGGCTCCAGGTTTCAACCCGGACCGACTGGCCGGGGCGGACATTGTCAAACCGGGTTTCGGCGACTTCGAAATCGACCAGAATGCTTTCGATGTTATCAAGGGTGACAATGACCGTGGCGCTATCAACACGATCGCCCGCCTCGACCTGCGGGATGCCGACAATGCCATCAAACGGGGCCAGAATGGTGCGATCAGCCAGATTGACCTCGGCCTGATCAAGGGCAATGCGGGCCTCGGCCAATGTTGTGCGCGCGCTATCAACTTCGCTTTCGGCAACCGCACCGAGTGGGCGGGCCTTTTCATAACGGGCAAGAAGCTGTTCGGCATCGCGAGCCTGAACGGCGGCAAGATCACGGGCAAGGCGTTCACGTTCGGCATCAAGGATGACAAGAACCTGACCTTTGGTCACCTTGTCGCCGGCACGAACCAGCACATCGGCGACTTCACCCGATACCGCGGGATAGATCGAAACACCAAGGGCGGATTTGCCCGTCCCGACCGCCTCGACCACGGTTTTTTCATCCATCAGGCTGGCATATTCGGCAATGACCGGAAGACTGCGTTCGCCGCCGCCACGCTGTGCCGTGCTTGCGGGTTGCGCATCGGGCGCGATCAGCGCCGTGATGTCGTCTTTGGCAAAGAAATAGGCAGAGGCCGCAACTGCAATCAGTGCAACACCTGCGATCACAAGCGTGGATTTACGCGCCATCACATTGAACTTCCAAGTCGGGCTGACCAAACAACCTTAAAAACCCTGTTCCCGCCCCGGGAAAGTGTCGGTATTTCAATTCTATACCCCCGATGGGGCTTTATGCTTTTTCTGAAATCCCGTTGCCCGAAACGATATTGCAACCGGCCGGTCAGAACCACACAAAAAGTGTATCAGAAACGTCGCAATTTGTATCTTAACAGCCGATAAAACCTGTGTTTTGACCCGAACAATTCGGCCAAATGCAACAGGCCTGCACACCCGATATACGGTGTGCAGGCCCGGATTGTTCAACTTTTACTGTCGGGATCACAAGACCGCGCAAGCAAGCGCAGATCAGGCGGCACCGCGCCTTTGCGATTGAGGGAAGGCGACCAGATTGTCCTGACGCCAGATATCGGACGCATCGGTTTCATCATCCGCATCATCCACCCCTTCATCACCAGCAGCAGAGGCCACCGCGCGATCAAGGGACGCTGTGAGCTCGGTCACATTGCGGTCGACCTCATCAGCGCGACGGTTCAGATCAAGGCTGAGCTTGCGGGTGACATCGATATCTTCGGACACAGCACCGATGGCTGTTGCAACATTGCGCACCGCATCGCCAGCAAGGGAAATGGCACCTGTGATTTCCTCGGTCTCGCGGCGTTGATGTTCTACGTCACCTGCGACCTCGTCAGAAATCGACATCATGGACCGCACCGTGACCCCGACATCCTCCATCGAGGCGACGCAACGATCGGTCACCGCCCCCATGGCGTTGACATGTTCGGTGATCTGTTCGGTCGCACGTTCGGTCTGGCTTGCGAGGTTTTTGACCTCTGCCGCGACGACGGCAAAGCCCTTGCCGGCATCGCCCGCACGGGCGGCCTCAATCGTTGCGTTAAGGGCCAGCATATTGGTCTGTCCGGCAATGCCACGGATCAGATCAACAATCTGTTCGATGCTGGTCGCGACTTCGCGCAGGTCATCCACCGCACGCGCCGATTCCTCGGTCGATCCGACGGCATTCTGGGCGATTTCGCGTTGATGTTCGACGCGGTTGGCAATCGACACAATCGCTTCGCGCAGACGATTGGCCGCATCGCCGATGGCGTTGGAATGTGACTGGCTGTCATGGGCGGCACTGGTGGCGGTTTCGGTCTGCACCGTGACGCGTTCGGCAGCAGCCGCGACCTCGGTGACGGCTTCGCGCATACGGGTGACCTGATGATTGACCGATTTGACAAGGCCGGTGGTCTCGCCCTCAATCGTTTCGGCCATCGCACCCAGTGAAGCGCGACGTTTTTCTTCTTCGATGCGCTGAAGCGTAATGCGTTCTTCGGCCATTTTTTCGATCTTGAGCGCATTTTCGCGGAAGATCGCCACCGTACGCGACATGGCACCGAATTCATCACGACGTTTGATATCGGCCAGCGTAATCTCGGTATCATTCTCACTGAGCCGCGTCATGTCGCCATTCACGCGACGCAGCGGACGCAGGATGCTCATGGCAATGCCAAGGGCGAGTGCAACGGCAATCAGAACCCCGATGGCCGCAACCACGATGTTGGTCAGCGCCGAGTTTTCCGACTGGCTGTGGGCGGCATCAACAAGGGCCGTCTGATTTGCCATGGCCTCAGTGCGGATATTCTGGGTGATGGTCTGGACTTCGCGGACAGCAGATTTGAAGTCATCCATTGATTGGCGGAAGCCTGCGATGGAGGCTTCAAGCTGATTTGCGCCCTGTTTAAGCAGGTCATTGTCACGAACGGCGTAGGAAAACAGCTTTTTCTCATTACGGGTCAGGCCATCAAACGCGGATTTGATTTCTTCTTGCAGGTCGGTGAGGGCGGATGTCTGGGTACGCGCAGCTTCGAGTGATTCGGCGGTGCGCAGGATCGGGAATTGCAGCGAATTGACGATGGCGGCCAGATTAGCAGCCCCCAGTTTGTCGGCGAATTTTTCGGCAATGGCGGGATCGCGCTTGGCGATGAAATCTTCAAGACTTGCGGCAGATTTGCCGAGCTGATTGGCACCAAGCAACATGGTTTCGGACGCGGCAGACAGGTTTTCTGCACGCAGCACCAGTGGTTCGAGCGTTGCGATGTAATCGGCACTGAGACTTTCGAGTGCGTTGGCGCGATCAAGATCACCATTGGCGCGAAGCTCGGACACAAGGGTCGCGCCACTTTGCTCGGCTGCTTCACGCATGGTGGTGATGCCTTCGCGATCGAGCGGATCGACCGTCTGGGCAAACAAAAGAACCTGGTTGGATAGGCGTTCAAGTTTCAGCGCATAGTCATTGGCAAGCCCGACCATGCCGGTACTTTTGGCAATGCGATCTGCATGGGCACCAAAGCCCAGAAGATAGGTCGATGACAGGGCCGACAGGCCGACCAGCAAAACCACCAGCACGAAGAAGCCGGCAAAAATGCGCGATCCGATGCGAATTCGGTCAAGAAACATGGAATATCCAAACAGCGAAATTTACGTTTGGCGTGATCCATACATGCGTGCCGGGCCCGGAATTGTAACAGTTGGATGAAATCCGCATTCATCCATCAAACCGGGTGCGGGGCGGACATTTATCTGGCGCAAAACAACATTTCGACCGGCCGAAAATGTTCAAATGAACACATCCCTATACAATTGGACGAGGGTCATTATCCGTTTCGGAATGCGTCAAAATGGCGATTTTTCAAGGAACCCCGTGCGACTCGATCCCTTGCCGCTACGTCGGCGGTGCGTGCGTCTATTTTCTGGAATGATGCCAATTAAAATGTCGCCATGACAATATTGTACAAGCTGGCACGTAAAAGCGCGGTTATACTGACCCGATGAACAATGCTGCGCGACAGAACACGGCCGCCCAGCGTCGCCAAACCTCATCCAGACCGGCGACCCGGCGCCCCCGCGAGATTGCCCGACATTGGCGGGCAGCCGAGGGCATTGATATGTTCGAAGCCGATTACAAGAATTTCTCCTTCCCCAAGCACAGCCACGACTATTACGCCTTTGGCACGATCCTTAATGGGGCGGAGCGGTTCATGACGCGCGGGACCAATTATGTCGCCGCACGCGGGCAGCTTTTGATGATGAACCCGATGCAGGTTCATGATGGCGGACCGGCATCCGATGATGGCTATCAGTACCAGATCATGTTCATCGACCCGAAGGTGTTTGGCGATCTGGTCAGCGAGATTTCCCCCAAAAGCGCCGGCCTGCCGTTTTTTGGCAATTGTGTGGTGAGCGACCCGGAATTGCATTTGCAGCTACAAGGGCTGCATCGCCTGTTTCGGCCGGGGGCAGAGGATGAGGCAACCCGTCTCGAACGCGATAGCCAGCTTCTTTACAGTGCCGCACGGTTTTCGCTGCGCCATGCCGATGCCCCGCCCTATCTTTATCAGCCGGGCTCAGAGGACAAACGGGTTCAGGCCGTGATTGATTATATGGCCGCCCACCTTGATGCGAACATATCGCTTGATGATCTGGCGGCCATAACCGGGCTCAGCCGGTTTCATTTGCTGCGCGTGTTCCGGGCCGCAACCGGATTGCCGCCGCATACCTATTTCAATCATATGCGGTTGAGGCGTGCCAAACGGCTGCTGTTTGACGGATCGAGCATTGCGGATGCGGCAGCCGCGACCGGCTTTGCCGATCAAAGCCATTTGAACCGGCATTTCAAAACCATGTGGGGTGTCAGCCCCGGTGCGTTTATCGCGAGCCTTGATTCTTAATCGAGGCGCCTGCCCATGACGACGCGTACACGGGCAGGCAGTTTGATTCTGGCTTAAGCTTCGCCGTTGCGGCGTTTCATCGCATCGACGACCAGACACAGTTCTTCGAACAGAACCTGTGCGGCGATATGGGCGGTGTTGGTGGTGGCATCATATTGCGGGGCAACTTCGACAACATCCGCCCCGACAAAATCAAGTCCCTTAAGCCCGCGCAAAATTGCCAATGCCTCGCGCGAAGTCAGGCCACCGACTTCCGGCGTACCGGTCCCGGGCGCGAAGGACGGATCGAGGCAATCGACATCAAAGGACAGATAAACCGGGCCATCGCCAACCACTTCACGGGCCTTTGCGATCACGGCATCAATGCCCATTTTCGGCACTTCTTCGGCATGGATCACCGTCATGCCGCTGTCATAGGAAAACTCCCAGACATATTCCGACGCGCCACGAATACCGATCTGAATGGTGCGTTCCGGGTCAAGCACGCCATCCATCACCGCCTCGCGGAATGGGCCGCCATGATGGAAGCGCGAACCATCATATTCGCCGCAGGTATCGCAATGGGCATCAAGATGGATCATGCCGACCGGGCGGTCCTTGCCGACGGCCTTCTGGATCGAATAGCTGATCGAATGATCGCCGCCCACCGCAATCGGGATGACACCGGCACCGACAATCTTCTTGAAATAGGCTTCGATATCCTCGTGGCAGCTTTCAAGCGAGTAACGGCTGCGAAACGGCACATCGCCGATATCGGCAATGCGCGCCATGGCACCGGGCACCATGCGCAGCACATGTTCATACGGACCGATGCGTTCGATATTGCGCACCGCGCGTGGACCAAGGCGGGCACCCGCCCGGTTGCTCACACCGAGATCCATCGGCACCCCGACAAGGGCGATATCAAGACCTTCGAAATTCTCGCTCTCGGCGTCTGCAGCAAACGGCGCATCCAGGAAGGTCGGCACGCCGGCAAACGGCCATTTGCGCCCGCCGCTTTCGGTAAATTGCGAGGCCGCCACTTCGCGGAAATGCGGGTCGAACATGTCCCCGCCTTTGGCATTACCGTATTTTTCGCGCAGTTTGGCGAGCTTGTCGTTTGTGAACATGGGACCTCCTGAAACATCTGGCCAAACGGGACAGACGGCCAAATTCATATGATGCGCCGATCAGATCAAATTGCGTTGATTGGAAAAATCACGTATTCCTGAACTTTACTTTGGCAATCTTCAAAGTAATGAGTTCATACGCAGGAACCCCGCCCGATGTTCACGGAACAGGCCGATCTAAAGCTTTTGCGCATATTCCTGACCATCGTTGAGGCCGGGGGTTTTGCCGCGGCGCAAAGTGATCTCAATCTGTCACTTTCAACAATTTCAAGCTATGTCACCGCCCTTGAGACACGGCTTGGCTTTACGCTCTGCAAGCGTGGTCGGGGCGGCTTTGCCTTGACACGCGAAGGTCAGGTGGTGTTTGAAGAAGCCCACCGGCTTTTCAAATCAGTCGCGCAATATGAAACCAAGATGCGGGCCCTTCGTGACAAACTAAGCGGCACGCTGACAATTGGGCTTACCGATAACACCATCACCGATCCCGGTGCGCGGCGGATCGAGAAAACCATCGCACGATTTATGGAACGGGCGCCGGATGTGACATTGAATGTCGTGACACATCCACCCAATGATCTGCTGCGCGAGGTGGTGATGGATAATATCCAGATCGGGATTTGCAGCTTTCCGAAAACGGTTTTGGGCCTGCGCTACATACCGCTTTACGACGAGGTCCACCGGTTTTATTGCGGATCGGATCACCCGCTTTTCCCGCTGGCCGATGCGGAAATCGATATTGATGAAATCCGGCGTTATCGCCTGATCGGGCGCAAATCCTGGCTCGGTCGGGACTTGAAGGAATTCGCCATTTCGAGGCCACATGCCACCGTGTCGGACATGGAGGCCGAGGCACGCCTGATCCTGTCAGGTGCGTTTCTGGGTTACTTGCCCGAACATTATGCCAAGCAATTTGTCGAGGCCGGGCGGATGCGCATGATCCTGCCCGAACGGTTGAAGGTGAATGTCACCTTTCAGGCCAGCCTTGATGACAGCAAACAACCCGATCCGATCACCAAGATGTTCCTTGATATGCTGATCGCCGATTTCGCAGACGCGCCTGCCTGACGGACATGTGAAAAAGCGGCAATAGCAATATCGTCCAATACCGACTATCTGATATCGGCGATGATGGTGCCTGAAATAATGGCTCCTCGCCCACCAGCGATAAAAAAGGAAGTGCCGGTCACCCCCCAAAGAACCGGCACCCAAGATTGAATAGGAAACGTCGGACATGTCACGCCCCGGACAGACCGAGAATCAAACCGAAAACGCGCCCGAGAAGTCACCCCAGACCGGGCACTTTGACGCAGACACCATTCGGCGCGGCGCGATTGCCTGCCTGCCGCTTTTGCCGAGCACCATCATCTTTGGTGCGGTGCTGGGCGTGCTGTCAGCACAGCGTGGATTGTCGCTTAGCGAACTTTTGTTCATGAGCCTCGCCGTCTTTGCCGGATCGGCCCAGTTTGTGTCGGTCGATCTGTGGCGCGAAACCATTCCGAGTGCGACGATCATCATCGCAACTGCCGTGATCAATATGCGCTATGTCCTGATCGGCGCGTCACTGCGCCCTGTGTTTCGCGGCCGCCCGCTTTGGGTCAAGGTGAGTGGCATGCATATGGTCGCCGATGAAAACTGGGCGGTGACCATGACGCAAAAGGACCTCGCCAATCCGGGTTTCCTGCTGGGCGGCGGGATCTTCCTGGGTGTTGTCTGGGCAACCGGCAACACGGTGGGGTACCTGCTGGGCGGTGGCATTCCCGACCCGGAAGTCTATGCGCTTGATTTCGCTTTTACCGCCGTGTTTGCTGCGCTGACCATTGGCATGTGGAAAGGCCGCGTGGACCTTTTGCCATGGATAGCAGCAGCGATTGGTTCGATCATCGGGCATTTCGTCCTGCCCGGAACCTGGTCAATTCTGGCCGGTGCCGGTGCCGGGGTACTTGTTGCCGCCCTCACATGGCGCGAAGACATGGATGCTGACAGCCTTGAAGCCGAATGTGCCGTTGAAGGCCGGGAGGCTTACGGCGCGCCGGAAGGCATTACGGATGCCACACCCGTTACGGAGACAGGCAAATGACCCAGTTCCCCGATCTGACAAGCTTCAGCCTTGAGGCCGTTTTGACCATCCTTGGCATGGCAGCCGTGACCTATGGCATGCGCCTTGGCGGTCTTTTGATGGCGGATCGTTTGCCGCAACATGGCCGCTGGGCCCATGTTCTGGAACGCCTGCCCGGTGCAGTTCTGATTTCCGTCTGGGTACCCAGTGCGCTTTCGGCGGGTGCGATCGGCATTGCCGGTGCAGCGGCCACCGTGATTACCATGGCGGTTGCACGTAACCTGTTTGCTGCAATGGCGGTCGGTATGGTTCTGGTCGGTGTTGGCCGCTATTTCATCGGTAACTAACCATCCACCGAAGAGATCACAAAGAAAAAGCCGCCCTTTTATGAGGGCGGCTTTTTACATTTAATGGCAGGCGATGATTACGCCGCAATCAGGTTCTGTTCGCGGGGGGATTCGAACTTGAGGTTCGGCCAATCGCTTTGGGTCGTTTCGAGATGCCAGGCATTTCGCGCGATGAAGACCAGCGTTTCGTCGTGATCCTCAAACAAGGCCGACTGGTTGGTATCGCGGAACTTCTTGATTTCCGCTGGATCACCAACCACCCAGCGCGCGGCATAGGCCGGGGTCTGTTCGAAATGCACCTTGATGCCGTATTCGGCCGAGATGCGTTCCTTCAGGACCTCGAACTGCAGTTGTCCGACCACGCCGACGATCCAGTCTGCACCCATCATCGGTTTGAAGACCTGGGATGCGCCTTCTTCGGCGAGCTGTTCAAGTGCGCGCTGAAGGTGTTTGCCCTTGAGCGGATCATCCAGACGGACTTTCTGTAGCAATTCCGGGGCAAAGGCCGGCACACCGCGGAAGCGAAGGTCTTCACCCTCGGTCAGGGTATCGCCGATACGCAAGGTCCCGTGGTTCGGAATGCCGATGATATCGCCCGGCCAGGCTTCTTCGGCAATGTCACGTTCATTGGCAAAGAACAGCATCGGGTTATGCACCGCCATCAGTTTACCGGCACGAACGTGCTTGAGCTTCATGCCACGTTTGAAGTGGCCGGAGCACAGACGAATAAACGCAATGCGGTCACGGTGGTTCGGGTCAATGTTGGCCTGTACCTTGAACACAAAGCCAGCAACCTTTGGCTCGACTGCCTCGACCAGACGCGTTGCCGCTTCCTGCGGGCGCGGGGTCGGTGCGATTTCGCCAATGCCGCGCAACAACTCACGCACGCCAAAGTTATTGACGGCTGAGCCAAAGAAGACCGGCGTCAGATGCCCTTCGCGATAGCTTTGCAGATCAAAAGGCGGGCACATTTCGCGCACCATTTCGACTTCTTCGCGCAGCTTTTCGAGAAGATAATCCGGGATCAGTTCATCAAGCTTCGGATCATCAAGACCCTTGATCGGAATGGCTTCCTTGACGACATTGCCACCTTTTTCCATGAACAGAAGCTGATCATTGACCAGATCGTAGCAGCCATGGAAATCACGGCCCGAACCGATCGGCCAGGTGACCGGCGAGACATCAAGGGCGAGATCCTGTTCGATCTGATCGATCAGTTCGAACGAATCACGGGCTTCGCGGTCAAGCTTGTTGACGAAGGTAGTGATCGGCACGTCACGCAGACGGCAGACCTCAAACAGCTTGCGGGTCTGGGCCTCGATGCCCTTCGCACCGTCAATCACCATGACGGCGGAATCAACTGCGGTCAGCACGCGATAGGTATCTTCGGAAAAGTCTTCGTGGCCCGGCGTATCAAGCAGGTTGAAGATGTTCTTTTCAAACTCGAAGGTCATCACAGCCGAGGATACGGAAATACCGCGGTCCTGTTCGATCTTCATAAAGTCCGAACGGGCACCCTTCTGTTCCTTTTTCGCCTTCACCGCACCGGCCATCTGAATGGCACCCCCGAACAGCAGCAGCTTTTCCGTCAGGGTCGTTTTACCCGCATCCGGGTGGGCAATGATGGCGAAGGTACGACGGCGCGATACCTGCTGGTCAATCATCGACATGGTTATCAACTTTAATCCGATATGAATTTCTTGGCGCGCAATGTAGCGATTTTTAACGGTATTGCCACCGTGAAATCATCATATCGGACATGAAGCGGACGGTTTAACCCAGCCAAAACTGCGAAATGACGCCGATTGCGAACGACCCGACCAGCGCATAGACCAGATAAAGCGCAAAGACCGGCTTTTTCACCAACGCAAAGACAGCGATGGCGGCTGGGATGGATGACACACCGCCAGCCACCAGGAAGGCCATTGCCGCCCCCGATTGCATGCCCTGCGCGATCAGGCCCTCCATGATCGGAAGGGCAGCATAGCCGTTCAAATAGGCCGGCACCCCAACAAGGGTCGCAATCGCAATCGGGCCAAGCCCGTCCCCACCGAGCAATCCACTGACACTTTCGGCCGGAACATAGGCAACCATGATGCTTTCAAGCAGGAAGGCGAAAGCAAGCCATTTGCCCAGGAAGATCATGTTCGACACAGCGGACGTGCGGAACTTTTTGATCCGTTCATCATCCTGCCAGAACTTCCAGAAAACCGCATTGTGCGAACGGACCTTCGCCCCGCCGCAACCGCCATTGCCAACGCCGTCGCGCAGCGGATCAGAAAGAAAGCCCTGCGCGCCCAGCCACATGGTGACAAAACCGCCCATCAAACCAAGCGCAATCGCCGAGATCATTTTGATCACCGCAAAGTCAGTGCCGAGCGTCCCCATGGTCAGAACAAACATCGCCGGATCAATCACCGGGCTTGCGAGCCAAAATGCCATGACCGGGGCCAGTGGAACCCCCATGGCCAAAAGGGCTGCAATCAGCGGTATTACGCCGCAAGAGCAAAAGGGCGATAGCGCGCCAAAGGCAGCAGCAGTAAAGACCATGCGCACCGGCCGCCCGGCAAAGGCACGTGAAATCAGGTTATCGGCCCCGGTTGCAGTGGCATAGGCGGCAATCCCGATGGAAAGCACGAGGAACGGCGCGGTTTCAGCAAAGGAATGGGCCGTGAACAGGACGCTTGGCACAAATTGTGGCGCATCAAAGATAAAGATCGCGGCAAGGATGATGCAGGCGGCCAGCAGAACACGATCAATCTGTCGTGCAGATGACCCGAAGCGGCGCAATTGAACTGTCAGGGCACTCATATCCATATCCCTAGAAAATTAGTTTCTTTAACGCAAAAAAAGAGGCCCGACCTAGCAGGCGTTTTCCGGTTCACCGGCAATCTCAAGATCAACCCCACTGCAGCATTCATCGGTGATGAAGCCGACAAGGCCGCGCATCACATCGAAATCCGCCCGATTGCGGGTTTCACGACCCAGCTTTTCCTGTTTGACCAGACCGGCCTGAACCAAAGTCCCCAGATGATGGGAAAGGGTCGATGCCGGCAGACCAAGCAGCCGTCCGATATCGCCAATGTTAAGGCCATCGTCGCCTGCCTTGACCAGCAGGCGATAGATTTTCAAACGGGCTTCGTGACCCAGGGCGGCAAAGGCCGGTGCAATGGTTTTTTCACTCATGCGGCGATTATAACTATATTTCTAGTTATTTAAATATATTTTTCCGGAACCATTATACCAATGACTTCAAAAGATTTTCTAACGTCTGGCGCGGCAATTGCGCTGGCTGACATACAAATGTCACTTGCCAGAAAGCCCATATGTCGATATTTCCCGACATATGGAAACAAAACACGCAATCAGCGCCCTTGGCGCTTTGGCACAGGAACACAGACTGGCGGCTTTTCGGTTGCTGGTCCGCGCTGGCAATGACGGCATTGCCGCGGGCGAACTGGCCCGGCAGCTGTCGATCCCGCATAACACCATGTCATCGCATCTGACGACACTTAGTCAGGCAGGACTGATCACAAGTACGCGCGAAGGCCGGTCGATCATTTACCGGATTGTGCCCGACGCGATGCGCGATCTTCTGGGGTTCCTTGCCGATGACTGCTGTCAGGGGCAACCAGAACTGTGCGGGCTGCCAAGCCGTGCTGCCACCAACACTGAAAAAGGATGCTGCTAGATGGGCATTTTCGAACGTTTTCTGACCATCTGGGTCGCGGCCAGCATTGTGGTCGGCATTATCCTTGGCGAGCTGTTCCCCCAACTGTTTCAGGCGATTGGCAATCTGACCGCCTATGAGATCAATCTGCCGGTGACTGTTCTGATCTGGCTCATGATTGTGCCGATGTTGATGAAGGTCGATTTTGGCGCGCTTCATGAAGTCGGCCGCCAATGGCGCGGGATTGGTGTGACGCTTGGGGTCAACTGGTTGATCAAACCGTTCACCATGGCTGCCCTCGGCTGGCTGTTTATCGGCTTTTTGTTCCGCCCGCTCCTGCCGGAAGCACAAATCGAAAGCTATATCGCCGGTCTGATCCTGTTGGGGGCCGCACCGTGCACGGCGATGGTGTTTGTCTGGTCGCACCTGACCAAGGGGGATGCGAACTTTACGCTCACCCAAGTCGCGCTCAATGACACGATCATGATCTTTGCCTTTGCGCCGATTGTCGCCTTGTTGCTGGGTATTTCGGCGATCACCATCCCGTGGGAAACGCTGACCATTTCGGTTGTGGCCTTTATCGTTATTCCGGTGATTGCCGGCCAGATCATCCGAAGCCGTCTGATGAAGGGCGGGGTTGTGGCATTCAATGATTTTGATGCCAAGCTCAAACCCGTTTCGATGATTGCGTTGCTCAGCACGCTGGTTTTGCTGTTTGCCTTTCAGGGACAACAGATCATTGCCCAGCCGATGATCATCGCCCTTCTGGCGGTGCCGATCATTTTGCAGACCTATTTCATTGCCGCCATTGCCTATATCGCCAACAAGGTGCTGGGCGTGGAGCATAAAATTGCCGCGCCGTCATCGATGATCGGGGCTTCGAACTTCTTTGAACTGGCAGTGGCAACCGCCATCGGGCTGTTCGGGTTTTCATCGGGTGCGGCCCTTGCCACCGTCGTCGGGGTGCTGGTTGAAGTGCCGGTGATGCTATCGCTTGTTGCCATTGCCAATCGCACCCGTGGCTGGTTTCCCAATTCAAACGTTGCATCTTAACGGAGTCCTGAGATGAGCCGTAAAATTCGCGTTGGCATCAATGGTTTTGGCCGCATGGGACGACTGGTTCTGCGCGCCGGCTGGGGGCACCCGAACCTTGAATTTGTCCATATCAACGAAATCAAGGGCGGGGCGGTTACCGCTGCCCACTTGCTGGAATTTGATTCGGTCCATGGCCGCTGGGGCAATGGTGTTGCCTGCATCGATGATCACGTGGTGATCGATCAGACCCACAAGATCAGCTTTAGCGAAAACGCCACGCCGGGCGAAACCGACTGGGTCGGCATGGGATGCGACGTCGTTCTGGAATGCACCGGCAAGTTCAAAACACCCGAAACATTGCAGCCCTATTTCGATCAGGGAGTTAAAAAGGTCATCGTCGCCGCCCCGGTCAAGGAAGGCGCGCTTAATATCGTCTATGGCGTGAATGATGATTTGTATGATCCGGCCCAGCATCACCTTCTGACAGCGGCGAGCTGCACCACCAACTGTCTGGCGCCAGTAGTCAAGGTCATGCATGAGAAGCTTGGCATCGTGCATGGATCCATCACCACCATTCATGATGTGACCAACACCCAGACGATTGTCGATCTGCCGCACAAGGATTTGCGCCGGGCGCGGTCGTGCCTGCAATCTCTGATCCCGACAAGCACCGGATCGGCGACCGCGATCACGATGATTTACCCGGAGCTTAAGGGCAAACTGAACGGTATTGCCGTGCGCGTGCCGTTGCTCAATGCGTCGCTCACCGATTGCGTTTTCGAAGTGGCAGAAGACACCGATGTTGAAACAGTCAATCGCCTGATGCGTGAAGCGTCGGAAACCTATCTGGCCGGGATCCTTGGCTATGAAGATCGCCCACTGGTCAGTGCCGATTACCTTAATGACAGCCGGTCTTCGATCATTGATGCCGGATCAACCATGGTGATTGATAAACGGCAGGTCAAAATTCTGGCCTGGTATGACAATGAATGGGGATATGTCTGCCGCATGGCGGATCTGACCGTCAAAGTCGCGCAGCATATTTTGGGGAACTGACCAGCATGTCGGCCGCAATCCGCAACTATGCGCTGGTCACCGGGGCCTATTGGGGCTTTACGCTGACCGACGGGGCGCTGCGTATGTTGGTGCTGTTGCACTTTCATGCGTTGGGTTATTCGGCATTTGAGATCGCGCTTCTGTTCATCCTGTATGAAGTGGCCGGGATCGTTACCAATCTGGTGGGCGGATGGCTGGCACAGGCGCGCGGATTGCGCTTTACCCTGTTTGCCGGACTGGCATTGCAAATCGCATCCTTGACTGCGCTTTCATTTACCAGTCCCGATTGGTTGCCCGCGATTTCGGTCGCCTATGTCATGGGGCTTCAGGCGGCATCGGGTGTCGCCAAGGACCTGACCAAGATGTCGAGCAAATCGGCGATCAAGGTTTTGGTGCCGGCCAACGCCGAAGGCGTGCTTTTCCGCTGGGTGGCACTTTTGACCGGGTCGAAAAACGCGCTTAAGGGTGTCGGCTTTTTCATGGGTGGGGCGCTGCTTTCCTGGCTTGGATTTTCAGGCGCGTTGCTTGCGATGGCGGCGGGATTGGCACTGACACTCATCGCCGTTGCCATCTCGCTCGGCTCGGCGATGACGGGCCCCGCCAGTGCGATGAAGCCGAAATTCCGCGATGTATTTTCGCGTGATCGCAAGATCAATGTGTTGTCCGCCGCCCGGCTGTTTTTGTTTGGATCGCGTGATATCTGGTTCGTCGTCGGGTTGCCGGTATTTCTGGCCTCCGAGCTTGGCTGGAGCCATATCGAGGTTGGCAGTTACATGGCGCTTTGGGTAATCGGTTATGGCTTCATTCAGGCCATCGCACCCAAGATGTTGCGCGCCAAAACCCGTGAGCCGGATGGCAGAACGGCCCAAATCTGGATCGCAGCCCTGATTGCAGTATCCGCAGTAATTGCCGCAGCGATCACGCGTGACATCGCGCCTGAACTTGCGGTTTTGGGTGGGTTGCTGGTGTTCGGGGTGGTTTTTGCCATCAATTCATCGCTGCATTCATACCTTATCCTTGCCTATGCCGAGGGCGACAAGGTCGCGATGAATGTCGGGTTTTATTATATGTCGAATGCCATCGGGCGTTTGAGCGGTACGGTGCTTTCAGGGGTTGCGTATTTGTATGGCGGGTTGGTCGGATGCCTTGTGACATCGATTGCGTTTTTGACGCTTGCCTGGGTGATAAGTGCCGCCCTTCCATCGCGATCAGATGTGTCAACGCAGGGTTGATCGAAAAAACTTCCTTCGCAGATGCGGGATAAACATCTGAAAAGACTCACAATCCTGTTTCATGAAAATTTAATCGCGCAAAAACCCGTGACAAGACACTGCATATAGGGGTACGATTCCAATCAACGGTCAATAACTGGACCGCAGGAGGGGTTCCCGAGTGCCGCGAAAAAGCGTCTTAAAACGAGAATTTTCGCCACCCGGATCGCACATGCAACATGCTGCGACCGGCGGAAACTCCTACCGCCACTTCCATCGCAAGATGAAAATTGAATGCGCGCCTTTCCATGACGGAATGGCGCGTTTTGCTTTTTTGGCAACTTTGTTGAGGTGATCGTCATGGGTAAGCGCGCAGCACGTCGTCGTAACCGTCCGCAACAGTCTAATACCAATGTTCATGAGCTGTTTGATGAAAACAATGCCGACTGGCATCCGCTTGGCGAACCAGAACAGAAAGGACAACGCGATCAAAGCTACCGCCGCAACATCCGCCCGAAAAGCGAGAACCAGGCAGCCCTGATGGATGCCATCGATAACTTCAATCTTGTCATGGCCCTTGGCCCGGCCGGCACCGGCAAAACCTATATTGCGGTATCAAAAGCCGTCGAGGCGCTTGATAACGGCGATATCGCCCGCATCGTTCTGGCCCGCCCGGCGGTCGAGGCCGGGGAAAATATCGGTTTCCTGCCAGGCGACGTGGAGGCCAAAATGGCCCCGTATCTTCGCCCGCTTTATGATGCGCTTAATGATCGTCTGGGTGCCAAACGCCTTAAGACTTATATCTCGGACGGGACGATCGAGATCGCACCGATCGGCTATATGCGTGGCAGAACGCTTAATAACGCCTTTGTCGTGATTGATGAGGCCCAGAACTGCACCTATGGGCAGCTCAAGATGCTGGTCACCCGCCTTGGCTGGAATTCGACCATGATCCTGACCGGCGACCCGGATCAGACCGACCTTCTGCCGGAAATGTCCGGTCTTTCGGAAATGTCCGAACGGCTTGAAAATGTCGAGGATGTCGCCTGTGTTCAGCTGCGTGACAAGGACATCGTCCGCCATCCGCTGGTCGCAAGCATGCTGACCGTTCTTTAAGGTCCGACACAGCAAACTGCAAAACACTGCAAACAATAAAGGCGGGCCCGAAAGGGTCCGCCATTTTTTGTGGGTATCATCCGAAAATGGATAAGGCTTAGCGCCCCATGGCCGCGACTTCGCCGCCGGCATTATTGACCGGGATGTCGTGCTGCCCGGCGCGTTTGGCACGGCCGGTGTGCCAGAATTCGGGATCTTCGGTATAGCCGCTGAATTCATCAAGATGGATGTCTTCGGGCGGTTCGGGATGGATGGTGATATCAAGATCGGGATATTCCGCGCGGATGCTGTCCATCACCATGTGGCAAATGGTGTGCGATTCGCGCATCAACATGCCGCCATCCATGATCAGCTCGATCTCCGCAAAACGATGCACGCCCGATGAGCGTGTCCGCAGACGGTGAATGCCAATGACGTCGGGGTTTTTCATGGTGAGTTCAATGATGCGCTGGCTATCAGATTCGGGAAGTTCCGCATCCATCAGAACCTTGACCGACGACCGGCCGACCTTGACTGCGGAATACAGCAGGAAGGCCGCAACCAGACCACCAATCGCCGGGTCAACCCAGGCCAGGCCAGACATGCCGCCAAACAGTGCGACCATGACGGCCAGGTTAGACAGGATATCGCTGCTATAATGCATCGAATCGGCTTCAACCGCAGCAGACCCCGAGATCCGCACGGCCTTGCGTTGGAGGAGCACAAGACCAATCGTCATGACCAGTGATATGCCCATGATCCACAGGCCTTCGACGGCATAAGAGATCATCTTGGGTTCATTCAGGCGCGATGCGGCCTCCGCCAACACCAGTACAGCCGCCCCGATCATGAAGGCCGACTGGAACAGACCGGCAAGCGGTTCTGCCTTGCCATGGCCAAAGCGATGGTCGTAATCCGCAGGACGCCAGGCAGAACGCACAGCCATGAAGTTGATCACAGATGTGCCAACATCAAGCATGCTATCAATCATCGAAGACAGGAGGCTGACGGAATCGGTCATGAACCAACCGAACGCCTTGATCAAAATCAGTGTCGCAGCAATGACAATGGAGGCCGTCGTTGCACGACGCGCCCACATCTCTTTCTGTGCTATGTCAATGACGGGACATTGACTCATGCTTTGTTGACCTCTGGCCTGTCAATACGCTTGCTGACCACCGTTTTATAGCCTGTTTGCGTACAATATGTAATGTCTATTGCCATATTTTCGCCCGTCCTAGGGCAGCAAATAGCGCATATTTGATATTCCGCAAGGTTTCCAAGCCTTTTTAAAGGGATTATATGTCGCATTCGGGCAGACGAGAGAACCCGCAACAGGCCTGCTAGGGACGAGAAACGATAATATGATTGTAGAGATCGGACATTACGCCCTGATACTGTCACTGGTGATGGCAGTCGCCCAATCCACCATTCCGTTTCTGGCGGCATCCCGACGTGATCCGGCGCTTCTTGTCGTAGCCCCGCGTCTGGCAATTGCGTGCTTTGCCCTTGTCGCGGCAAGTTTCCTTGCGCTGACTTATGCCTATGTCAGTTCCGACTTCTCTGTCCTCAATGTTCTGAATAACAGCCATACCTCCAAACCGATGATTTATAAAATCACCGGGGTTTGGGCCAATCATGAAGGATCGATGCTGCTTTGGGTGCTGATCCTGACCCTGTTTGGCGGAGCGGTTGCAGCGTTTGGTCGAAACCTTCCGCCAACCCTGCTTGCCCGCGTTTTGGGTGTGATGGGCCTCATCGGGGCTGGCTTTATCCTGTTTATCGTTCTGACCTCCAACCCGTTTGAGCGCGTTTTAAACCCGCCGCTTGACGGGGAAGGCATGAACCCGTTGCTTCAGGACCCGGGCATCGCCATTCATCCGCCGTTCCTCTATCTCGGCTATGTCGGCTTTTCCGTTGCCTTCGCCTTTGCGGTTGCAGCCCTGATCGAAGGCCGGGTTGATCCGGCTTGGGCGCGTTGGGTGCGTCCCTGGACGCTGGCCGCTTGGGTATTCCTGACTGCGGGTATCGGCCTTGGTTCCTGGTGGGCCTATTACGAGCTTGGCTGGGGCGGCTGGTGGTTCTGGGACCCGGTTGAAAACGCATCCTTTATGCCCTGGCTTGCCGGTACTGCGCTTTTACATTCGGCGATCGTTGTCGAGAAGCGTGACGCGCTTAAAAGCTGGACGATCTTTTTGGCGATCCTGGCATTTTCCTTCTCGCTTCTGGGAACGTTCCTTGTGCGTTCGGGTGCGCTGACATCGGTGCATGCCTTTGCCACCGATCCGACGCGTGGGGTGTTTATCCTGATCCTGCTGTTCATTGCTGTGGGCGGATCGCTGACGCTTTATGCCTGGCGGGCGCCGACATTGAAGGGCGGCGGGTTGTTCCAGCCGATCTCGCGCGAAGGGGCGCTTGTCTTTAACAATGTGCTGCTGTCGATTGCGGCAGCCATGGTGTTGCTGGGAACGCTTTATCCGCTGCTGCTTGAAACCGTGACGGGCGAGAAAATCTCGGTCGGGGCGCCGTTCTTTAACGCGACCTTCGTTCCGATCATCACCCCGGTGATTGTCGCCATGGCCTTTGGCCCGTTGATGCCGTGGAAACGTGCCGATCTTCTGGGCGTGTTTAACAAGCTCAAGATCGCGCTGGCGGCAACCGTTGTTGTCGTGCTGGTCACACTGTGGCTTGCTGGTGGTCCGGCCTTTGCCCTATTTGGCATGGGCTTGGCGGCCTGGTTGTTTGTCGGATCGATCCTTGAATGGTCGGGCCGCATCAAACTGTTCCGCGAACCGATCAGCACCAGCCTGCGACGCATGCGCAATCTGCCGCGCTCGGCCCACGGCACCATGCTGGCCCATGCCGGTGTCGCGATTGTGGTTGCCGGTATCACCGGATCGCAGGCTTGGACCGAAGAAGCCGTTCAGTCACTGGCGGTCGGCGAAAGCACCGACCTTGCCGGGCATACCTTTATCCTGTCAGACATCCGTGAATATCAGGGGCCGAACTATGCCGCCCGTGAAGCGGAAATCACCATCACTACACCGGGTGAGCGCACCGTCGTCCTGACGCCGGAAAAACGCGTTTACACGGTGGAAGGCATGCCGACCACCGAGGCCGGCATTCAATCGAGCTTCACCGGCGATATCTATGCCGTGATCGGGGATCAGGATGAAAGCGGTAAATGGATTACCAGGTTCTATGTCAAACCAATGATCCCGTGGATGTGGTTTGGCGGGCTGGTCATGGTGTTTGGCGGCCTGATGTCGCTGTCTGACCGTCGCTATCGCATCGGCGCACCGACCCGTTCCCACAAGACTGCTGCCAAAGCAGTACCTGCAGAATAAGCCAAGGACAGGAAACACTCATGACCATCTGGATTGTTCTTGGCGCGATTACCCTGCTGCTGGCCGGGTTCATTCTGTGGCCGATCCTTCAAAGCAACCGCGCGGCCAAGGCAAACGAGGCCGCCGATGCAGCAACCGCATCCGAGCTGGACGATGGCAGCCCGGAGGATGAGCTTTCGCGTGATCTTGCGGTGTATCGCGACCAGCTTTCCGAGATCGACCGCGACATCGAACGCGGTGTTCTGAGTGCCGAGCAGGCCGATGCCGCGCGCACCGAAGTGCAGCGTCGCATTCTGGCTGCCGATCAGCGCATCAAACGCCAACAGTCGGGTGAGACCCGCGAACAGACATCGGCCAGTGCCCCGATCCGGGCAATTGCCGCCGGTTTCATCGTGCTGTTCATAGCCGGCGGGTTCGGGCTTTATCTTGATCTCGGCAGCCCCGAGATGCGTGATCGTCCGATCGCCAGCCGTACCGATGAGATCAATGCTGTGCGTATGGCGCAGGATGCCAATCAGGATCGCCAGTCGGTTCTGAACCGTGCGGTCAGTGACCTTTCGCAGAAGCTTCTGGAAAACCCGGATGATATCCGCGCCTGGGAGTTACTTGGTGCCAGCCTGATGGCGCTTGGCCGCCCGGAAGAAGCCCAGACCGCATTTCTTGAAACCGTCAAACGGTCGGGACGCGATGGCGATTATCTGGCGATGTATGCTGAAAGCCTTGTGCGCAGCAGTAATGGCCAGATCAATGCCACGGCCCGTGGCGTGCTGCGCGAAGCCGCCGAAACCGACAGCACCGACCCCCGTATCCAGTTCTATCTTGGTCTTGCCGATGCCCAGGAAGGCAATGTCGTCGCGGCCGTTGATCGCTGGATCGCGCTTGCCAACGGTGCGCCCGCTGATGCGCCGTGGTTGCCGATGGTGGTGGGCCGGATCAATGAAGCCGCCCTTGCCCAGGGCATCGACATTGAAGGACGCCTGAACCTTGCGGAGCGCGCGCCCGGACCAAGTCAGGAAGATATTGCTGCCGCCCAGCAGATGACTGCTGAAGAGCAGCAGGAAATGGTCATGTCGATGGTCAACGGATTGGCGGCACGGCTTGACGAAGATCCCAACGATCCGGATGGCTGGGCACGCCTGATGCAGGCCTATATGGTTCTGGGTCAGGAGGATGATGCACGTGCGGCCTATGAGAAGGCAGGCGAAGTCTTTGCCGACCAGCCGGGCCTTGTTGCCCGATTCGATTCGCTGGCGCGTGAAATCGGCATTTCAGCCAACTGATCGGTGTTTTTTACGTAAAATCACCGAGAAAAAATGTTTTCCATCCGCCCTTTTCCCTGTTCTTTTGAGCCATTATATCTCATACAGACGGTTAATATCTGCAACTTTACTGATGTCTTATTGAATTGAAGTTCGTGCTGCGGTATGAAATTAAGACTTAAGGATAGATAAGTTATTGCTTATCCATCCTTTTCCCGGGAAATGCACATGATGGTGGGGACCATCTTTTTCTTTGGGATCAAGTGACTGTCAGGCTCATAAAACAAAAATTGCGGGAAGATCAGGATCATAGAAAGATCACCCGTAAGGATAGCGGATCACTATGCCGGATCAGAGGAATGGCCCAACCAACAACCTGTTGTTGATTGAAGACAATCCCGGTGACGCACGCCTTGTGCGTGAAGCATTGCGGGAGTTCAAACAACCGGTTGAACTGCATCACGTAAAGGATGCGATGACCGCGCTGCAGTTTTTGCAGCAGGACGGTCCGTATCGCAATGCGCCACGTCCACGTCTGATCCTTCTTGATCTGAACATGCCGCGCAAGGATGGCCGCGAAATGCTGCGCGATATCCGAAACGATCCCAATTGCGCATCCATCCCCGTCATAGTCCTGACCACATCCGGTGCCGAGCACGATGTCGATCTGTGTTATGCCGCCGGGGCAAACTGTTATTTGCGCAAACCGGTGGATGTGACAGAATTCATCGATCTGATGAAAATGATCGAATCATTCTGGCTGGGTCTGGCGTTGACCCCGACCCCGTAACCCTCTGCCAGCGAGACTGCCGTGCGCCGCCCGACATCTCTGCTTATGAACTTCCTACTCATGCCGACAAATTTGCGGATTGCGCTGCGTGAATTGCGCCGCCCCGGTGTCGGCCTTGTTATCCTGTTTGCCACCCTTGTCTTTGCCGCGACCATCCTGATCCTGACCGTCAGCCTGACGCAGTCGGTGCGCGATGGCATGCGCCAGTCCGCACAGCAAACCATCGGTGGTGACATCTCGCTTCGGCTGTTTCACCGCGCGCTAACGACGGATGAACTCCACTTCCTTGAAACACTTGGCACGGTCAGCCTGACCATCGAACAAAGGGTCATGGTGCAGCCATCCGGTGACGCGTCAGCAGTGCTGTCTGAGCTGAAAGCAGTTGGTCACACCTATCCCCTGTTTGGCCGTTTGGCCCTGTCACCCGATATCGCGCTTGAAGATGCCCTTGGCAGCCGCAACGGAATGCCCGGCGTTGTCGTTGATCCGGCCTTCCTGAATGAGGGCGGGTACATGATTGGCGATATGCTGTATCTGGGCGAGCAGCCCTACGAAATTCGGGCAAGCATAACAGCCGAGCCCGAACGCAAGTTCAGGCTCTTCTCGCTTGGGCCACGGGTGATTGTCGGACTGGAGGATTATCGCACCAGCCCGCTTCTGGCGCCGGGCAAGCAGGTCTATTGGTATGTGCGGCTGAAGCTGCCAGACGATGGCGACCGCAGTGCGGATCAGGCGATTGCCGCCATCGAGGAACGGTTTCCCGAGAGTGGCTGGCGGATCGTCAATGCAGCCGATGGCGTTCCGGGACTGGAAAGGATTGGCGATTTCGCATCGACCTTTGTCAGCCTGATGGGGATTGCAATTTTTGCCATTGCCACAAGCGCCATCCATAACGCCCTGACTGCCGACCTTGCGACCCGGCGCAGCCGGTTTGCCACCCTGCGCAGTCTTGGTGCCCGACCACAGGAAATCGCCGCCAGCATCACTTGGCAGATGGTGCTGATTACCGGCCTCGCCATCCTGATTGCAGTTGCCCTGACCCTCGTCACTGGCAATTTGGCAGCGCCACTGCTCAGCCAAAAGCTTGGCTTTGCCATCGCGCCGGATTTCATCAATCTTCCGATGATTGCGGGCTTCGTATTTGGCTTTGTTGCGCTGGTTGCCATCAGCCCGATCCGTGAGGCGTGTCAGTCCGCGCCGGCCCTTCTGTTTCGTCATCAGGACAGCCATCAAACGGGCGGCGCTACCAAACGTTCGACCAAGCTGCTTGCCGCAAAGCTCGTCCTTGCCTGCGGGCTGCTTGGAAGTGCGACGGCCTTGATTGATATCGGCTTGTTCGGGATCGCGCTGCTCGCCGTTCTGATCCTGTGTCAGGGTCTTTTTATCCTGCTGGGCCGGATGATCCGGGCGCTGGCGGGCAAACTGGCAACCCGACAAGGTTTTGCGCCTTCGCTGCGGGTGGCGCTGCGCAACATCGCCCGCCCCACGGCCCCGACTGTGACCATTACCGCGTCGTTTGGGCTGGCGATGGCCTGCCTGAGCACAGTCGTGTTGTTCGGCGGACTGGCCGGTCAGCATTTGAAATCGGTTTTGCCATCGCAGACGCCAGACGTTGTGTTCTTTGATATCCCGCCTTCACGGCAAGATGCGTTTGCAGGCGATTTGCGCGGTATTGATGCGGTGCAGGCGGTCAGTCAGATGCCGTTTCTCCATGGTCGGGTGACGCATCTGAATGGCGAGGCCCTAACCCAATCAAATGTCCCTCGGCGCTATCACTGGTTCCTGCGCGGGGATCGCGGTATGTCATGGGCGGATCGACCGACCACAGATATGACGGACACCCCGGTCACGGCCGGAGAGTGGTGGCAGGCGGAAAGCAGCAATGAAAACCTGGCATCGCTTGATGCGGGCGTCGCGAGAGCGATCAGCGCAGATATCGGCGATAGCCTGACCCTCAATATCATGGGGCATTCACATACGGTGCGCATAGCCAATCTGCGCGAGATCGACTGGACTCGCCTTGGCCTTGATTTCCCGATTGTGCTGTCACCGATGACACCCGCCTTTGATCACGGGGTGATCAGTGCGGTGACGCTGCATGACGGGATCGACGCAAAAGATGCCTTGGCCCCGGTCCTTGCAGCCCACCGTGATGTTCCGGTGATCATGGTCGACGTGGTTCTGGCAAAGCTGACCCGCCTGTTTGACGGGGTGATTGCGGCATTGGTTGGCTTGACGACCCTTGCAACCCTAGGGGCGGTGCTGGTGATCATTTGCGGCCTGATTGCACTGCGTCAGCGCCAGACAGAGACACTCGCCATGCTGCGTGCACTTGGCATACGCCCTGCCCAGATCACCCGAACAGGGGCGTATGAGACCGGACTGATGGTGGCGAGCAGTGGCCTGATCGGACTGACTGTCGGGACGGGGATTGCGATTGCCGCCGCGCAGGCGATTGGCTCCATCAACCTCAGCCAAGTTGCGCTCTTGGCCGGGCCTGTGATGGCCGCAGCCTTTGTCGCCATCGTCGTGCTTGGTTTTGGCGGCGGTTGGGCCTTGCAGGCGGCAGGCCTGCGGGCGCAAGCCGGTTGGCGGGGCTGAACCCAGACAATTCAAATCCGAAAAGCAAAAAGGCCGTCCCAGCGGGACGGCCTTTTTTAAATGATATTCTGAAACCGACGATTAGTTGGTCAGGGCCTGGATCTGTGCACGAGCGATGTCGAGCGCGCGCTCGGCATTGGCTTTGTCGTGTGCAGTCTCGGCGGACTTGAGGGCGGCTTCTGCCGCTTCAAGACGGGCCTGTGCTTCGTCAGCTTTCAAATCGGCAACCGGAACCGCTTCTTCTGCCAGAATGGTGCAACGCTCGGGATTAACCTCTGCGACACCGCCAGCAACGAAGATACGTTCGGAAACCTTACCACCTGCATAGATGTCGATGACACCCGGACGAATGGTCGAGATCATCGGCGAATGCTTGGGCAGAACACCAAAATTCCCGTCCGTGCCCGGAACAACGACCATCTCGACCGGCTCTGATTTGAGCAGGGCAGACGGTGAAACAAGTTCCAGTACAGTCGTATCAGTCATGACAATCCTCGCTCCTTAGCCGGAGGGGGACCAAAGCTGCCTTAGGCAGCTTCGGCCATCTTCTTGGCTTTTTCGATGGCTTCTTCGATGGTGCCGACCATGTAGAATGCCTGTTCCGGCATGTGGTCATATTCACCAGCGCAGATCGCTTTGAAAGCCTTGATGGTGTCTTCGAGCTGAACGAACACGCCCGGAGTACCGGTGAAGACTTCTGCAACGTGGAACGGCTGCGAAAGGAAACGCTGGATCTTACGGGCACGTGCCACGATCAGCTTGTCTTCTTCCGAAAGCTCGTCCATGCCGAGGATGGCGATGATGTCCTGCAGACCTTTGTAGGTCTGGAGAACACGCTGAACTTCACGAGCGGTCTCGTAGTGTTCCTGGCCAATAACGCCTGGATCCAGAGCACGCGAAGTGGAGTCGAGCGGGTCAACTGCCGGGTAGATGCCGAGCTCGGCGATCTGACGGTTCAGCGTGGTGGTTGCGTCAAGGTGAGCAAACGAGGTTGCCGGTGCCGGGTCAGTCAAGTCATCGGCCGGGACATAAATTGCCTGGACCGAGGTAATGGAACCTTTTTTGGTCGAGGTAATACGTTCCTGCAGCGCACCCATGTCGGTTGCCAGCGTCGGCTGATAACCCACAGCAGACGGGATACGACCGAGAAGTGCCGACACTTCCGAACCAGCCTGGGTGAAGCGGAAGATGTTATCGACGAAGAACAGAACGTCCTGGCCTTCTTCATCACGGAAGTATTCCGCAAGGGTCAGACCGGTCAGAGCAACACGTGCACGGGCTCCCGGGGGTTCGTTCATCTGGCCATAGACCAGTGCCGCTTTGGATTCGCCCTCCGGATTGATAACGCCCGATTCCATCATCTCGTGATAGAGGTCGTTACCTTCACGGGTACGTTCACCAACACCGGCGAAGACCGAGTAACCACCGTGGCCTTTTGCCACGTTGTTGATCAGTTCCATGATAAGGACGGTTTTACCAACGCCCGCACCGCCGAACAGACCGATTTTACCACCCTTGGTGTACGGTGCGATAAGGTCGATAACCTTAATGCCGGTCACAAGGATTTCGGTTTCGGTGGACTGGTCGATGAAGTCCGGTGCTTCACGGTGGATCGGTGCGGTCTTGGTTGCAGTAACCGGACCACGTTCGTCAACCGGCTCACCGATAACGTTCAGAATACGACCAAGGGTTTCCGGACCAACCGGAACCGAGATCGCATCACCGGTGTCGATGACTTCCTGACCGCGTCTCAGACCTTCGGTGGTGTCCATTGCGATCGTACGAACCGCATTTTCACCAAGGTGCTGTGCAACTTCGAGAACCAGGCGCTGACCGTTGTTGTCAACATGCAGCGCATTCAGAATGGGAGGCAGTTCGCCGTCGAATTTAACGTCGACGACGGCGCCCATTACCTGGGAAATTTTCCCCGCCTTCTTGTTCGCCATAGGTATTGTCTCCTGCTCGGACAAAGCTATCCGTTAACTTCCTGCGACCCGCTTACAAAGCCTCGGCGCCGGAAATGATTTCAATCAGTTCATTGGTGATCTGAGCCTGACGTGAGCGGTTGTACTGGATGCTCAGTCGGTCGATCATGTCGCCGGCATTGCGGGTTGCGTTATCCATCGCGGACATACGCGCGCCGTGTTCAGATGCGCTGCTTTCAAGCATTGCACCGAAGATCTGGACGCCAACGTTACGCGGCAGCAAATCAGCCAGAATGGCTTCTTCGGACGGTTCGTAGTCATAAACCGCGGAAGAACCGGTTGCTTCTTCCTCGCCGTCAACGTCTTCACCCGCGAACGGGATCAGCTGCTGAGCGGTTGCCACCTGCGAAATCGCGGACACGAACTTGTTGTAGAAGATCGTGCAGACGTCGAATTCGCCTTCGTCATACAGCGCCAGA
This sequence comes from Thalassospira sp., assembly GCF_002709775.1. GTDB lineage: Bacteria > Pseudomonadota > Alphaproteobacteria > Rhodospirillales > Thalassospiraceae > Thalassospira. The sequence continues at coordinate 86,170 of NZ_PAQR01000005.1, forward strand.
ACCTTGTCTGCCACCTCGGTTGCCGAAGAGAAATCAATCCCCTTCTTGCCCTCGATGCCAGTATACCGGGCGACAATATTGTCACCAAATTCACGCTTGAGCGCATCTGAGCCCTTGCGGCCAACGCAGATGATCTTGACTGTCTTGCCTTCGCCCTTAAGAGCGATTGCCTTCAGACGAGCCGCTTTCACGATCGATGCGTTAAAACCACCGCAAAGGCCACGGTCTGCGGTGAAGACGACGAGCAGATGCACGTCATCCTTACCGGTACCGGCCAGAAGCTTTGGAGCCCCTTCATTGCTGCCGACGGCAGTTGCAAGACGGCCCAGCATCGTCCCCATGCGTTCAGCATAGGGACGGGCTGCTTCCGCTGCATCCTGTGCACGACGGAGCTTGGAGGCTGCCACCATCTTCATCGCCGAGGTAATCTTCCTCGTCGACTTGACGCTGGCAATGCGCGAGCGCAGATCCTTCAAACTAGCCATTGCGTTTCCTCCTTCGCCTAAGTTTCAGTCTTACGCGAAGGTTTTCGCGAACTTGTCGAGGAACGCTTTAAGCTTGGCTTCGCTGTCATCAGACAGAACCTTCTCGGTGCGGATCGCATCGAGGATATCAGCGCCAGCCGAACGAATTTCGGACAGGTACTGTTCTTCGAAGGCGCGAACCTTGTTCACCGGAATGCTGTCGAGATAGCCTTTAACACCAGCATAGATCACAACGACCTGCTCTTCGACCTTGAGCGGCGAGTACTGCGGCTGCTTGAGCAGCTCGGTCAGACGTGCGCCACGGGCCAGAAGTTTCTGGGTCGCCGGATCAAGATCCGATGCGAACTGTGCGAATGCTTCCATCTCACGATACTGAGCGAGTTCCAGCTTGATCGAGCCAGCAACCTGCTTCATCGCTTTGATCTGTGCGGACGAACCAACACGCGAAACCGACAGACCAACGTTCACAGCCGGGCGTACGCCTTTGTAGAACAGGTCGGTTTCAAGGAAGATCTGACCGTCGGTGATCGAGATCACGTTGGTCGGAATAAACGCGGAAACGTCGTTACCCTGGGTTTCAATGACCGGAAGTGCGGTCAGCGAGCCAGCGCCGTTTTCGTCATTCATCTTCGCAGCACGTTCCAGCAGACGGGAGTGCAGATAGAAGACGTCACCCGGGAATGCTTCACGTCCCGGCGGGCGGCGAAGCAGCAGCGACATCTGACGATAAGCAACAGCCTGCTTGGACAGATCATCATAGAAGATGGTTGCGTGCATGCCGTTGTCACGGAAGTACTCACCCATTGCGCAAGCAACGAACGGTGCGATGAACTGCATCGGCGCCGGGTCGGATGCGGTCGCAGCGACAATGATGGTGTTGTCCATCGCGCCGCGCTCTTCAAGGACCTTAACAACCTGTGCAACGGTCGAACGTTTCTGACCAACTGCAACATAGATGGAGAACATCTTGTCGCTGTCGGATTTCGCTGCATCGTTCACCGGCTTCTGGTTCAGAATAGTGTCAACGATGATGGCGGTTTTACCGGTCTGACGGTCACCAATGATCAGCTCACGCTGGCCACGACCAATCGGGATCAGGGAGTCGATCGACTTGATACCGGTCTGTACCGGCTCATGAACCGATTTACGCGGGATGATGCCCGGTGCCTTGACGTCGGCAAGGCGACGTTCTTTGGCGCCCAGCTCGCCTTTGCCGTCGATCGGGTTACCCAGACCGTCAACAACGCGACCAAGAAGTTCTTTACCAACCGGAACGTCAACGATGGCGCCAGTACGTTTAACCTGGTCACCTTCCTTGATCGAACGGTCAGAACCGAAGATCACGACACCGACGTTGTCTTCTTCGAGGTTAAGGGCCATGCCCTTAATGCCACCCGGGAAGTCAACGAGTTCACCAGCCTGAACGTTGTCCAGACCGTAAACACGGGCAATACCGTCACCTACGGACAGAACCTGACCGACTTCGGCAACTTCGGCTTCAGCACCAAAATTGGCAATCTGATCCTTGAGAATAGCGGAGATTTCCGCGGCGCGGATTTCCATCACGCAACCCCTTTCATAGCGAGCTCGAGCTTCTGCAGTTTAGTACGAAGCGAGGCATCAAAAACCCGGGAACCGACCTTGACGACAAGACCGCCAAGAACAGCCGGATCAACTTTAAGGTCCACTTTAACAGTGGCGCCGACAACTTCTTTGAGAGCGCCGGTAACGGCTTCGATTTGCTCTTTTTTCAGCTCGGAAGCCGAAGTCACCTGTGCGGTTACTTCGCCCTTGTGAGCCGAGAGCATGGAAAGGTAGGAATCGATAACAGCCGGCAGGGCAAACAGACGACGCTTCTGAGACAGAAGCCCAACGGTCTTCTTGGTCAACTCGGAAACGCCGAGTTTATCCAGAAGAGCCGCCATCGCCTTGGCCTGCACGTCCCGGGAAATCACGGGACTGCGGAGTACATTCCGGAGGTCATCGCTGTCTGCGATGGCCTGGTCGAGCAATTCAAGATCGCTTTTGACAGCATCAAGCTGGTTGGCCGAGTTGGCCAAGTCAAATAGTGCTGTGGCGTAGCGCCCTTGGAGCCCGGTCGCGGCAGTATTTTGGGACACCGGTGAAAGCCCTCAATTCTGGTTATGAGAACGACTCGGATACGTATAAAAAAATGATCCCCCGAAAGGGTTTCCTTCCGGGAAGCGAGCGTTTGGTATCACATGTCCTTTGAGTGGGCAACCCCCGCGCAAGCGCAATTGCGCCCTCTTTTCCATTCTTTGGCAAAGTTCGGCCAAAACACCCCGAAATCGCCCATTTTTAAGGCAGGCTTACAACTATTTTATAAGACGCCCGTCATGGGGGATCGGGGCAGAAGGTTAACGAATTCCTGATTCCGGTGACGAATCCCCCAAAACGGGAACAGTTAACCGATCGCCTACCAAAAACAGCGCAGGAAACTGTCCTTACTGTGACCGAGATCACGTTATTTTAGTCGGAACGAAGCAGAAGCACCGATCTTGCTTCTCTTGATCCCCGTCACGCCGGCCAGCCAGACAATCCTTCACGGGTGCTGAGCTCAATAAAGGAAGGGCGGCGGATGATGCGTTCGACATAGTCGCGCAAGCCGGGCCGGTCGATGGCAGAGCACGGCATGTTGCGCGACCAGCGCATCAGCATGATCGCCAACATATCGACCATCCCGAAGTCATCACCTAAAAGGTAATCGCCGTTTTTCAACAGGCGGGCTTCGAAATCATCCCATACGGAGCTGATCCGTTTTTCCGCCAGCGCCTTGACTGCACTGGCCCCTTCTGGATCGCCATCCTTGGCCGCATAGAGCCAATCGCGCATCGCCGGCATCAGGGTGTTGGCAATATATATCGCAAGCTGCAGCCATTCGGCCCTTTTGAGGCTGGCAGGTTCGGGCACCAAGCCACTTTCTGCATGTCGCTCTGCCAGCAACATCATCAGGGCAACGGTTTCCCCGTACGGCATACCATCAACAACCAGTGTCGGCACGCGCCCGGTCGGGTTTAGCTTGAGGTAGTTCGGATTGCGTTGATCGCCACGTTCAATATCGACCAAAATAGCCTCAAACGGAACGCCGAGTTCGATCAACATCCAATGCACCGCCATACTTGCCGTCCCCGGCGCATAGAAAAGCTTGTATTCCATCAATCTTACTCTCGAAGCTATCTGTTCAAATGCGGTTATCGCAACGGCGCACGACTTCGATCCGGGCAGGAAGTGGCGTTTCCGTCATCTATTAACAGTATCCTCTTGTCTGCAGCAGCGATTCGAAGTGAACGAACCATTTCGCATTTAGGCCGATTTTTCTGTTATGCAGCATCTACGTGCATTGTGCCAGATCAGGACGCGGCAAGGATGTAGAACAGAGATTTCTTTTGAAATTGTTCGTTAATCGCAGAGAGATACCGTATCATTTAGCCCGCACCAATCAAGTGAAGCCGGATGAAATACAGCCAACATCCATGCGTTAATAACAGGCGTGCCCGATCCGTGATCAGTGCTCTTGCCACCGTGATGCTGCTCTTTGTGATGAGCCAGCAGGCAATGGCGCGCACCCTGATTATCGAGGGGCTCGAAGAAGCGCCGCTTAAGTGGATGGGGCACGAAGAAGCCAAAGGCATTGATATCGACATCATGACCGAGGTCCTCAACACCATGGGGATCAGTGATTATGTCTTTCGATTTGTCGATACCGGCAGCCGGTTGCTGCACAATGCGCGCAATGGCACGTCAGATATCGTTCTGACCCTGTCCATGAACAACAAGCGCGCCAAGTACCTTATGTATCCGGATGAAGCGCATCTGCTTTTGGATTGGCGCTTTGCCGTCCGGGCGGAGGACAAGGATGCAATCCGGTTTGAAGAGTTTTCCGATCTGTCAAACGTACGGATCGGGGCGGCGGCCGATTATTCCTATACCAGTGCGTTCTGGAATTCCGGTCTCGATATCCAGACCGTAGCGCGTAATGACCTTCTGATTCCGATGCTGCTGCAAAAGCGTTTTGACGCGGTGCCGGTCAATTACCTCAACACCATTTATGACAGCCTGCAGAATCGTTATCGCGACAAGGTTGCCTTCCTCTATCCGCCGCTGCGCCGTGCGCCCTATTATAATGTGTTCTCTCGTGCGTCGGACTATCCGGGCAAGGATGCGTTTCTGGCCGATTACGACAAGATCATCCGCGAGATGCGCGATGATGGCCGGTTGCTTGAAATCTTTGAACGCTATCTTGGTGCAGATGGTTATGACTGGTGGCAGTCGCAATATTCCCAGTAAGCGCCGAGGTCGAAAGCTCCGTTCACATAAAGCTGTAGGGATCGATATCGACCTGCACGCGGACACTGCCCGGCGTCTTGACCTTTGACAGCCAATCATGGATCAGCGCCTGCATCTTGACCGACTTGTCAGCCCGGATCATGAAACGGCGGCGATAGCGCCCGCGCAACAGCGAAAGCGGTGCCGGGGCAGGCCCCAATACCATCAGCCCATCACCGCGCGGGGCAGCACGGCCAATACGCCAGGCGGCTTCGTCCACCTCGTTTTCCTTTTTGCCACTTATAATAAGGGCGGCCAGCCGACCATGTGGCGGCATGCCATGGGTCATGCGCTGCGACAGCTCTACCTCGTTAAAGGCATCGCGATCACCTGCTGCAATCGCCTTGATCACCCGGTTGGCCGGATCGGCGGTTTGCAAGATCACCGTGCCCGGCCGATCACCACGCCCGGCACGCCCGGCCACCTGGGTCAGCAATTGATAGCTTCGTTCGGCTGCGCGCAAATCCCCCCCCGCCAAGCCAAGGTCGGCATCGACCACCCCCACAAGGGTCAGCATCGGGAAGTGATAGCCCTTGGCCAAAATCTGCGTGCCGATCAAAAGATCGACCTCGTGATTATGCACACGCTTGATCAGTTCGGCTGCGGCCTTGGGCCCCATGATGTTATCGGATGTCGCGACCTCTACCCGGATATCAGGGAAGGTTTCAACCGCTTCCTCGTACAAGCGTTCCACCCCCGGACCGCAGGGGGCGAGCTTGCCTTCGGCCCCGCAGGACGGGCAGGCATCGGGTGCCTTGGCCTGATAGCCGCAATGATGGCATTGCAATTTACCCCATGCCCGATGTTCGACCAGCCAGGCCGTACAGTTCGGACACTGGAAGCGATGACCACAGGCGCGACAGAGTGTCAACGGGGCGTAACCACGACGATTGAGGAACAGCATTGCCTGCTCACCACTGGCGAAGGTTTCCGCCAGACGTTTCTTGAGCGTCGGGGTAATCCAGCGATTGCGTTCGGGTTTGTCCTGGCGGATATCGATGATCTCGACACTGGGCAATACCGCCGCGCCATGGCGACTTCCTAGCTGAACACGCTGATAGCGTCCGGCTTCGACATTGGCCAATGTTTCAAGCGATGGGGTCGCAGACGCGAGAACGACGGGAATGTTGCCAAGATGCGCGCGCGTCACCGCCATGTCGCGTGCATGATACATCACGCCGTCTTCCTGCTTGAAAGCGTGTTCATGCTCCTCATCGACCACGATCAGGCCAAGGTCGTGATAGGGCAAAAACAAAGCCGACCTCGCCCCGACAACCAGCCGTGCCGAACCATCGGCAACCGCCCGCCATGTATCACGTCGACGTGCTTGCCCGACTTCGGAATGCCAAAGCGCGGGCTCCACGCCAAACCGGTCGCGGAAACGCTGCAACCACTGGGCCGACAGCGCGATTTCCGGCAACAGGACGACAACCTGCTGACCCTTTGCCAATGCGGCACGGACGGGCTCAAAATAAACCTCGGTCTTGCCCGACCCGGTCACCCCATCAAGAAGCGTGCAGGAAAAACCGCCCTGCTCCAGACGGGCGCACAGGGCATCGGCGGCCTCGTTCTGCTCGGCTGACAAATCGGGACGCGGAATTTCAAGATCAGGGGCCTCAAACGGCGATGGCGGGCTGACCATCAAACGTTGCACGGCACCGGCTTCGACCAAGCCTTTAACAACACTTGCCCCGGCACCGGTTTCGCGCAGGATATCGCCCTGCTCCATCGGGGGGTGATCGGCCAGAAACGCCAGAACCCGTTTGCGCGGTGGCGTCATGCGCAAGCTTGCCGGATCAAATTCCGGGTTCAGGGTAAAACGAAAGATCGGTTTGGGGGCCTCAAGCGCGTCGGGGACGCTCATCGCCATGCGAAGAACAGCCCCCTGCGGGGACATGGTATAGGCCGATACCCAGTCAATGAATTTGCGCGTCACGTCATCCATGGGGGGCGTTGGCAGCACCCCAAAAATTTCGCGCAGCTTTGCGGCGTCAACATCGCCCTTGGCATCGCCCCAGACGACACCGCGCTGGATTTGTCGACCCAGAGGAATTTCAACGAAATCGCCCGGTGCAACGGACAAACCATCGGGCACCAGATAGTCGTACGGGCCTGCCAAAGGCAGGGGCGGCAGGACGCTCACGGTCTGGGCGGTTACCTCAAAGGCCGGATCATTCGCAAACAAATTTCCAGAGGTGGCCTTTGCGGCACTCATATATTATAAACCCCGTGAGGTTGCCCATCCGACCGGTGCCCTTTCAGGATCGCCAGCTACTGGGCACAGAAATTAACGGTCCCACAGCAAGGATCTGGTTCCGTCATCAGATGATCCAGAACCTAGCAGCTAACCGCATCATTGAACAACAGGTCCTAAACAGGAATTCCAATGAAGTTTTTCATCGATACCGCTGACATCGACGCAATCCGCGAACTGGCCATGTCCGGCCTCGTNGACGGTGTCACCACCAACCCCTCGCTGGTAGCAAANNCNGGCCGACCNTTTCTNGAACTGATCAAGGAAATTTGTGACGTTGTNGACGGCCCGGTCAGCGCNGAAGTTGCTGCNACCGATTANGAAACCATGGTTGCCGAAGGCCGCAAGCTTGCCAAGATCGCCGACAATGTCGTCGTCAANCTGCCGCTGACCGCTGATGGTCTCAAGGCTTGCCGNACCTTCACNGACGAAGGCATTCAGACCAACGTCACGCTTTGCTTCTCGGTTGGTCAGGCCATTCTGGCTGCCAANGCCGGTGCGACNTATGTTTCGCCGTTCGTTGGCCGNCTGGATGACATTTCCTCTGANGGCATGCAGCTGATTGCNGACATCGTTGATGTTTATGGCAACTACCCGAACTGGANCACCGAAGTNCTTGTNGCNTCGGCACGTGGNCCGCAGCATGTTGTCGACTCGGCCCGTCTCGGTGCTGATGTTGTCACCATCCCGCCGCAGGTTCTGGGTCAGTTGACCAAACACCCGTTGACCGACAAAGGCCTCGAAGCCTTCCTCGCCGATTGGGAAAAAACCGGCCAGTCGATCCTGTAATTTTGGATCGCTGATCGAGACCAACACATAAAAACCCGCACCGTGTGAGGTTTTTAACATGCATTTAACCCGGCAGCCCGCATTGTGGCAGCCGGGTTTTTTGTTTCTCACTTTTCAAGCCGGAACCGATGGAAAAGACAGCTTTGCGCGCCGATGATGTCGCGGACTACCTTGCCGAACATCCCGAATTCTTCACTACGCGCCCGGACTTGCTTGAAAGTCTTGATCTGCCGATGCGCGAACTGGGCAATGGCGTTGCCGACATGCAGCAATATGTCGTCGCCCGCCTGCGCGATGAACGCGAAAAGCTGCGTGGTGCCACCAGCGAGCTGATCAATATTTCCAAATCCAACCTCGAAACCCAAAGCCGCATTCACCGTGCGGTTCTGGCACTTTTGAACGCGCGCGGGTTTGAAACCTTTGTCGAGGCGTTGCAGGATCTTGTGCCCGAACTGCTCGACCTTGATGCCATCGCGCTGTGTTTCGAGGAATGCAATGAAGCCCCGGTTCCAAGCTGTGATGGCCGGGTGCGTCGCTTGGTCGCTGGTGCGGTTGATCAGGTTCTTGGCGAAGAACAGGATGTCTGGCTTCTGCCCGATGATGCGGGGGATGAGGCTATCTTTGGCCCGAAGGCATCTGATATCCGCTCTGCCGCGATTGTGCGTCTGGCACCGTTTTATGGTGATCCGGTCGGGCTTGTTGCCTTTGGCGTCAAGGAGCCGGATTACTTCAGTCCGGCACAGGCCAATGATCTGATCATGTTCCTGGCTTCTGTTATCGAGTTTGGTGTGCGTCGATGGTTGACCCAAACGGTCTGACCGCCATCACCCTGCCGCAGGATGTGCGCGACGCCATTGCCGACTGGCATGGCTGGCTTGCCAATGAGCGCCGCGCATCCAACCACACCACGGAAAACTATCTCGCCGATCTTTATGCCTTTCTGGGCTTTGTGAAAGACCATCTTGGCGATGCGCCGACGCTCCGCGATTTGCTGCGCCTGAACCCGCGCGATTTTCGAAGCTGGCTGGCCAGACGCAGCATGGATGGCATGGCCAAGACATCTACCGCGCGGGCCCTTTCCAGCTTGCGCAATTTCTATCGGTTCCTTGAACGGTCCGGGCGCGGGCAAAATGCCGCCGTGCAGTCGATCCGAAATCCACGCCTGCCTCAATCCACGCCCAAGCCACTCGCCCCTGATGATGCGATGGCGGTGCTTGAGAATGCCGATGCCTGGCAGGATGAACCGTGGCTTGGCAAACGTAACCTAGCCCTGTTCACTCTGCTTTATGGCTGCGGGTTGCGTATTTCCGAGGCGCTTGATCTTAATGCCAATCAACGCCCGGCCGGGGATTCGATGGTGATCACCGGTAAGGGTAACAAGCAGCGCCTTGTCCCGGTTCTGCCCATCGTACGCGATGCGATCGAGGATTACGTGCGCACCTGCCCCTTTGCGCCCAATGGCGATGATCCGTTGTTCCTTGGCGCACGCGGCAAACGCCTTGTCGCACAGGTCGCCCAGCGCGAAATGCGCAAGGTGCGCGAACTTTTAAATCTGCCCGATACTGCGACCCCGCACGCGCTGCGCCATTCCTTTGCCACCCACCTTCTGGCCGGTGGGGGTGATTTGCGCACCATTCAGGATTTGTTGGGCCACGCGTCGCTTTCGACCACCCAGCGCTATACGGCCGTGGATACCGAGCAATTGATGGCGGTCTATAACGGCACCCATCCGCGCGCCCGGCGCTGACCAAGCGCGTCGGAACCCTCCTTTGCGCCCATGCGTTTATTAACGCAGACAATCCGCCCTTCCTGCCCCGCGACAAGAGACAGAAGTCTGATGAAGCTTTTTCGATCCCGCCGCTTTGATGCCAGCCATCGCCACCGCCAGATTTACAGCGCCTATGAGATTGCCTATTCCGCCGTCGACCTTCTGGCGGCTGTGCTGTTCATTGTTGGAAGCTTCCTGTTTCTCGATGACGAAACGGTCAAGGCCGGGACGTGGCTGTTTATCATTGGATCGGTGTTCTTTGCCGCCCGCCCGGCTGTGCGTCTTGCGCGTGAGCTGCATCTGGCCGGACTGGGCGAAGGGGATCAGGAAGACGGTACCGAAACCGCGACGGCGGCAACCCGTTCCGGTTCCTGAGTCTCATTTGAGAAAATTTTAGTTCCTTGCGATCACTGTTCGCCCTTAGACTGCGTGCAAATAACCGAAATCCCCGGAGGAAATCCATGATTCTGCGTTCCAGTGGTCCGTCGCCGTTTGGCCGGAAAGTCAAAATCGCTGCCAAGATGCTTGGCATCTATGACCAGCTGACGGTGGAAATGTCGAACACCAACGACCCGGCCGATACTCTGCGCCAGCAAAACCCGCTGGGTAAAATTCCGATCCTGATCCTTGATGATGGCCGCAAGATTTTCGATAGCCGTGTCATCTGTGAGTATCTTGACGCACAGGTCGACGGCACCACCCTGCATCCAACCGAAAGCGATGCCCGGTGGGAAGCCCTGACCCTTCAGGCGCTTGGCGATGGCATTGTCGATGCATCGATCCTGCAGGTCTATGAAACCCGCATGCGCCCGGAGGACAAACGCCATGACGACTGGCTGTCTTATCAGGCTGCCAAGGTCAAACGGTCGCTGGATCATCTGAGCGCCAATGCGCCGTCGCTCGAGGGTGACCTGACAATTGGCCATGTCGCGATTGCCTGTGCGCTGGGCTATCTTGATCTGCGCTTTGACGGCAAATGGCGCGAAAGCTATCCGACGCTGGTAAGCTGGCTTGAAACCTTTGATGCGCGCGTGCCGGCCTTTGAGGCCACCAAATTTGTCGCCTGATCTGCGCCCCCTTGGCGCAAGTTGACACATGTTCGCTTGCGCCAAAGACCAAAGCCGTTAAATCAAGTGCCTACCTACTAAAAACAACCCGGAGCCTTTTACACAATGTCCCGTCTGAACAGCGTTATCCGCCGCCTTCAAGCCCAACGCGATTGCCTGAATGCGGCCGCCGAAATGATCAAGGATCAGGACGGGATCGTGCTTGAAGTCGGGCTTGGTAACGGACGCACCTTTGATCACCTGCGCGAAATCATGCCCGACCGCGAGATTTTCGTCTTTGATCGTCAGATTGCGGCACACCCGAAATGTATCCCCGATGATGACCATCTGTTCCTGGGTGATATCTTTGAAACCCTGCCCAAGGCGGTTGAGCGTTTCAAGGGCAAGGTCGCACTCGTGCATTCCGATGTCGGCACCGGGGATGAGGCGCTTAATGCCAAGATCGCATCCTTTATCGGATCGACCCTGCCGCCGGCATTGATGAAGGGTGCGATCGTCGCATCCGATCAGAAAATCGATGTTCCGGGCACGATTGCCGAGCCGCTCCCGGAAGGCGTTCCAAAAGATCGCTATTTCTTCCGTCGTTATCAGGGCTAATATTCTGCCCTGCGTCGGTTCTTTGCCTTTTGGGCGGACCAAATTTTAGCATCTTAGGAAATCGTGCCGTGGCCACCGCAAACGCCCCTTCACCCAGTGGAAGTCAATTGTCCGAAGCACAGGACTTTCTGGCCAAGTATCCCGATGTCGAAGCCATCGACATCATCCTGACCGACTTTCACGGGATTGGCCGGGGCAAGACGATCCGTCGTCACGAGCTTGAAAGCATCTATAAATCCGGCCGTGGCTTGCCGAGCTCGTTATTCGGGCAGGATGTCAGTGGCGAGGACGTTGATGATTGCGGTCTTGTGCAGACCGGTGGCGGCGGGGATTGCCGCTGCTGGCCGGTGCCGGGCACGCTTGGCTATCTGCCTCATACCGGACGTGGGCAGCTTCTGATTTCCATGTATGAAGAAGACAGCACACCTCATGACGTTGACCCGCGCCATGTGTTTGGCGCACAGGTCAAACGTGCCGAAAAGCTTGGCTTCTATCCGATGGGTGCGTTCGAACTTGAATTTTATCTGGTCGATCAGGCACCGGATGCCCAGGGGCTTTATCACCCGGCTTCCTATGCCATCACCAAGCGGCGCAGCAAATTGCGCAACACCATGTCGGTCGATGAGATTGACGAGATGTCACCGCTTTTTGATGCGGTTTACGAGGGTGCCAAGCATCTTGATCTGACGCTTGAAACCCTGATTTCGGAATATGGTCCGGGCCAGTATGAAATGACCATCCGTTATCGCGATCTGATGCGGGCCGCCGATGACGTGATCATCGCCAAACGCCTGATCCGGACGGTCGCACGGCGGTTTGGCAAGGAAGCGGTGTTTATGCCCAAACCATTTGGCAATGAAGCCGGATCAGGCATGCATTTGCACCTGTCTCTTGCCGGTCAGGATGGTAACAACCTGTTTGCCGATCAGGCGGATGGATCGCTAAGCCCGCTTATGCTGCATGCCATTGGTGGCATTCGCGGCACGATTGGCGAAACCATGTTGCTCCTCGCCCCGTTCATGAATTCCTGGCGCCGCTTTGCATCGGCGATGTATTCACCAGCCTCGGACGATTGGGGCGTTGAAAACCGCACTGTGGCGCTCCGCGTACCCGGCACGCCGGGGAAAACGCGCCATTTCGAACACCGGATTGCCGGTGTCGATGCCAACCCCTATCTGGTCGCAGCCGTGACCCTGGGGGCAGCGCTTGACGGGATCGAAGGCAAAATCGATCCGGGCAAACCGTGCGAAGATGAGATTGGCGAGGCGAAGGCCCCCAACGACCTGCCACGTCACTGGCTGGATGCGATTGATCAGTTCGGTGCATCCGAATTCAACAAACGCACCCTTGGCGAACGTTTCCACACGGCATTTACCAAAATCAAACAGGCCGAATACGAACAGATGGCACTGAAAGTTTCGGCAGCAGAGTGGGAATATTACGGATTTTCCGTTTGATCACTGATCACCGCGCGCAAGCCGCAGCATCATCAAGATAAAACGACATCGGCCCTGCTGGATCTCCCGCAGGGCCGATGTCGTTTAGATGGCAGTATCGTTAGTAGGACAGATCCAACCCAAGGAAATTGCTAAGCGCAAGCGTGATGCCGCCAACAACCAGAAGGGCGAGCACGAAAAGGCCGGTTACCTTGGCGCTGGCCCGCAGGACGGCTTGCCTGCCGTACTTTTGGCCCTGGTCGTAATGCCATTTGATGGCGAAGAACATCGCGATAAGCAGTGCGGCAGCTTTAAACGTACCAAAGGCGATCGGGACCCAATCCATATTCAAGACTCTCATATGTATTCGTTATGCGCTTTATGCCCTGATCGGGACCCCGCGCATATTTCTTATTCTACAAGGCAGGTATGTAACAGCGGGCTAAAAAACAGCGAAACTGTGTTTGTGAACGCGCGTTTCATCGCCAATCCGTTACGTAATCGGGGCCGAACATAGAATTGCTCAAAGGTAGCAGCACTGAGATTTATCAATCAGATGGGCTGTTGTTGACGCAAGGCAGCCTTTCTTTGCCGCCCAATTCCTTGCCATCCCTGCCCAATGGCGATATTGAAGTCTTCAAACTGTCATTAACTTGCGATGCCGGGCCCCGCGCATTATCTCCGGCTTGCAACCAGGCGAGATGAGAAGACGCCATGAATGAAATGATCACCATTGCCGAGGCCTCCGCCGACGCAATGTCGGAAATGCAGATTGATCCCACCCTTGATCTGGAAGCTGAGATTCAGCGCCTGAAAAAGGAAAAGAACGCGATCATTCTGGCCCATTACTATCAGGATGGGGAAATTCAGGACCTTGCCGACTTTGTCGGTGACAGCCTTGATCTGTCGCGCAAGGCAGCAGCAACCGATGCCGATGTCATCGTGTTCTGCGGTGTGCGCTTCATGGCCGAAGTTGCCAAAATCCTGAGCCCGAACAAAACCGTTCTGCTGCCGGATTCCAAGGCGGGTTGCTCGCTCGAAGATTCTTGCCAGCCGGAACCGTTCCGCAAGTTCCGTGAACAGCATCCTGATCACGTATCGATCACCTATATCAACTGCTCGGCCGAGGTGAAGGCAGCGTCCGATATCATCGTGACCTCGTCCAATGCGGCCGAGATTATTGATCAGATCCCACTCGACAAGCCGATCCTGTGGGCGCCGGACCGCCATCTTGGTTCCTATCTTGCCAAGAAAACCGGCCGTGACATGACGCTTTGGAACGGGTCGTGCATCGTGCATGAGCAGTTCTCTGAACGCGAGCTGATCCGTCTCAAGACCCAGAACCCGGATGCCAAGATCGCGGCCCACCCGGAATGCCATGACGGTATCCTCAAGCACGCCGATCACATCGGTTCGACCCGCGCTATTCTGGAATATGTGATCAACGGTCCGGATCAGAAATACCTGATCGCGACCGAGCCTCACATTATCCACCAGATGGAGAAGGCCGCCCCGCAGAAGGAATTCATTCCGGTGCCGGGTGCCGACGGATCGTGCGCGTGCAACAACTGCCCGTTCATGGAGCTTAACACGCTTGAGAAGCTCTATCTCTGTCTGGTCAATAACGGCCCGCAGATCGTCATGCCTGAAGACCTGCGCGTCAATGCCGTGAAGCCGCTTGAACGCATGCTGGAAATGTCAAAAAACATTCCGGTCAAAAAAGACGACGCGGCCTAAGCCGGTTGATCTCACAGCCCCGCAAATCTTGCGGGGCTGTTTGTCATTCCCCATCAGAATTCAAAGCAGCCCGCCATCATGACCGTCCTGACCCAAGCCGAAATTGCGGAATTCATTGATCGTTCCTTTGCCGAGGATATCGGCACCGGTGACATCACATCAGACAATGTCATTCCCGCCGATGCGCGCCTGCGTGTCGCGCTTGAAACCCGCGAGGATATTGTGGTTGCCGGGCTTGATATCGCCCTTGAATGCTTCCGCACGCTGGTTCCGGATGCAAAGATCGAAAAGCGCTGCGAAGACGGCGATGCGATTTCCGCCAAGGACGTCATGGCCGTGGTCGAGGGTAATGCACGCGGTATCCTGACCGCGGAGCGTACCGCCCTTAACACGCTGCAGCATCTTTCGGGCATTGCCACCACAACGCGCACCTATGTCGCGGCAATGGGCGAGACGACGGCAAAGCTTCTTGATACCCGCAAGACCCTTCCGGGTTGGCGTAAGATGGAAAAATACGCCACCCGCATGGGCGGTGCACAGAACCACCGCATGGGGCTTTATGACGGGGTGATGATCAAGGACAACCATATCGGTGTTGTCGGATCGATCACCAAATGTGTCGAGGCCGCGCGTGCCGCCAACCTGCCCAAGATCGAGGTGGAATGCGACACGCTTGATCAGGTGAAAGAGGCTACTGACGCCGGTGCAGACATCATCCTGCTTGATAACATGGGACCGGATATGTTGCGCGCAGCGGTTGCAATTGTCGCCGGTCGCTGCAAGACTGAGGCATCCGGGGGTGTAAACCTTCAGACCATCGGTGCGATTGCCGCAACCGGGGTCGACTATGTTTCCGTCGGACGGATTACCCAATCCGCACCGGCCGTTGATATCGGACTTGATGTTGCAATCCTGTGAGGCCGCATGCGTGAAAGCAGTCACAGCTCAACAGACCCTGCCCTTATCAAGGTGATCGAGACTGCCAACTGGATTTTGCGCGATGGCGAGAACATCCTGTCGGTCAGAAGTCACGGCCGCGACCGGTTCTATCTTCCCGGCGGCAAGATCGATCCGGGCGAAACCGCGCGCGAAGCCATCAAACGTGAAATCAATGAAGAACTCGGTGTCGAGCTTGTGCCCGGCACCTTGCGCCAATTGGGTACCTTTGCGGGCCAAGGGCATAACCAGCCCGACGACGCGATCATTCGCATGACCTGCTTTACCGGCACCTATACAGGCACCCTTGCCCCGGCAAGCGAGATCGCCGAACTCAGATGGCTGTCACCACGCGACCGCCACCTTCTGGCCCCGATGGGCCAGAAGATCACGGCTGCCTTGTTCGACATCTGATTTGCAAAGCCAGACAATCCCAGAATAGCTACGCCATTAGCGCGGCGCATCGCCGTCCGGATTGCCGCCGGCATCGGGTATTTCACGTCCCGATGCATCGCGATCGCGCGAGATATCCTTGGCCGCCGACGGCGGTGCGGCCTTTTGATCGGCTCCGCTATCATCCGTATCAGACGACGTGTCGTCGGTTTTATCCTCGGACGTTTCTTTTGCCTCTGGCTCAACCTCGGTGATCTTTTTCGGCGCACCCTTGCCGGCATCGCGGATGGCATCGGTCAGTTTGTCGATATCACGCAGGTTAAGATCACGCTGCGGGAACGGAATTTCGATGCCTTCATCGCGGAAGCGCTGCACCAGCTCAAACCGGATCGAACTTGCCACCGCAATCACATCACCAATGTCACGCAGGAAGTAACGCAGTTCGAAATCAAGCGAGCTGGCCCCGAAGTCCATGAACACCACCTGCGGCGCCGGATAGGTCAGGATTTCCCGGCGCTTGTCGGCCATTTCAAACAGGATCTCGCGGACCTTTTCGACATCCGCACCATAGGACACACCGATCTTGATGATGCCACGGCCCGAGCGTTCCTTAAGCGTCCAGTTCAGGACCCGGTTTGAAATCAGCTCGGAGTTCGGAATAACGATCGAGGAACGGTCAAAGGTCTCGATTTCAGTCGCACGCACCCGGATGTCTTTGACAAAGCCCTGATCGGCCCCGACCACGATCCAATCCCCAACCTTGATCGGCCGTTCGACCAGAAGGATCAGGCCCGAGACAAAGTTGTTCACGATGCTTTGCATGCCAAAACCGATACCAACCGAAATGGCACCGGCGATGATGGCAAGGTTGGACAGATCAAGCCCGGCAGCAGATACCGCAAGCAGGATGGCAAGGCAGATCCCGGCATAGCCAAAGATCGCCGAGACAGAATGCTGCAGCCCCTGATCAAGCTTGGTGTTGGGCAGAACACGTGTGCTCAGCATCCGCTGGAAAAAGCGCATCACTGCCAGCACGATGACAAACATCAGGGCGGCGAGCAGGATGGAACGCAGCGAGAAATGAATGCCGCCAACCTGAATGCCGATAAAGGCCTGCTGAACCGCCAGAATAAGATCGGCCCAGGCAATGTCGGTGAAGATCATGACCGCGACCGGCACGGCGATGGAGACCATCACCACATCGATCAGAACCCGCAGCCAGAAATACAGTGTGCCATGCACCGCATCGCTGACCGTGCTGTCCTCGCTGCTTTCGGGGCGCACCAGATAGGTGTGCATAAGCGCGCGGCAATAGGCGCGCAGCAGCCAGTAACAAGTCAGGAAGGCCAGCGCCATCATCAGGTTTTCAAGGATGAAACGGGCAAGCGCCACATAGCCGACAACCATCAGCACGGGCATCAGGATTGCGACGACCTTCAGCCCCCGGCGCGAACGACGTTCGATTTTTGCCCAGAACTCGTGGCGGTCGCGTTCGTCATGCTGCCAGAACAGCCCAAGCGAGGAGACGAACAGCAGAACCGAAATGACCAGAACGTTTGATATGCTTTGGACAAGCGCAATATCAAGCGAGGTACCAAGCGTCGTCGCCCCTTGCAGCAGCACCATGTCAAAGGCAAAGATCACCGCAACAGCCAGCGAACAGAACCCGACAACCCGCGCACCCTGCGGCGTTGTGCCCGAGCGGCGCAACGTGGGGGCAAACGGCGAGTGAACACTGCGGATTGCAGCCCCGACAAACAACAGGAACAGGGCGGCAGCAAAGCATTGCAGTACAAAGTCGCCCATCGCACCGCTAAGCAACGCTTCGCGCGAATCAAGGATGCCATAGGCAATCAAAAGCGCGATGCCAGGCACAAGCGCGGTGAACAGGAACCGCGTGCCTGATATCAGAGACACCCTGTCTTCGTCAGGCACAGAGTTCCAGCGCGCCGGGATATAGCGCAGCACAATCACCTCGCCGCCAATCAGGGCGGCGATGACGATGAAGGTCAAAAGAACCAGTCCGGGGGCCACTTCGGCAAGTTGATCGGCGACCTCGCCTTCAAGTTCGAGGTTGGAATAGCGCGCCTGCACCATGCTGGGCAGCTTGACGATTTCGCCCCAGGCATCGAACCAGACAACCGGATCAAGCGGCACATCGACCCGACCCAAAATACGCCGGGTAAAGCGTTCGCGGGCCAGACCGGCAAGCTGATCAGAGAGTTCGCTGGCGCGGAAATTGACCAGCTCAAGCTGTTTGATCACCCCGCCAACGCGCGCGATATTCTCGTTAATGTCTTCGCGTTCACGCGCGACTTCGGGAACTTCTTCTTCGCCTTCTGCTGGCGGTTCGCCAAGCTTGCCAAGGGCGGCTTCAAAGCGCTGCAGGCGATCATTGGCACGCCCGCGCAGCTCATTGATGGCAAGCTGGATGGTCTCGATCCGGTCGCGGCCATCGGCAATCACGCGGCCGGTAATATCTTCGCCGGAAATAGAATCTTCAAGTTCATCAAGCGTGCTTTCCCATTCCGCGATGCGGTCCTGGGCATTATCGAGTTCGATCCTTTGAACGGTTTCGGAGCGCTGGGCACTTGATTGCGCCACCACCCCGAAGGAGGCCGTCATTGCAAACAGACAGATTGCAAGACCTGCGATTACCTGACGAACTGATGTCATGCCTGATGATCCATATTGATGCCCGGGGTCAAACCCGGCTTCCGTTTCTTGAGTGCTTTTCGCGTTTTGTAAACAGGTTGGCTTGATACTTGTTCACAGAGCCAAACCCTACACTGAGAACAGTAACGAATCATCTAACGTTTCGTTCCCGTTCAGTGATGCGTTGATAATAAACCCGTTCCTGACCCGTACGCGCATGGTCAGCCAAGGAGCCCGCGATGAGCAAAACCGCGTTGATCAATGCTTTTGAAATTACCCCGAGCGGCACGGCACAAGCAGTCGGCTGGGATGCCCTGCAAACCGGCCTGCCCGAGATTGCCGAGGGCAATTACCTTTGGGTGCATCTGGACTGGATGGGCGATGGGGTGCGCGACTGGCTGATCAATGTGGCAGGCATTGATGCCACCATCACCGACACACTATCAACGCGCGGCACCCGCCCGGCGGTGTTTTTCTATGATCCGGGATATTCCCTTAATCTGCGCGGGGTGAACCTGAATGCGGAAAACGATCCGGCCGATATGATTTCGGTGCGTTTCTGGGTCACAAACAACATGGTGATCACGCTCCGCAATCAGCCGCTTAAGGCGTTTGATGACATGCGCGCCGCCATTGCCGAGGGCAAGGCACCCAACAGCATTGATGACTTTGTCCTGACCGTTGCCGAACGGCTTGCTTACCGCGTTGAAAATGTCGTGCGCGGCATGGAGGACGAGGTCGAAGCCCTTGAAGATGATCAGGAATCCGTGGCCGAAGGCAAGACCCTCCCGCTACGCAAACGTGGATCAGACATCCGTCATATGTTATCGCGCCTGCGCCGCCATCTGGGACCGCAACGCGATGCGCTGGCCAATTATGTCGAGTTGAAACCCGCCTGGTCGGACAAGCGATTCAAACGTCGTGCCCGCGCCCTGACCGACAAGACCGTGCGTCTGGTCGAGGAATTTGATTCGCTACGTGAACGCCTTCAGATCGTGAATGAAAACCTGATGGCGATCGAAAGCGAACAGATGAACCGCACCATGTATTGGCTGACCGTGATTGCCGGTCTGTTTCTACCGATCAGTTTTGTCACCGGACTTCTGGGGATCAATGTCGGCGGTGTTCCGGCAACCGACAGCCCGTATGGCTTCGTCGGGGTGTCAATTATTCTTGCCGTGATCACGGCTTTCGAAATCTGGCTGTTCAAAAAGATGCGCCTGATCTGATAGCAGCATTGCAAAGCGTCTTGTTGCAATGCGATGCAAGTTGGAGCTATGACAAAGTCACGACGTTGATTTCTTTCACTGCATCCGAGATTTGTTGATGACCGACGGCCCGCTTTCCCGTTACCGCGCGAAAATCACCGCTGGTGAGCTGGCCCACGATCCGATGCAGGAATTGTGCGCCGAAAAGCTGCAAAGCCTGAAACACGCGCTGGACCATTACGAGCCGGCAACCGGCACAGGCGGCTGGCGCGAACGGTTTGGCCTGACGCGTCGGCGCGATGAGCCGACACCGCCGCTTGGGCTTTATATTTACGGCGAAGTCGGGCGTGGCAAATCCATGTTGATGGATCTGTTCTATGAAACCATCGACATTGAAAAAAAGCGTCGCGTGCATTTCCATGACTTCATGCAGGACGTGCATGAACGCATGCACCGTTATCGCCAGACCAAGAAAAAGGATGACGCGGACCCGATCCCGCCAATTGCCAAGGACCTTGCCAAGGATGCCTGGTTGCTGTGCTTTGACGAGATGCAGGTTACCGACATCACCGATGCGATGATCCTCGGCCGCCTGTTCGAACAGCTGTTTGAACATGGGGTGGTGATTGTCACGACATCCAACCGCGTGCCTGATGATCTTTATAAGGATGGCCTGCAGCGCCAGAACTTCCTGCCGTTTATCGACATGATCAAGCAGAAGCTTGATGTGCTCGAACTCGCCAGTCCGACCGATTACCGCATGCGCAACCTGACCGCCGCCGAGGTCTTCCTGTATCCGACAACCCGCGAAGAAGCACCTGCGCGCATTGATGAAATGTTCGCCACACTTACCGAAGGCGCGCGCGTTGCGCCAGACAGCCTGACGGTGAAGGGTCGCAAGATCGAAATTGCTGCCGCCGGGGCCGGTGTTGCCAAATTCACCTTTGACGAGCTTTGCACCCGGCCACTGGGTCCGGGGGATTACATCGCGCTTGCGACCCATTTCCACACCATCGTGATTGATTTCATTCCGAAACTGCCGGACTCCCGTCGTGACTGGGCCAAGCGGTTCGGCACGCTGGTCGATGCGATGTATGAACACAAAACCAAGTTGATCTGTGCAATCGAATGCGATCCGACCGAGATCTATACCGACGGCGATTATTCCTTTGAATTCCAGCGCACGGTGTCGCGCATGACCGAAATGCGCAGTCAGGAATATCTCGATATGGCGCACCTGACCTGATTGCGGAAAACTGGCACAATCGGGCGACCAAACCTGCGGGTGTTGCCCGGGTCGCGTACAAGTATCCCAACTGGCGGGAAGCCGGACAAAAACGACTCCGCCCGGGCCGTTTTGTAATCATCGCAATTATTCGCCATATGGGCGCTTATCACCGGGTGATTCTTGCGTTTGACGCAGGGTAAACGAAGCTTCACGCAAAATTCGTCATATAGCCCAAATCATGTCCCCACCTGGATCGCATGGCTGATGGCCGTTTCATGCAATGCTGCGGCAGTGTAATCAGGTTCATACGCACGAATTCGCAGCAAAGGCGCGTACTGCCTTTCATTTAGGCAGGCCGCAATCGCAAACCAGCTTTGGTTTTGCTGCGCATTTGCCCACCTTCGCACATGCAACGTGAGTGGTTTTTGAGCGTTTAGACCATAGTTGCAATAAACCGCGAACCGGCGGTTTTCCTCGTAAAAACAGTGGGGTTTCCCCTTGTCATTCGTGCCGATTCAGTTTACGACACTCGATGTTTACGAACGATTATTTCGCGTTCGCAGGTTTAAATTTTCAATCGCGCTCCCAAGTTGAGTTTCGACCCCCAGGAAGCGCAATAGGGAAGAAGGTAACGGAATGGCCCGCAACAAGATCGCGCTCGTCGGCGCCGGCAATATCGGTGGCACCCTTGCTCACCTCGTCGGTCTGAAAGAGCTTGGCGACGTCGTCCTTTTCGACATCGTTGATGGCATGCCACAGGGCAAGTCGCTTGACATTGCTGAATCCTCCCCCGTCGACATGTTTGATGCCGACCTCAAGGGTACCAGTGACTACAAAGACATCGCAGGCGCTGATGTCGTCATCGTCACCGCCGGTGTTGCTCGCAAGCCGGGCATGAGCCGCGATGACCTGATTGGTATCAACACCAAAGTCATGACCCAGGTTGGTCAGGGCATCAAGGAACACGCTCCGAACGCTTTCGTCATCGTGATCACCAACCCGCTTGATGCGATGGTTTGGGTCATGCAGCAGGCAACCGGCTTCGATCCGAAGAAAGTTGTCGGCATGGCAGGCGTTCTGGATTCTGCGCGTTTCCGTTACTTCCTCGCAGAAGAATTCAACGTTTCGGTCAAAGACGTTACCGCCTTCGTTCTGGGCGGCCACGGCGACACCATGGTCCCGTCGATCCGTTATTCGACCGTTGCCGGTATCCCGGTTCCGGATCTGATCAAAATGGGTTGGACCACGCAGGAAAAAATCGACGAGATCGTTCAGCGCACCCGTGACGGCGGCGCCGAGATCGTTGCCCTGCTCAAGACCGGTTCCGCTTTCTATGCACCGGCAGCATCGGCTGTTGCGATGGCAGAAAGCTACCTGAAAGACCAGAAACGCGTCATGCCGGTTGCTGCTTACCTGAGCGGCGAATACGGTGTTGATGGTATTTACGTCGGCGTCCCGGTTGTTCTGGGCGCTGGCGGTGTGGAGCGCATCGTTGAGATCAATCTCGACGAGTCCGAAAAGGCAAACTTCGAGAATTCCGTGAACGCTGTTCGCGGCCTTGTCGATGCTGCCAAGGGCATGCTCTAAAGAACGCGAAACGGGCTGGTCATTGACCGGCCCGTTTTTCAATCATTGTTGTTATTCAAACTTCAATGATCGCGGCCTCTTAACAAAGTCCCATATGCTTTTGCAGGGACATTGAAATCCAGATTTCTGACCCACCGGAAATCGTACGGAAGGCAAGAAAGCGACCGAACATGAATATTCATGAGTACCAGGCGAAAGAAATTCTTCGCAAATACGGTGTGACCGTGCCGAACGGCAAGGTTGCATATACCGCTCAGGAAGCCATCGAAGCTGCCCAGTCCCAGGCTGGCCCGGTTTACGTGGTAAANTCCCAGATCCATGCAGGTGGCCGCGGTAANGGCACCTTCAAGGAAGCCAANGCAGGTGANAANGGCGGCGTTCGCGTCGTCAAGAGCCCGGAAGAAGTCGGCGNNAACGCTGAACAGATGCTCGGCTCCACCCTGGTNACCCACCAGACCGGCCCGGANGGCAAAGAAGTCAAACGCGTTTANATCGAAGAAGGCTGCGACATCGCACGCGAACTGTATCTNTCGGTTCTCGTNGANCGCGCNTNNTCNCGNGTGATCTTCATGGCNTCGACCGAAGGCGGCATGGACATCGAAGAAGTTGCCGAAGCAACCCCGGAAAAGATCGTCACCGTTGACATCGATCCGGCTGCCGGCTTCTCGGGCTTCCACGGTCGCAAACTGGCGTTTGCACTTGGCCTTGAAGGCAAGCAGGTTTCCAAAGCTGTCAAATTCATGTCGGCGATGTACCAGTGCTTCCTCGACACCGATGCTGCCATGGTTGAAATCAACCCGCTGGTCGTCACCGGCGAAGGCGACATCATCGCNCTTGATTGCAAAATGAACTTCGACGACAACGCGCTGTTCCGNCATNCGGACATCGAAGANCTGCGCGACGAAGACGAAGAAAACCCGGCCGAACTCGAAGCTGCAAAACACAGCCTCAACTACATCAAGCTCGATGGCACCATCGGCTGCATGGTCAACGGCGCAGGCCTTGCCATGGCAACCATGGACATCATCAAGCTGTATGGTGGCGAACCGGCTAACTTCCTTGACGTTGGTGGCGGCGCNACCAAAGAACGNGTGACCACTGCTTTCAAACTGATCCTGTCGGATCCGAANGTTGAAGGCATNCTGGTCAACATCTTTGGCGGTATCATGCGTTGTGACGTGATNGCAGACGGCGTTGTGGCAGCAGCCCGCGAAGTCAGCCTGAACGTNCCGCTGGTCGTTCGCCTTGAAGGTACCAATGTCGAACTTGGCAAGAAGATCCTCGAAGAATCGGGTCTGCCGATTGTNTCGGCTGACAACCTTGCCGATGCCGCCGAGAAGGTGGTCAAAGCTGTGAAGGAGGCCGCGTAACTATGGCTGTTCTCGTCGATAAAAACACCAAAGTTATCTGCCAGGGTTTCACTGGTTCGCAGGGTACGTTCCACAGCGAACAGGCACTGGCATACGGCACCAANATGGTTGGCGGTGTAACCCCGGGTAAAGGCGGCNCCAAGCACCTTGACCTGCCGGTTTTCAACACTGTTGACGAAGCGGTTCACGNGACCGGCGCCAATGCCTCGGTCATNTATGTTCCGCCGCCCTTCGCNGCAGATGCAATNCTTGAAGCCATCGACGCCAAAGTCGANCTGGCTGTCTGCATCACCGAAGGTATTCCGGTTGCTGACATGGTCCGNGTCAAGCGCGCGCTCGANGGTTCNTCGACCCGCCTGATCGGCCCGAACTGCCCGGGTATCATTACCCCGGACGAATGCAAGATCGGCATCATGCCGGGTCACATTCACCGCCGCGGTAAAATCGGTATCGTTTCGCGTTCCGGTACGCTCACCTACGAAGCAGTTGCACAGACCACGGCCGCTGGCCTGGGTCAGTCGACCTGTATCGGTATNGGTGGTGACCCGGTCAACGGCACCAACTTCATCGANTGCCTCGACCTGTTCCTGAAGGATCCGGAAACCGAAGGCATCATCATGATNGGTGANATCGGTGGTTCGGCNGANGAAGAAGCATGTGAATTCCTGCAGGCTTCCNNNGTCAANAAACCGGTTGCTGGCTTCATCGCCGGTGTNACCGCACCTCCGGGTAAACGCATGGGCCATGCCGGTGCGATCATCTCNGGTGGTAAAGGTACCGCGGATGCCAAAATGGAAGCCATGCGCAGCGCTGGCGTNCTNGTTGCCGATTCCCCGGCAAGCCTCGGCTCGACCATGCTGAAGGCTTTGAAGGGCTAATCTGGGTAGTCAGAGGAAAGGCAAGGGGGGGCGTGGTCCTTCTTGNGGACCATGCCTTCCAAGACCACAAATGAAACCTCAAGATCTCGACACGATTCTNAACGAGTCGAACGCAACCTACATCGCTGAACTTTANGCCCGGTATCTGGAAAGCCCGTCTGCGGTTGACCAGAGCTGGGCTGAGTTTTTTGACGGGTTGCAGGACGACGCCTCCGAACTCCTCGCAGAAATGCGNGGGCCGAGCTGGCAGCCACGGGAAACCAAGGTTGTTGGCGGCATGGAGGGATACGACGTCTCACANGGGCANGCCGAACGCCCGGCTCCGATNGCGGGCTACGCACCGGCACCCCANGCAGCNCCNNCNGCNGNNCAGGTNAATTCNGANGCCATCCGTGCTGCNGCCAATGATTCCATTCGCGCNCTGATGCTGATCCGCTCCTNNCGNGTACGCGGCCATCTTGAAGCGAANCTGGATCCGCTGGGNCTNNCNCCGCGTGAACCGCATCCGGAACTTGATCCNAANACNTANGGCTTTACCGANGCCGANNTGGANCGTCCGATNTTCATNGCCAATGTTCTTGGCCTTGAAACCGCGACCATCCGNCAGATNGTCTCGCTGGCACGCAANACCTATTGCGGNTCGATCGGNATCGANTTCATGCANATNCAGGAACCGGAACAGAAATCCTGGATTCAGCAGCGTATCGAAAGCATCGGCAANCAGACGCAGTTNACNNCNCGTGGCAAGGAAGCNATCCTTGAGCGCCTGATCGAAGCCGAAGGTTTCGAAAACTATCTNCACACCAAATATGTCGGNACCAAGCGTTTCGGNATNGATGGTGGNGAAGCCCTGATGCCGGCNCTTGAACAGATCCTNAAACGNGGTAGCCAGCTTGGCNTCCGCGAGGTTGTGTTCGGCATGCCGCACCGTGGTCGTCTNAACGTTCTTGCCAACGTNATGAGCAAGCCGTTCCAGGCGATCTTCTCGGAATTCATGGGCAACCCGTCCAANCCGGACGACGTGATGGGCTCTGGTGACGTTAAGTATCACCTTGGCACCTCCGCCGACCGNGAATTTGACGGNAANGTTGTTCACCTGTCGCTGACGGCAAACCCGTCGCACCTTGAAGCNGTGAACACNGTTGTTCTTGGTAAGGTCCGCGCCAAGCAGGCCCAGCGNAAAGACACNNNNCGCGAGCAGGTTATGGGTATCCTCCTGCACGGTGATGCGGCCTTTGCCGGTCAGGGTCTTGTNGCNGAAACCTTCGATCTGTCGCACCTCAANGGNTACCGTACCGGTGGTACGATCCACTTTGTGGTCAACAACCAGATCGGTTTCACGACCAANCCGACNGATTCCCGTTCTTCGCCGTATTGCTCGGACATNGCCAAAGTCGTTCAGGCNCCGATCCTGCACGTCAATGGTGACGATCCCGAAGCTGTNGTTCANGCNGCNCGNATCGCGACCGAATTCCGTCAGGANTTCAAGCAGGACGTNGTNATCGACATGTTCTGCTATCGCCGCTTTGGNCACAACGAAAGCGACGAGCCGGCATTCACCCAGCCNAAGATGTATGACGTGATCGGCAAACACCCGACCACCAANGACATCTATGCANANCAGCTGGTCAAGGAAGGTCTTCTGANCGAAGAACGCNTCAAGGAACTGGACAANTCGTTCCAGGATTACCTTGATGAAGAGTTCAAGGCGTCNGAAAACTACCGTCCGAACAAGGCTGACTGGCTTGANGGCAAATGGTCGGGTCTNGCATCCTCGCATGGCGANGATGCNGACTGGANCGGCNANACCGGNGTTGAAGAANANCTTCTTCAGGAAGTNGGNCGNGCNCTTTCNACCNCGCCGAGTGACTNTGACATCAACCGCAANATCCTTCGTCAGNTGAAGGCCAANGCGAAGATGTTTGAAACCGGCGAAGGCATNGATTGGGCNACNGCAGAAGCNNTGGCNTTCGGGACNCTGATGTGCGAAGGCACACCGGTGCGTCTGTCGGGTCAGGANTGCCAGCGNGGTACCTTCTCGCAGCGTCATGCCAAACTGNTCGATCAGACCAACGAGGCAAAATACACCCCGCTCAANAACATCCGTACNGGNCAGGCCGAGCTTGANGTTCTCAACTCGCCACTGTCCGAAGCNGGTGTTCTTGGCTTTGAATANGGCATCACCCTTGCAGAACCGCATTCGCTGGTTCTCTGGGAAGCCCAGTTCGGTGATTTTGCCAACGGTGCACAGGTCATNATTGACCAGTTCATCAGCTCGGGCGAAGCCAAATGGCTGCGTATGTCNGGTCTGGTGATGCTGNTGCCGCACGGTTACGAAGGCCAGGGTCCGGAACACAGTTCCGCNCGTCTGGAACGTTACCTGCAGCTTTGTGGTGAAAANAACATGCAGGTGGCGAANTGCACGACNCCGGCAAACTATTACCACATCCTGCGCCGTCAGATNCGTCGNTCNTTCCGTAAGCCNCTGNTCCTGATGACGCCGAAATCGCTTCTGCGTCACAANCAGTGTGTGTCGAACCTNTCCGANTTNGNNNCNGGNACNANNTTCCNGACNGTGATCNGCGAAACCGGCAAGCTGGTNGANGACAAAAAGGTCAANCGCGTCGTTCTGTCGTCGGGCAAGGTCTATTACGATCTGCTTGCCGAACGCGAAAACCGTGGCATCGAAGATGTTGCGCTTGTGCGTGTTGAACAGCTTTATCCGTGGCCGGAANAAGAACTGGCNGCNGAACTGGCCAAATACCCGAATGCTGATGTCGTCTGGTGTCAGGAAGAATCAGAGAACATGGGTTCCTGGTACTTTGTTGATCGCCGGATCGAAGCAACGCTTTCGAGCATCAAGCACAAGACGGGTCGTCCTGTTTATGTCGGTCGCGCAGCATCTGCTTCGCCGGCAACGGGTCTTCTGAAGGCTCATCTGCGTGAACAGGCCGAATTGGTCGACAAGGCACTGAGCGTCTAACACTTTCATCGAACGGGCGAGCAATCGCCCGTTCGATCCGTTCATTTAGAATTCATTCGTATCCTGGCAGACCCACACTGCCTGATTGAAAAAACGGTCGAGGAAAAAATGGCGACTGAAGTTAAAGTTCCCGCACTGGGCGAGTCCGTATCTGAAGCCACGGTGGCAAAATGGTACAAAAAAGTCGGTGAAGCTGTTGCTGCCGATGAACCGATTGTCGAACTTGAAACCGACAAGGTCACCGTCGAAGTCAACGCCCCGGTTGCTGGCGCAATTGCCGAACTGGTTGTTGGCGAAGGCGACGAAGTCGAAGTTGGTGCGCTGATCGCCATGATCAACGAAGGCGCCGAAGGCGCTGCTGCTTCTGATGAACCGGCCAAGGAAGAAGCCCCGGCTGCGAAAAAAGAAGAAGCTCCGGCGAAGAAAGAAGAGCCGAAAGCAGCCCCTGCTGCTGCACCGGCAGCGGCAACTGCGTCGAACAGCGATCATCCGCTGGCACCGGCCGTTCGCAAACTGGTCGAAGACAAAAACCTCGATCCGTCGAAAATTCCGGCTACCGGCAAAGACGGCCGCCTGACCAAGGGCGACGTTCTGAACTTCCTCGAAGGTGGTGGATCGGCGTCCCGCGCTGCTGCACCGGCACCGGCTGCCCCGGCGGCTCCGAAACCGGAACGTGAACTGCGTGACGGCGAAGAGCGTGTCAAAATGTCCAAGCTGCGCCAGACCATCGCGCGCCGCCTGAAAGAAGCCCAGAACACTGCGGCCATGCTGACCACTTACAACGAAGTGGACATGACCAACCTTCTGGCTTGCCGTAACAAGTACAAAGACGGTTTCGAGAAGAAACACGGTGTGAAGCTTGGCTTCATGTCCTTCTTCATCAAAGCCTGCACCACGGCGCTGAAAGAATGGCCGGCTGTTAACGCCGAGATCGATGGCAACAGCTTCATCTACAAGAACTACTGCGATGTCGGCGTTGCCGTTGGCACCCCGCAGGGTCTGGTTGTTCCGGTCATCCGTTCGGCAGAGGAAAAAACCTTTGCTGATCTGGAAAGCACCATTGTCGATTTCGGCAAGCGTGCACGTGACGGCAAACTGGGCATGGATGAAATGACCGGCGGTTCCTTCACCATCTCCAACGGTGGTGTCTTTGGTTCGCTTCTGTCATCCCCGATCCTGAACGCACCGCAGTCCGGTATTCTTGGCATGCACAAGACCCAGATGCGTCCGGTTGCAATCGATGGCAAAGTCGAAATTCGTCCGATGATGTATCTCGCGCTTTCCTATGACCACCGTATCATTGACGGCCGCGAAGCCGTTTCCTTCCTGGTACGCGTCAAGGAATGCATCGAGAACCCGGAACGCATTCTGCTCGACATCTGATCAGACAAAAGGATCACAGAACTCATGAGTGAGAACTACGACGTTGTCGTGATCGGTGGCGGTCCTGGCGGTTATGTTTGCGCCATCCGCGCCGCACAGCTTGGCCTTAAAGTTGCCTGCGTTGAAAAACGTGGCGCGCTTGGCGGTACCTGCCTGAACGTAGGCTGCATTCCGTCCAAGGCTTTGCTGCATTCCTCGCACCTGTTCGAAGAAGCGACCGAGCATTTCGATACCCATGGCATCGAAGTCTCCAAGCCGAAGGTCAACATCGAAAAGATGATGGCACGTAAGGACAAGGTTGTTGAAAGCAACACCAAGGGGATCGAGTTCCTGTTCAAGAAGAACAAGGTTACCTATGTCAAAGGTGCTGGCGAAATCACCTCGCCGACCGAAGTCAAGGTTGCCCTTCTGGACGGCGGCAAAGAAACCCTGACCGCCAAGAACATCGTCATCGCGACGGGTTCGGAAGTCACCCCGCTGCCGGGTGTCGAAATCGACGAAGAAAAAATCGTCTCTTCGACCGGTGCACTGGTTCTTCCGAAAGTGCCGAAGAAGATGGTTGTGATTGGCGCAGGCGTCATCGGTCTGGAACTTGGTTCCGTCTGGCGTCGTCTGGGTGCCGAAGTTACCGTTGTTGAATTCCTTGACCGCATTCTGCCGGGCATGGATGGCGATCTGGTCAAACAGACCCAACGCATCTTTGCCAAGCAGGGCCTTGAATTCAAACTCGGCCACAAGGTTACCGGTGCCAAAACCACCAAGTCCGGCGTGACCCTGACTGTTGAACCGTCCAAGGGCGGCGATGCAGAGGAACTCAAAGCTGACGTGGTTCTGGTTGCCATCGGTCGCCGTCCTTACACCAAGGGCCTTGGCCTGGATAAGGTTGGTGTTGAACTCGACGATCGTGGTCGCGTCAAAACCGACGAACACTTCCAGACCAATGTCGGTGGCATCTTTGCGATTGGCGATACCATCGTCGGTCCGATGCTTGCCCACAAGGCTGAAGAAGACGGCGTTGCACTGGCAGAAATGCTGGCAGGCGAAGAAGGCCATGTCGATTACGGCAAGGTCCCGGGTGTTGTTTACACCTGGCCGGAAGTTGCCTCTGTCGGCAAAACCGAAGAGCAGCTGAAGGAAGAAGGCGTCGACTACAAAGTCGGCAAATTCCCCTTCACCGCCAACGGTCGTGCCAAGGCGATAGAAAGCACCGAGGGCTTCGTCAAAATCATCGAAGACAAGAAATCGCACCGTGTCGTCGGCGCGCATATTGTCGGCCCGGCTGCGGGCGATTTGATTGCCGAAGTGGTTCTGGCGATGGAATACGGCGCATCTGCCGAAGACATCGCACGAACCTGCCACGCCCACCCGGCCCTTGGCGAGTCCGTCAAGGAAGCTGCGCTGGACGCGGACAAGCGCGCAATCCACATGTAATTGATCAGTTCACTGATCTGAAAACGGCCGTCCCATTTACTTGGGGCGGCCGTTTTGTTTTGCGCGTTTGGACGGGTTTGCTGCGCAACAAAAAAAGCCTGCCGATCATAGGATCGACAGGCTTGGTAGGTGTCGGCAAATCAAAATTGCTAAGGCGCTAGCCCGCGTTGGATGTGCGTTCCATCCAGTCCGCAACCAGCTTGGCAATGTCAGCACTGTTATCGTCCATCATCGGCACGTGGCTGTTGCCGCGAATGCCTTCTCGCGGCAGGTCCAGAAGGTTCGACGTCCCGCCAAAGCCTTTGAGCGCATGCATGAACTCGTCGGCAGCATTGCGGTAGTTTTTCCAGGCCGGGACATCCTCGATATAGTCGCCCCAGACGAACAGATGCGGGATATGCGAGATTCGCTTGGCATCCTCTTTGGAAAGGGTCGGCGCCCCCGCCGGTTCGATCACGACCAGCGACTTGATCAGCTCTGGTGCGCGCAGAACCATGTTCAGGCTAAACCATCCACCCTGACTATGCGTTACCAAATGCACCGGGCCAACCTTGCGCAGCAGCGCCTCGTAAGCCGCCAGGGTCATTTCATCATGGGTCGTCCAGCGCGGCACAAGCTGGGCGGCCAGGGCGTCAAACCCGCTCATCGGGAAACGCTGTCCTTCGAACGGTTGGCGCGAAGCGACATCGTCCTTGAAACCCGATTTTGGACCGAAGCGATACATCGCCCAGCTTTCTTCCTTGGTGCGGAAGACTGGCGGGGCTTTGTAGATCTGCGGATAAGGCGACCAGGACGCACGACCGCGTTCGACCGCATCAGTGACGATTACGTCGTAACCGGCTTCAAGAAACAGCCACTGCCAACCTGGACGACCATCGGGGGTGGTTTCCCAAGTAACGCCGGTCATTGCACCGCCGTGCCAGAACATCACGGGCGCGTCGTGTTGCGGTTGGCTAAGACGCACGTGATTGGCATAGACCTGCCCGGTCACATAGGATCCGTTCAGATCGACTTCACGGGCGACACCCTTGCCGGCAACACGCATTTCAAGTTTCGGCTGGTCAGTCAATTTGACGACTTCGCCGCCAACATGGAAGCTGTCGATCGAGGCAATCGAAACCCCGGTGCGGGCCATTGCAGGTTCGGACATCGTCATTGGCTGACCTCCGTGAAAATATCAGAAGCCGCAATATCGTCAGAACTGGTGGCAATCAAACGGACACGAACAGAACAGCCATACGTAGCGTTCAGATGGTCCGCAATGGCCTGTGCACAGCTGTTGCGAACCTCTGACGTGCGGCTTTCGGATGCACGATGAACAAGATGCGCCAGCATGGAACACCCGGTGACCACGCCAAAGGCCGGCACGAACATGATCTGTTCGGTGCCTTTGGCCGGTGCCAGATGCTTTCGGATCAGGCCAAGCAGGGCTTCTGAAAGTTCATCACTTGTCGAACGCACCTCTTCGACCAGATCGGGGGCAACGGTTACTGTCAGTATTGGCATTCTTTTTGTGTCCGTTATTTGCCGTATGCAAGTTCAGGCAGCCACATGCTGATCTGCGGAACGAAAGTCACGAGGATCAGCAAAACAATCAGGATCATCACATAGGGCATGGTGCCCCGGATGACGGTTCCGATGTTTTCGCCTGAGATGTTCTTGAGAATGAACAGGTTCAGACCAACCGGCGGCGTAAGAAGTGCCAGCTCCATGTTGATCACGACGATCAGACCGAAATGCACCGGATCAATGCCCAGATGTTCGATGATCGGCAGCACCAGCGGTACGAAGATCAGAATGACCGAGATGACCTCAAGGAACATGCCAAGGACAAACATCACGACGTTGGCAAGGATCAGGAACTGCCAGCTCGTCAGACCGGTTTCGTTGACGAAATCTACGATGGATCGGGTGATGCCTTCACTTGTCAGCCAGTGACCCAGTGCAAGGGCCGACATGATGATCACGATGATCACTGCGGTCTGGCGGATACCATCGGTCAGAACGCCCGGGATGTCGCGCAACGGGACTGCACGGTAAACAAACACACTGACAATCAACGCGATGAAGGCAGCAACACCGGCAGCTTCGGAAATCGTCACCAGGCCACTATAGATCCCGCCAAGAACAAGGATCGGGATGGCAAGGGCAGGCAAAGCGTTGCGGAAGCGTTCAAAGACCTCGCCGGCTTCGAGCTTGTCTTCAACCGGCAGCTCGTTCTTGCGGGAATACCAGATGATATAACCGACAAACAGAACACCCTGCAGAAGGCCCGGAATGACACCGGCAAGGAACAGCTGCGGTACCGATGTTTCGGCAACCAGACCATAAATCAGCAAAGGCAGACTTGGCGGGATCAGAATGCCAAGTGTACCGGCAGCCCCCACGGTCCCGACCGAGAAACTGGACGGATATTTACGTGCAGCCATGGTTGGAATAAGCGCCGTTCCCATTGCCATCGCGGTTGCAACCGACGAGCCGCAAATAGCAGCAAAGAACGTTGTCGCAATGACGCAGATGATGGCAAGGCCACCACGGCTGCGCCCGGCAATCAGGCTTGCGAAATCAATCAGGGCGCGGGTAATGCCACCGCGTTCCATAAAGGTCGCGGCCACAACAAACAGCGGCACCGCCACAAGGGTTTGGGAGTTCAGTTCATTGGCGAACTGTTGGGCCAACGCAATCAATGGCGTGCCTTCAACCAGCCAGCCAATGACAGCCAGGCTGCCAAGAACCAGATAAATAGGAACCCCAGCCAGCAGCAGCACGAAGAACAGCGCCAGCATCAACCAGATTATCATGAAAGAAATTCCTTTGTCAGGAAGCGGCCGGTGAGGCCCGCAATTCCATCAGCTTGGAGATCAGCAGAACCACATAACGCAGCAGCGATGTTCCAAACCCGACCGGTACAGCGAGGTAAAACACCCACATCGGGAATTGCAGTGAGCTGTCGCTGATTTCGCCAAACATCATTCCGAATGACACGACATCAATGCCGGCCCAGAGAATGATCGCGCAGAAAACGATCCCGATGATTGTCGCACAGACATCAAGGAACCAGCGCACTGCCGGCGAGAATTGATGTTGAAGAAGATCGGCACGGACATGTTTTTCATGCGCGACCAGATGCGGCAGACTAAGCATCAAGGCCCAGCCAACCAGATAGATCGTGACCTCGCCGCTCCAATCCGTCAGATGGGCGGGGGCGGCATAACGCAGTACGGTCTCGATGACCACCAGAATGATGGCGCCAAGCGCCATCATCCCGATCAGGCCTTTTTCAAGACAGTTCAGAACGTTTGCAATGCTGCGAAGTGACATGATCAAACATTCCCCAATTACGGACCGAACTTACTGTTCAGCGGCTGCGACAGCTGCGGATACTTCGTTGATAAAGTCGGTATCCATACCGAGTTCTTCAACAATAGCCGGCTGTGCTGCCATCAGTTTTTCACGCATGACGGCAAGGTCAGCCGGATCCGGATCGACAGTTTCAATACCGTGATCGGCGTTGGTCTGACGGCCGTCTTCCTGCGCCTTGGTCGCGACTTTACGCACATCGTCAACCATCTCGTCCCAGGTATCGATCATCAGCTGCTGCAGGTCTTCAGGCAGTTTCGACCATGCATTCTGGCTCAGGATCGGGACATATTCGATGAAGGCCTGCTTGTCTTCGAAGGCGTATTTGATGCCGGCATCCCAAAGCTGGGCACTGGCGACACTTTCCTGGGTCGCCCAGATGGTCGAAACAGCGCCGGTCTGAAGGGCCTGCGGAACGTCGGACCACGGAATCTGGGTCGGGTTGGCCTTAAAGACCTTGTAACGCTCAAGCGTTGCGGCACCGCCCGGAACACGCACGATCTGTTCTTCGAGATCAGCCGGTTTCGTCATACGAAGATCGGTAGAGAATACCGTGCCATAACCAAGGTCGAACGGGCGGCCAAGAACAACAACGCGAAGCTTGTCTTCGATCATCTTGTTCAGCTTCTGACCGACTTCGCCATCAACCACGTTATAGATGACGTCCTTTTCCTGACCATAGAACATCGGCAGCAACAGGATGCCGGTTTCCGGCACGAATTTCGACAGGTGCTGATGGGCCGGTGCGGCCATATCAATCGCGCCCTGGGCAACAGCGGTTGCAACCATCGGGCCTTTGTATTTCGAAGCGGAATCGAAAATACGCAGCTCAAGGCGACCGTCGGATTTTTCGTTCAGGGCTTCTGCGAATTCGCGGAAGGAACGGTTACGCACATGGTTCGGCGACGTATCAAGCGACACATCAATGGTGTAATCAGCCGCGTCAGCCTGCCAAGTGAAAGCGGTGGCGGCAACAAGGGCTGCCGACAGGATCGTTGAAATCTGCAAGATGTTTCCTCCGGATATTTTTTGCTTCTATTCCAATTCTGACGCTAGCAGCGGTGATATCATTTTTGTGATATATAATTCTGAAGTACCCATATATAAACTTATATACCTTGATGGTCGCTTATGAAGTTGCTTCCACAACAGCTTAATTTATCTCGGCTTTCTGCTTTTGCCGCTATTTGCGAGGAAGGAAGCCTTAGTCAGGCCTCGCTTCGATTGGGCATCGCACAGCCTGCACTAAGCAATATGATCAAGAAACTCGAGGAAGATCTGGGGACGGCGATTCTCATTCGCCATGCCCGTGGGTCGACCCCGACGGCAGCGGGTGAAGTCCTTTTGAAGGGCGCCTATGAGATGCTGGCCATTGCCAATGCGACAATTGATGCCGTCGGCACCGCCAATGAAGAACCAGAAGGCGAAGTTGCAATTGGCCTGCCTGCGGCAACATCGACCGTGCTTGCCATCCCGCTCATCAAGCGTCTGCGTCAGACCTTGCCCAAGGTTTCCTTGCGCGTTGTCGAAGCTTTTTCCGGGTATCTTTGGGGTTGGCTTCAGGAAGGCCGACTTGATTTTGCCATTTCCTTTGACCGTACATCATTGCCCGACATAGTCTGCCATCCGATCTGCGACGAGGAAATATTCCTTGTCGGCAATCAGGAGCTGATGCGCGACGTCCCCGCCCGGATTACACCGGAAATGCTGGGAAGCTTCCCACTGATCATGCCAACCACCATCCATGGTATTCGCATGAAGGCCAAGGCATTTGCAGCGCTGGGCAGCGGCCTTGATATCCGGATGGAAATTGATGCCAGTACGCATCTGGTCAAACTGATCGCCAGTGGCGAGGGATATGGCCTTCTGGCGAAATGCGCGATTTATGACGAACTTGAAAATCACACCATCAAGGCCGTTCCACTTTCCCCGCCGATGATCCGGCAGGTATCGGTGTGCGCCCAGCGCATCAAAATGAAAGACCCGGTATTGTTGCGGGTTCTTGATGAAATTCATTCTGTCAGTCAGGAACTGATTGCCGAGGGCAAATGGCCGGTGGCACGCCATTCAGACCTCTAGGCACCTCATCCTAAATACTTGTTCTGTCATATAAACTGGCGATGTCCGACATTCGGCTTTTTGACGAAAATCGCATTGGTCCGATGATTGTCGCGTGACGCAAAGTCGGGTTCAGGATTAGTATGACAAATCCTGTTTACTGGCCCGGAGATCGAAATATGGTGCTGTCTGTTGGGGTTGTCGCCCATGACCGTCGCAAACGCGAAATGGCTGACTGGCTTGAAAAGCACAAGGGTGCCTTCGCCAATATGCGCATCTTTGCCACCGGCACCACGGGACGGGTTTTGCAGGAACGGTTTGGCGAACTTGATATCCATCCGCTCAAAAGCGGGCCTTTTGGCGGTGATCAGCAATTGGGATCAATGATTGCGCATGGCGAACTGCAAGCCATGTTCTTTTTCACCGATCCGATGACGCCCCATCCGCATGATGTTGATGTCCGCGCCCTGATCCGACTGGCCAACCTTTATGAGGTTCCGATTGCGTGCAACCAAAGCACAGCGGACCTTCTGATCAGCAATCCCAAGTTCGAGGAAATCTGCGAACAATATCGCGATCATTCCCCCGAGCAGGTCTTTGCCGATTACAGCAATCGCCAAGTTTAAAACCCCGCCGCCGGAGCGCCCCGCCTGCCATGCAACTTGCCTATGAACTGATTGCTGCGATCTTTCCGATCTTTGCCGCCATCCTTGTTGGCGCGGCGCTTAAGCGATATCTGATCAAGGCAGCCGATGTCTGGGCCGGGATTGATCGGCTGACCTATTATCTGCTGCTGCCGTCACTTCTGATCGTCGAAATTTATCGCGCCGATTTTTCAAGCGGCAATGCTGGAACTGCGGTTGGTGTCACGCTTGCAGCAACCCTTGGTCTGTCGGCAGCCCTTCTTTTGCTCCGCCCACTGATCACGCGTGACACGCCGCTTTTCACATCGATCTTTCAGGGATCGGTTCGATACAATAGCTACGTCCTGCTGGCCGTTGCCGATGCCCTTTACGGGGCAGAGGGACTTGCCCTTGCCATTATCTTTGTTGCGGTGATGGTGATTGCGACCAACATGCTGGGCGTTGTCGTACTCAGCGCCTTTAGCGGCGGGAAAAGCAACCTCAAACGCATCATGGGCGGGATTGTCAAAAACCCGATCATCCTTGCCGCCGGCGCCGGTGCAATCCTGAATGTGAGCAACATTCACGTTCCGCTGCCCATCGAAAATACCGCAGCCCTTTTCAAGACAGCCGCGCTGCCGCTGAGCCTGCTATCGGTCGGTGCCGGGCTTCGCTTTATCATGGACAAGAAGGCGCTTGGCGCGATTGCCCTTGCCACCAGCATCAAGCTTGCGGTGCTGCCGGTGATTACCGGTGTCTGCCTTTATCTCGCGGGTGTCGATGGCATGGTTTTGGCGATGGGGGTTCTGTATGCTGGCATGCCATGCGCGGGCAATGCCTATATCCTCGCCCGACAACTCAATGGCGATGCCGAAGCGATAGCATCGATTATCACGCTTGAGACTTTACTCTCCGCCTTCAGCGTCGCTGTCATCGCCGGTGTATTGAGCATCAATTGAGCTTGCATGGGCGGCGTAATCGCCTGCGTACCCGCACGGCTCCAGACCGGCGCGCATCAGTTCGGGCGGCGGGGCGTCGACAATCACCGGATCACGGTCGGCATGGAACGGCACGACGATCTGGCGCGAAAGCAGCATCAGGGTCGGCGGTGCGCCAAAGATCGGCGGTTCATCGCCGCGGCCATAGAACGGATCACCAATCACCGGATGTCCGACATGATCAAGATGTACGCGCAGCTGATGGGTGCGCCCGGTATGCGGGATCAGTTCCAGCCAGGTGATGTCTTTGCCATCCGCGTCCTTGCCACGGCCCAGCACTGTATATTCGGTTTTGGACGGCTGGCCGTCTTCGTGAACCAGCATGGTCCAGCCGCTTTCATCATTGATCTTGCCAATCGGCGCATCGATGAAACCTTGATCGTCTTCCATGGCGCCACGCACCACCGCCCAATAGGTCTTGCCGATCTTCTTTTCGGTGAAAAGACGGGTGATCTTTTTCGATGATTTCGGATGACGGCACAGCAACAGGCAGCCGGCCGTATCGCGATCCAGACGATGGGCTAGCGTTGGCTCGGGCTGAATGCCAAATTTCAGATCCGGCAGATAGGCATCAACGTGGAAATAGGTTTTCGGCCCACCGTGCGACGCCAGCCCGGGCGGCTTGTTCAAAACGATGATGTTGGAATCGCGGTGCAGAACATGCGCGATCAGGTCTTCTGCAATCGGATGGGGCATGGCGTGGCCTTTCATTTTGGGTCAGGGCCCGTTGAGCCCCTGCTTACCCCATCAGGCAATGGCGAGCAATGATCATGACGTTTGATCCGCAGATCACACCATTGCGTAACAAGAAGGAAGTACTCCTTCTGCAACCCGGCTTTGGTAACGATCATGAAGACGTACATAGCACCTTCGATGAAAGTCCTGCTTGGCACCGGCGTCCTTGTTGGCGTCATGGCGCTGCCGTCAAACGCGGCGGCAAGCAATGAAACGGTGATCGAGCAAGCCAGCCTGACGAATGCGTTTGAAGGTGCGGATACCTGCCGTAACTTTGATCCCATTGCACGCTATGGCAACGAGCTTCGTTTTCAGATCCGACGCAATGATTCCCCGGTCGGGAGTCATGTGGTGCAGTTCAATCACGGGCGCGATGGCCTGCAGGTAGTTGCGCAAAGCAATATCGATATCAGTTTTCTCGGCTTTAATGCCTATAGCTTTGACTATCGATCCGAAAGCCTGTGGCAGGATGACCGGTTGGCTGCGCTATCGGTGCGGGTCGATGATGATGGTGATGAGACGGAAGTGACCGCCAAACCCGATGATCAGGGCGCGCTTATTGTGACCGGCCCGAAAGGCAAACAAACCTTGCCTCAGGGCATTTTTCCAACCGATCATTGGCATTGCGGCGTATTGGGCAGCGAGGCGGTGCTCAATACCATCACCGGCAAGGCAAACACGGTTGATATCCGCGCAAGCGAAACCGAAATGCTGCGCACAACAAACGGCACGCTGCGTGCGACCCGGTTTACCTATGACGGGGAGCTTGAAACCACCGCATGGTATGATGCCGATGGCCGTTGGGTGGGCCTCGCGTTCGAGGCACGTGATGGATCCACCATCACCTATCGCTGCATGAGTTGCGCGACACAAACCGCGCAAAAGGACGAGGAATGAGCAAAAACTTCCAGACCATCTGGATTATCGGGGCATCTTCGGGCATTGGTGCAGCATTAGCGCGCAAATTCCATGAAAATCCGACTTCGGAAGACCAAAAAGTCA
This sequence comes from Thalassospira sp., assembly GCF_002709775.1. GTDB lineage: Bacteria > Pseudomonadota > Alphaproteobacteria > Rhodospirillales > Thalassospiraceae > Thalassospira. Next base: position 125,478 of record NZ_PAQR01000005.1, read on the forward strand.
TCATTTCCGCGCGGAATGCCGATAAATTGAATGAATTGGCATCCGAAATGCCGGATATAACTCCGGTTACGGTCAATATTACCGATCCAAATGCGGTAAATAGTGCTGTTGGCACGGTGGAAGCGCAGTTTGGCCTGCCCGATCTGGTGATTTTGGCAGCCGGGATCTATTCACCTATGAAGCTTGATGCCTTTTCGGCTGCAACCATCCGAAGCCATGTTGATACCAACTATATGGGCATTGTGAATTGTCTCGAGCCGCTGCTGGCAAAGATGCGCGCGCGCAAGTCCGGCGAGATTGCCGTAATGGCATCAGTCGCGGGCTATCGCGGTTTGCCCAATGCATCGGCCTATGGCCCGACCAAGGCCGCCCTGATCAATCTGTGTGAGTCGCTTCATACGGAACTGAGCGGCAGTGGCGTTTTGCTGCGCGTAATCAATCCGGGGTTCGTTAAAACGCGTCTGACCGACAAGAACGATTTTGAAATGCCCTATTTGCTTGAGCCAGAGCAGGCCGCAGACTTCATCTATCGCGGGCTTTGCAGCAATGACAAATTCGAGATTGCATTTCCACCCCCATTCGTGCGGCAATTGAAGCTGACGCGAATTCTGCCCTATCCGCTTTTCTTCAAACTGATGCGCAAACTGATCCGAGCATGACCGACATCACCGAGAACAAGTGCCAGTTGCTGGCGGCATATGCAGCCTATTACGAGAACCTGTCGCTTGAGACGGTTGATCAGCTAAACGATCTGGTGACAGAGGATTTTGTTTTTTGTGATCCGTTCACCACGGTACGCGGCCCCAAGGACGTTTGCGCCTATCTGGCAAAGGCCTTTACCGATGCGGATAATCCGCGCTTTATCGTCACGCATCAGGCGATTGACGGGGACCGAGGATTTTTGCGATGGAAATTCAGTGCGCGGGTCAAGGTCATCGGCGATTGGGAATTCACAGGCATGTCGGAACTCACCTTTGACAAAGATGGTACGCACCTGACATCGCATTTTGACCACTGGGATTCCGGGCAGAACTTTTATGCCAAAATCCCGTTGCTGCGCTGGTTCATTCAGCGGCTTGCGCGACGTGTTGGGTCTTTGTGAAAAATAGCGTGACTTCACCAATCTCAAAGCCCCACTTTTTCACCCGTGCGCGGTTGACCAACACACCATCTGGCTGCAGGAACATCCAGTCGTTGAAGCCCACACGCCAGGCACCATCGCCGACCTTAAGATCCATGTCATAGGACCAGTTAAGCGCATTGCCATACTGACTACCAATGGCGGTGCCTACAATGTCATCGGCACGGCCTTCATAGGTGTGTTCACCGGTTTTGGTGATGGTCCAGACACGGCGATCCGTTTCGCCGTCATCATAGATAAAGTCTTCTTCCAGTGTCAGCACACCGTCCTTGACCGTACCCGTAATTTCGACGGTGAACTGACGACGCAACTTTCCGAACCGGTCTTCGAAAATACCCCAGGCCCGGCTGTTGCCATCGAAATAGTCAAACACGTCGAAGCGGGGTTCCTTTTGCGCAAAATCCTGCGGTTTCATCGACCCACATCCGGCTAATAGCACCAAAAAACACAGCGCCATGAAATTCCGCAGCATCGATTTTCTCCTGTCCTGACATCCCAAGATCAAACGGTGCGGCGTGAAAGGCGCCGACGAATGGCAACCTGATGGGTGCTGTCCAGTGGAAAGCGCCACATCATCCCGATTGCTCCTGCTTTCAATACGATGGGGATCACCGCATAGATCAAAACCAGCACGATCAAGGCACCGGTTTTTTCATCGCCCCCGTCAGTCAGGCCAAAGACCCCCAGGATCGGAAGCGCGATCCCGGCCGCCAAGGCCATGGCAAGCTTGTTGGTCATGTTCCAAAGCGCGAATAAAAGGGCGGTGCGTCGCACACCAAACCGGTATCGATCCCAGTCATCCACATCAGCCTGAATGGCCGGTGGCAGGGCAAGATCCGCCCCCAAGGCAGCCCCGGTCACAAGGCAGATAACGGCAAAGGCACCAAAGTCGCCGGCATCAAGAACCGGCACAAACACAAAGGCCATAATCGCCATCACCATGGCCAGACACCAGACGCGGTGTTTGCCAACCCGGCATGCCATCACAACCCAAAGCGGGATGGCGATGATGGCGGCTGCGAAATAAAGCAGGATCAGGATATTCTCGCTGTCCTGATCGAGCTTGAGGTAATAGCGGACAAACAGCGGAAAGCAGACAGCGGGCAAGCCCGCGGCAAGCCCGTTGATCATCCAGGCCGCAAGTAGACGCATGAACAAACGATTATCGCGCAGGCTGCGCATACCAAGACGCAACGTCTTAACAAGGTTGCCCGATCCCATACCATTTGCCGCCGATTTTGTGCGTTTATGCTGCGCAATCGGATCGGGCACCTGCCAGATCATAAGGGCAATAAAAACAGCCCCCAATGTCAGGGTGACGATGGCAAGAGTCTGGATTTCAGAAGCTCGATCCGGGGCATTGATCAGAACCGGAATGGCCCCGGCCAGCACAATACCGATCAGACCGGCCCCTTCGCGAAGGGCGGTCAGCGATGTTCGTTTTTTATAATCACCAGACAGGTCCGCCCCCCACGCAAGATAGGGCACCTGAAACATCGTCCAGCCAAGGAACAGCACACTCGCCCAAATCAGAAGATAAAGCGCATCGGGCTTTTCGGGGGGACTGAATAAATACCAAAGGCCGATCCCGGCAATCACCGCCCCGACCCCGGTCCAGATTTTACGATTGCCGGTTTTATCCGACAGCCACCCAACCACCGGATCGGTCAGCATATCGATCATGCGCACCAGCAATAAAACTGCGCCCGTGATCGCCAACCCAAGGCCAAGGTCGTCGCCATAGTAACTGGGCAACAACACATATGCCGGAATGGTCGGCACGGCTGCCGCCATTGCCGGGAGGGCATAGAAGATGGATGTCTGGGTGGGGTATTCAGTCGGACGCATTTTCGCGATGTTCGATCACGAACAGGCCAACATCGATGGAGCCCTGATCAAAACCGGTTTCGCAATATGCGAGATAATATTCCCACATGCGCTTGAAGCGCAGATCAAAGCCCTGCTTGGCAATACCGTCCCAGGCGTGCTGGAAGCTGCGCTGCCATTCGGCCAGCGTGCGGGCATAGGATTTGCCAAAGAATTCCGAATGACGCAGTTCAAGGCCAGCGTTGCTGACCGCTGCTGACAGTGCCGTCGGGGATGGCAACATGCCGCCCGGGAAGATGTAACGCTGAATGAAATCCGCCCCACGGCGATAGGTTTCAAACCGGTCGTCATCAATGGTGATGATTTGCAGAACCGCCTTGCCGCCCGGCTTCAGGCGCTTGCGGATCATCTCGAAATAGGTTGGCCAGTGTTCTTCGCCAACCGCCTCGAACATTTCGATCGAGACGATCTTGTCATACTGACCTTCTTCATGACGGTAATCACGCAGAACGATATCCGTGCGATCGTGCAGCCCCTGCAGCAATAGCCGTTCACGGGCATAGGCATGCTGTTCGTTCGAAAGCGTCAGGCCCGTGACGTTGCAGCGATATTTACCGGCTGCAAGTTCGGCAAAGCCACCCCAGCCACAGCCGACTTCAAGCACACGCTCGCCCGGCTTAAGATCCGAAAGTTCGCAAATGCGTTCGTATTTTGCTGCCTGCGCGGCGTCCAGCAACATATCAGGCGACTGATACAGGGCCGAGGAATAGGTCATACTGGGGTCAAGCCAGGCGCGATAGAATTCGTTGCCGAGATCATAGTGATAGGCAATGTTGCGCTTGGAGCCTTCAAGCGTATTGGCGTTGCGCAAATGACCGATGCGCGCCACCGTGCGGGCGAGAAAGCCTGCCGCCAGACGGGCGCGTACAATCGTTTCATTGCGCATGGCAAAATGCATCAGATGGGTGATGTCCGGGCTGCTCCAGCTGCCATCCATATAGGCCTCGGCAAAGGCAACATCGCCACCGGTGGCGAGTTTGCGGATTGCCTGCCAGTCATGGATATGGATGGCGGCGCGCAGGTCGGTTTCCTGATCACCGGTAAAATGCAGGGTATCGTTGTCGGGCAGGACAATGGTCAAACGCCCGTAATGCAGATGCGCCAATACACGCTTGAGCATGGCTTTTAGAAGGCTGCGACTGCCCGTCATGCTGCCCAGCATCGGCAGGATGCGGTCACGCAGCGGAAGAGCATAGGCGGATGCATTACGATTGCGGTTTGGCATTGTTTTTATCTCTTTCCTGCTTGGGCCGCTGCCGTCCCGGTTTCCAGCACATAAGTCACTGCCTGTTCTGGCGGTGCCGGCCGTTTGTGGAACGTCATACCCTTGCGCCAAAGATGGAGCGCCTCCCAATGGATACCTGCCACGACTTTGAGCGTCATGAGCGGGTAGCGAATGAACGCTCCTAACAGTATACGGTCAGAAAGCTCGGTTCGATCACCGACAAAGGCGGCATTGAGAAACGCGCCCTTGGCATCGGTCTCGCGAATGGCGACCGCAACATTTTCATCCGGGATGCGAATGCGGAAATGATAGTCGGCGACCATGTCGATAAAGGGCGAGACATAAAACCCCTTCGCACAGGATTGGCGCAGCACGTTCTTGTCATCCAGTGCACCATCGGTCACCGGGATCAGGTAGCTATGGCGATCACCAAAGGTGTTGGAGACTTCATAAAGCACCGCCCCAACCGACCCGTCAGCGCGATGGCAGAAATAGACAGACAGCGGGTTAAACACAAAACCAAGCAACCGCGGATAACACAGCAAGCGGATCCTGTGGCCGCAATCAGCCAGTCCGTGATCGGACAGAATGGCTTCAAGCCGGGTACGCAAATCGGCTTTACCGCCATCGGCGTGATCGCGGTCGTGGAAGGAAAACAGGTTAAAGCGGTTGCGGCTGAACAGCTTCAGCTTTGCGGCAAGACCATCGATCTCATCAAGATCAAGCAGGAAGGAAAATACGCGATAGCGCAACTTGTGATTTTTCGGGCGCAGCCGGTGATGGGTGACCACCCCTTCAAACAGCGCCGATGCCGGTTTATGCGCAACAGGAAGTGTCATGCGGCCTCGCTTGATTGCTCACGCGCGGCGGCACCCACATGAATACGGCCACTTTCATTTTCGACGTTCCACGGGCGGCGGACATTGCCAAGCGCCTCGGCCACAGCAAGACCGGACTGAATGCCGTCTTCGTGGAAGCCATAGCCAAAGTAGCTGCCGCAATACCAGATGTTATCGACACCCTGTATCGACCACAGGTCCTTTTGTGCTGCCATCGCACCAGCATCAAACAGCGGATGGTCGTACAGGAATGATCGGATCACGCTGCCCTCTTCGGGATGACGCGGCGGGTTCAGCGTTACGAACAGGGGCTGCGTCGGATCAAGATGCTGCAGACGGTTCATCCAATAGGTCACGCAGACTTTCTGCTCGCCGTCATGATCCTCGGCCAGGTAGTTCCAGCTTGACCAGACCTTCTGGTTTTTCGGCATCAGACTGGCGTCATTGTGCAGGATCGCCAGGTTGCGCTCATATTTGAAGGCCGACAGCAATTCGCTAACACGCGGGTCTGGTGTTTCCTGCAGGGCCAATGCCTGATCGCCGTGGCAGGCCAAAACGACGTGATCATATTCTTCGCGCTTGCCATAGCGGTCTTCGACAAAGGCGCCACCGGACGCAGTCTTGCCGACCTTGGCAATCGCACGATCCAGAACCACGCCACCGGAAATGTTTGCGGTCATGTGTTTTACATATTCACGCGATCCGCCAACCACGGTGCGCCATTGCGGGCGATCCTTGATTTGAAGCAGGCCGTGGTTCTGACAGAACCGGACAAACGCCGCCAGCGGATAGGCCATCATGGTATCGACCGGCGTTGACCAGATCGCAGCCCCCATCGGCAGCAAATGATCATTGATAAAGGATTTGGAATAGCGCTTGTCGCGCAGGTAATCGCCAAGGCTGATATGTTCGGCGGTGCCATCTTCAAGGGCGGCGGGTGCTTCGCGGTAAAAACGCAGAATATCGCGCACCATCTTCCAAAAGCGCGGGCGGAACAGATTGCGCTTTTGCGCAAACAGAGCCGAAAGATCACCACCGCCATATTCCATCCCGCCTTCATCCATCGAGGCAGCAAAGGACATATCGGTCGGTGTGGTTTTCACATTGAGATGATCAAACAATGCACAGAGGTTCGGATAGCAGCGGGTATTATAAACGATAAAGCCGGTATCAACCGGGGTCGCGCCCGCATCAACCGTATTGGAATGTCCGCCGGGACGGTCATCCTTTTCATACAGCGTCACATTATGCGATTGGCTTAGCAACCAGGCCGCAGACAATCCGGAAATACCGGACCCGACGACAGCGATATTGAGTTTTCCCGGGGTGACGATGTTCATATCGGCTGGGCCTGCTTGCAGTTAATGTGTGAGCGTTACATATGAGTACGCACGGTAAAGGCGTGCAGATCACCGTGAATTATTTGTGCGATGTCATTGTAAGTATCTGGCAGAAAACATACATTTTTATTTGATCCAAATGAATGCGGCCGACGTAGGATTGGTATGATGAACACGATCCTGGCGCGGCCCCAAAAGGGACCAGAGACCAAAATGAGCGGCACCACACCACGACGCACCGGACCAGCTGATCCGGTCGAGGCGAAAAGATGTGCCGACTGGATTGTTTCCGTCGCGACCTCGCGCGATCGGGAAGCGTTTGCGCAACTGTTTGCGCACTTCGCTCCGCGCGTGAAGGCTTACATGTTCCGGTTTGGCGGCAATCCCGAGACCGCCGAGGAAATGGCGCAGGAAGCAATGATGCAGGTTTGGCGCAAGGCGCACCTGTTTGATCCCTCAAAGGCAGCGGCCAGTACGTGGATTTTCACCATCGCCAGGAACCTTCGGATTGACCGGTTCCGGCAACGCAAACATATCGAGGTTGATGATTCCGACCCGACTTTGATTGTCGACGAAGACCCGCTGGCAGATGACGTTGTCAATCGTGACCAGGAGGCCGTCCTTGTCAAAGCCGCGATGGCGGAATTACCAGCCGATCAAAAGGTGGTCGTAGAATTGTCGTTTTTTGAAGATTGCTCACACAGCGAAATTGCCGAGCGTCTTGATATCCCGCTGGGGACTGTGAAGTCCCGTTTGCGGCTTGCGCTTGGCAAGCTGCGTGGCGGACTGGAAGGTGTCGCATGAATATCAAGCATCATCCAACCGATCAGACATTGATGGATTATGCCAGTGGTTCCCTATCGCAAGCCATGGAGCTTTTGGTTGCAACCCACATGACCGTGTGCCCGCATTGCCGCGACAAGGTCACCGGGTATGAAACCATGGGCGGTGCTGCGCTTGAAACCACAGACAGCATGGCGATGGGTGATCATTCGCTTGATCACGTCATGGCAATGCTTGAGCGTGAAACCGCGAACGAAAACATCGTCACACAGGAATTGCCATCGCTCCGCCGGGTTGCGGTTGGAGAAAGCATCACCGGCAGCGCCATGAGTGCGCTTCCAAGGCCACTTGCCGATTTGCTGCCCGAAGATGTGATGTCGCTTGATGATATTCCTTGGAAAACGCTTGCACCGGGTGTGAAGCATTTCCAGCTGAAATCAATCGAAAGCAAGGGCACCGTGCGCCTGATGAAGATCGCACCGGGTGTGTCGATCCCCGATCACGGGCACCATGGTCATGAAATGACGCTTTTGATCAAGGGATCCTACATCGACGAGATCGGTCGGTTCCGTGCCGGTGATGTAGCGGATCTTGATGATGACGTTGATCATCAGCCGATTGCCGACACGGCCGAGGAATGCATCTGCCTGATCGCAACCGATGCCCCGATGAAGTTCAATCGCCTGCTGCCGAAATTGCTGCAGCCTTTCTTTGGCATCTGATACCAGTTCCAATGCGTCCCAACGCATCGAGGCCCCGTTGGCAAACTGCCTTCGGGGTCTCACTTTTATGGGCAGTTATTCGGCGGGCACCAACCAGCGCATCTGATGTTTTGCCGGCCCGGGCAGCTTGCAGGTTTTCGCAAGCCAGTCGCCGATTTCGCCAAGTTGCTGATCAAACTGCCAGGGCGGATTAACAACCAAAAGCCCCGTACCGCGCATGCGCCCCTTTGCCCCGCCCTGATCGGTGGAAAGTTCGGCACAGAGTACACCACCAGATGCCTTGATCCCGGCAAATGATTTGCGAAGCTCGGCGTCAAATCCGTCTTCGAGGATCGGATACCACAACATGAAGGTTGCAGTTGGCCATTTTTCCCAGGCTTCACGCACGGCCTTGGCGGCCTTTTGGTAATCCTGTTTTACATCGTAACTCGGATCCATCAGCACCAATCCGCGACGAATGCCCGGGGGCATCATGCCGACCACACCTTCATAGCCATCGCGTTTGTGCAGATGAATGCGCGCATCGCGCTTCACACGGTGATGGAGTGTTTCATGTTCGCGCGGATGCAGCTCCATCAGGACCAGTTCATCATCTTCGCGCAACATATCGCGCACAATAAACGGTGATCCGGGATAGAACGGACCACGATAGTCATCGCCTTCCCGCACACCAAAATCCCGACCCTTGGCAACCGGATCAAAGCCCGCGACGTAGCCTAGAAAATGCTGCAGCATTTCCGGTGCATTGGAGCAAGCTTTGGCACGCGCGTAGCCATCTTTCCATTCGCCGGTTTTGGCCGCCTGTTCGCTGCCCAGATCATACCAGCCCGATCCGGCATGGGTATCGATCACGCAGAACGGCTTTTTCTTTTTGCGCAAGTGTTCAAGCACCAGCCAAAGGGCTGCATGCTTGTGCATGTCGGCAAAATTCCCGGCATGGAAGCCGTGCAGGTAGCTGAGCATAGCGGCTTATCCTTTCTTCGGGCGCGAACGATGACGTGCCGGCTTTGCCCCGCCCGGTCCGTTACGCTGGCCAGTGTCGGATGCCTTGTTTACCGCATCGTTGGGAGCATTGCGCTGGCGAGCTGATTTGTAGCCACCCTTGCGACGGGCGTTGCCGGGTTTGGTGCCAGTGCGTTCACCATCGGATGGGCTATCAGTTTGCGCACTGCTGTTCCCTGGCACCTGATTGCGGCGCGGCGGCTTGGCCGATCCGGGCGATAATCTGCGATGGGTTGGCTGGGGTGCTTCGACCTCGATCACTTTCCATTCGCCAGGTCGCAAACCATCGAGTGTCCAATCGCCGATGGCACGGCGGATCAGGCGCAGGGTCGGGAAACCAACCGCGGCGGTCATCCGGCGCACCTGACGGTTTTTGCCCTCGGTAATTGTCAGTTCAATCCAGCTTGTCGGGATGGCCTTGCGATAGCGTACCGGTGGATCACGTTCCCAAAGTCCGGCTGGCTCATCAATCCGGCGGGCCTTCGCGGGCAGGGTAATGCCGTCTTTAAGCTCCACCCCGCGCCTAAGCGCTTCAAGCGCTTCGTCAGTCGGTTCGCCATCGACCTGCACCAGGTAGGTTTTGGGCTTTTTGAATTTCGGATGGGCAATCTGGGCATTGAGCGGGCCATTATCTGTCAGAAGCAACAAACCCTCGCTATCGCGATCAAGACGCCCGGCAGCATAGACACCGGGCAGATCGATATAGTCAGCCAAGGTCGCCCGGCCGTTTTCACGGTCGGTGAATTGCGTCAGAACGCCGTAAGGTTTGTTAAACAGGATCAATTGCGCCATGGCGCGCATAAAACCAGCTTTGGCGAAGCTGTCAACTAATCCCGGATGAGATATTCCATGGTGGTGACCACGCGCACCGTCTTGTTGATCTGGTTGGCTTCCATCATGTTGGGCGCGCCATCAGCTGCCAAAATCTGGAACAGACCCTGTGTCGCGCGACGGATACCGCCCAGTTCACCCCCAGAGTCCGTGGCAAATTGCTGGGCTGCTTCGCGGGCATTGACGGTTGCAGCTGCGATCATTTCCGGTTTGATGTCATTAAGCCCCGTGAACAGGTAACTAGGCCCCGGGTTATATCCCTGCCCGCCCAGAACCACACCGCCCTGCAACAGCTTGCCGATATCCTGGGACGCGGCAACCACCGCATCTACATCATCAGTGCGGACCTGAATGGTCTGGTTGACGATATAGCGGCTTTCAATCGGGCCGGATCGATAGGACTGGGCAAGCTGATCGGTCACTTGCAGGTTTTGCAGTTCGGTGGCTTCGCGCCCGATGCCGTGGCTTGCGAGGAATTCAAACAGGGTGTTGGTATCAGCATCAATCTTGGCCTGTGCGTTTTGCAGCACATCATCGGTCGCAACATATGTAATCGGCCAGACGGCCTTGTCGGCCTTTACATCGCGCTCGGCCAGTCCCTTAACCGTGACATAGCGATCAAGGGCGCGCATGTTTTCAATGCCGGTCCCGACCAGCCAGCCTGATGCCGCCAATCCACCGGCGACCACGATGGCCGCGACAACTTTTGCAAATCCCGATGATTGCGCCATGGTGCAGTTTCCTTCTGCAGTTCGTCTATCCGGTTCCGGGCGATATGACAGATATGATATCGCGCACTGACTTTCACGGTATCTGCCTGTTATCCGCGCAAAAAACGGCGATTGCGGGGCAGTTTAACGCGACAAAGCTCTCCACCTGTTGCCAAAATGAAAATCTTTTGAATGCATTCAAAAACTGTCGCATTCACCGCCCGGGCGTGGTAAAACCCGGCCAAATCATTCAACCGAACAGCCACACACAACGCCACAAGAGGTCATCCATGCTGCGTTCTGAAATCAATGCCTGTATCGAGCATGCCAAGGAACTTTATGCATCCATCGCATTCAAGCTGCCGGAATGGGCACATTACGGCCCGGCACAATGGGATGGCGAAGCCGATCTGGCGAAATGGTGCCGTGACCATCAGATGGGCTGGGATGTTACCGATTACGGCGAAGGCAATTTCGACAAGCGTGGCCTGATCCTGTTTTGCCTGCGCAATGGCATTCTGCGCCAGCCGGGCGAAGTGCCCTATGCCGAAAAGATCATGATCGTTGGTGAGAACCAGGAATGCCCGTGGCATTACCACAAGGTCAAAATGGAAGACATCATCGTGCGTGGGGGTGGCAACCTCGTGATCGAGCTTTGCAACCTGACCGATGATGGCCAGATGGACCGCGAGAATGAAGTGCGCGTGCGCACCGATGGTAAGCTCAATATCCTGCCCGCTGGTGGCAAAGTTATTCTCGAGCCGGGGCAGAGCGTTACCCTGCCACGCACGTTGGTTCATCGCTTCTATGGTGAAGAAGGCAAAGGCCCGGTGATTGTCGGCGAAGTTTCGCAGGTAAATGATGACCTGACGGACAACTACTTCTTTGACTGCGATGCGCGCTTTACCGAAATCGAAGAAGACGTCGCACCGATCCATCCGCTTTGGAACGAACTGCCCAGCAGCTAAGCGGCGTTTAAGCGACGGTACAGTCCGAAATACAAAAAGCCCTGCGGCAGTGCTGCAGGGCTTTTTGCTTGGATATTGTATATTCCCGGATTACTCGGCAGGTGGCAGGTCTTCCTTGCTGCCAAGGATCTGCGTGAATTCCGGCATGTCGCGGAGCGGTTCGAATTCTTCTTCGGCCCAGGCCGGTTGGCGCATGGCATCGGACAGTTCGACCGCACGCTGCAGATCGGCAAGGGCGGCTTCCTTGAACCCAAGACCGGCATTGGCGCATGCGCGCTGATAATGGCCATTGGCACTTTCGGGCTCCTCGGCCAGCAACCGGTTACACAGACTAAGTGCCCAGTCACGATCGCCAAGCTGAAGCGCCGCATCGGCCTTATAGGCCATGACTTCCGGATCGCCGGGTGCGAGTTCGAGGATCTTGTCATAGGTTTCGATCTTTGCCCGCGGGTTGCTCAGTTGGTTGGCCTGTAGCCACAGGGCATGAATGGTCTGGGGGCGCTCGATCTCGTGCTGATGTTCGTTGATCAGTTTGGATTTCAACAGCAGCTCGTTTTCAAGCGAGGTCAGGCGCCCTTCGAATTCCTGCGACAGACGTTGCAGTTCGGTATTGGCCAGATTGCGCACGCTTGACTTCAATTCGCGCAAGGACTGCCAGCCCAGCATGGTCAGAAGCGCACCGACGGCGGCCACGAAATAGAAGAAATAGGTCACCGTGTTCGACGAATATGAAATCGCCTTGTCGATGGCCTCTAGCTGGCGGTTAACGACCTCGCGCAGCAATTCGGCGCGCATGCCCTGCATTTCGGTGCGCAGGTTTTTCAGTTCATCAAGAACGTAACGCTCCATCAGGGGGGGCATGTTGGAGCGTTCTTCGGCAGAGATCGGTCGATAATCAATCGTCGGGGTTTCGGTCGTACTGTCGGTGACATGGCCATTGACGGTTGTCTGGTCGTCGGAACCGCTGGTCTGTGCCATGGCAGGTGTGCCCGACACAACAAAGCCCAACAGGACGGCGATTGCAGCCATCAAAGCCGATAGTTTCCGCATCTTGTTTTCCCGTTTTTCTTTTTCGGACCGAAGCCGTTTCCCGATGAAAGCACCCCGGGGCAAAGCAGCCTAGGATGCAGACGTGAATAAACCGATAAAATTACAACCTACGCACTCTATACGCGCATGTGACAAAACTGATATAACGCAGGTGCACAATGCGCGTCCCAGACTTAAAGAAGTGCCTACAAATTCCACGATACCACTCCTTCAGGTTCCCCGGAATGCCTCAGCAAGAACAATACCGTCAGCGTTCTTACGCGCTGTCGCGTGAAGCGCTGGAATTAATTGATGAATTGGGTTTGAGCGCAAACCCGATCAATTATGCTGTGTTTTTTGCCTATGTGGAAAAGTCCAACGAAGACCTTGTGGCCCTGATTGACATTCTTCAAAGCAACAAGCGCGCGCTTGATGATGTGAAATGTCATGAACTCTATCAACGGTTTATCGAACCGGGCCGGGTCGAGCTTCTGCGCGAAACCGTTTCAAATGACCTGCTGCAGCAGATGTCAGATCTGATTGATCGCATCTCGAACGGCAAGGACGTCATCAATACTGCCGACCTGCGCGATGCAACCAACGACCTTCTGGGCGTTGGCACGCCATCCACCGCACATCAAAGCACCAAGAAGCAGGAAGACACGGATCAGGCGCCGGTCGAAGTCACCCAGTTGCTTCTCGATCTTGAGGAAATGAAACGTGAAGCTCACACCGACGGGCTGACAGGGATTGCCAACCGCAAGGCGTTTGACGAAAGCCTGCGCGATGCCGCCATGGCAACCATGGAAGGTGGCGAGTGCCTCAGCATCCTTTTGATCGATATCGATCACTTCAAACGGATCAATGACACGCACGGCCACCAGGCCGGGGATCAGGTCATCCGTACCCTGGCAAAGACCCTGCAGCAAAACGTCAAAGGGCGCGACACCACCGCCCGATATGGCGGCGAGGAGTTTGCCGTGATCCTTCCGGCTACGACCTTAAGCGATGCCATGCGGGTCGCGGAGAACATCCGGACATCAATTGAATCGCTGCATCTTAAAAGCATCAACCGCAACGAAGACCTGGGCCGCATTACCGCATCCATCGGGGTTGCGACCTATCAGCTGGGTGAACCACTGAGCCGGGTGATCGAACGCGCCGATCAGGCGCTTTATCTGGCCAAGGAAAATGGTCGAAACTGCGTGATGAACCAGAATGACCTTCTGACCCAACCGATCAATCACGCCGAAAGCGCATAGGGCAATTCGCGCCCAACCAGATCATGCCAGGCCAGTCTGGCGCATCAATTCATTGCTCCGCACCAGAAAATCAGAAACTTTGGTCTAAAGCCCTGCGTTTCATGACTTAAATCAAACCGTTTCTCTATTCGTTTGCATAGGATATTGCCGCGAGTTTCGGAGACATAATTCTACTGCAGGCAATTGATGAGCGCGTACGGGTTTAATCACAACACAGCACAAAGGCACACCAATGCAGCGCTGGCGTTGATGGCAGAACTTGGCGTGATTTCACACCCGGACAATTTCCAGATTTTCTTTACCTATGTCGCGAAAACCAATTTCGATCTTTGCCGGACGATCGACATTCTGCGCAGCAACCATCGCGAGTTCGACGAGGCCCAATGCAAAGAACTCCATACACGTTTCTTTAGCGACAAGCGCGAAAACGAAATCATCGAACGCATTTCAAATGACCTGCGCCAACAACTTGGCAGCATTCTTGATACCGTTCACAAGGTCGGCGTCGATACGCGGAAATATAACAAGGCGCTGGATCATTTCTGTTCCTATGTCGGGGACAAGAACCGTGATCTCAGCAATCTTGAACAGGCGCTTCATACCCTGCTTGGTGCAACGCGCGAGATGGAAGGTGTCAACCGCACGCTTGAAAACCGGCTGACCAACAGCTCATGCGAAATCACGCGCTTGCGCGAGGATATGGAAAACCTCAAACGCGAGGCCCTCACGGATGGTTTGACCGGCATCGCCAATCGCAAGGCGTTCGACATGCAATTGCGCGAAGGCATGATGCACGCCATGGAAGATGGCCAGCCGCTGAGCCTGTTGCTTCTCGATATTGATCACTTCAAGAAATTCAATGACACCTATGGCCATCAAATTGGCGATCAGGTGATCCGGTTGCTGGCGGAATCGCTTAAACGCAACGTCAAGGGTCAGGATACCGCTGCCCGTTATGGCGGCGAGGAATTTGCCATCATCCTGCCCAGCACATCGCTTGGCAATGCGATGCTGTTTGGCGATCATTTGCGCCATTATATCGAAACCCACAAGGTCGTGACCAAAACGGGCCGCACCATCATTGGCAAGGTGACGGCATCCATCGGGGTTGCCGAATTCCGCCCGGGTGAACCGGTGGCAAAACTGATTGAGCGGGCCGACATGGCGCTTTATTTCGCCAAGGAAAACGGTCGTAATCAGGTCGCCAGCGAGAAGCAGATCGCCACAGATGGTCGCGCACCTCAGCCACGTGACATCAGAGATATCGCAGCCCAATAGCAATTTCCGCCACTGGCACTGACAAGGGCACGATTTCCACGTATAAGCAGGTCCGAAACTCATTTGAATGGATCTGACGGGCTTGAAAAAGATTGATGTTCTTGTCATCGGGGCGGGTGCGGCCGGCCTGATGTGCGCGATTGAAGCAGGAAAACGCGGACGGTCCGTCGTGGTGGTTGATCATGCGGCCAAACCGGCGCAGAAAATCCGTATTTCCGGCGGTGGGCGTTGCAACTTCACCAATATCCATACCAGCCCGGAAAACTTCATCTCCGAGAACAAGCGTTTCTGTGTGTCGGCGCTCAAGCGATATACGCAGCATGACTTTCTTGATCTGGTAAATCGCTACAACATCGCCTGGCACGAAAAGACACTGGGCCAGCTGTTTTGCGATGAGTCGTCCTTTGAGATCATCGACATGCTGCTTGATGAATGCGACGCCGCCGATGTGACGATCAAACTCAACACCGAGATTTCCAACATCATGAAGAGCGAAGATGGCGGCTTTGACGTCACCACGCGCACCGGCGCGCAATGGACATGTGAATCGCTTGTCGTTGCCTGTGGTGGACTGTCGATCCCGAAAATCGGCGCGACCGGCTTTGGTTATCAGATTGCCCGACAGTTCGGCATCAATGTCATCCCAACCCGTGCGGCCCTTGTGCCGTTCGTGTTTGATCCCGACCTGCGCGCCCGCACTGGCGAGCTTTCCGGTATCTCGGTCGATGCGATTGTGCAATGCAACAAAAAACAATTCCGCGAAGGGTTGCTGTTTACCCATCGTGGACTTTCCGGGCCCTCCATCCTGCAGATTTCATCTTACTGGAACGAAGGTGATGCCATCACGGTCAACCTCAATCCGGAAGAAGACGCGTTTGATCTTTTGAAAACTGCCAAGGGTGAGAACCCGAAACAGGCAGTGCATACGGTTCTGTCGCGCATTTTGCCCAACCGGCTTGCGCAGATGATTACATCCATCCATGGCCTTGATCGTCCGATTGGTGAAACCGGTGATAAGGCGCTTCGCAAGCTTGCGATGGATGTCAATCAATGGGCCCTGACACCGAGCGGCACCGAAGGATATCGCACGGCCGAGGTCACGGTTGGCGGGGTCGATACCAACGCCCTGTCATCGAAAACCATGGAAGCCCGCGATGTGCCCGGACTTTATTTCATCGGCGAAGTTGTTGATGTCACCGGACATCTAGGTGGCTTTAATTTTCAATGGGCCTGGTCGTCGGGCTGGTCCGCCGGACAAGTCGTTTAAACGATCTTTCACCAACCATTCTTTGCACACCATTTAGGCCGTGCGGGAACAACTTGTGACATCAACCGTTTGAGTTGTAAGCGCGGTGCAAACACCGCTGCAACAAATGTGAGGTTGGAACATGTTTGAATATGGTGGAATTCTCGGACTTCTCGTCCTGATCGCCGATATTTGGGCGATCGTGAATATTATGGGCAGTGGTGCAAGCACCGGCTCGAAAGTCCTGTGGACTGTCCTTGTTGTTATCCTGCCGGTCCTCGGCCTGATTATCTGGTTCTTTGCCGGACCGCGCAGCGGACGCGCGACCGCATAAAACCGGACATCATTTCCCTCAATGACAAAAAGGCCGACAGGAAACTGTCGGCCTTTTTGTTTGTCTATATACCGGCGGCAAAGATCACAACAGCCCCAACGCCAATCAACCCGACCCTGACCAGGATCGGTTTTGGAGCGATCAGCCCATAGGAAATCGCCGTCAATCCAAGCGCAACCTTAAGCCCGGCAACCACCGCCCAAACCGGATGACTGGCAAGCTCGATCAGGGTGCTGTTGGCAATCATGGCAAGCGGCACGATATAAAGCCCGATGCCCAGCGCCATGGCCGTCCCGGCAACCTTGAGCCAGTTTTCCTCGACCATGCCGGCGGCAATAAACACCGCCCCGCAGACCGGTGGCGTAATGGTCGAAAGCAGCGCAAACCAGAAGATGAACAGATGCGCCTGAAGCGGTTCTAACCCCAATTCAATCAGGGCAGGACCGGCGACCGAGACGCAAATGACATAGGCCGCCGTGGTCGGGACTTCCATGCCAAGGATCAGACAGGCAAGGGCAGTTAAAAGAAGGGCAGGCCATAGCATCCCGCCCGATCCGGAAATCAGGAGCGAGGTAATCTTCACACCAAGCCCGGTCAGGCCAAGCACCCCGATCACGATCGAGGCACACAAAATGATCGACCCGATCATCGCCACCTGACGCCCGGCATTCAGGCACACATCGGTAAAACGTTCCTTGCTGCGCGCAAGATCAACACTGAGATCCGCATCAAGCAACAACAACGCCGCCCCGGCCAGAAGGGCCAGGCAGGCTGCATATTGCGGCGTATAGTCACCGACAAACATGCCCCACAGCAGGATGGTAAACGGCACCAGGAAAAAGCCCGACGTAATCAGAACCGCACGCATGTTTGGGCGATCTTCCTTGGGCACACCCGGCAAGTCAAAGCGAAGGGCAAAAGCATTGATGCCAACCCATACGGCAAGGAAGTAAAGCACGGCCGGCAACATGGCCGCGACCATGATATCGACATAGGGCTTGCCGGTAAGCTCGACCATGACAAAGGCCCCTGCCCCCATCAATGGCGGCATAATCTGACCACCGCTTGATGCCACCGCCTCAACCGCCGCGGCAAGGCGTTTGGGGTAACCCAGCTTGGTCATGGCCGGCAGGGTAATCGCCCCGGTCGAAGCGACATTGGCGGACGCTGACCCGGATATCGAACCAAACAGGGCCGATGACACCACCGAAACCTTCGCCGCCCCGCCCTTGAGCCGACCGGCAGCCGCGCCAGCAACATTCATGAAGCCCTGACCGGCCTCGCCGCCATTCAGAACCGCGCCAAAAATCACAAAAATTGCAACGATATTGACCGACACACCGGTCAGACTGCCCCAAAGGCCGCCCTCGGCAATGGTCAGGGTACCCAGCATGCTTTCGATCGGCAGGCCAGCGTGGCCAAACTCGCCCGGGACATGTTGCCCGAACAACGCATAAAGAAGCGCAATCGCCGCCACGGTTGGCAGGGGCCAACCAATCGCGCGGCGCGCCATTTCAAGCACGACCAGCAACAGTGCGACTGCCAGCATGATCTGGCTATTGCCAATCAGAAATCCGTATTGATCGCCAAGTGTCTGATGATTGATGACAAGCCAGCCGCATCCGATCAGACCAATAATGGTCAAAAAGATGCCCGAGATTTTCTGAGCCGGGGTTTTGGCGACAAAGATCAGCGCCCAGGGCAAGGCCAGCGCCATGTGGATCGGACGGCTGACAAGATTGGGCACCAATCCTGAAAAGATCAGCCAAAGGTGAAAGGCAATCGAAACGGCGCCAAGGGCGATCCAGAAGGGGCGAGTAGAGGCTGACATATCGTAAATGGCTTGCTTGATAAGAAATGGCCCGGCAGTTCTGCCGGGCCTTTAACATGTGATCGGATCAGCGATCAGCGCTGATCATCGCGAACGGAAAAACCGACTTCGTCATAATAGCGAAGCGCACCCGGATGCATTTTACCAGTGATGTTGGCAAGCATTTCCGGCGTCACACCATTCCACCAGGATGAGCTTTCACCCATTGCAGTCTTCTGGTCCCAGAAGGTTTTGGTCAGCGCATAAGCCGTGTCTGCGTCCATCTGGGTGGTGGCAAAGGCAACAACCGAAAGCGATGCTGTGGTGATGTCCTCGCTCTGACCGTTATAGGTACCAGCCGGAATAACCGTCTTGTCACGCTTGGTTTCGGCAAGCTGTTCTTCGGAAAGCGACAGCACCGTCACATAAGTACCTGCAGCAGCTTCGATCACGTTCGGAGCTGGCCAGGAGCCAGCAGTTACGAAACCATCGATCTGTCCGTTTTTAAGGGCCGCAACGGCGTTGGACAGTTCGGCATCGGCCAGATCAACCTTGCCTTCAAGGCCAAACAGCTGAAGGTATTTTTCACCTTCACGCGCGCCAAACGATCCCTTGCCGAGCAGGATGGTTTTGCCTTCGAGATCGGCAAAGCTGGTCGCACCGGAATCCGCGCGCATGACGAAATGCATGGTCAGCGACGGGATCGGGAACAGGGCGCGGACTTCGGCAAACTTTTCGGTCGGACGGCCATCGAACGGGCCTTTGCCGTTCTGTGCCAGGCTCACCAGACCGGGCGGGGAGGTAAAGACATAGTTGCCCGGACGTACCATGGCTTCCATGACGTTCTGAACCGAACCCTGGCTTTCCTCGACCGTGACGATGATGTCACCGTCGGTACCGGTTTTCATCGCTTCGGCAAACTGGGCTGCCATCTGATAGTAGGATGAAGCGGCCTTGGCCGATTTCAGGGTGACACGGGTTTCGGCCTGCGCGGCATTTGCCACCGACAGGGCCATCATACCGGCGGCAATCACGCCGAGAGTGCGCATAATTTTCAAGGTTTCCTCCCCTTGTATGGTGGGTTCACCGTCTGGCTTGAATGCCGTTTATGGCCGGTGGACCGAAAGTCTGGTGGCGAAGCGCAAAAACCAACCCCGTTTCAATCCGATTTTGGCAAAATGCGCCTGATTTGGGTCCATAGAAAGCATCAATTCCCCCAAGGTCAAGCTGCTTGTGCGATTTTCACAATTCAAAGGCGGTTTCGGCCCGAAACATGGCCCGTTTACACATAGCAGTTGCGCAAAAGCGGCACTATGCGCGCAAGTTCCGCAGGCTTAAAGAAAGGCAACAAATTTGACGGAACTTCTTGTGCACTGTGGTGTTAAACCCAAAATGCACTTATCCCCTTATTGGCCAAAGGCTTGTAAAGATTGACAGGCCTGATCCCCTACCGCAGGGTGCCTGCCATCTTGAAATTCAAACGAGGAAGCCATGCCGCGTTCGCCGGTCGCCCTGATCATTGCACTGTCTGCCACACTGTTTGCTGCCTTTGCGCTTAACAGTGGGGCGTCATTGCAATCATCGCTTCTGGCGCTGCGCGCCTCTGCCGAGGGATTTGCACCGGTCTATACCGGTATCATCATGGCATCCTATTATATCGGCTTTGTTGCCGGCATCATCTGGGGCGCAAGCCTTGTGAACCGGGTGGGGCATATCCGGACATTTGCCGCCCTGGCATCGGCCGCCTCCGCGATCACGCTTTTGCATGCTGTTCTGGTCGATCCAATCACATGGTCGCTTTTCCGCATCATGACCGGGCTTTGTGTTTCCGGTCTGTATCTGGTGATTGAAAGCTGGCTGAATGCGCAGGCTGACAATACCTCGCGCGGCGGGACGATTGCGATCTACATGACGGTGTCCCTTGGCGGTCTGGCGATTGGTCAGCTGTTGCTCAATGGTGCGCCGGTCAGCAGTTTCGAGCTGTTTACGGTTGCCTCCGTCTTGCTGTCACTGTCGCTGGTTCCACTGGCCCTTACCCGTCAGCCACCGCCTTCTGCGGTTAGTGGCGAACGCATGACGTTCCGTCGCCTGTACAAGATTTCCCCGCTTGGCTTTGTCGCAGCATCTGGTGCCGGCGTGCTTTCTGGTGCGGTTTATGGTGTCGGTCCAGTCTTTGCCGCCGACCTTGGCCTTGCAACCAATGACATCGCCTATTTCATGTTCTTTGTCATTCTGGGCGGCATGATCATGCAGTTCCCGATCGGCAAGATATCGGACATGGTGCCTCGGCAATATGTCATGATCTTTGTTTTGACCGGGCTTGCGATTTCAGGGATCTTCCCGCTGATTGCACCCGATCTTGTGCGCGAAAATCTGACGGTATGGGGCGGGATCACGGGTGTGTTTATCATGCCGGTATACGGATTGGCCGTGGCCTATGTGAATGACTATCTCGAACCCGAAGATATCGTTCCGGCATCGGGTGGTCTTTTGATCATTTATGGTGCGTCGGCTGCCACCGGTCCGCTTCTGGGGTCGAGTGCAATCGGGCATTTTGGCCCGTGGGCATTGCCGGTTCTGTTTTCCATTATCGGTATCTCCGTTGCGAGTTTTGCGATGTATCGCGCAGGCTTTGGTCGTCGTATCTCGATCGAGGAACAAGGTCAGTTCGTTGCTGTTCCACGTACAACGCCGATGGCCTTTGAATTGTCACCGATTACCGACGATGTCAGCACCGAAGACAATGATGAAGGCAACCCGGCCAAGGATGAAACCGGGCAAAAGCCGTTTGATCCGCACGATCTGGAAGATTTGCTAACCCCGGATGGTACGGCCCATCCGGACGATATCGGTCAGGTTCCGGCAGCAGACGGTGATGAAACGGCCGATCCGGAAACGGACACGAAAACCTGAGCACAGGTTACCGAATCACTCGGCACCCATCGGGGGCGCTTCCATAATACGGAAAACATCCCGTAAATTTGAAACAGGCTGTGGACCCGCCCCGGCTTCAACCCATATGTTGTGAACCAACGATAGGCGGGTTGGCTTTGCGGCGCGCGTTGCGCTTGCTGGCAAAACCACATTTGCCGCCCGAAACAGTTCCAAGTCTGGTGAGAGAAAACATGACCCAACGCATCCAAGAAGGTGGTCTTCAGATTGCAAAAGTGCTGCATGATCTGGTGGCCAACGAAGTCATTCCGGGAACAGGGATCAGTTCCGATCAGTTCTGGGCATCCTTTGAAAAGCTCGTCACCGAACTTGGACCACGCAACAAGGCGCTGCTGGCAAAGCGCGACGAATTGCAGGCCAAGATCGACGAATGGCATCTTTCGCGTCAGGACCAGCCGCGTGATCCGGCAGCCTATAAGGAATTCCTGACCGAGATCGGTTATCTCCTGCCTGAAGGTGATGATTTCTATATCACCACCACCAATGTCGACCCGGAAATCGGCCGGGTTGCAGGCCCGCAGCTGGTCGTGCCGGTGATGAATGCACGCTATGCGCTGAATGCTGCCAATGCACGCTGGGGCAGCCTTTATGATGCGCTTTATGGCACCGATGTCATCGACGAGGCCGATGGCAAGGAAAAGACCAAGGGTTTCAACCCGAAACGCGGTGCAGCCGTTGTCGCCTATGCGGCGAACTTCCTTGATGAATGCGCCCCGCTTGCGACCGGTAAACATGCCGATGCCACCAATTACGAAGTCCGTGAAGACGGTTCTGGCTGGTGGACGCTGGTTGTGACCCTGTCAGATGGCAGCGAAACCGCACTTGAACTGCCGTCGCAGTTCATCGGGTACAACGAAAAGGACGGTAAACTTACCGACATCCTGCTGCGTCGTCACAGCCTGCATGTCGAAATCCATATCGATCCGACCCACCCGATCGGCAAGGAACATGCCGCAGGCGTGTGCGACGTGATTATGGAATCCGCTGTCAGCACCATTCAGGACTGCGAAGATTCGATCGCCGCCGTTGATGCCGACGACAAGACCGTTGCCTATCGCAACTGGCTTGGACTGATGAAAGGCACGCTTGAGGAAAAGTTTGAGAAAGGTGGCAAGACGATCACCCGTCGCCTGAACCCGGACCGCACCTATAAGGGTGTTGATGGCAATGAAGTTGTCTTGCCGGGTCGCAGCCTGATGCTGATCCGTAATGTCGGTCATCTGATGACTACCGATGCGGTGCTTGATGCCAATGGCAACGAAGTCCCGGAAGGCTTCCTTGATGCCATGGTGACCAGCCTGATCGCCAAGCATGACGTGATCGGCAATAACGAACTTTCGAATTCGCGCCATGGCAGCGTCTATATCGTGAAGCCGAAAATGCACGGCCCCGAAGAGGTCGAGCTGACCAACGATCTGTTTGGCTTTGTCGAACAGGCGATTGATTTGCCCGAACATACGCTCAAGGTCGGCATCATGGATGAGGAGCGCCGCACGACGGTGAACCTCAAGGAATGCATCCGTGCCGCAAAGGACCGTGTGGTCTTCATCAATACCGGCTTCCTTGATCGTACCGGTGACGAAATCCACACCAGCATGGAAGCAGGCCCGATGGTCCGCAAGGAAGCGATGAAGGACCAGTACTGGATCGCCGCCTATGAAAACTGGAACGTCGATATCGGTCTTGAATGCGGCATGAAGGGCGTTGCCCAGATCGGCAAAGGCATGTGGGCTAAGCCGGACCGCATGGCCGAAATGATGGAAGCCAAGATCGGCCATCCGAAGGCTGGGGCGAAATGCGCCTGGGTTCCGTCGCCGACGGCTGCAACCCTGCATGCCATTCACTATCATCAGGTTGATGTCCGTGCCGTTCAGGACGAGATCGGCAAACGCGAACGTGCAAGCCTTGATGACATTCTGGCGATCCCGCGTCTGGGTGACATCAAACCGATGCCAAGCGAAATCCAGGAAGAGCTTGATAACAATGCCCAGGGCATTCTGGGTTATGTTGTCCGCTGGATCGATAGCGGCATTGGTTGTTCCAAGGTGCCTGATATCAATGATGTCGGCCTGATGGAAGACCGTGCGACGCTTCGCATTTCCAGCCAGCATATTGCCAACTGGCTCCATCATGGCCTGTGCAGCGAAGAACAGGTGATGGAAACCATGAAGCGTATGGCGGCTGTCGTCGACAAGCAGAATGAAGGGGACCCGACCTATCGCAACATGGCCCCGAACTTTGATGACAGCGTCGCCTTTGCGGCAGCCTGTGATCTGGTCTTCAAGGGGCGTGAGCAGCCGAACGGTTACACCGAGCCGGTCCTGCATGCACGCCGTCGCGAAGCCAAGGCAAAATACGGCGCCTGATCGCAATACCACGCACCAAAGCAGACCAAAAACAAAAGCCGCCCGATCCGTTCGGGCGGCTTTTATGTTGCAAGAAAATGCTGCAGCATAACGCGCAGCATTTCTAACCGGGTTCAGTTGCCCAGTGTCATGATCTCATAACCCTTGTCGGTCACGACAAGGGTGTGTTCATACTGCACGGTCGCATCACCGGTATCGGCATAAAGCGTCCAGCCATCCTCGCTATCAAGCGCCCATTTCGCGCCAAGCGACAAGAAGGGCTCAATCGTGATCACCTGCCCTTTCTTGAGCGCCCGGCGTTCTTTTGGGTCATCCCAGGTCGGAATAGTGTGGGGATGTTCATGCAGGGATTTGCCAATGCCGTGGCTCGCAAGATTGCGGATCAGGGTATAGCCGCCCTTGCGGGCAAAGTTTTCGATCTTTAGGCCGATCTCGCGGATCGGGGCCTTGTCGCGCACCACCTTGATACCCGCCCACATCGCTTTCTTGCCGTCTTCACACAGTTTAACGAGTTCGGGTTTTGCCGTGCCACAGATGAAGCTGGCACCGGTATCGGAAAAATACCCGTCAAGCGATGCCGATACATCGATATTGACCAGATCACCGTCGGCCAACACCTGATCCCCCGGGATGCCGTGGGCGACGGCATCATTGACACTGATGCAGGTCGCACCGGGGAATTTATATTCGCTTTCGGGGGCGGAAATGGCCCCGGCATCTTCAAGAACCTTGCGCCCGATCTGATCCAGCTCGGCGGTCGTAATCCCGGGAACGGCAGCGGCCCCCATGACGTCACGCGCACGGGCACAAATGCGCCCGATCTTGCGCATCTGTTCGAGTTCTTTTTCCGATGAAATTGTCATGGAATGCTTATTGCGATGCCGTAATGCAAAGTCAAGAAAACCTGCTCTGTATCAAAGACCCCACAAAAAAAACGACGGCCAACATGAATGGCCGTCGCAACATATTGGGGTTCGATCCGATCAAGGGATGATCAGATATCAAAGAACACGGTTTCGTTTTCACCCTGCAGCACGATGTCAAAGCGATAGACCGGCACCGGGCCGCTGTCATCACGGCTTGCAATCAGGGTTTTGCGGCGTTCATGCTGCTCGATCAGGTTCAGCACCGGATCATTGGCATTTTTGTCGGCTTCATCCGCGAAATACATCCGGGTGTTTAAACCGATATTGATCCCGCGTGCCACGATCCAAAAATTGATATGCGGTGCCATATCGCGATTATTGCGGCCCGAAACCACGCCCGGCTTGATGGTTTCAAAACGATAGACTGCGGTATCGAAATCGGTTCCCGTCCGGCCCCAACCGCGGAAGTCGTCATCGACCTTGCCAGATTTCTGACGATCAAGTTCGTGGTTGTAGCGACCGTCCGCATTGGCCTGCCAGATTTCAAGCAGTGCATCACGAAGCGGCGTACCGGTGCCATCAATCACCCGGCCTTCGATGATGATGCGTTCCCCACGGGTGTTCTCATCGGCCAGAATGTTGGTGAAGTTGTTTTCAAAGATGTCAAAACCGGCCTGCTTGGGAATAAGCCCGATATGCACATAGGGGCCTGCCGTCTGGGAGGCTGTTTCTTTGAGATAATCAAGGTTTTGCACCATGGATCAGTTTCCTTCCAGACGGTTTTCAAACAGGGTCGAACGACGGCCGCGCAGAACGATGTCGAACTTGTAGGCAATGGTATCGAGCGGCACCGAGCCATTCAGATCAATCGGTGCAATCAGACGGTTGATCGCATCCTCGTCAGGAATGACATGGACAATCGGGCATTCCTTGATCAGCGGATCGCCTTCGAAATACATCTGGGTGATCAGGCGCTGGGCAAAACCGGATCCGAAGACCGAGAAATGGATATGGGCCGGACGCCAGCTATTGACGTAGTTGCGCCACGGATACGGGCCCGGCTTTATGGTGCGAAAGAAGTAGTAGCCATTTTCATCGGTCAGTGCCCGACCACAGCCGCCAAAGTTCGGATCAATCGGTGCGAGATAGGTATCTTTCTTGTGGCGATAGCGCCCACCGGCATTGGCCTGCCAGAATTCGACCAGTGTGTTGGGCACCGGACGGTTGTTTTCATCCAGAACCCGACCATGAACGATGATGCGTTCGCCGATCGGATCGCAATCCTTGGCATAGTTGCGGATCAGATCGTTATCAAGCGGACCCAGTTCATTCTGACCAAAAACCGGACCGGTGACCTCGGACAAGGACCCTTGCAGCGACAGCAGTGACTGGCGCGGCGAACGCGCGACCGATGTCTTGTAAATCGGCGTGTAGCCAGCGGGCTGAAGCGTTCTGTCACGCTGATAAAATTCCATGATGTTTCCTCCGCAGATGATGCTCCGGACAGTTGAATGTCCGCGTTAAGGGCATCCTGCGCGGCCAATTGCATAAAATAAATGCATCATTTATCATATTATTCATGAGCAATTTTGATCATTTGGAACTGGACGGCCATGCGCTGCGTCTGTTTCTGGCCGTTCTCGAAGAAGGGTCGGTAACGGCGGCGGCCGAACGGCTTGGCGTGACGCAATCTGCGGTCAGTCACAATCTGACCAAATTGCGCCGGATCATGCGCGACCCGCTTTTCACCAAATCCGGCCGCGGCATTGTGGCAACGGCGCATGCGCAGAACCTGGCCGAACAGGCGCGGTTTCTTCTTGATCAGATGCAGGCCTTTGCCAGCGGTGCGGATTTCGAACCCGATGGCGCATCGATGACGCTGACGATTGCCGCCAATGATCTGCAGCGTGATCTTTTGCTACCGACCCTGTTTCGTAACCTTGAGGATGCACTTGCCAACATCCGGATGACGGTGGTGCCATCACTTTTGCCAGGCCCGGCCTTGCTGCGCGAAAATCACTGTGACCTTCTGATTTCGCCGCGCCCGCCCGAGGGGGTCGATATTGTGCAAAAGCGCCTTCTGACCGATCATTATATGGTGTTTTATGATCCGGATATGCGGGGCGCCCCACAAAGCGTCGATGAGTACCTTGAAGCACGTCATGTCACGGTGCGCTATGGCAATAACCGCACGCTTGAATTTGATGACATGCTTGAAAGTCAGGGCGTTGATCGCAACATCGTTTTGCGGGTGCCCAACTTCACCGCCATTGCCGAATTCTTGCGCGGAAGCAACATGATCGCAACCTTGCCCAGCCTTTTGCAAAAGCATGCCCTGCGTGATTTCGCCCGCGCACCAATGCCGATAACCGAACTTAAAGACGGTACGCTTGATCTGCCGATTTTCATGTGTTGGCACCAACGTTATCAGCATGATCCATCGCATCGCTGGTTGCGCGAACAGCTTGAAGATGTTGCGGCAACCCGATTACGCATGCCAACCAAAGAACCCGTTTCGCAACCCGATCAGGGGCAGGCCCCGCAAAGGACA
This sequence comes from Thalassospira sp., assembly GCF_002709775.1. Taxonomy (GTDB): domain Bacteria; phylum Pseudomonadota; class Alphaproteobacteria; order Rhodospirillales; family Thalassospiraceae; genus Thalassospira. The sequence goes on from NZ_PAQR01000005.1 coordinate 152,620, forward strand.
TCATGACGATTACAGAAATCATCTATTGGCTTGAACTGGCCGGGGTTGCTGTTTTTGCGATTACCGGCGCGCTTGAGGCATCCCGGCGTCAGATGGACATTATGGGGTTCGTGCTGATTGCGACCTTTACCGGGATCGGCGGCGGCACAGTGCGCGATGTGATTACCGGCGCGACACCGGTCTTCTGGATCCGGGACATCACCTGGCTTGTGACCTGTATCGGGGCTGCAGTCCTAACATACTTCACCGCCCATCTGGTTGAGCGACGTTATGTTGCCTTGCTGTGGCTCGATGCCTTGGGGCTTGCAATGTTTGGCGTAACCGGAGCAGCCATTGGGCTGAACCTCGGCGTATCGCCCTTGGTGGCCGTCATTCTGGGTATGATCACCGCGACCTTTGGCGGGATGGTGCGGGATGTTGTGTGTAATGAAATACCGCTGATCCTGAGGCCAGAGATTTATATTACCTGTGCGCTGGTAGGCGCCGGGATCTATGTAATCGGCACGGCTATCCTTGCACTGCCCAGTGGTCCGATTGCGGTGATTGCCTTCTTTGCCGCCTTCCTGATGCGCGCCTGCGCAATCAAGTTCAAGCTAAGCTTCCCGGTCTACAAGGCACGTCCGGGCCGGGAGTACTAGACGGCAATTTACCGGTTTGCGCGCCTACTCGACGATCAACTGAACCCGATCACTTGAAAAGGCGGTCACGCCATATTCAATCGGCACGCCAGCAGAATCGACATCAACGCTTTCGGTCGAAATCACCGGCCGATTGCGCGCCTGCTTAAGCAAGTTCGCCACTCGGGATGACGGCAGGGTCGCGGAGATACGGGTGGTCTTGCGGCTGTAATCATCAATCCCGAAACGTTTAAATGCCTCGGTCAGTGACTTGGTCTCGACAAATATTTCGACGATACCGTCAAAGCGGGCCGCCGGCAGGTAACTTGTCGCCACCGCAAGCGGCACACCGTCAGCCTCGGAAACCGAGAATAGTTCAATCACCCGCGTACCCGGCTTGACATCAAGGAATTGTGCGACGGTTGCAGTGGCTTTAAGCACTTCGGACGAAACCAAGCGCTTATCTGGCAACCGGTGCCGGCCCGACACGATCTGCGAGAAGCGGGTTTTCGATCCCAGCGGGTAATCAAGGATCTGTTCCTGAACAAAGGCACCACGCCCCTGCTCGACACGGACAACATTGGAATCGACAAGTGCGGCCATTGCGCGACGCACGGTATGGCGATTCACACCAAAACGCCGGACAAGTTCCATCTCGGTCTGCATCTTGTCACCGGGCGCAAATACACCGTCGGAGATATCAGCCAGAAGCTGCTTTTCTATTTGCTTCCAGATAGATAGGCCCGGCTCCCAATCCATTACATTCCCCGTTCATAAAACTTTCACCGCAAGACCTTTGCCTTTGGTTCTGGATCGTCTTATAACGTCAATAGGTATAGACGTCTAGACAAACTTTGAATTTGTCGACATAAGTTGAAAAGGGATCAGTTTGATGACGGCGCACCCCGCCCCGAATGCCCGGACCGATCAGAACCGGAATGCAGACACCCCCACCGACCCGCAAATTGCCGCACGTCAGAAATGGATGTCAGTTCTGGCCCGTACATCGCGTGCCCGGCTTGAAGCGCAGTGGTCGGAAAATCACAGCAGCGAAAACTGGACCCACCTGCGCGAACCGCAGATCGGCATGGTGATGGTGCGTGCTCGCGCTGGCGGCACCGGGCAGCGGTTTAACCTTGGTGAAATGACGGTGACTCGCTGTGCCGTCACCCTATCGGATGGCACCGTCGGGCATTCCTACGTCAAGGGACGCGACCGCATTCAGGCGCAATATGCCGCGCTCTTTGATGCAGTGATGCTGCGCGACGGATCGGCAAGCGATTTCATCGAAACCCTCGCCACCGAACAGGCCGCCGCCAAACGCGATCATGCGCGCAAGGTTGCCGCCACCAAAGTTGATTTCTTCACCCTTGTCCGCGGAGACGATTGATGACCCTGCAATCCCAGACAAGTGACTTGCTGCCGGGCTTTGACCACGCGGCCTTTGATTCAAACGCCGTGTTTCGCGCCCTGCTTGATGCCATGTCGCGCCCCGGTCGGATTTATGATCTGCCGGTCAATGTTGCAGCGCCTGATGGGTTGAACGAAGCTGCGACGGCAGCCCTTCTTGCCATGGCGGATATGGATACCACCGTGTGGCTGGCGCCCTCATGCGCGACCAAATCCGCTTGCGATCATTTGAAATTCCATTGCGGTTGCCCGATCAGCACCGATGTCAAACAGGCCGACTTTGCGGTCGCGCGCATTTCCGATGACCTGTCCTTCATTACCGACCTTGCCGTTGGCAATGCGGAATACCCGGATCAATCGGCGACCCTGATCCTGATGGTTGATGAGATTTCCGATCGCCCGTCTATGACCCTTTCGGGTCCGGGCATCAAGGACACGCATAGCCTTGCGATCAAGGACCTGCCGGCAAGTTTCCACGCCTGGCGGGCAGAGAACCATCACCTGTTTCCGTGCGGTGTTGATGTGATTTTCGCAAGCCCAACCCAGATCGCCGCCCTGTCGCGCACCACCCGGATCGAGGTCAATTAATCATGTATGTTGCGGTAAAAGGTGGCGAACGCGCCATCAACAATGCTCACAAGCTTCTGGCCGAGCAGCGCCGGGGCGACAAGGATATTGCCGAAATCGAAACCGATCAGATCGAACAGCAACTGTCGCTGTCGGTGACCCGCGTCATGGCAGAAGGGTCACTTTATGACCGTGATCTGGCTGCCCTTGCCATCAAGCAGGGCCGGGGTGATTTGATCGAGGCAATCTTTTTGATGCGGGCCTATCGCACGACGCTGCCACGTTTTGCGTTTTCCAAGCCAATCAAGACCGCCGAGATGGATGTGTCGCGCCGCATTTCGGCAACCTTCAAGGACCTGCCCGGCGGGCAGATCCTGGGACCAACCTTTGATTACACGCACCGTCTTCTCGACTTCACCCTGATGGCAAATGGCGAAGCACCGACCGAAGCACCAAGTGGTGAACAACCAGTCGATGAAAACATGCCACGGGTCTTGGATGACATCTTGAACTATGAAGGTCTTATTCAGGACGAACCGGTTCCGGTCGATGAAAACGCCCCGGTGGCCGACCTGACCCGCGAGCCGGTCAAATTCCCGGCTGGACGTGATCTGCGCCTGCAGAACCTGTCGCGCGGGGATGAGGGATTTGTTCTGGCACTTGGCTATTCCACCCAGCGGGGCTACGCCAACAGCCACGCCTTTGTCGGTGAAATCCGCTATGGCACCGTGTCAGTCGAGATCGAGCCCGAGGAACTCGGCTTTGCGATTGATATCGGTGACATCGAACTGACCGAGTGCGAGACGGTCAACAAGTTCAAGGGATCGAAAACCAAGCTGCCGCAATTTACCCGTGGTTACGGATTGGTGTTTGGTCAAAACGAACGCAAAGCCATTTCGATGGCGCTGGTTGATCGTGCCATGCGCGCCAATGAAATGGGCGAACAGATCATGGGCCCGGCACAGGACAGCCAGTTCGTGATGGAACATAGCGACAATGTCCAGTCCACCGGCTTTGTCGAACATATCAAACTGCCACACTATGTCGATTTCCAGGGCGAACTTGAGCTGGTGCGCCGCATGCGCGCCGAGGTCGAGGAACGCCTGGCAAAGTCCGAAGCCGAAAATGGCACATCCCAACCCGAGGCCGCGGAGTAATCCCATGGAACAGACTGTCAAAAATCCGGCCGACGGGGCACCGGACTATAACTTTGCCTATCTTGATGAACAGACCAAACGCATGATCCGGCGCGCGCTGCTTAAGGCCGTGGCCATACCGGGTTATCAGGTACCGTTTGCCGGACGCGAAATGCCGATGCCCTATGGTTGGGGTACGGGCGGCGTTCAGGTAACAGCTGCTGTGATCGGACCGAATGATACGCTTAAGGTCATTGACCAGGGGGCGGATGACACCACCAATGCGGTCTCGATCCGGCAGTTCTTTGCCAAGACCGCACAGGTCGCCACCACAGAAAAAACCGCCGAGGCATCGATCATCCAGACCCGTCACCGCATCCCGGAAAAGGAACTGCGCGAAGATCAGGTATTGGTCTATCAGGTGCCGATCCCTGAGCCGCTTCGCTTCCTTGAACCGCGCGAAACCGAAACACGCAAGATGCATGCGCTTGAAGAATATGGCCTGATGCATGTGAAGCTGTATGAAGACATTGCACGTCATGGCCATATCGCGACCACCTATGCCTATCCGGTGATGGTCGATGATCGCTATGTGATGGATCCGTCGCCGACGCCAAAGTTCGACAATCCGAAAATGAACGATATGGCAGCCCTTCAGCTTTTTGGCGCCGGTCGTGAGAAGCGCATTTATGCCCTGCCGCCCTACACCAAGGTCAAAAGCCTCGATTTCGAAGACCATCCGTTCGAAGTCCAGACCTGGGAAGACGAATGCGGCATGTGCGGTGCGCGTGACAGTTACCTTGATGAAGTCATTCTCGATGATCAGGGCAACCGGATGTTTGTCTGCTCCGACACTGATTACTGCGCAGAACGACAGGACGCCGGCCATCGCGGCCCGCAACATCATGACCAACCCCTTGGCACCGCAGATCGCGGAAAGGCAGCAGAATAATGACCCAGATGAACGAACCGCTTCTGCGCGTTGACAACCTGACCATGATGTATGGCGACCGGGTTGGCTGCAAGGATGTCAGCTTTGAACTCCGCCCCGGTGAAGTTCTTGGCATCGTTGGGGAATCCGGATCGGGTAAATCCACTTTGCTGCGCAGTATTTCCGCCCAGCAGGAACCGACCAAGGGTGTTGTTGAATACCAGACCCGCATTGATGGTGTGCGCGATGTCTATCAGATGTCAGAAGCACAGCGCCGCCTTCTGATGCGGACCGACTGGGCCTTTGTGCATCAGAACCCGCGTGATGGATTGCGCATGAATGTGAGCGCCGGCGCCAATATTGGCGAACGGCTGATGGCGATCGGGGATCGTCATTACGGCAACATTCGCAGCAATGCGGACAGCTGGCTTGGCAAGGTCGAAATCGCGTCAGAGCGCCTTGATGACCTGCCATCAACCTTTTCGGGCGGCATGCAGCAACGTTTGCAGATTGCCCGCAACCTCGTAACCAGCCCGCGCCTCGTCTTTATGGACGAACCCACGGGTGGGCTTGATGTTTCTGTTCAGGCCAGATTGCTCGATCTGCTGCGCGGGCTGGTTCACGATCTTAATCTTGCGGTGATCATCGTCACCCACGATCTGGCAGTCGCACGGCTTCTTTCGCACCGGCTGATGGTGATGCAACAGGGCAAGGTGATTGAACATGGTCTGACCGATCAGGTTCTTGATGACCCGCAGCATCCCTATACGCAGCTGCTTGTTTCTTCCATTCTGCAGAACTGATCGGGGCGAAGAAAATGTCTGAAATGCTTCATGCTCAAAACGTCGCGAAAAGCTTTACCCTCCATACTCAGGGCAGCGTGACCATCCCGGTTTTTGAAGGCATCGAATTCATGCTTTCGGCTGGCGATTGCATCGCGCTGACCGGTGAATCCGGTTCCGGGAAAAGTACCTTCATGCGCATGCTTTATGCCAACTACACATGCTCCCAAGGTTCCATCAAGGTGTTCCATGATGGCGACTGGCTTGATATCACCACCGCCAGCCCGCATTCGATCCTTGAGATCCGCAAGCGGACGCTGGGCTATGTGTCGCAGTTCCTGCGCGTGATCCCGCGTGTGCCGACCCTTGATATCGTTGCCGAGCCGCTTGTTGCACTTGGCACGGATCGCACGGCGGCAACCGAAAAGGCGCGTGACCTTTTAACCCGCCTTCGCATCCCCGAACGTTTGTGGCAGCTCTCGCCACTGACCTTTTCGGGTGGGGAACAGCAACGCGTGAATATCGCGCGTGGCTTTATTGCAGATTATCCGATCATGTTGCTTGATGAGCCGACCGCATCGCTTGACGCCCAAAATCGCGCCACAGTTCTGGCGCTGATTGAAGAAGCCAAAAGCCGTGGTGCGGCAATCGCCGGTATTTTCCACGACCATGAAACCCGTGATGCAGTCTGCACCGGGTCGTTTGATGTGACTTCCTTTAAAGTTGGGGCCAATGACTGAACAGATTTTCACCAATGCCAAACTGGTTCTGGCAAACGAAGTCATTGACGGAGCCGTGCAGGTCAAGGACGGCAAGATCAGCGATATTTCTGATCGCGCCTCGAACCTTCCGGGTGCAGAGGACATGGGCGGCGATTATCTGATGCCGGGTCTGGTCGAGCTGCATACCGACAATCTCGACAAGCACCTCACCCCGCGCCCGAAAACCCGCTGGCCGGCCACTGCCGCCGTTGTCGCCCATGACAACCAGGTCGCCAGTGCCGGGATCACCACCGTGTTTGACGCGGTTTCCATTGGCGATGTCAACGAAGGCTCCGAGCGCATTGTGCGACTGATTGAATCGGTCAAGGCACTTGAGCACGCGCTGGAAAATGCGCTGCTGCGTGCGGACCATAAACTGCATCTGCGTTGCGAGACATCCTTCCCGGGCATGGTTGAGGCCCTTGGTCAACTGATCGACCTGCCACTGGTCAGCATGCTTTCGGTGATGGACCACACACCGGGGCAGCGTCAGTTCGTCAGCCTTGATGCCTATTACACCTATTACCAGGGCAAGTATGGCCTCAGCGACGAGGAGATGCGCAAATTCATCGCCACCCGCCGTCGCGATGCGGAGCTTTATTCCGAAAAACACCGTCGCCATGTGGTTGAACAAGCCCACGCCAAGGGCCTAGCCCTTGCCAGCCATGATGACGCAACCGAAGCCCACGTGGCAGAGGCAGTGGCAGACAAAATGACCGTGGCTGAATTCCCGACCACGCTTGAAGCCGCCAAGGCATCACATGAAGGCGGGCTTGGTGTTATGATGGGCGGGCCGAACCTTGTGCGCGGCGGATCGCATAGCGGCAATGTTGCCGCCGGTGAGCTGGCAAAGCAGGGCTATCTCGACATCATTTCAAGCGACTATGTCCCGCACAGTCTTTTGCACGGGGCGATGAAGCTGTTTGACGAGTTTGATGGCTATGACCTGCCGCGCGCTATTCGAACCGTGTCGCTTAATCCGGCCACACAGGTCGGCCTTCATGATCGCGGCGAGATCGCGGTTGGCAAGCGCGGTGATCTGATCCGGGTGCATCATTCCCCGCACCATCCGATTGTGCGCGGTGTCTGGCGCGAAGGGATAAGGGTGTCATGACCGGCACCCCCGCAGCCCCCACACATACCAGTACTTCTGGATACGGGCTCCTTGTCCTCGTCGTCGGCCCCAGTGGCGTTGGCAAGGACACCCTTCTTGATGCAGCCCGTGACAGACTGGCCAGGGACAAGCAGTTCTGCTTTCCGCGGCGCTGCATCACCCGCCCGGCCGGATCGGTGGGCGAAATCCACATCCCCGTCCGCCCCGAAGATTTCGGGCAGATGGCACGTCAGGGCGCGTTCCTTCTAAGCTGGAAGGCACATGATCTGGGATATGGTATTCCGCGCCATGTGCTCGATGAAGTCGAAGCGGGCAAAACCGTTATCGTCAATGTGTCACGCAGCGTGATCGAGGATGCCTGTGCCCTGCTTGGGCAGAACAATATCCGGGTTGTGAATGTCCGCGCCAGCAGCGAGGCCCTGCGCAACCGTCTTCAGGCCCGCGGGCGCGAAGATGCCCTTGATATCGAGCGCCGCCTTGCGCGCGCATCGGCTTATCAGGTCGAAGGCGATTACGTTGTTCACGTCGATAATGATGCAGACCTTGAGACCGGCATTGCGCGCTTCATCCACGCACTGGAAATACCGCAATCCATCGCCAACCGCGCTTAAACCCCTCGCACTGGCACACCCAAAATGCTGCACCCTGAAAGCGCAGCATTTTTCTATCCTGCAAGCGGGAACCGCTTCAGTAATCTGAACGGTTTCTGATCGCCTGGATCCCCAAACAGGCAGACTTCTCTAACCACAAACGGCGCCTCGCAAAGCGTTGCGACCAAATCAGATAGTGCGTTTGTAAACGGCACGATCTGGTCATCAGAAAGCTTATTGGTCAATGTCAGGTGGAAGCGAAATTCTTCCATGACGTAGGGATAACCCCAGCGCACAAGATTTTCTTCCTGCCGATCCGTCAGGCCCGCCGCACGGCGCTTGTTCATTGCCGCTTCATCTTCAGGTTGGCGGAAAGCATCAAGTTCACGCACCAGCGTTGCCGCAAGATCGGCCAAAGGCGCAACCGGCTTGGTCGGGACAAGCGCCAGAAACCGGCCGATTGATTTTAACATCAATGGCCCGCAGGCGACCGGCGCGATTGTTTGGCAAAGGCTGGCAAGGGATGCTTCAAGCTCAGCCCGATCTTTACCGACCGATAATGCAAAGGGCGGTTTAAGTGTGCCGTGAAAGCCATAGCGGCGGGGTGATGTTGTTCCTGCCGCGATGTCAGCATCGCTTAAGCCCGTGACTGCCGGACGCGCCAAACTGTCGCTACTTTCCGGATCACGCCCAAGCCAGGTATTGCCAAACTGCCCCAACGCGCTTTGCGGTTCTGGCGCGTAGTAGATGCCATAGCGTTGGTATTGTTCGATCATGGATGAGCTCTGGAAATAAAAACAGATGAGGAAACAAGAAGCGCCGGAGTAATTTAGACTAACCTCCGGCGCGGATCTTATCACTGAGAAAGTCCGATTGCTTAGACGGTATCGTATTTCAGGCAGAAATCACGAACCGAAAGCTTGCGGAAATCCTGCAATCTTTCGCGCAGCATTTCGTGCGACCAGTCCCACCAGCGAATGCGCAGCAGGGCATCGACGATGTCGGCCTCAAACCTTGGACGAAGGGGGGCGGCCGGAATGCCCGTCACAATCGTGTAGGGCGCGACATCCTTGGTCACCACCGCACCGGAACCAACAACAGAACCGATGCCGATGGTCACACCACCTTGCACAATCGCCCCGTGCCCGATCCAGACATCATGTTCAAGACGAACACGCTTTTCACGGCGCCAGTCAAAGAAGGCACGATCGTCTTCACCCAGTTCATAGGCGCTGGAACGATACTGGAAATGATGCATCGAGGCCCGGTCCATCGGATGCTGTCCCGGGTTGATGCGCGTATGCGCGGCGATGTTTACGAACTTGCCTATATCAGAGTAGATGATCTCGCTGTCATTCACGACATAGGAATAATCATCCATTTTCGTTTCGCGCATGGAGGTGCGTGCACCGACTTCGGTCCAGACCCCCATGTCGCAATCGACAACAATCGCACTGTCATCAATCGTTGGCCGTTCCGACAATGCCTTCATCGCCGGTTTGGCCTGCGTGATCTTGAACCCCATCGATCAGGTCACCAGTTTGCGCAGACGCTGCGAACCCATGTCGAGCAGGCTGACAGAAATGATGATGATGATCATGACGGCGGCCGTTTCGGCGTAATAGAAACCGCGGATATATTCCCAAAGCACCATGCCGATACCACCGGCCCCCACAATGCCAAGCACCGTTGCGGAGCGCACATTCGATTCAAAGCGATAGAGCGAATAGGAAATCCACAGCGGCAGAACCTGCGGGATGACGCCAAAAATAACTTCCTGAAGGGCATTGGCACCGGTCGCCCGAATGCCTTCGACCGGTTCAGGATCAATTGCCTCGACCGCCTCGGAAAAGAGTTTGGCAAGAACACCCGTGGTGTGAATCCAAAGCGCCAGGACACCGGCAAACGGACCAAGCCCGACCGCAACAACGAACAGCATGGCAAAGACCATTTCGTTGATCGCACGGAAGGAGTCCATCAAACGACGAACCGGCTGATAGACCCAGAACGGCACGATGTTTTCAGAGGAAAGAATACCAAACGGGATGGAACACACGATGGAAAGTGCTGTACCCCAGATCGCGATCTGGATGGTGATCCACATTTCTTCGACATACATCTTCCACATCAGAAAGTCCGGCGGGAAGAAGCCCTCGGCGAAGTCGACCATGTTGCCGCTGTTTTCAAACAGCGTCATCGGACGCATGTCCGCGCCCTCCCACGACATAGCCAGAAGACCAAGGATAACCGCCCAAAGCAGGAAGCTTGAGGCCGAGCGTTTCAGATCACGCGGCGGGAGCTCCGTTGCGACAGATGATGTCGAAGAAATGCTGCTGTTCATCATTTAAATCCCGGAAGTAAAAGCAAACAGGGAGCGCACGATGCGTGCACTCCCCGTCGAAAGTCCGATTACTGGTAGGAAACCAGAATGTCGAGCTCAGCAAGTTTCTCGTCGATCTCAGCAACACGTTTTGCTTTCTCTTCATCAGAAAGCTCTTCGGTGTTCTGAATTTTCAGCTTGTCTTTGAACAGTGCAAGCTGACGGATCGGATAAAGCTGCGCGTTGGAGCTTTCCATGAAGAGGCCCATGCCATCAGAGTTGTTGGCGAGAACTTCCTTGGCACCTTCAACATCGCCAAAGCGGCCATAACCGAGGAAGAATGCCTTGATGCGTGATTTCAGTTCACGCGACATGTCTTTGCGATACACCATCGGGTCAGACGGGATCAGCGGCGAGGTCCAGATCACTTTGACCTTTTCGGTGACTTCCGGCTTGTTCATCTGGGTACGTGCAAGCTGCTCGGAGTTGTTGGCAGCGGCATCAACCTGTGCATTGGCAGTCGCCATCAGGTTGGTTTCGTGGTTCGCGTTGCGAACAGTCTTGAAGCACTCTTTCGGATCAGCACCGTTCTGTGCAAACACATAGTAGGACGGAACCAGGAAGCCCGAGGTCGAGTTCGGATCACCGATACCGAAGTTCAGCGAACCATCACATTTCAGAAGATCTTCAAGCGAGTTCAGCTTGTCGTTATCAGCCTGGGTGATGATGTGGGAATAGTAACCGTTCGAACCATCGGATTTGGAGGTCTGAACGAAGATTTCGCCACCCGCACGGTCAACAGCTTCCATCGCGGACTTGTTGCCGAACCAGCCAACGTGAACCTTGCCAAAACGCATGCCCTCGATGATGCCGGCATAGTCCGGTGCGAAGAACGCTTCGACTTCCATGTCGAGTGCTTCGGACATGTCGTCGATCAGCGGCTGCCACTGAGCTTTAAGGTTGGAAGTCGATTCCGTGGAAATGATGCCGAAAACAAGGCTTTCCGGATCCTGCTCCAGCGGCTTGAATTCTACATCGGCTTTGGCAACGACGGATGCCAGCATCGTGGCCGCAAATGCTGCGGATGCGATTGTCTTAACGTTCATTAGAAGTCCCCTGTCAGAATAGATTTGGACATGTTTCGAGAAGGTAAGGCAGTCATGACAACTGGCCCGGCTAGCTTGTTGCGACAGCCAGGTCCTTTTCTGCGACGGGTTTTGAGGCAGGCGCTGCGGCCTCCGTCGCACCATCGGCAAAAAGCTCGGAAGAATGTTCGCCGTACAATTCCTGCAGGAATTGCGGCGTCAGTTCGGTTGACGGTCCGTCAAAAACAACTTCACCATCGCGCATGGCGATGGTGCGTTTGCAGTAGTCCTTGGCGTAATCAACCTGATGAAGCGATACGATGACGGTGACGTTGTCTTCGCGGTTCACACGATCAAGCGTATTCATCACCTTGCGCGAGGATGCCGGATCAAGCGATGCGATCGGCTCGTCAGCAAGAATAAGGCGGGCACCCTGTGTGATGGTGCGTGCAATTGCTGCGCGCTGCTGCTGACCACCTGAAAGGTTACGAGCCTTTTTGGCAGCATGGGCATCAATGCCAACGCGATGCAGCGCACTCATGGCGCGCATCTTTTCGGCCTTGGTAAACAGGCCAAGCGACCCGCGCCATGCCGGAACACGACCCAAAAGCCCCATCAGAACGTTGGTGAGAACCGAAAGACGGCTGACCAGATTGAACTGCTGGAAAACAACACCGATTTCAGAACGTACTTTGCGTGCCCCGCGTGAAATCCGCCCATTTTCCTGAATAGTTTCACCAAACACAGCGATCTTGCCGCCATCGCGATCCCCGCGCAACAGACCAGCAATATGACGGATCAAAGTGGATTTGCCTGAACCTGATGCGCCGATCAGGGCGACCATTTCGCCTTCACGTACCTGCAGTTTCACGTCCCTAAGAGCGCGCTTGTCGCGGGTAAAGCTTTTGTTCAGTCCAGAGATATCTACAACCAGCATCAAAGAGTCGCCTGAATGTGTTTCGCTGGATCAAGAAGCTACGCACAAACCGCGACTCTACGGTGACACTGATGTTACAGTTCGATGATTACGCGGCGCATATCGCCCCGACAACAATCAAACTTGTCTATACATCAAATATTGAAAACAGCGTTCATATCGAAAAATGAACGACTTTCTGTAACATTCACACAAATTGGCATCATATTTGTGTGAGTAATTCCGCATCCCAAGAGTTTGCAAAAATAAATAACCAACCGTGAAATCCGCAGGTCCGGTTTACTCTTTAAAATCGGAAATCTTTATTTGATGCCATTGATCGTATCGATGATGTCGTCTTCGACATCAAGCCCCTCGGCTTCGGCAAGTGCACGGGCTTGCTTGCCACGACGGCCGGGCAAGCGCACGCCTTCTTCGGCGGCGATCTCGTTTGCGATGCTGGCAAGGTGATCCATTACCCCGGCCCCGCCGGTTGCCATCGGATCGATTGCGATGATCAACTGGCCCAATGCAGGCGGCGCACCCTTGTCATCAAAAAGCGACGAGGATTGATGACCGAACTGTGCACCGGTCAAACCGGCGGCCAGAAGCTCGACCATCATGGCAAGGGCTGCACCCTTTACACCACCGGCCGGGATCATCGTGCCATCCAGCGCCCTTTGGGCGTCCGTTGTCGGATTGCCATCGACATCAAGCGCCCAGTCATCGGGAATCTCCGCGCCCTTTTGTCGGGCCGCCATGATCTTGCCGCGGGCAACCTTTGAAAGGGCGAGGTCAATAATGATCGGATCACCGGCATCACCAACCGGCACGCCAAAGGCAATCGGGTTTGTACCAAACATCGGACGGCGACCACCCCATGCCGCCATTGCAGCGGGCGCATTGGCAAACATCATGGCTGCCAATCCCTGCTCGGCAAGGCGTTCGACGGTCAAGCCCATAACACCTGCATGGTGCGATCGATGGATTGATGCAATCGCGATCCCCTGACTGCGCGCCATATCCGGCAGATGTTCCATCATCAGATCAAGGGCCGGATAGGCAAAGCCATGCTGCGCATCAATGCGCAACACACCGGGTACGGGCTTTTCAAAGACCGGACTGATCATGCCATCGACCTTGCCGATCTTTGCCTGTGCGGAATAGGCCGGCACCCGACGAAATCCATGTCCACCCTGGCCAGATGCCTCGGCATTGACCAACGCAGTCGCGACCGATGCGGCATTATCCGCCCGCACGTTGCAGCGCATCAGCGTTTCACACACAAGCGCGTGGGCATCTTTGAGGGAAATCTTCATCGTCTGGTGACCTTGGCTTTGAAACTGGGGCTGTATCGGCGCACGGATCCTGCGCCAAAGGGAAACTCACCATAGCCGCAAGCCATGCCCGCGCGCAAAGGCGTTTTCATTGCAGCGCACACCGACACCACGTTTGGCCAATCGACATTTAAAATGTGCTATCCTCATTCCACGCACAGATGGCAGTGTTGCCCATCACGGAACACGCAGAACAGGAAATCGGAAATGCATCGGGCAAAGCACGCAATCGTTTCATCAGTCGCTCTGGCCTCGTCGCTGTTGCTTGCAGCCTGCAGCGCGACATCAACCAGCACAATGAACACACCGTGGTCAGATGTTGCCGGTCAGGAATGGCATCTGGTGCAGGTCAAAGACGGCAATGGCACCCTGTCGCCGACAGAAACTGCAATGGCAACCGCCACCTTTTCCGCCGATGGCATGGTTTCTGGCAATGCCGGCTGCAATCAGTATTCCGGCGGCTACGAGCAATCCGGAGCGTCGCTTGGTGTTGCGCAGCTTGCCATGACACGGAAGTTCTGTATCGCAGAAGAAGCCATGCGGATCGAAAGTGCCTTTAGCGGTGCGCTTGTTCTGGTCAACAGTTGGGACATGGTCGATGGCAACCTGGTTCTCAAAGACAGCGCCGGCAACGTCGTGATCGAGCTGACTTCCACTGCACCCTGAACATTCCAGGTACAGATTTCAGCGCAGCATGTTGCGCACAGCAAAAAGGGGCACCAAATGGTGCCCCTTTCGTTTGACGATGTATCGCAGCGATCAGATCGCCGCGATACATAAATGTCGATATTTTAGTCTTTGCTTTCGGTCGCTTCGGAGTTCGCGCCAACCGCCTTGGGTTCAGAGCGCAGACCCTGAATGATCGAGTAGCAGGCAAACAGCAGCACAATCGCAAACGGGAAGCCCGTCGATACGGCCATTGCCTGCAATGCGCCGAGACCACCGCCAAGCAACAGTGCAATTGCGACCAGCCCCTCGAAGGTGCACCAGAACACACGCTGCGGAACAGGTGCGTCGACCTTGCCGCCTGCCGTGATGGTATCAATCACGAGCGAACCGGAGTCAGACGAGGTCACAAAGAACACGATCACAAGGACAATGCCGATGAAGGACGTGATGGCTTGCATCGGAAGCTGGTCAAGCATGGTGAACAGCTTGATCGGCAGACCGGCTTCGGCAATCGACGAAACGCCTTCGGTCACCATGTGAACGGCGGTACCGCCAAAGGCAGTCATCCACAGGACACAAACCAGCGACGGAATGATCAGAACGCAGGTGATGAATTCACGGACCGTACGGCCACGCGAAACACGTGCGATGAACATGCCGACAAACGGTGACCAGGAAATCCACCACGCCCAATAGAAGGACGTCCAGCCCTGGCTGAAGTTGGCATCATCACGACCGATCGGGTTCGAAAGCGCCGGCAGATACTCCGCATAGGAAAGCAGGCTTGAGAAGAAACCAGTAATGATTTCCATCGTCGGGCCAACCGCCACAACAAACAGCAGCAGAAGGGCTGCCAGGATCATGTTGATCTCCGAAAGGCGTTTAACCCCTGCATCCAGACCAGCCAGAACCGAAATCAGTGCCACGCCGGTAATCCCGATGATCAGGAAGACCTTCGAGGTATCGGAAACAGAAATGCCAAACAGGTAATCAAGCCCGGCATTGGCCTGTTCCGCGCCGAAACCAAGCGAGGTCGCAAGACCAAACAGGGTCGCAAACACGGCCAGAATATCAATGATATGACCGGTCCAACCCCAGACGCGCTCGCCAAAGATCGGATAGAAGATCGAACGAACGGTCAGCGGAAGACCCTTGTTAAACGAAAACAGCGCCAGTGCGAGCGCCACCGTGGCATAGATCGCCCAAGGGTGCAGCCCCCAGTGGAAGATGGTCGCAGCCATGCCAAGATCGAAGGCAGCATCCGTATCACCGGCAGCAGCACCCAGCGGCGCCCAGTCGGTACGCATGCCATCATCGCCGACCGAAATCCCGCCCATCGAGGACGTGAAATGCGAAATCGGTTCAGACACGCCATAGAACATCAGACCAATGCCCATGCCTGCAGCAAACAGCATGGCAAACCAGCCGGAATAGGAATAATCCGGTGTTGCGTCCGCACCGCCAAGGCGCACACGGCCAAGCGGTGAAACAATCAGGAACAGACACAACACGACAAATACGTTGGCCGCAGACAGGAAGAACCAGTCAAGCGACGATGTCAGCCAACCACGCAGGTCGTTGAACATCGGCCCGACACTTTCCTGAAAGGCCAGGGTAAGAAAGACGAAAGCAACAATTGCAAGACCCGAAATCAGAAAGACCGGGTTATGGACATCCAATCCAAATGGCCCGATCTCTGCCTGGATATTGTCCTGCCCGATTTCATATTCTGTATCAATCGGGTTCGCTGCACCGTCCGGGCTTTCAATGCCCGTGTCAGCTTCAGACCCCATTTGAAACTCCCTAGGTTAAATGAATATACAGCTACCCCTAGCCGTAAAATTGTTCGTTCGTATTCCCTAACGCACGAGGAATACGGAAAGATCCGAGTGAGACGCCACATATCCGCCATGAGACGCAAAAATGTGGTCGGCAATACCGGGCACATGCGATGCCATGACAATGACGTCAGCGCCCAGTTCGTCGGCCTTGGCGACAAGTTCCTTGCTAAGATCCACCGCGGGATCATGCGAAATGTGGGTAACGGCCTTGGTGCTTACACCGTGTTTGGACGCCAGATCCTCGGCAAATGCCTGCAGTTTCTGTTCAAATTCCTTCGGTGTATGCGCAACCGATGACGGTGTGTTGGTACCGACACCGAGAAGGCTTATCTCGGCCTTGTAATGCTTGGCTAGATCGACCGCCGTTTTAATTGCTTTATCCAATTTATCAACGTGGGCCAAATCGACAGGCACGAGCATCTTCTGATACATTCATTCCTCCGTTATGTGCACCACCCCTGAACTTCATGATTTCACAAAATATCAGGGTAGCGCTCAGAGCCTAACATCGACGGTCATCAAAATCAAAAAGGCACTTTCGAAAGTGCACACAAACATTACTGCAATATTTGCTGCAAAACTTGTGCGTCATATTTGACAATATTTGTTCGTGAAAATTACGCTGTTTCCAGTGCAACTCTGGGCTTCTCGTCGAATCGTCAAAGCGATTATTTTTTGATTTGCCAACAGGCCCAACCAGGCCCTTGATGGGCATTTTTGATGTTCGAACCCGAAAATTTTAATTTTTTTTTCATACGAAGATCACGCCAAGTGCGACAGCGGTTTCCCCACCTGTAAACCCCTTATCAGGCAAGGCGTTTCTTGGAAAAATCCATCGGATATCTATTCTATTTTTCAGAGAAGATTTGCGACCAGAAATCTATCCCCGGATGCCGAAAAAACATACTGCACCGCGCACTTGGCTTGATGCAGGCCCCAAACTCGTGTCACGATGTGCGCGATTTGTGCACTGTCTGTCCCACACAACATGTGCTTTCGCGCCCGGACATCATTGGTTCGGAGCGAACATATTTGCTGGATGCACCTCGTCAGAGGCAACCATCCATGGCCGTGCACACACCCGAAAGGGGAAATTTATTGTGGCCAAACGGGGGAGTTCACAAACTGTGCAAAACGGTGACATGGCGCAACAGCACGTCTTTTTGCTGCATGCCCGTTTGTGTCCGAACGACACCCAAACCCGCAAAACCAAGCACAACCAAATCGCGGGCAGGTACTGCCACACCATTTAAATAATTCAACAAGACCAAAAGCATCAGAGAAGGAACAGGGATGACTGACCCTATCAAGCATTTCGCGTCACGCGTCACCGCACATGAAATGAACCGTCGTGAATTCATCGGCCGTTCGATGGCCGCCGGCCTGACCCTTGCTGCAGCCACAAGCCTCTATGGCAAGTCGGCCATGGCGCAGGAACCCAAACGCGGCGGGCATCTGAAACTTGGCCTTCAGGGCGGCTCTTCGACCGACGTTGTTGATCCGGCAAAATCTTCTTCGCAATTCACCTTTGCCATGAACCGCAACTGGGGTGACACCCTGGTTGAATCGCATCCGACCAGCGGCCTTGCCGTTCCGTCGCTTGCAGAATCCTGGGAACCGAATGCAGATGCATCGGTCTGGACGTTCAAAATCCGCAAGGGTGTCGAGTTCCATGATGGCGCAGAACTGACCATCGACGATGTTGTCAAAACCCTGAACCGCCACACCGACGAAAAGTCCGAGTCCGGCGCGCTGGGTGTTCTGGGCTCGATCAAGGGCATCGAAAACAAGGGCGGCGACCTTGTTCTGACGCTGTCTGAAGGCAATGCCGACCTTCCGCTGTTGCTGAGTGACTACCACCTCGTGATCCAGCCGGGTGGTGGTTATGACAACCCGAATGCCGGTATCGGTACCGGCCCGTTCAAGATCGACAATTTCGAAGCCGGCGTGCGCGCAACGTTTGTTAAAAACGAAAATGACTGGCGCACCGATCGCGGCTTTGTTGATTCCGTCGAAATGATCGTGATGAACGACGCGACCGCACGTATGGCAGCCCTGTCATCGGGTCAGGTTCACTTCATCAACCGCGTTGATCCGAAGACCGTTGGCCTTCTCAAGCGTGCACCGAATGTCGAAATTCAGACCACTTCGGGTCGCGGCCACTATGTCTTCATCATGCATTGCAACACCGCACCGTTCGATAACAACGACCTGCGTCTGGCGCTGAAATATGCGATGGACCGCGAAACCATGGTCGAAAAGATCCTTGGCGGTTACGGCAAGGTCGGTAACGATTTCCCGATCAACGAAACCTATGCCCTGTTCCCGGAAGGAATCGAGCAGCGCGCATATGATCCGGACAAGGCAGCCTTCCACTTCAAGAAGTCCGGCCATGACGGTTCGGTTCTGTTGCGTACGTCCGACGTGGCCTTCCCGGGTGCCGTTGATGCTGCGGTCCTGTATCAGGAAACCGCGAAAAAAGCCGGTATCGACATCGAAATCAAACGTGAGCCGGGTGACGGTTACTGGTCGAACGTCTGGAACGTTCAGCCGTTCTCGACCTCTTACTGGGGTGGTCGTCCGACCCAGGACCAGATGTACTCGACCGCCTATCTGTCGAGCGCTGACTGGAACGACACCCGCTTCTTCAATACCGAGTTCGACAAGATCCTTCTTGAAGCACGTGCGGAACTCGACCAGGCCAAGCGTAAGGAAATGTACCACGACATGGCGCTGATGGTCCGTGACACCGGTGGTCTGATCCTGCCGATGTTCAACGACTTCGTGAACGCAACCACGACCAACGTTTCCGGCTTTGTCGATGACATCGGTAATGACATGTCGAACGGTTATGTTGCGACGCGTCTGTGGCTCAACAGCTAATTCGTCGGAGTGCCTTGCATTCCTTTGACTGAAGACTTGCGGGATCACGGCCTTTTGGGCCGTGGTCCCCGTCTTGTTGTTCGCCTGTTTGTTTGACACATGGTCTGATCGAAATTTCCAGATGGAGGCAAAACACCCTTTGCCGTCCCACCCGTCTTGAATTTCCGTTCAGGCCAATTAGGGGAGTATGTGTTCATGGCCAGTCCTTTGGCCGGCGTGCGAGCCGCACGACACAGACTGAAAGAAACCCATCCGTTATCGGTACTGATTGCCGAACGACTGGGCTTGAGTGTGTTGTTGCTCTGGGCTGTTTCAGTCCTGATTTTTGCTGGCGTTGAAGCCCTTCCGGGTGATTTCGCCGAAACCTATCTTGGGCAGTCTGCAACACCGCAGTCGATTGCCAATATCCGCGAAGACCTTGGTCTGGATCGCCCGATCACCACGCGCTATTTCGAATGGCTTGGCGGGGTTGTCCAAGGCGACTTTGGCAATAGCTGGGCCAGTGGCGCGCCGGTGACCGAACAGATCACCAAACGTCTTGGCAACTCGCTGTTCCTGGCCTTCTTTGCTGCAGCAATTTCCGTCCCGCTTGCGGTTGGTCTTGGCATGGTTGCAGTTCACTATCGCAACCGCATTCCGGATCGCGTGATCAACGTGGTCTCGCTTGCGGCGATCTCGCTGCCGGAATTCTTTATCGGTTATATCCTGATCGTGTTCTTTGCCGTTCAGATGGGGGGCGCGACCTTCCCGTCCACGGTTTATGACAATATGCCCTGGTCGGAACGACTGGCGGCAATTGCCTTGCCGACAGCCACCCTTGTGATGGTTGTTCTGGCCCACATGATGCGCATGACGCGTGCAGCGATCATCAGCGTCATGTCATCGGCCTATATGGAGACGGCCGAGCTTAAAGGCCTTGGCGCGTTCAAGGCGATTGTCAAACACGCAGCACCGAACGCCATTGCCCCGATCGTCAACGTGGTGGCGCTTAACCTTGCCTATCTCGTGGTTGGTGTTGTCGTGGTCGAGGTTGTCTTCGTCTATCCGGGTATGGGCCAGTATATGGTTGATGCCGTGACAGTGCGTGACATGCCCGTTGTGCAGGCCTGTGGCCTGATCTTTGCGGCGGTGTATATCCTGCTCAACATGGCGGCCGATATCGTCGCCATTGTCGCCAATCCGAGACTGAGGCATCCGCGATGAGATTACGTGAAATCCCGCTGACCGCCTGGATCGGAATTCTGGGCATT